>CAYPSV010000022.1:0-26064 GCA_964413605.1 uncultured Candidatus Bathyarchaeia archaeon | reverse complement strand
TGGATGAGGCGCTTGCCGGCTCTACAAATATGCCTTCGATTCTTGCAAGGATTTTTTGTGCGTCTAAGATTTCTTCGTCGGTAACTGTTTCAGCGGTTCCTTTCGACTCATGGATGGCGTTGACTGCTTTTTTCCAGCTTACTGGTGCCCCGATACGTATGGCAGTGGCGATGGTTTCAGGATTTTCAACAGGGACAATTTTGTCGTTGCCTTTCTTGATGGCTTGAGCGATGGGTGCTGAACCTGCAGCTTGTATGCCTGTCATCTTGGGCAGTTTCTTTATGTAGCCAAGTTTGTAGAATTCAGTTAAACCTTTCCAGACGGCGCTGATGTTTCCTGCGTTTCCAACGGGTATGACGATGCGGTCCGGAGGTTCACAGTTTAGTTGTTCGCAGATTTCATATCCGAGTGATTTCTGTCCTTCAATTCGAAACGGATTAATCGAGTTAAGTAAGTAAATATCCTTATGCTTGTCGGCAAGTTTAAGCACGAACTCCAGTGCTTGATCAAAGTTTCCTCTAACCTGAAGGACTTTGGCACCGTGAATCATAGCTTGGGAGAGTTTGCCGTAAGCGATTTTGCCCGAGGGGATAAGGACGGTGCATTTTATTCCTGCACGTGCAGCAAAAGCCGCTAGGCTTGCCGAGGTGTTACCCGTGGAGGCGCAGATCACATGTCTTGCACCTAATTCTAAGGCTTTGGTTACACCGACAGTCATACCTCGGTCTTTGAAGCTGCCGGTTGGATTTTCCCCTTCGTTTTTAACATAAAGGTTCTTGAGGCCTAGTTCTGCACCTAAATGCTCTGAGCGATGAAGACCCGTTCCGCCTTCACCTAACGTGACTATTTGGGAGGCTTCGTGGATAGGTAGGAAGTCGCGGTAGCGCCAAACAGAGAGTGGCTTGCTTCTCCAGTCGCTCTTTTGGAACGCTTCAGCTAACTCTTCGAGACCAAACTTTATTTCCAATATATCTCCGCATTTCTTGCAGAAGTAAACAATTTCATCTATTCCGTAAGCTGTTTTGCAGTTTATACATTCTTGGTGTACCATTTTGTTGAGTCTCCGTTAAACAAGCGACTTTCCAACGTTTTGTAATCAAGATACAAAATTAAGGATTGTCACATTATTAATTTTGCTGCCTTTTATCCAACCATGTTAGATAAAACTTCGTAAGTTTTGAGGCTATCTTTCTTCTCGACTACCAAAATGGTTTCGGTCCAACAGGAAATAAACTCGATGATGTTAACATTTTGTTCGGCAAGTAAGGTGGCAAGGAAAGCGACAACTCCCGGAGTGGCTTCTAGCTCTTCAGGTGAATGAATGACAATCATTGTGCAATTGTCGTGTTTAACAAGGGTGGATATTCGTTGGGGTAATTCGTTACGGTCTAGGAGATATACGAATTTTCCCAGCAAGTCTACTTTCATGCCTGTTTGAGACTCCAGCTCTTTACTTGTTATCATGACTGATTTTCGGTCATAGACAGCTATGTTGCTTCGTTTTAGAAGTTGAAGGACTTTTTCTTCACGTTTTTGCTTATGTTTTTGAAGTTCTTCAGAATAGCGCCGTAGAGCAGCCTTTATTGCGCTCGTGTCATCGGATTCTAGCTCCTTTTGGATTTGGCGTGAGAGTTCGCTGAGATTAACAATGCCTTTTTCAAGGGCTTCTAGTAAATATGGTTTGTTTCGCAGATGATCTCGCACTTTTTGGGCTACTGTCATAGGGTCTTGAATGTATCAAATGGAACATTTAAATCTTATTAAGTGACAAAAAAGTCGCAACCTTTAAAAATACAGCGCTCAAGGTAAGGGAAATAATTCAAATTAAAAAATGAGGGAGCAAAAATCACAGAAAAATTCGTTTTAGCATACTCCGGCGGGTTAGATACATCCGTTTTAATCAAATACCTCCAAGAAAAATGCAATGGACAAGTAATCACAGTAACTGTGGACGTTGGGCAGCAAGAAGACATCAAAGCAGCCGAGGAAAAAGCCAAAAAACTTGGAGTGCTTAAACATTTTTCAGTAGACGCCAAAGAAGAGTTTGCTAAAGACTATATTTTTCCAGCTATCAAGGCTAATGCTCTGTATGAGGGTAAGTATCCCATTAGTACAAGCCTTTCTCGGCCATTAATTGCTAAAAAGATGGTTGAAATCGCCGAAAAAGAAGGGGCTACAGGATTAGTGCATGGGTGTACTGGTAGAGGAAACGATCAAGTGCGTTTTGATATCTCTCTAAGTTCATTGGCGCCAGATATGAAAATTCTTGCCCCTATTCGTGAGTGGAGTTTAACACGTGAGGAAGAAATGGAATACGCTAAGACTAAAGGTATTCATGTCTCTAATGCTGCTAAAAAATATAGTATAGACGCGAGCGTATGGGGACGCGCTATCGAATGTGGACTTTTAGAAGACGCAAGCCAAACTCCTCCAGATGATGCTTTCGAATGGACTGTTGCACCTGAAAAGGCACCCGATAAACCTGAAATTATAACTATAACGTTTGAGGTGGGTGTACCCGTTGCAGTTAACGGCAAAAAAATGGCTCCTCTTGACCTTATTGAGGAAGTTAATAAAATTGCAGGGCGAAATGGGGTCGGACGAATCGATCATATCGAAGATCGCATAGTTGGTCTGAAATCTCGTGAAATATACGAGTGCCCAGCGGCAACAGTAATTTTGGAAGCACACAAAGATTTGGAAAAAATGGTGATGACTCGCCACGAAGTTCTTTTCAAGGAGCAAGTTGACGCCCAATGGGTATTCCTAGCTTACGCCGGCTTATGGGCTGACCCCTTAAAAGATGACCTAGACGCCTTCAT
This sequence comes from uncultured Candidatus Bathyarchaeia archaeon, assembly GCA_964413605.1. Lineage (GTDB taxonomy): Archaea > Thermoproteota > Bathyarchaeia > Bathyarchaeales > Bathycorpusculaceae > Bathycorpusculum. The sequence goes on along the minus strand of CAYPSV010000022.1, from coordinate 23,242 downwards.
CAATAGATCCCAAGAAAATGTAACCGGTGAGGTTAAACTCAAACTCTTCAAAGGAGGCTTTATAGTAATCGGACGGAGTTCACCAATGTCTCTCTACGACAAAAACTTAGCCAACTATAACATCAAAACAAGCTTTAACCAGTCATATTCGCACGGCTTTATCGAACTTTGGGGGCTCCAAACAAGAATGTACAATTCGCTAAAGAAAGCCGGAGAAAAGTCAAAGGCAAAGAAATCCTAAATTCTTATAACCAGTAAGTTTGTGGAGGGCGGGAAAAATGTCAAAGATGCTGCATGGAGGACGGTTAGGTAATGTCCGCGAAGATGTTGCTAAATTTTGTTCCTCCCGAAAAGATGACGTACGATTAGCTGAGGCTGTTTTAGAAATTAACAAGGTGCACGTCGTCATGCTTATGGAAGAAAAAATTGTTCAGTGGTCAGAAGGAGCAAAGATCCTCTCGTCTCTTAACAAAATAGACAGCGAAAAACTTGACCCAAATGCAGAAGACGTTCATATGGCAATTGAAGAATCAGTGATTGCTGAGACAGGACCAGAAATCGGTGGAAACTTACACATAGCCAAAAGCCGGAACGATCAAGTTACAACCGCCATCCGAATAGTGTTGCGCCAAGAGTTGCAAGAATTAATGCAACTAATCCTTAACATGCAGCAAAGCCTTCTAGATGCAGCCGGTAAACATACCCAAACAATTATTTTAGAATACACTCACCTTCAACCAGCTCAACCTGTCACGTTTGCACACTACTTGCTGTCGCATGCTACTGCTTTAGGACGTGATTTAGAGCGGTTGCAAAGCGCTTACAGCCGAGTTAACCGGTGCCCGCTTGGGGCAGGTGCCTTGGCTACAACGAGCTTTCCAATTAACCGTAATAAAACAACATCGCTTCTTGGCTTTGATGCGGTAATGGAGAACTCCATAGATGCTGTTGGAAGCCGCGATTATATTGTTGAAACTTTAGCTGCACTTACTTTGCTTGCAATAAACCTAAGTCGTCTAGCTGAGGATTTGATTATTTGGAGCTCACTTGAATTTGGCACAATTGAGTTGCCTGATGAATTCACCTCAACCAGTAGTATTATGCCTCAGAAAAAAAATTCTGAAGTACTTGAGGTCATTCGTGCACGGGCAAGCAATGCTTTGGGCGATTTTGTTGCTGCTGCTGCCGCTATTAAAAGTCTTCCAACAACTTACAATCTGGATTTCCAAGAGATAACACCGAAACTTTGGTCATCCATAGATTATCTCTCTGCTTCGCTGGATATGTTTGCCAAGTTAATCCCTGGAATCAAGGTCTCTAACAACGTGGAAGATAAAGCAGCATCAGGTTTTGTTGGCGCAACTGAGCTTGCGAACATGTTTGTACGCAAATACAATATTGCTTTCCGAACTTCGCATAAAATCGCAGGGGCTATTGTCAAGTCCTTAATAGATTCAAAGAAAACATTAGTCGATGCTACTCCCGAACTTGTCCAGAAAATAGCTTTAGACGCTGCAAACATCAAACTAACTATAAAAAAACAAGATTTGCTCGCATGCACAAATCCTCGCAAACTAGTCGAAACGTATAAAGTACTTGGAGGTCCATCTCCCAAAGAAGTTTATAGAGCAATAAAAGCAAAAAATAAGTCTCTGGCAAAGACGCAAGTAGACATCAACAAACTCAAGGAAAACCTCGCAAAAGCAAAAAGTACTCTCAACAAAACTGTAAAAAATTGCATTTGACCAAAAACGATAAATTTAAAAATCTAAACTGATAGGTTGAATAGGGCTTTGGTCCCACAAGATAGCACGTTCAATAAGAATAAAAAAGCAATACTGCTCCTTGAAGACGGAACGTCATTTATCGGTAAAGGGTTCGGTGCCATAGGAAAAATTTCTGGAGAAGTTGTTTTTTCTACCCAAATGGTTGGTTACCCTGAAGCCCTAACTGATCCATCGTACAAAGGGCAGATTTTAACCTTCACTTATCCAATGGTGGGCAATTATGGTGTTCCATCAAACGAGCAAAACCTTGGGCTTCCGCTTTACTTTGAGTCTGACCACATTCAAGTTCAAGGCTTAATTATTCATGAGCTCTGTCATGAACCGTTTCACTGGGCTTCAACTCGTACTCTTGACAGATGGCTTGCTGACGAGGGCGTTACAGGCATCTTCGGAGTAGATACAAGACGTTTAACAAAGAAATTGCGAACTCACGGTGTTATGCTTGGCATTCTGCAGACTTTCGAAGAGGGTATTGAGCCTGATTTGGATGCGTTGTTAGAGAACGGTAAGAACATCGCTGACCCTAACCTTACAGACTTGGTTAAGGAAGTGTCAGTTAAAAAACCCATTGCGTACAATGTAGATGGCAATAAAACTGTTGTGTTAATTGACTGTGGAGTCAAGTATAGTATCATTCGCAATTTATTGAAACGAGGAATAAACGTTGTCCGTGTGCCCTACGACACTTCTGCAAGTAAAGTATTGGCCTATTGCCCTGATGGTGTCTTTATAAGCAACGGTCCTGGCGATCCCAAAAAATGCGTAAAGACGATTGATTCTATCCGTGAGTTATCCGAGAAAGTTCCTTTAATGGGAATCTGTCTTGGTGCCCAAATCCTCTCTTTAGCGCTAGGAGGAGACACTTACAAACTTAAATTCGGTCATCGCGCTCAGAATCAACCTGCGCTTGATCTAAACAACAACCGTTGCTATATTACAACTCAAAATCATGGTTACGCAATAAATTTGGCTTCGCTAAAGGAAACGCCTCTTGAACCCTGGTTTGTAAACCCGAATGATAAGACAACTGAAGGTATCAAGCATAAATCCAAACCAGTTTTTGCTGTGCAGTGGCATCCTGAAGCCTCACCAGGACCTTACGATACGGAAATGTTGTTTGACAAGTTTGCCAAAACCTTGGAGGCGCCCTAGTATGCCAAAGTTTGATTGGATAAAGAAAGTTCTGGTTCTTGGTAGTGGCGCTATCAAAATTGGGGAAGCAGCCGAATTTGATTACAGCGGTAGCCAATGCTTAAAGGCTCTGCGTGAAGAAGGTATAAAGACTGTTCTTATAAACCCGAATATCGCTACGATTCAAACTGACCCACGCTTATCGGGAAAAGTGTACTTGTTGCCGGTTACGCCTGAATTTGTTGAGAAGGTCATCGCTAAAGAACGTCCAGACGGTATTCTATTAGGCTTTGGTGGACAAACCGCTCTCAATTGTGGTCTAGAACTTGAAAAAACTGGGATTCTCCAAAAATACAATGTTAAAGTTCTAGGAACTCCAGTGCAGGCAATAGAAGATACGGGTGATCGTGAACGGTTCCGCCAAGCAATGCAAAAAGCAGGTGTGCCCTATCTGAAAAGCAGGGCCGCAACAAGCGTTAAGCAAGCATTGGATATTGCGGATGAAATCAACTATCCCGTCATGGTTCGAGTAGCTTACACTTTGGGCGGTAAAGGTGCAGGGGTAGCACATAACCCCAAGGAACTTAAAGAAATCGTAACAATCGGCATAGCGCAAAGCCGAATTAATCAAGTTCTTGTTGAAGAATACGTAGGTCATTGGAAAGAAGTCGAATATGAAGTCATGCGCGACTACGCCGATAACTGCTTAACTGTTTGTAACATGGAGAATTTTGACCCAATGGGGATCCATACAGGTGACTCTATTGTGGTTGCTCCCTCACAGACTATGACCAACCGAGAATACCACCAAATACGCTCGATTTCCATAAACGCAATACGCTGTCTAGGCATTGTAGGTGAATGCAATATTCAATGGGCGCTGCATCCTAAGTCCGAAGAATGCCGGGTCATAGAAGTCAATTCACGTATGTCCCGTAGTTCTGCTTTAGCGAGCAAAGTCACCGGGTACCCGCTCGCATACATCGCAACCAAACTCACTTTAGGCTACACCCTTCCCGAACTAATCAATAAAGTCACTGAAGTCACCACTGCTTGCTTTGAACCAGCTCTAGACTATATAACAGTCAAGATCCCACGTTGGGACTTGCAGAAATTCAAAAACGCCGATCGCCATGTTGGTCCACAAATGCGAAGTGTAGGTGAGGTTATGGCGATTGGCCGCTGTTTTGAGGAGGCTTTGCAGAAAGCTGTTCGTATGCTTGACGTCGGCAAGATTGGTTTGGTCTGCAACCCTGAAGATTGTGAAGCTGAATCAGAAGAGCAACTCAGAAATGAAATGGCTCATCCTACTGATGAACGTCTTTACAAGATTGCCAAAGCCCTCAGAATAGGGCTCTCGGTTATGGAAATCTATCGTATTAGCGGCGTTGACCCTTTCTTCCTCTATAAAATTCAAAACATTGTCGATATGGAAACTCAACTCTGTCAGCTAGACTTAGCTGAAGAGTCCTCAGTTGAAGTTATCCGTGAAGCTAAACGTTTAGGCTTCTCCGATGAGCAGATTGCTAAATGCCAAAAAACCAAAGAAGACACCATCCGCGCTTTTCGCAAAAATGCCAATATTCTCCCTGTTGTGAAACAGATTGACACGTTGGCTGCGGAATGGCCTGCAAAAACAAATTATCTCTACATGACTTATGGTGGAGATGAAGACGATATCGAATTTGGTGACCACGCCAGTAAAGTTATTGTTTTAGGCGCAGGTGTATTCCGAATTGGTTCCAGCGTCGAATTCGACTGGTGTGGTGTCAACACCATTTGGGCATTAAAGAAAAATGGCATTAAAGAAGCCATCATGGTTAACTATAACCCTGAAACTGTCTCTACTGACTACGACATATCTGACAAGCTTTACTTTGAAGAATTAACCAAAGAACGTATCTTAGACATTTACGAAAAAGAAAACCCAATGGGTATCATTACCAGTGTTGGAGGTCAAATTCCAAATAATTTGTCTATTCCTCTTTCAGACGCAGGTGCGAATATTTTAGGTACCTCGGCTCAAGACGTAGACTTGGCAGAAGACCGCTCCAAATTCAGTGCACTTCTCGATCAGTTGAAAATCTCTCAACCGCCATGGAGCAAATTGCAATCTATTGCAGAAGCCAAACGATTTGCGCAGAAAATCGGATACCCCGTTATTGTACGTCCCAGCTATGTTCTGTCGGGTTCGGCTATGCGGGTTGCTTATAACGAATCTTCTCTAGAGAATTTCCTGAACTTGGCAGCTAAAGTTGGACGCGATCACCCTGTAGTAATTAGCAAGTTTATTAACCGAGCCAAAGAAGTCGAAGTCGACGGTGTATCAGATGGAGAAAACGTATTCATAGGCGCCATCATGGAGCATGTCGAGAATGCAGGCGTCCATAGCGGTGATGCGACCATGACTATTCCACCTCAGGCGCTCAAAGTTGAAGTACAAAAAGACATCGAAACAGCTACCATCAGCATCGTTAAAGCTCTTAAAATCCATGGGCCCTACAATATTCAGTACCTGGTCAAAGACGACGTTGTTAACGTTATCGAATGTAATCTTCGAGCATCGCGTTCCATGCCTTTTGTGAGCAAATGCCGCGGCATAAATATGATTGAATTGGCAACATTGGCGATGCTTGGTAAAAAAATTGATGGTGTTAAGTTGTCTCCTATGAGGGTTGCTCCTCATGTAGGGGTTAAAGTTCCTCAGTTTAGTTTCATGCGGTTAAGCGGGGCTGACCCCGTTTTGGGTGTGGAAATGCTCAGTACCGGTGAGGTCGCTTGTTTAGGCGAAAATTTCTCTGATGCTTTTAGCAAGGCGTTGCAGTCGGCTGAATTTAATATTCCGGCTAAAGATGGCTCGGTTCTTCTTAGTGTCGGTGGCGACGAACAACGTAAAGCACGTGTAGTGCCAATTGGGAAGGCGTTTGCAGAGATGGGCTTTAAAATCTACGCAACAAAAAATACTGCGACAGTGCTCAACGCTAACGGCATCAATGCAATTGTTCTCCACAAAGTCCGAGACCCCGAAGTTGCCCCAAACATACTTGACTGTCTGCAAGAACACAAAATTGATCTAGTAATCAACGTGCCCATTGCGAATCGACGTTCAAACTTCTCTGCCATCTTAACTGATGGCTACATCATAAGGCGCCAAGCAGTAGAATTCAATGTTCCAGTCATTACCAATTTACAGCTTGCAGTTGCGCTTGTAGAGGTTCTAAAGACAAAAGGCAAAAACGGTAACAGCATTCGCAGTCTCAACGAATACATGGACGACTTACCCTGGAAACACTGGTAACAAAATATCTTACACTTTATTTCTTTATTGCAATTAGTGCTTTTTTACGTAAAAAATATATCTTTGAGTTTCCTTTTCGAATGCGTCAAGGTAACCTGCTTTGTCTAACCAAGCAAAAACTCGGACAGTAGAGGAAATTAACGCGAAAATTCGCAAAGGCGACGCTCAAATTTTAACCGCTGAGGAAATGAAGAAACTCGTGGACAGCAGTGGAGTAGAGGTTGCTTTTCGAGAAGTAGATGTAGTTACTACAGGCACATTTGGTGCTATGTGTAGTTCGGGTGCTGTGGTTAACGTAGGTCACTCTGATCCGCCGATAAAGATTGACAATGCTTGGATGAACAACGTGCCTGTATGCCACCCTGGTGCTGCAGTGGACTTATTCATTGGCGCCACAAACATGTCTGAGAAAATACCCTTCGAATATGGTGGTGGACATGTAATAGAAGATTTAGTCGCTGGAAACGAAATAGAACTCCGAGCAACAGCTTATGGGACTGATTGTTATCCTCGAACTTCTATTAAAACCACTTTGACCAAGGATGATTTGAACCAGTTTTGTCTGATTAATTTCCGTAATGGATACCAACGTTACAACTGCGCGGTCAATGGAAGTGAGGAAATCATCTACACTTATATGAGTAAACTTTTGCCAAGGTTGCGAAACGCCACGTACTCTGGTGCGGGAGAACTCAACCCTTTGATGAATGACCCTGACTACGAAACCATGGGTATGGGTACTCGCATTTTCCTTGGAGGCGCTCAAGGTTACATTATTGGCGAAGGCACTCAGCATAGCCCTAAAAACCTAAGTGGAACTTTGATGGTTAAGGGAGATGCGAAAAAGATGTCGCCCGAGTTCTTGCAGGGCGCTGCCTTCACTGGGTATGGGACATCTTTGTATGTAGGTTTAGGTGTCCCGATTCCAATTTTAAACGAAGGCTTGGCACGCAAGACTGCCATCCGTGATAGCGAAATTATGACGGATATTGTTGATTACAGTGTACCCCGACGCGACCGCCCTAAGCTTGGTCAGGTCAGCTATGCAGAACTCAAATCAGGGTCCATAAACATTAATGGAAAGAAAATCCGCGTAAGCTCGCTTTCAAGTTTGAAAATGGCAAAGAAGGTTTCCCAAACGCTCAAAGAATGGATTGATGAAGGCAGCTTCTTTTTGTCTTCACCTGTGGAGCGTTTGCCAACTAATAGTACGTTTAAACCTATGCGTCAGACCGAGGAAATTCCTTTCGTGGTTAGCGTTATGCATCCAGCCATTACATGCACTGAAAACGAAGAAATACAAGCCATAGCCAAACGCATAGTTACAAATTCAGTCAACCACATAGTTGTTGTCGATGACGCAGGCAAACTTTTAGGTATCGTTACTTCTTGGGACGTAACTAGAGCTATGGCGGAGGGCAAGAAAGCATTGGCTGACATAGAGACTCGCAGCGTTGTAACAGCCAAACCTGAAGAACCCCTTGAGATTGCCTCTAAACGCATGGCGCAGCACAACATCTCAGCTTTGCCTGTAATCAACATAGAAAGGAAAGTTCTTGGTATCGTTACAACTGAAGATGTAGCTAAATTGTTAGGAAGGTAAACATATGGGAAGAATATTGATACGCTTTAACGAGGAACAAGTCTCAGAGCCGATTGCTTCACAAATAATAATCGAACACAAAGTGCCGATGGCAATCTTAACAGCACACATTAACTCGAAGGGTGGGGAAATTCTTGCTGAAGTTCCTGATGACCAGCTTCAAAAAGTCGTCGATGCATTCCGGAAACGGGGCGTTGCTGTTATGGTGCCTAAACTTATCGAAGTAGATTCAGAAAAATGCTTCAGTTGCGGCAGTTGCGTAGCACTTTGCCCTGTTGAAGCAATTACCTTAGCACCGGATTCGACTGTACAGTTTGATAAAGTAAGATGTATGGGTAGCGCTTGCGGAATCTGCGTGGATGCTTGCCCTGCTCGAGCTATTAAATCTGTAAAGCAAAACGGTGTCGACCTAATCAGGTTAAAGAAAAGTTGACTGGGAACCTTCTGAGAGAAAATTTTCTTTTCAAAGAATCTCAATGCACGATAATTTCTGATCAGGAAAAAGCCATTAGAATAGCTGTAGCCTCAATAAAGCGAAATTATCGAGAACTTGAACTCTACACGAGGGCAAACCCCAAATTTATTCATGCTCTATCCCCTCTTCCTGTACCTAATGAACCAGTAGTAGCCAAGCTGATGGCAGAGTTTGCCCAAAAGGCAGGTGTCGGTCCAATGGCTGCCGTAGCTGGAGCCATAGCAGATTTGGCTGTCAAAGACATGTTAAGTGAAGGGTGCAAGGTAGCGGTGGTGGAGGATGGAGGCGAAATATCAGCCAACTCAAACCAACCAATCGACATAGCAGTTGCTGCTGGTGAAGAACCACTATCGAAACGTTTTGGATTTAGATTGACAGAGTTTCCTATAGGCGTTGCCACAAGCTCAGGACGCTTTAGTCACGCCATCAGTTTTGGAGATGCAGAGGCAGTGACGGTTTTTTGCAATAATGCAACTTTGGCAGATTCTGCAGCGACAGCAATCGGTAACACTGTGAAAGGCGAAGATGCCCACGTAGGAATTCAAGCAGGAATCGACAAAGCATTGTCAATTGAAGGCGTGCATGGAGTATTCATCCTTTACAAAGGACAGGTTGGAACAGTTGGGAAAATTCCCCAAATAATAAAAATTGACGCTTAAGCTCGCTTTTCCCAATTTTTTGTCTCTTAAGTAAGGCAAGCAACTTAGCTAATGCAGCAACAAACGAAATTCTCATGAAACAAGAGTATTCTTGATTCCCACGCGCTCTGGAGCAGCTCCTTAAAGTTTACTTCAAATCCGAAACGCTTATATTTTTAGGGACCTGACTGATTTGCAGGTTCGAAGCAATGTCCAATCTAAGAAACACAGCGGTAAAAGCGGCTTCCCTGTTACACAGCTTCGAATACGGCTTTTATTATTTCGGTTATTTTACTTAAGCCCAGAACTAAAAAAATTTTTTAATAAAAGTTCTGGGCAAAGCAAGGATGTAAAAACAAATGACAAAACTTTCCTCTAACCCAACTATAGTCGTTAAATTTGGCGGTTCTAGCCTATCTGACCACGAAAGGCTCTTAAAAGCTGTTAGGGCAGTTGTGAACGAAGCAAAAAAAGGCGCCAAAATTGCAGTAGTAGTTTCCGCCATGGGCAAAACCACCGATGTTCTAATGAAAACTGCTAAAAATACTTCAAACGGCAAACTATCTAAGCACGAGTTAGACGATATTCTTTCTATGGGGGAACGTACTAGTGTTCGAATTTTCGCTACCGCCCTTCGAAACAATGGGGTTGACGCTTGTTATTTTGACCCCATGGACAGTAAATGGCCTATCGTAACTGATGACTTATTTCAAAATGCTAATCCAATCGTCAAAGAATGTGAGAAGAACATCAAAGAATGCATACTTCCCCTTGTGATGGCAGGTACTGTTCCGGTTATTGCTGGGTTTGTGGGTAAAACTAAAGATGGAAAAATCACAACGCTTGGCAGAGGCGGCAGTGATACTTCCGCATTCATTTTGGCTCAAGGTCTGGGCGCTAATCAAATTGTCTTGGTTACAAACGCAGCTGGAATAATGTCAGGTGACCCCAAAATAATTGCTGCTCCTCAACTTCTTCCAACAATTAACGTTACTACTCTTGTAGGATTGGCAGATTCAGGAGCCAAATTCATTCACAGTAAAGCTCTGAAGTATAAACCTAAAGATATAGACGTCAAAGTCATAAGTAATGCGCACGGCGACTTGAGTCATTCTGGGACAATCATTACGGGTGGATTAGCAACAGAACTTGACGCTGAAATTGCTCACCCAACCCCAGTTGTGGAAATCACTGTTATCGGCAATGGCTTGTCGGCAAACCCTGAAATAATCAATGCCGTGGTGGAAAGAGTTAGAGCTCACTCTATGCTACTTGGAATGTCCATGAACACAAACTCAATCATCCTCTATGTTCCTCAAGAAAAGAGCATTGATACTCTCTTTAATCAAATTCACAACATAACAATTGGCAATAAGGAAACGATAGCTATGGCGGTCAAAAAGGATCTAGTGTTTATAAAAACCAGCGGAGTTGGTTTGGAGGAGACGCATGGAATAATAGGAAAAATCAGCGAGGATTTGCGTGTTAGCGGCATAAATATTTCTGGTATACTTACAATTACTTCTAGTATTCTTTTATTTGTGGATTGGAATGAAAAAGAGAAAGCATTAAAGTTAATTAAAAGCTCTCTCAAACAAAGTTAAGGTGGAAAGTATGAACGAAGGTAAAACCCGCAGACTAAAAAGAATCATGCAAAAAGATAACCGTACAGTTATCGTGCCCATGGATCATGGTGTAACCATTGGACCAATTCAAGGCTTAACCGACATGCAAACCATAACTAACCAGCTAGTAAAAGGTGGAGTTGACGCTATACTTGTCCACAAGGGCATAGCTAAACGCGTTGACACAGCAAACGCAGGTTTAGTAGTCATGCTTTCAGGGATGTCCAACCGTAGTCCGAACGTAAACGGAAAAGTCCAAGTTTGTAGCGTGAAGGAAGCTATACACATCGGTGCGGATGCAGTAAGCGTTCATGTGAACATTGGAGCACAAGACGAAAATAAAATGCTTAAAAACTTAGGCAAAGTTTCTGAAGAATGCGACGAATTCGGTTTACCATTGTTAGCCATGATGTATCCGCGGGGTCCAAAAATCCAAAATGAACATGAACCAGAGGCAGTAGCGCATGCTGCAAGAATCGGTGCTGAACTTGGTGCAGACATCATCAAAACTAACTACACAGGTGACATAGAAACCTTCAAGGCAGTTGTTGAAAGCTGTCCTTCTCCAGTTGTAATTGCTGGAGGACCAAAATGTAAGTCTCCTGAAGAGATCCTTCAGACCACATGCGACGCCATAAAAGCTGGAGCTGCTGGTCTCTCGATAGGCAGAAACGTGTTTCAGTGTGAAAGCCCAACACAAATTTCCAAAGCCCTATGTGCTATCGTTCACCAAAACGCGAGCGTTGAGCAGGCGCTAAAATTTTTGGGTGATAAGCGTTGAAGGAACTCTGGGTAGAAATCGCACAAGATCAAAAAGGAGGAATGCACTCTCTAATTACTCAATACTGCGATGCAGTCGTAGAAGGGGACCAAGCTACTTTTTTAGCAAACAAAGAAAGCCTGCGAGTAATCTATCTCTCAGCTAATAATTTGGAAAAAATCAAATCAGGCAGTAAAATTGTAAGAATTTGCATTGAGGATAAAACAACAGAAGACCTGATCGTGAAAGCTGCAGATTTAGGTGCGAGTTACTTAATCATCAGTTGTGCTAATTGGCGTGTAATTCCTCTTGAAAATCTTATCGCAAGAATAAAAGGTAAGAGCAAATTAATAGCCGAAGTAACCAACGCCGAAGAAGCAAAAGTGGCAGTTGATACTCTTGAATTGGGAACTAACGGCGTTTTGCTCAGAACTTCAGATCCCGAAGAACTAAAAAAAACTATTGCTGTAGTTAAGCCCGATGCCTTGAATCTTGATATGGCTGTGGCCAAAATTATTACAACTAAACCCATCAGTAATGGAGCACGAGTTTGTGTGGATACCTGCGATATGATGAGTGAAGGTGAAGGGATGCTTGTCGGTAGCCAAAGTGCGGGTTTGTTTTTGGTAGAAGCGGAGGTTCATGAAAATCCATACGTTGCTTCCCGACCCTTCAGGGTGAATGCAGGTTCGTTATCTATGTACACATTGGGCAATTTGGAAACTACACGTTACCTTCAAGAGTTCAAAGCTGGAGATGAAGTTGTAGTAGTTAACCGTGAAGGCAAAACCCGAAAAACCAACGTTGGTAGAATAAAGATAGAAATTAGACCGCTTATCCTTGTTGAAGCCCAAGTGAACGACAAAATCATAAAAACTATCCTGCAAAATGCCGAAACAATCCGAGTTGTTACACCCAAAGGCTCTAAACCCGTGACAGACCTAAAACCGGGTGACGAAGTCGTCGTGCATCTAGCCGCGAAGGGAGGAAGACACTTCGGCATATCAGTGCCTGAAGAAACGGTGATTGAGAAGTGAGTGTGAGAATCTGTGTTTCGATTCTCCCAAAAGAAATGACAGACGCCCTAAATCTAATTGAAAAGGCAGAGAAGGCTCATTCTGACTTTATCGAAATTCGACTCGACTGCTTTGAAGAATCACGAAACCTAAAAGATCTCAAAGAAAGCACAAGAATTCCCTTGATTGCCACAAATAAACTTGTAAACGAAAAAGGCTTTTTTGCAGGAACAGAGGCTGAACGTCAGCAAACCCTTCTAAAAGCTGCCAAGCAAGGCTTTGAATACATTGATGTTGATTCTTCAAGCCCAAAATGTGCTGAAACCATACGTCAACTCAGAGAATTGGGATCAAAACCAATTGTTTCATACCACAATTATGATGGCGTCATAGATACTTTCAAAATGGAAAAAATCCTTAACGAACATATCGCTCAAGGTGCGGCAGTTTGCAAAATCGTTACCACCGCAAAACAGGTTGACGATAATCTACCAATTTTAAGTTTTGTCTCTTTCGCTTCAGCTAAGTCTAAGCTGGTTTGTTTCTGCATGGGTGAAAAAGGAAAGATCTCTAGACTTCTCTCACCTATGTTTGGTGCGTACTTTACATTTGCTTCGCTAGAAGGTGATTCAACCGCTCCGGGACAAATGAGTATTGCCGAAATGCGTAAAGCCTACGCTTTATTGGGAGTTAAGCAATGAATATTTCGGGAAAAACACGCATCTGCGGAGTCATAGGTGACCCCATAGAACACAGCTTAAGCCCTGTAATTCACAATGCTGCATTTCAGGAACTTAAAATAAATTATGTATATTTAGCTTTCAAAGTCAAACCAGCTGAAGTTGCCAATGCAGTGAACGGTATGCGTGCCTTAAACATTCGCGGTTTGAACGTTACAATGCCCCATAAGAGCGCTGTAGTAAAACATTTAGATAGAGTTGATTTGTCAGCGCAAATCGTAAACTCAGTTAACACAATCTTGAATAAAGAAAATCTTCTTTTCGGGTTTAACACTGATGGCGTGGGTGCCCTTAAAGCTTTAAAAGAAAACGGAGTTGAACTTAAGGGTAGAAAAGTTCTTTTGTTAGGCGCTGGAGGCGCTGCACGAGCTATTGCTTACGCTTTGGCAAAAGAAGCTGATGAAATTGCCGTTTTGAATCGCACAGTTAAACCTGCTCAAGCCTTGGCCAAAGTTTTAGGGGGAGCACTTACCAAAAAGGTCACCGTGGGTACTCTTTCACCTAGCGATATAGCTCTTGATCTTAAAGATTCAGATATTCTTGTTAACGCAACATCTGTGGGTATGAAACCTCACTTCGACGATAGTCCCGTTCCTTCTAAATTGTTAAGACCTGATTTGGCAGTTATGGATATAGTTTACAATCCACTTGAAACAAAGCTTACAAAAGAAGCAAAGATTGCAGGAGCTAAAGTAATTAATGGTGTGGAAATGCTCATTTATCAAGGGGCCGCATCGCTTGAGCTTTGGACAGGTAAATCTGCTCCTGTTGAAGCAATGCGACAAGCATCGCTAAAACACTTAATGAAGGTATAACCTGTGTCGGGAAAAGCTACGGCGTTAGTTCATGGGGCTGCAACAATCGTCAATGCGATTGCGTTGGGGAAAGGGGCAGCGTTCGGGGTTGATTTGTGGACTAAGGCAGAAGTCAAACTGACTGACGAGCCAGGTGTTATTTTGGCGGAGATTGTGTCTGACCCGAAAGAAAGCACGCTTTTGATCGAAAAAACGGTTGCAAGGGTTTTGCAGCATTTTAGTTTGGAGAAGAGTTTTGGTGCAAAAGTAAAAACTCAATCGAATATCCCCATTGCACGTGGACTAAAGAGTAGTAGTGCAGCTGCAAATGCAACAGCTCTTGCCGTTGTCGCGGCTTTGGAACAACCTCGAGATGACTTAGAAATTGTTAAAATCGGTGTGGAAGCGGCTTTTGACGCAAGAGTCACCGTAACAGGAGCGTTTGATGATGCCTGCGCTTCATACTTTGGTGGGGTTGTCATAACGGATAACTTGAACAAAAAAATAATCAAGCAGATGCAGCTGATGGAAGATTTTTCTGTGCTTTTCCATGTGCCTCCCCACAAAGCTTACACTGCTGACTCAAACTTGAATCGACTTCAAGCTGTCAAACCGCTTGTGGAAATCGCGTTCAAGTCTGCTTTGGAAGGCAAAGTTTGGGAAGCCCTAACTCTTAATGGATTAGTTTACTCCTCAGCCTCCAATCTAAACCCTGCAATCGCTATAGACGCTTTAGCTGCCGGAGCTGTGGCGGCTGGTCTCTGTGGCAAAGGACCTGCTGTTACCTCTGTGGTTTCAAAGGATAATGTTGATTCGGTAAAAGCTGCGTTGAAAAACTATGAAGGTGAAATCTTGCAGACAAAGTTGAACCGTGAAAAAGCAAAGGTGATAGCATAACGGCAGCAGTCACAATCAGAAAAGCTCGAAGACTCAATGGACAAATTTACGCACCTTCCTCTAAATCATACACACAAAGAATGGCTATAGCCGCTGCGCTTTCCTGTGGGGTTTCTAAGGTTTCTACTCCCCTATTGTCCGAGGACACCGAAGCCACACTCCGAGCCATAACTGCTTTAGGTGCAAAAGTGAAAACTTCAGAGGGTTGCTGGACAATAGAGGGTGTAAAGACCCTTAAAGGCTCAAAGGAGCCAATTGACTGCGGAGAATCAGGCGCAACACTGCGTTTCATGATTCCAATAGCTGCGTTAGCCAATGGCTCTTCGACTTTGGTTTTTAGAGGTTCCCTCGACAAACGCCCCGTGGAACCCTTGCTTACAAGCCTCAAAGAACTCGGAGCAAAAGCGGATGCTGGAAATCTGGATGCCAAAGACGCTGTTTTCGTGAAGGGTGGCGGCATCGTTGGAGGGGAAACTTACATTGCTGGGGATGTGAGTTCTCAATTTATTTCAGGTTTGATGTTTGCCTGCCCACGAGCTGAAGTGGACACAGAAATAATGCTAACTTCACCTTTAGAGTCGGCAGACTATGTCAAGATGACAGAGGCTGTTCTATCTAATCACGGAATCAAAGTGCCAGCGCACGAAAAACACATCCATATCCCCGCAAAACAAACCTACCTGCCGTCCGATGGTACAGTTCCGGGCGATTTCTCTTCAGCTGCTTTCCTTCTTGCCGCTGCAGCCATAACAGAATCTAGAATTCAAGTAAACAACCTCAACTACAGCAGAATCCAGGGCGATAAAGCAATTATCGGGGTCCTAAAGCAAATGGGTGTTGAGGGGAAAGTGTGTCAGGAAAGCGTTGAGATTGAAGGCTCAGGCTGTCTGCTTAAACCTGTAGAAGTTGATGCTAAGAATATTCCTGACCTTGTCCCTGTTATAGCTGCCTTGGCGTGTAATGCGCAAGGGCTTACCCATATTTTTGGTGCTCATAGGCTTCGTTTAAAAGAGTCTAACCGGCTTGAGTCGCTATACCTTGAGTTAACAAAAATGGGCGCTCAAATCACCCTCAATGATGATGGCCTACTCATACAGGGTGGCTCACTTCTGCATGGTGCAACCATAGACTCACACAATGATCACCGAATTGCAATGGCTTGTGCAGTTGCTGCTTTACGTGCAGAAGGAGAAACAACGATTCAAAATGCTGACTGCGTCAGAAAGTCTTATCCACAATTCTTCACTCATCTAAAGCAAATAGGAGTAGATTTAGTTGGCGGGAAATTCGATAGGTAAAGAATTTGTTGTTACCACGTTTGGCGAAAGCCACGGAAGCGTTGTGGGCGTTATTGTGGATGGTTGCCCCGCAGGGTTGCCGCTAGTCGAAGCCGATTTTCAAGAGGAGCTCGATCGCAGGATTCCGGCTGAAAAAAAAATTGTTTCTGCACGTATCGAGAAAGATGTTGCCAAAATATTCAGCGGTGTTTTTAACGGTCTCACAACTGGTGCCCCCATCACTTTGATGGTTGAGAATAAAGACGTCAAGTCTGGTGATTACGAAGACATCAAGGATTTACCAAGACCTGGTCAAGCGGATTATCCTGCTCGAATTAGATATGGTGGCTTTAACGATTACCGTGGAGGAGGGCGTTTCTCTGGGCGCATCACTGTTGCGTTAATCATGGCTGGTACCATAGCCAAGAAATTACTTGGCAGATATAATGTTGATGTTTTGGCTTACACGTTGGCAATTGGTGACATTAAATCTGAAAAACATTTTAGTTCCGCAGAGATCAGGAAAAACCGGGATGCTGCTGCGACTAGGTGCCCCGATTTAATTTGTGCTGATAGGATGGAGCAAGCAATCATGGAAGCTAAAAAAGAAGGTGACAGCTTGGGTGGTATAGTCGAATGTGTCGCAGTTAACATGCCTGTGGGAATTGGCGAGCCGTTGTTTGATACGCTAGACGGTGACTTGGCTAAAGCGTTGTTCGCGGTTCCAGCCGTTAAAGGCGTTGAATTCGGTGTCGGTTTTGCGGCGGCTAATCTTCGGGGTTCAGAAAACAATGATGCTTACAAATCAAGTAATGGTAAGGTTACAACTTTAACTGAGAATGCTGGTGGCATCTTGGGCGGTTTATCCAGTGGCATGCCAATACTGATAAGGGTAGCGATAAAACCTACTCCTTCTATCGCCAAGGAGCAGAAGACTGTTAACGTTTGTACTTTGCAGAATACTGCCTTAAGCGTTAAGGGAAGGCATGACCCTTGTATAGTTCCAAAAGCTGTACCTGCTATCGAAGCAGCAGTTGCTATAACTTTAGTTGATCATATGATTCGCTCAGGTTACATGCCGCAAGTTCTAAAGGAGCACTAAACCTTGGATGATCTCCACGAGTTACGCCGAAGAATAGATGAAATAGACGACCAAATCTTAAATGCTCTGTGCGAAAGAGCCAAGGTTTGCAAAGCCGTCGGTGCAGCCAAGAAAAGGAGGGGAAAACCCGTTCGAGACCTTTCAAGAGAAAATGAGTTATTTAAACGGATAGCTGTAAAAGGAGTTGAATTCGGTCTTGATGCAAGTCAACTTAAAGCGGTATACCGCGAAATAGTTAATATGTGCAGTTCCGTTCAAGAATAAGGAACTCTCAATGGAGAGTTGTTGTCTATGCTGTACGAGATAAATGAGAAAGCTCTCAAACTTGAAAGTGAAGGAAAAAAAATTATTCGGTTAAACTTAGGTGACCCAGACTTGGCTACGCCCCCAGAAATAGTGGAAGCAGCTTACGCAGCTATGAAGGCGGGCAAAACTAAGTATGCCTCATCTTATGGTGAGTTAAAGCTAAGGGAGAAAATCGCTGATGTGCATGGCGTTAAAGCAGAAAACGTTGTTGTTACCCCAGGTTCAAAATGGGCTGTATTCGCTACAATGTTTTTGATGTTGAAGAATGGCGGCAACGTTGTTATTCCAACCCCTTATTGGACAGCTTACGATTTGATCGCAAAAAGTTTTGGTGCCAAAACGAAACTGTTGCGAACAGATATGGAAGATGGCTGGAAAGTTGATATAGACAAACTTGAGTTGTTGATTGACAAAGAAACCAAATTGATAATTATCAATAACCCGAACAATCCCACAAGCAAAGCAATGGATAATGAAACCCTCGATTATATAGTCGAGTTAGCTAACAAGAAAGGCGTAACAATCCTTTCTGATGAGGTTTATGGTGCAATTAGCTTTGTTAAGACTAAAAGCATCCTCGACTATGACGCGGAATGTAAGCATATCTTGTCAAACGGGTTCTCAAAGACTTTCACGATGACCGGTTGGCGCATTGGTTACTTAATAGCCAATAAACTGTTTGTCGACAAAATAACCAAACTCAACCAAATTACCGTAAACAACGTCCCGGTTTTTATCCAAGATGCAGCATTGAAAGGCTTAGAGCTAAGCAAACAAATAGCCTCTGCAATTAAGGCAAAATACAAACAACGCGCAGACCTTGCAAGTACCAAACTTTCTGCAGCAGGTTTCAAATTCACTAAACCCGATGCACCTTTCTATGTTTTCCCTAAACTTGACGGTTTAGATTCAGAGAAATTCACCCTCAATTTGCTTGATAGAGGCGTCGCTGTGGCACCAGGAACATCATTTGGCGATTACCGCGAACACTTCCGAATCAGCCTAACGGCTCCAGACGATCAAATAGGAGATGGTCTGGATAAAATCTGTGAGGCAGTTCAATGAGAATTGCCGTAATCGGCGCGGGAAAAATGGGCGTTTGGTTCGCTAAGTTTTTTCTCGCTAAAGATTACGATGTTGTTTTAGCTGACCGGAAAAAGGCGAAACTTGAAAACCTCAAAGACGTTTTGGTGGACTTAACTACTAACTTTCAGGAGGCTGTTTCAGATGCTGACCAAATTTTTCTTTGCGTTTCCATAGATGCGATTGAGGAGGTAGTTAAAACAATCAGCCCTGTCCTGCGTGAAGGGCAAGTCATTATGGATATCGCATCCATAAAAGAGACCCCTGTCAAAACTATGCACGAATACATAAAGAACGCAACTGTCTTGGGTACCCACCCTGTTTTTGGTCCAGGCAGTCATGGTCTTAAAAACAAAGCGTACGTGCTTACACCAACTACTCCTCAGGAGCAGGCGTTTGCGGAAAAATTCAAGGTGTGGCTGGAACAGGAAAAAGCAAATGTTTTTGTCATGCCCCCAAGAAAACATGACGAATTGATGTCTGTTGTGTTAGGATTGCCGCATTTTATTGGTTTAGTTGCTTGTGAAACGCTGCTAGAGCAGAAGAATTTGCCTGAAACCAAAAAAGTCGCCGGAACAACCTATCGTATGCTGTTCACGTTGGCGGAGGCAACGGCGCTGGAAACCCCTGATCTCTATACAAACCTGCAAGCCAATTTGCCTGAACTAGGAAAAATCGAAGACTTATTTATGGTTAAAGCTCAAGAGTGGGTTAGCTTGATAAAGAAGAAAGATTCAGATGCAATGATTGAACGTATGGAACAACTTAAGAAAAAGCTCAAGGAAAATGATAGCGACTTTACCAAATCCTATGATAATATGTATAAAATGCTGGAATCTACTGAAAAATAATCTGAATAATGAGGAAGCCCCCGATGGCAAAAACTTTTATTATCAACTGCTATTTAGACGGCAAAGAAATCGATGAATTGCGCAAAGCCGCTAACAAGTTTAGTACATCAACAGTTGTTTCCTATGAAAAGATAACCTCGGACTATAAAGTTGCACAAGATATAGGCGCTGTGGTAATCAGTGGATCCGAAGCCCGAATAGTAAAAGCCTCTGATAGGGCGAAATTTGCGGGTGTTATGGAGCTTATTGAATCATGTAGGCTGCCGATTCTGGGGGTGTGTTTTGGGCATCAACTCCTTTGCTCTGTATTTGGAGCTACAACAGCATCGATGTCTCACCCAATTATAGATCAATTTAGAGATGTCAACGTAATGCAAAGTGGCGATATTTTTGCAAGGTTCAAACAAGGACAAGCAATTCCATTAGTTCAGTATCACAGCGACTTTGTCCTAAAAGAAAGCCTTGATGGTGCGGGCTTTAGGTTGCTGGCTGATTCTGCGTCATGTGAAGTCGAGGCTGTCAAACACAGAACTAATCCATTCTACGGTGTTCAATTTCACCCCGAGCGTATCACAATAGGAAATGAAACACACCCCGAAGGACACAAAGTGATAGAGAATTTTTACGTAAACGTAGTTAAGCGATTCTAACGCAGTAACCAATCGATAATTATTTTAACCGTAAGATAAAATTTTGTTGGACAGATTTTCTGATACATCTCAAGATGGGAAAGAAAATTCACCTAAAAGAGTATGAAACCGACAGTTTAGCCGAGGACTTAAACGCTTTTTTGACCGAATGGTTAAAGAAGTGGAAAGAAAAAAGGTTTGCAAAAGAAAGACCATTGACACGTTGATTAGTGAGAAGCTTTTCTGTTTGCAAAGTACCTGATACGTGAGCGAAAAGAGTGGATTTGAGATTTAGCTTTCCATTATGTCTTTGATGCTTGTATAGCTCTGTATTTTTCTGTCTCCAAAATAGCCAAGAGACGCCCCGTGATTGAATCAGCATCAGACAAAGTTAGCGAAAAATTGATCCTGCTAATAGCTGACATAAACAATGCTTGATGGTCAGGTAGGATCTGAGACGCCATCTGCATCATGTCGCGGAATTTTACTGCAGACCCAGTTTTATATACCAGAAGTGAACGTCCCGTGGGTGTTTCCGTTAAAAATAATTTAGCCATCTTTTCAAGCTTTTCCAAATTCATTTCCTTCTTTCACCATTAGATCGCGGGCGGCTAAGACTGATGTCGTCAAGGTATATATTCTATAACAAGCTGCTCTGTTTGTTCAGTTGACAAATAGTCTGACAGATACATCCGAATTAGTTCTCGTAAAGCATTCCTTCGCAATTCCTTGTTGTATTGGTTATTTGATGCATTGTTAATTCCGCTATCTTTATTGTTAATTGAGCTGCAGGGATTGTTGATGGCGTAATTTGGGTTGTAAAAGTCGCTGTTTGGATTATTTAAATAGCTATTTGGATTGTCATCCTTTGTCTTCAATACTTCGACAATTTGCCTAAAAAGTGAACCGATTGGTATTGGCACAAAAACACACCCTGTACTCTGCTCTATTAAAGGGTAAGGTAGCCTTATTAGTCTATAGCGTAGGCGTAGTTCAGTTATAGAGAGAAAGATCAAAATCTATGCTAACGTGCGAAGCTATTTCATCTGTTCAGCGTAGTTTATTTGCAGGTCTGTTATTAGTTTCCGCAGACTCTCTATCTCCTTTTTATCTATGTTGGATTCAATTTTGTCAACAAGTGAGATTATGCAGTCTATGGCGACATGTGCTTTTGTTAGGTCTTTATTTATTTTGTTAGTGTGTGGATCAGCTCGCAGTCCTATATGACGCCAGGCTTGTTCGCTCAGTAGCATAATGAATAGCTCTACAAGTTGGTAAATATCTAGTGAAGATATGTCAACAGGGTTTGGTTCGTTTTCTTTGTTTTCTGGTTCATTTGCTGTCGAATTCAACTGCAAACACCTCTCTTACCCTATAATGTAATCTAAAATTTTATTTATATTCCTAACCCTAAGTTAAGGGATAAATGTGGTTGGGTACTGTCTTATGGCAAAATAGCTTTAGGGTAAGAACCTAAGATCTTCACGAAAACCGCATATTTCTCTAATGCTATAAGAGCTTCGGCGCATTTTTGTTCGGTTCGATGTCCATCGAAGTCAAGGTAGAAGTTGTATTCCCAGGCGGTTTTTTTGGTTGGGCGGGATTCGATGCGTGTTAAGTTGATTTTGCGTTTGGCAAATTCACCTAGTGCATTGTATAGTGCGCCAGGTTCATGTTTGGCTGAGAAGATAATGCTGGTCTTATCTTTGCCTGTGGGTGCTGAATCTTCATGGGAGAGAACAAAGAAACGAGTAAAATTGTCTTTGTTGTCAGCTATATCTCTCTCCAGGATCTCCATGTCGTTTAACTCAGCTGCATGCCGGCTTGCGATAGCTGCTGCGTTTGTGATTTTTTGTTCTTTAATGATTTTTACACTGCCTGCGGTGTCATAAGCGGGGATTATTTCCCACTTCATCTTTTCCAGATATTTGCGACATTGCGCCAAAGCTTGAGGATGAGAATACACAGCTTTGATTTGCTCCATTGTTGTGCCTGGGTTAACGATGAGGCAATGCGCAATTCTGACGATGACTTCACCACATACTTTGAGATCGTAATTGAAAAAAAGGTCATAGTTTTGATTAATGCTGCCCTCTATTGAGTTCTCCACGGGCACAACTCCCGCCGCAACTTGACCTTGCTTAACTGTTTCGAAAACTTCTAAAAAATCTCGGCAGGGCTTAGCTTCCACTTTAGAGCCGAAAAACTGAAAAACTGCAGATTCACTGTAGGCGCCAGGTTCTCCTTGGAAGGCTACGATTTTCACTTTTTATTTCCCTGCTTATGATTTTTTAGCAAGAGCTTGTTTATACCATTTATCATGGCTTCTACGCTTGCCATTACGATGTCTTCTCGGGCTGCACGTGCTGAAACGATGTTCCCTTTTTCGTCTTCTACTTTAATCACTACTTCGGCAACAGCATTGGAACCGCCCGTGATAGCTTCAAGTCGGTATTCGCTAAGACGGACTTTTTCCAAGTTGCTAGTTAGCTTCTGGATGGCTTTGAGAACTGCATCAACTGGGCCAACGCCTGTTTCAGCAGCAATATACTCTTTACCATCTAACGTTAAACGTACTGAGGCTGTTGGAATGACTTTAATGCCGGTTACTACAGCCATGTCGCATAAGTCAACGATTTTTTCTTCTCCAACTACTTCACCTATTACAGCAGAAGTCAACGCTATCAAGTCGGCGTCAGTGACCATTTTGCCTTTGTCACCAAGTTCTTTAACCCGTTGCACGATTTCTTTTAGTTGCTCTTCAGTTGGGTGGATGCCAATTTCTTCCAGTTCTGCTTTGATTCCCCTTGTTCCTGCCAATTTACCAGCGACTAGTTTGCGTGTGCGCCCGACAAGTTCGGGGCTGATAGGTTCGAAGGTAAGGGGTTGTTCGGTAACGCCGCGGGTGTGAATGCCTGATTCGTGGGCAAACGCGTTTTCTCCCACGATGGCTTTGTTGGCTTGCACTTTAATACCTGTTAAGGCAGCTACCATTCGGCTGGTGCTGTAGAGTAGTCTTGTGTTGATTCCGGTTTTATACTTGTAGATTACGTGTAACGCGGTTACGACTTCTTCAAGTGCTGTATTTCCTGCCCGTTCTCCCAGTCCGTTGACGGCAACGTGCACTTGGGTTGCGCCTGCTTCAACTGCAGCTAAACTGTTTGCAACTGCCAAACCGAAGTCGTCATGGCAATGGATGCTTATCGGAACGGTGACAACGGTTTTTAAGT
>CAYPSV010000021.1:0-26114 GCA_964413605.1 uncultured Candidatus Bathyarchaeia archaeon | reverse complement strand
AAACAGGCGCACTCTCCCCATAATAGAGAGTGTTACCCATTTAATGGATAGAACAACAGTTTCCATCAGCTAAAAGCACATTTATAACAGCTTAATATAAAACTAATCAGTTTGAGAGCTTGTTTTTCGACTTGCTGCTTTTGTGGTTTGATGTGATTATGTGTGAATACAAGTATCTATTTCTAGAGTTCACTTCCATCTGACTGCGATCATGATAAACTTTATCAAAGGGACAGTAGGATTAACAGTTATTATTTCTCCAAAAATTCCTCTGAGGGAAAATAGCAATCAAAGCGTTTATTGAAAGAGAAAGCGACAAAATTCTGGAATTAATTAAATGGCAGATTACAGACCGATTGTTTTCTAGATTTGAGCGATCAAAACTTAAAAACACAAATTTTTCAATTATCGGCAATAATTGTTATTTGATTGGCATGTATCACAAGTTTGGTTTGCAATTTTCTTCTCCAACAATAGGTATCTTCTTCTTCCCAGAAGAGTACATAAAGTTATTAGAAAAACTCGAATGGTACCTCAAGCAACCGCTTAAATTTACAACCGTATCTACACATATATCCGTTCAAAAGATCCAAACGGCTCTCAAGCGAAATTATCCTATCGGTATTTTAGGAGGTGATGTTGAGGTTCATTTCTTGCATTACATTAATGAGGCCGAAGCACTTGAACAATGGAATCGCTGTCTATTACGCATAAATTACAATAATTTGTTCATCCTTTTTTCAGATACGGAGCCAGAGGAATTTCGGGAGGATCTGCTTGAGAGATACGATAAGCTACCATATGAAAATAAAATTTTTTTTCCTCTAAGCCAAGAACCAACTATAAATGGGTGGTTTTCGTTGAAGATTATTATGGAGAGCCGTCTGTCTCTGACTTAACTCGCAATCGAAAATACGAAAAATATCTTGATTTAGTTAAGTGGTTCAATGGTGAAAAGGACTTCTTAAAAAAGAAAAATTGATTTATTTTTTTTCCTTTGTGAAAAAATTAAAGGTATCTCTCTAGTGTCTGCGAGGCTTTATCAGCAGTCCTACAATTATTCTCCTTTAGCGTTGTTGAAAGCATGGATAGAATAGACCACACAAAAGTAAATCTCTCTTTGTAATGTTAAATCTATTGAAAAATTGGCAAAATAATATGGTTAAGGTCTAAAATTAAGTTCCATAGTTTTATTTATTGAAATATTCGCGTTTATTAAGGTAGTGAGGTTTGTGTGTTTGATCTTCCAAGCTGGTGTGGTTTTGCAGGATTCTTTTGAATATAGTTGCTCCATCAGATATCTTTAGCTTCTTTTCACCAATTCTTTTTCTGTACTTGATTGGTATTTCTCTTATTTCATAGCCTGACCTTTCTACCCATTGATTTAGCTCAACTTCAATGTCAAAACCCTTGGACAGAACCTTCCAATTTCGCAGAACACTAGAGCGGATCACTCTCAACCCAGTCAAGGGATCTTCTAACCTGACTCCGTTTAAAAGGTTGTGAGAAAGTGCTATCAACTTGTTGCCTAAATAGAAGACTCCGCGAAAAATTTTTTCCTCAGTCTGTGGGCTAAACCTGTTTCCACAAACCATTCCCACTTTTGGATTTTGCTCTAAAATGCGAATCATTTCGGGTACAAACTCTGCAGGATAAGTGTAGTCTGCATCTGTTACCACGATGTAATCGACATCTAGATCTAGATTGTTGATAGCTTTTGCTATAGCGTCTCCTTTTCCGATGCCGTCTTGAAATAGGATTGTTGCTCCCATGTCTTTTGCAACTTCTACAGTTCGATCACAGCTGTGGCCATCGATTACCAAGACTCTTTTTGGTCTAATATTCTGTAACATTTCATCAACTGTTAAGCCTATTCCTACCTCTTCGTTTAAGGCTGCAATTACAACATCAACCAAATAACTCTCATTTGCGCCTTTTCCTAATTCAAACTCCATTTTAGCTTCACCGTTTTCTTTAATCGTCTTTATCGCGAGTGCATATAAACGACATTGCAATATTTGCAATAGATCGAAAACTAAAATATCAAAAGCCAACTCCTCTGGCAAAAATAAACTAACCTCTGAAAATTTTGAATGATCGAAAAAAACAATGTCTTATCAACTAACAATAATTCTGATTCAAAGGAAAATAATTTTGTTGTTGGCATTACCTCACGAATAATGAAGGATGACTCTCTGGTTCTTTACAAAAAAGACTGGAAACTACTCAATTAGATGATTTAAAAAAGAATGGGTTTATGTGGTTCCTGAGATGGTAATGCTGTTGCTAAAATTTGTTATGTCTGTTATGTCTGACGCTACAATCAGGGTCAATTCTACAGGTGTTGATTGTCCTGGATTGAGTTGAGTTTCTTCTCCATCCCACGAAATGGTGATACAACCGTCTGCTTCAACTGGGGTCCAGTTGTTTGTAGTTAAGCTCAAGGTCATTGTTGCTGTTCCTGTATTCTTTACGTATATAGTTTGTGTAGTGTTGCATCCAGCTTCAATTGATCCCCAGTCGATGCTGGTGAGGTTTTCTGTGCAATCAATATTTGAGTAGATGTTGATGTTTGGAGTAGTTATGACTGAGCCCGAGGATGGTATGTCTCTGTTTATGTTGATTGCTGCAAGTGTGGTGGCTGCTAGTGTTAGTGCAGTTACTGTTAGTGCGATTACTATTAGTTTGGTGGTTTTTGTTGAGATCATTTTGTGTCCCTCTTTTGCCCACAAAAAGTAAGTGTTATATTAAGACTTAATAAACATTATTGCATACGGGTTGTACGTCATCACTCGTACATCACAAATGCAACAAATCAAACAATACCTGACTTTTGTTCAACACAAAAACAACACAACAAACACAAAAAAGGCAAATATTATACTGGAAAAAATTAAAATAAACATGAAACTAACAAACTACTTGTATAAGAGCAAAACAGTAATGACAAACAACATATCGAACACACAAGTAGTTCAACAACCATTAATGTCACCTGACGAGAGCAAGAAAAATGCCGAAAAAAGAGTTTCTAATCTTTGTAAGCATCATGCTTTTAGGCACAGTTGATTGGCTAACAACAGCAACCGGTATTCTTCTCTTTGGCGCAACCGAACTAAACCCGCTCTTAACAGGGTTAACTCAAACAAACATGATAATTTTTAGCACTGTGAAATTTGCAGCCACAACTTTTGCAGGCTTAGCTTTCTATAAGGCGTTTTGTATGACAAATCAAAAAGGCAACGACTGGTGTTTAACAAAACATTTCTTAAATGGAGGGTACTCGATGACGACTCTTTTGTTAACGGCAGTTGTCGGGAGCAATATGATCACCCTCATCAGAGTTTAAATTCAAATATTAATAAAAGAATTTGAGGTGATTTGATCCTTTGACGCTCTTTCACAGAAATTTTGTGCGGTCCAATTATTGTATCTAAATGGGGAGATGTTAAGTTGTATGTAGCCAGCCGCGCCCTCCCTTCTTTGATTGCTGTCCAGTTCTTTTTCGAACTTTATTGTCCACCGAATTAGGCGCACAGCTTTTTCCATGTTGATTGCTTTGATTGATCTCTGTTTTTATGAATTTTTTCCAACCGCCTACATTAACGTCGGGCGAAACGTAGCGATCAGGATTTTCTATTAGGTGTTTTTGTAAGATTTCTTTAAAGTTTAGAGCTTTGAAGTCTTTTGTTGCGTGGATTACGGTGCCTTGCTCAACAGATAAAGCGATGTACTCATCGATTGAAATACCTTCTGCTCTAACTTTATCTTCAAACCTTTCGCTCCACAAGAGTTTCCACTGAGCCTTAAGCTCCTCGACTAATTTTTTTTGGGCTTGGGCTTTAGACTCGCAAGTGCTGGTTTTCGGAGATTCCTTTTCTTCTGGTAGCTCCATCTGGAATCCTCAGGTTGTTATTCTAGCGCTATCAGCGAACTATTTAACACTTATTCTAGAAAATGGCATATACTTTTCTAAAGTGCCGAAACAGAGCTAAGATAATTCTATTATCTTTTTGGTTGAACTTCAAATAACAAAAAGTGGCAACTGCAAAATAGCTATTATTTTTTGGGAGCTTAGGCTTTTTCCTATCTGCTTAGTTTCTTTTTCGCAAAACCACTTATTCGCTTGTTTGAGCCTACAAAATAAAGAGGCCAACCAACTAGGAGAAATAGAATTGCGAAAGGAAAAAACGCGATTGCCAAAGATCTAGCTTTTTCAACCATACTTTTTATTTGCAATTAATTTTGCTAATAAAGCTTTATAACATTTACATATACATGCTAAGTTTTTGATTTAAAACAACTTTTCAAAATGCAATCGGTTAGAAAGAGTGCCTACTGGAAGCCCCTGCGAAATTAGAAAACTTAAAATG
The DNA here is from genome assembly GCA_964413605.1 of uncultured Candidatus Bathyarchaeia archaeon. Taxonomy (GTDB): domain Archaea; phylum Thermoproteota; class Bathyarchaeia; order Bathyarchaeales; family Bathycorpusculaceae; genus Bathycorpusculum. The sequence continues at coordinate 21,741 of CAYPSV010000021.1, read as the reverse complement.
CTGAGAGTATTTGTCAAGGCGGGTAACTCACGTCAACTCTATTTTTATTCAATCAGCTTTTTCTTGACCAAAATATCTGAAAGACTTAAATTAATACCTCTCAAATTAGTTTTTGAGGGCAAAAAATGGATAAAGATGTACTTGTAGAAATAACTGTTAGCAGAAAAAACGATAAAATAATGTACAAAGTTAACTGCGCAAACGACGTGAAAAGCGAAGAATTAGCCCATTATCTTGACGAAGTAATCGAAGGCATATGCACCTGGAAACCAGAGGTATGCGAAGAAACAGTAAAAAGCATTACGGGACAAATTAAAAGCACTTTATAGAAGTAGGGTTAATTTAATCCGATTTGTCTAGCGCGGTCGTAATTGAAAGAAGAGAAAACTTATGGAATAAAATGTCTTCTGGTTATCTTGAATCAGTGAGCATGTGGTTGAAGGAAATAATTCTGCCTTGACTAAATAGCTCTGTAAAATTATGTGGCCTATGATTTCTTCAATGCTTAACTGTTGAGAGATTATGTAATCGCAAAGTTTGTTGTGCTTTGCCATTGCCAAACATCAGCTTCGCCTTGTGGGTCATATATGCCAATGGTCAGTAAACGCGTATAGTTTCCTTTAGGAGCGTTATTGAAAATCAATTCAAACGCTAAAACGCCATCGTAGCTCGAAGGCAAATCTATTTTTTGATAATCTTTATAGGCGATGAGTCCTTCATGCTCGCAGGTTTTAATTGTTGCAAAGGTTGGAGAAACGGATTCGAGTTTCCATTTTAGTGTGGCACCCGAAGGATCAAGTCCTTCGCTACCCCAGATGTTAAATTCAGAGATCTCTATCTGCCAGGACCTATTTGCAAGGTTTTTTACGTTTAATTGTTCAATTTGTGGTACACCTATTTCGAAGTCTTGATAGCTTTTAACAAGGTCAATTTTTATAGCGCCCATTGCATCGAAGTAGTTGGAGGTTGAATACAGCAAAAATATACTAACAATCAAAGCAGAGACAATTGTGACTGAAATTATTAGTTTTGAATTTCTCATCTTCATCCTTTACGATTTCTTCTGTCAGATGGAGAATATAATTCTATCCAATAGTGCCGACTATTGTAAAATTATGTGGCTGCTGAAGACGAATATACCTGCGGAATTTTCAACGTCGAAAGATGTTCAAGTAAGGATATTCCTATATTCTGCTATTTTCTGGAGAGCAGAAAACATTGTCTTTTTGATAAAACAAGTTTTGCAACAGAGGCGATCATCGTTAGGTCTAACGGAGGGCTATGGCACAAGGAGGACTTTAGTATAGATAACAAGTGTCTACTTGTTTTCAAGTAAAAATTTGTTTTTGGCATTAGTTTGTTAGCAGCATACTTTAAATATTAACTGCGATTAGGACTATTCTTGCATACAAAATGGCTTACGAGATATTCTTGTTATTTACTTCGGCCATATTGGTTCTTTTAGACACCGTATTTTTAGTCACGTCGAAATCGGGTAGTAAACGAAAGAACACGAGTGGTTTTGTAGCAACGACATTAGCATTTGGGCTGATAATTACGGCTTATGCATTGCTTTTGCAAGCTTTCGTTCGTAATGACTTCCAAATAATTGGGGTATTCTCCTATAGTTCGTCAGGTGCCTCTATCTTTTCCAAGATTTACGCGAGTTGGGCTGGAGCAGGGGGCTCTATGCTTTTTTTAACTGTTCTTTTAAGTACAGTCTATTTCGCGTTAAGAATTCAATCTCTTAGAAAAGCCGATAAGTTTAGTGTGAACGCCGCTCAAGTGTTTGGTTTTATCCTCTTGGTTTTTATAATTGTTTGTATGCTGAGAAATCCATTCGAAACTTTTCAGGGCATCCCTCTGGAGGGCAGAGGGCTTAACCCTCAGTTGCAGTCACTTTGGATGGCCATTCACCCTCCAATAGTTTTCTCCGCTTATGCCTTCGTGGTTTTAGCATACGCCTTGACTCTAGCCTGTGTTATAGAAGGCAAAGACTTGGACTCATCAAAGCTTCTTAAGACTTCCACATACATGGCTTGGCTGCTTCTCACCCTTGGGATAGCTTTGGGCGGAGTTTGGGCTTACGAAGTCTTGGGCTGGGGTGGATACTGGGCGTGGGATCCTGTGGAAACCGCTTCTTTGTTGCCGTGGCTTTTCTTAACCGCATATTTCATCGTGAGAGGAATCTCAAAGAGCAAGTTTAGCCTAACCAGAGAATTTATGATCATGATAACATTCGCCAGCTTGGTTTTTTTGAGTGCATTAACTCGCGGAGGATTTACCCAGTCAGTTCACTCTTATGCCGTTTCTGCCGTTGGTCCGATAATGCTTAGTTTTGCGGTAGTTATGATAGCCTATTTCTTTTATCTTAAGAAGAAGAGGAGGCTGCCTCTCTTCAAACTTAACGTTGACAAAACATCTTTGACTTCACGTTCCTCCTTTCTGGGTTTTTGGGCGTTGATCTTTATCGCAGTTGTTTGTCTAGTCGGACTTGCTTTTTCAGACTTTAACTATAATTTGTGGACGTTCCCGTTCGTGCTGATTTTTGTAGCAGCAATGATAGGGCTTAACTTAGATCCTAAGACCCATTACTTACGCCTTCTGCTAATTGCCATAGCTGCCTTAGTGATTGGGGCTGCTCTATCGATAGTCGGATTTTTTGAAGTAAATATTCTTACCACTCTAACTATTCCTCTTTTAGTTCTGGGGTTTTCAGCAATCGTCTACGGTCTATACAATTCAATCAGGCGAAAAGCCGCAAAACTAATTGGACAAAGTCTTCTGAGCATTGCAATTATCGTTCTGCTGCTTGGAGTCTTCATAAGTGCAGGAGCTAAAACCACAGTCACAATAAACATGACAACCAATACTCCAATGGAAACTGCACAACAAACCATCGAGTTGTACAATATGAGAATTAGCAACAGTTCAGCAAAAATCTACAATGATCAGGTACTAGCAGTCATTCCTGAACACTCTACCCTTGAAGCAGATGTGGCTATTGTTCAATCCGAGAGAATTTATAAGGGAGTGATAGAAGGCAGCTTTTACCCCAATTATGGCCTGATACTTAGACCTCTCATTATAACCACGGAGGCGGGCGATATCTACATACACTTAGAGTATTCAGATTCGCTTTACAATGCACTCGTTCAAACGTATGAGGGAAATAGCAAAATCCCCGAAGAAGTAACAGTCACGATCCAGAAAAATCCAATGATCTATCTGGTTTGGGGAGGAGTCATCTTAATGCTTGTTGGAATATCTGTTCAATTCTTAGGTGATCTTAGACTGTCGAAGCAAGAATCATGAGCTAAGGGTGCAACTACCCCAAAATTAAATGTAAGGGGTAATATATCAAGCCAAGCGCTAAAGCCACTACCCACAGTATAATGATTTTCCGCATTAACTTTTTTCTTGGAGCACAGTATCGGGTCTCTCCAGATTGAATGTACGCCCAGACACCTACAAGCCAAATTCCGAGCGAAAGCGCCACTAAACCAACAGCGCTATGAACTATGCCTATTAAGGCAACCACGTCGAAGATTTTCAACGCTTCTGCAACTATCCACCATAAAGATGGTCCCATATGAGCTACCGTTAGCAAGCCCGCAATCATAACGACCACGAGCATAACATTACCGTGCCAAACAAATTTTCTCTTTTTTTGTAGAAAAAAACTTAACCCGATTAGCAGACTTAACACGATAACGAAAGACACGAGATTTGCTAGGGCCATCCACTCATGAACTTCGTAATAGGTTAGAGACATGACACCTACCACTTAGTATTTGAACTTCTAAAATATAAAACCCTTGAGCTACTTAGAATTGACCAAAAAAGAGTTGTTGTTGTCGCTAGACTACTACAAAGATTAAAAAAGAAACTAAATGGAAATGACTGAACAGGAAGAGATTTCTTGTCTGAAGACAACGCAGTAACTACTAGTGAAACGACAACTGATCTGAAAAACGCAGATAGCGTGTCGAAACTTTGGTTCTATTTCGCTATGGTCTGGTTCCCCATTTTCACCACGATTGGTATGATTATGGCAATCAAGTTTTTCGTACCAACATTTCTTGTTGATTCGCCTTTTGATACGTTTGGAAGAATCCGTCCGGCACACGTTAACGGCCTGCTCTTCGGTTTCCTTTCATCTGGTTTAATCGGTATAATGTACTATATAGTTCCTCGGCTGAGCAAAACACCTCTTTATAAGCCTAATATCGGAAAATTCACAGCTGTATTTTGGAACCTTGTAGTCATCACCGGAGTGCTCCTAGTTTTAAACGGTGATACTCAAGCAAGGGAATACGCAGAATTTCCTTGGATTATCGATGTTGCGATAATGATTGGCTTAATTTTAATGCTTGTAAATGTTTTAGGAACAGTTCTGAAAAGAAAAGAACCCAAGCTATATGTTAGCTTATGGTTTTATGTAGCCATTTTTCTCTGGTTTCCCATAGTGTATTTCATTGGTAACGTAATGTGGAGTCCCCCAACTGGAGCATTATTTGGCGTAACGGATGGAATATTTAACTGGTTTTATGGACACAACGTCTTAGGGTTATGGTTTACTCCATTCGGGTTTGGTCTATGGTATTATTTCATACCAAGACTAACTAAACGGGCACTTTATAGCGTGACATTATCTTACATCAGTTTCTTTGCTTTAGCTTTCTTCTACACTGGCGTGGGAGGGCATCATTTGCTGCAAGCTCCAATTCCAGAGTGGCTCAAAACAATAGCGGTCGCTACTAGTGGTTTAATGATGTTTTCCGTTCTGACTTTTGGAGTAAACATTGGCATGACTGTTAGGAATGCTTGGAATATTGTGTGGTCAAATGTTCCTTTAAGGTTCATAATGCTTGGTTTTATTAACTATATTTTCGTCTCCATCCAAGGGACATTTCAAGCCTTCCGTGACATGAACTTGTACCTCCATTTTTCGCAATGGCCAGTAATGCATTCTCACTTATCGCTGTATGCTGCTTTTGGAATATCGATCATGGGCTGCATGTTCTGGCTAGTACCCCGAATAACTGGTAAGAAACTCTACAGCAAAAAACTAATGGACGTGACTTGGTGGATCACTTTCATGGGTTTCATAGTTTTCATGGCGGGAATGATGCTCACAGGACTTGTAGCCAACTCGCAGTGGTATCAACACTTGACAGTAGTTCAAGCATTAGATACGCTAAGACCTTACTACATTTTAAGGGCAATAGGAGGCGGAATGGTTGTAGTTTCAGCTTTTCTTTTTTCCATAGAAATTATTGCCACATTTTTGTCAAAACATTTAGTGCATCCTAACACTGTCGAAAACTATGGAGGCGAAGTGAAATGAGCAGACTAGAAAAGAAAATAGAGGAAGAGCTGGAAAGGCTCGAGCGAGCAGTAGAAAGAGAAATCAAAGTCATTGAAAAAAAGGCTCATCAACATAACCTCTTTCCTATTGCCGCTGGCGGTTTAGGAGTCATGCTGCTTATGGTGAGCATGGTGGTACTTGCGCCTTACATGTTCTTGCTGGATGTTCCACCCAGTGACAGATCTCACGAGTATACTCCTCTTGAAGCGGAAGGCAGAAGCCTCTTCATGAGTTATGGCTGCTTCTACTGTCACTCCCAACAAGTAAGACCCTCCGACTGGGGCATAGGAAACGTATCGCAAACCGGAGACTACTATTATGATAGCCCAAACGCTCTAGGAACTGAGAGAACAGGTCCTGATCTTGCCCAAATCGGCGGAATGAGACCAACCATTTGGCATCATTTACATGATAGAGATCCAAGAAGTGTAAGTCCTGGATCGATAATGCCTAATTTTGGTTTTCTTAGTGATCACGAGATTGAGGCTTTGACAGCATACATTCAGAACCTGGGTTCAGAAGATCTTGGAGTAGACCTATCAATCACTGGAGGAAGCTCTTACCATCCAGATGTTCCAGAGAATTTCGTAAATGCCTCAAACCTTTTCGCGCACTTGATGAAACAAGTAGCTGTGAGTTATGATGCTGAAAACGATGTCTATAATGGAAGTACTTCGTTGGGAGCACAATGGGCAACTATATTTGAAATTGGTAAAGCCAATTATACTCAACGTTGTTTAGCTTGTCATGGTTGCTCAGGTAACGCTCAAGGTCCATACGCAAGACATGTAGTGACGCAACCAGCCAACTTGCATGAGCGTATCTCAACGTTTCCTGGAGACTATTATCATATTTGGCGAGTAACTGAAGGTGTGCCAGGCACGGCAATGCCAACATGGGGTTTGTCACTTAATGAAACAGAGATTAGTCTAGTGGCGATTTACGAAATGAGTTTCGTATTAGGTTCTGTGAGAACTGTTTCAGGTGACATTTCAGATGCAGAGGGAGATAATTTCGCTAACAATGTCCTAAACTCTCCACCGATAACAGGAACAATGCAGGATTTTGAACAAGGAAAAGCGATTTTCACTCTTTACTGTGCACAATGTCATGGAGATGGGGGGCAAGGTGATGGTCCTGCTTCGATTAAAACAACTGGCGGCTACATCTCACCAGAACCTGCGAACTTCACAGAGTCTGGTTCCGACTTCCCCAATTACGGACGATGGGTATGGAAAGTTAGAGAGGGCGTTGAAACCACGAACATGCCTCCGTGGAAATGGTCCCTCAATGACCAGGAAATCTATCAGGTGATATTCTACGAGCAGAGTTTCAGTACACCTCAAGACTATAACGCTAAATGGGCTCCGCTATACAGCGATTCTTACGGTAGAGACTTGATGGAAGGATCAACAATTAGTGGCTTTGTACCCAGTACTGCTGCTTTGGCAACGGCTATTTTTGCAGGTATATTGCTTTGGGATCAAAAGTATCGAAAGCTCTTAAAAACTCTTGAATTCGCGAAAATGGGAATAATAGTTTCGATATCAATGTTGACGAGGAGATTATTTTGAATATAGATATACTGATCTACATTATAGGTTCTATTCTGATGGCGGTCGTATCGATAGGCTTCGTATTTTGGGCTTTAAAGACAGGTCAGTTTGAGGAAAATGAACATTTGAAACGTTTGCCCTTAGTGGAGGATGGCGAAGAATATGATTCTTGATACTGCTCTGTTAACAGCGTTCATTGTGATGGTTGATCCAACTTATGCATACATAACGTTAGGCATCGTCGCTGCAGGTGTAATCCTCATGTGGCTAATGGTTAGGAGTTCAGATGAGTTCACTGTAGAAGAAACTGAGCACAACTCAGACGACTTTGCAGGCGAAATACGCGATTCGCACGGTCCAGTGACGAGTTGGCTTTGGGTAGCGTACATTGTGATATTTGTTTGGGCAATTGCTTATCTAATTCAGCACAGTGCAGAATTTCCAAGCTTAATTTAGTGCCTGCTAAATGAGTAAAAAATCCAGGTAAGAATAAAGAAAAACCGCTTTTCACTGGTTCGTGTTCAGTTCGCTTTTAATAAATTTCTTTATGCTGCAATTTATTAAATTGTGATTATTTTTTAATATTATAACATAGCTATGCTATTGAGTTAATGAATTGTGTTATTGCAAAACTATTTATACTAATAGTGATGAAAATAGCTTAGTTGGGCAATAATTTGATTTTTGCTCAATTAAAAATAAATGAGAAAGAAAAAATGTTTGAAAGAAAATTGAATAAAATAGTATCTGCATTTGTTTTACTATTGATACTCTCAATAAGCGCATCATTATTACAGTTGCCATCTTCTGATGCTCATACCCCCCCATGGGAAATACCAACGTTTGCCCATATTTACGCAGCAACCAACCCGATAGGAGTAGGTCAAACAGCATACATCTACATATTTCTGACCCCAACCTACGCTGACACAAACGTAGGCAACGACTACAGATTCCACAACTATCAACTACTTATAACAGCTCCAGACGGAACACAAACCACACAAACCTACGAAACAGTCGTTGACACAACGTCAAACCAATTTGCCTCATTCACACCCGACCAAGTCGGCACATACAACCTAACCTTCAACTTCCCAGGACAAGCAGTTAACGATTATTCACACAGCCCAACCTCCCAATACGCTAACGACACATACGCAGCTAGCAGTGCATCAACAACACTGACAGTGCAGCAAGACCCTATATCGTACTTGCCTCTGAGTCCTCTTCCAACTGAGTTCTGGGTGCGACCCATATTTGGCGAAAACAGCATGTGGTGGTCGATTAGTTCCAACTGGCTCGGAAGCGGAATGCCGGGTTATGGATCTGGGAACGGACCAAACCAACGGGATTTTGCGCCAGATGCAATTGGTTCTAAGACAGCGCACATCATGTGGACTGCGCCGAATGGTCAAATCGGAGGAGTCGTCGGAGGAAACCTTGCTAACGTGCCTGGAGATACCTGGTTTGAAGGAACAGCGTACTCTCAAAGATACGTAAACCCCATAATAGTAAATGGAAGAATCTACTACCAAGAACCTTTATTCCTTACAGGCTCTGCAGGCTTTTTCGGTGGTAGTGCAGGACCAATAGTCTGCCGCGACCTAGTTACAGGAGAAAAAATCTGGAGCCGCACCGATCTACCGGCGCCGTCATTTGCTTATATTCAAGACATGGACACCCCTGACTATCACGGAGTTCGTCAAGCGATGCTGGTCGCTTCTGTTGGCGGAGGTTTCTTTGGAGGGCCATCAAGCTGGCAAGTGTACGATGCAGCTACAGGCGATGCAGTATTCAACGTAAGCTCTATTCCCTCTGGAACAACCGTTATCGGACCGACGGGTGAGCAGATAAAATACAACTTTTTCAACAATGGTACTAACCAAAACCCCGACTATTACCTGACTCAGTGGAACTCGAGCAGAATCTGGAGCCAAGGAGTTATGGGAGCACTTACTTTGATGACAGATTCCTCGGGAAGTGTACCTGCATCAAGTAGCTTTATGTACGACTATTTAAACCCAACAACCCAGAACCAATCGATACCATGGCGCAATGACATGAGTCCATCACCGTCAATAATTGATGCAATTTATGGTGACATGCTTCTCTGCAGAAGCGGTTCATATCCCTCACTATCCGACATTCAAGAAGGATCCACTTACACGGGTTATACCTACTTTGCTGTCAACCTCAATGAATCAAAAGGACAATTGGGATCAATACTGTGGTCGAATCATGTTCCAAACCCCGGAAACGGCATCACCATAATTTCATACGCTGGACTTGACCCATCAGGTTACTTCTGTGAATCCTACAGACAAACACAACAGTTCGTCTTCTACAACGCACGAACAGGCGCACTCATTAAAGTCGCTGACCCACAACCGGCATTAGATTACTATGGCAGCAACGGACCAGGCACATTATCAAACGTTATTGCTTATGGCAAATGCTACAGCGTAGCATACTCTGGAGTACTCACTTGCTATGATATGTCAACAGGTGAAGTTCTGTGGACATACGGTAACGGCGGCGTTCCAGGTAACGATACATACAGCGGCTTCCAAGCACCAGGACCATACCCAACATTTATCAATGCCATCGGAGACGGAGTTGTCTACACTGTTACCTCTGAACATACCTTTGAGACCCCAATTTACAAGGGAGCACTAAACAGAGCAATCAACGCAACTGACGGAACAGAAGTCTGGACGCTTGCATCTGCAACTGGTGAATTCTTTGGTATTAGCTATGCAATAGCCGACGGTTACTCTAACTTCTTCAATAGCTACGACAGCCAAATCTACACCCTAGGAAGAGGACCAAGCTACACAACCGTGCAAGCTGGACCAAAATCTTCAGCATTAGGCGGTAGTGTTGTAATCGAAGGCTCTGTTACAGATCTCTCATCTGGTACAAAGCAAACTGAACAGGCAGCAAGATTCCCAGACGGCGTCCCAGTCTCATCAGACGAAAGCATGAGTGATTGGATGAGCTACGTCTACCAGCAGCAACCATTGCCCAGCAACTTCCAAGGTGTTGAAGTCGGCTTAAGCGTTGTCGACGCTAACGGCAACTACAGAGACATCGGTACAGCAACCACAGATTCAAAGGGCAACTTCAATCTTGTTTGGACACCTGACATACCTGGAACCTACAACGTTATCGCAGCTTTCGGAGGAACACAAGGATACTGGCCATCATATCAAGAAACAGTTTTCACCGTAACAGAACCAGCACCGACCGCAGCTCCAACCGAAGCTCCAGCGCAATCTGCTGCTGATATGTACTTTGTTCCCGCAGTCGCAGGCATAGTTGTTCTAATCGTTATAGGCTTTGCCATACTAGCATTACTAGTACTTAGAAAACGACCGTAAAACAAAAACAACCTCTTTTCCTTTTTTTATAAGTATCTACAATTTTTTTCTTTGAGCCTTGATTGTCTCTTTATTTTTTGGGGTCTTAAGCCTAATAAGCGAAGAATACAAATGTTTAATCTGGTAATGCGCATTTGCCTGATTTTCTTATTGGCACGGGTGGTTGGGCTTACTTTAAGGTTCCAAACAAACCATCTCTGAAAGCCTACAGTGAACTATTCAACTTCGTAGAAGTCAACAATACTTTCTATCATTATCCGACTTTTCAAACGGTTAGGCGATGGAGGGAAACAGTGCCTAACGATTTTACTTTTTCTGTTCGCTGTCACCAGGACTTGACCCACAACATAGGTTTTATCCCGTCGAGTCAGGCTTACGAAATCTTCTACCAAATGAGAAAATACTGTAATATTCTTAATTCTCCCTATTTGGTTTTAGAAACACCAGCCACATATTTGATAAACAAAAAGAATGAAAAAGAAACTCGTGATTTTTTTTCTTCTTTAAGCATAAACGGTTTGAGACTTGTTTGGGAGACTCGGGCACCGATAACTCAAACTGTTGTTGGTATCATGGAGGATTTTGGCATTATCCATTGTGTTGATCTTTCAAAGCAGAAGCCAAGTTTTGATTTGGATGTTACTTATTCAAGGTTGTTTGGGAAAGGTCAACATAACCTCTACCAGTTCAACGATTATGAACTGGCAGAGATTGACCGAAAAGCCCAAGATACCGATTCGAAGACTGTAATTCTATCTTATCATGGAGCAAGAATGCACTCTGATGCTGCACGCTTCAAACATTATAAGGGAACTGGGAATTTTCTTTCAGTAACAGCTTATACAGGGATTGATTCTGTTAAAGCTGTTTTATCTGAAGATATTACTTTTCCAATTTCAAAAGCTGAGTTGAAGGCGAAACAGGGTTGGAAAGTTGTAGACCTAACCCCTGATAGAAGAGTTCACCTTTCAGGAGTTCTTGCAAACCTACCGGAAAAATCATACTCAAGCTTAGATGAGGTTATCAAAGAGTTGAGGGCGGCTTTTTGAGTAAAGAAAATAACATTTTTCTTGGCACATGTGGCTGGAGCTACAAGGAATGGGAAGGTAATTTCTACCAAAAGAAGAGTTCAGAAAGTAAGCTTAGGGCTTATTCAAAAGTCTTCAAAACTGCTGAAATAGATTCAACTTTCTATCGCAATCCATCGAAGAGTGCAGTTATGGGTTGGCTAAAGTATTCCCCGTCAGATTTTGTGTTTACTGCTAAACTACCGAAAACTATAACCCATGAAAATATGCTTGGCTTAAAAAAAGAAGTTAAGGCAGATTTAGAGGTTTTCTTAGACTTAATGCGTCCCTTGCAGCTAGGAGGCAAACTTGCCTGCTTATTAATTCAGTTGCCGCCAAAATACGTCTACAACCCTCAGAATCTTGAAGCATTCTTTCAAATGCTCGACCCGATGTTTCGTTATGCGGTTGAGTTTAGAAACTTGACTTGGTTAATGCCTGCTACCAAGACATTCGAGCTTCTAAAGCAATATGAGGTTGCCTTTACAATTGTCGATGAACCACTTTTGCCTCCAGAGGTGCATTTAACAACAGATTTTGCATATTTTAGGTGGCATGGTAGGGGAGATGAAATATGGTTTGACTATCTATACAACGAAGAAGAATTGACGCCTTGGGTGCCAAAAGTCCAAGACTCAGCCAAAAAAGTTAAACAAGTCTATGGCTACTTCAACAACCACTATCACGGCTACGCTCCTGAAAACTGTTTGCAGTTGCTTGAGAAGCTCGGCTTACTATCAGCAAACCAACGCAAGGTTAAGGACAAGACCAAGATCAAACAAGCCCAGCTAAAGGCATTTTTCGGTTAACTAAATATTGAGAATTAGAATCTCTGGCTATAGTATTATTAGAAAATAAAATTGTGTTGATTAGACTTTATTACGGGGGCCTTTCTTTTAACACCTAAACTATTTATTTATTGATAAGGTATCATCAGCAAACATGTTATGGCTAGATTATTTTGAGCTTTATACTAATCAAAATAAAGAAATCTAAATCAAATGACTCAGATAAGAAATTCAGATAGAATTCTTTGACGTCTTTCTTTATTTCTTTTCTTTTTGTTCTTCATGATTAACTTACTTTTTTTAAATATAATGAATAAATTATAAAATCCTTATGAATCCCTGATAAACAACATAAATGTGAAGCATTCCATTAAAAAAATATGAAAATTGGAACTTTAAAAAATTTTCAAATTAATATAGCTAACACTTTCTGCTGACTTTTTAAGAATATTGGAGAAGCAGACAAGAGATCGGAAGGCTCCAATCCCTTGTTGAATGGAGTTGTTCTCCTTTCTCCTCGTCCTTCTCCAACCAAATATTATTATAAATATTATATAAGCCATATTTCTAACTTGGAATATTTCAGAAAACCAATCTTTTTATTAGCGCTTAGAAATTATTTCTTTTCTTTTACCCAGATTCTAAACATTTTTTCCTTGCCTATCTCAAAACAACTAAAACCACCTGAATCTACCTCTTCTACCTTGACATCTGTTTCTCCATAGATTTCTCTGTATTGTTCTAGCCAGTTTGCAAAATGAGCACCCCCGCCAACATACTTTTTTACCCACCGCTTGCCTTGTTCATCTAACTTTTCTAAAACCAATTCCTCTTGATCCATGCATTCTGATATTGTTTTTTTCTCTGTCATATTCTTATAAACCCATTGGAACGTTAATGCAATTATCTACTAAAAAAGATTTGAGCCTCAAATACATTTCATATGTAAACCATATACTGGGGATTCACAGATTTTGAAGAAGCTGGAACGCTTCTACTTTTTTAAGTTCAGAAAATTGGTTAGAGTCTGCTATTCTTTTTAGCATAATATTACTAAAAAAGTAATTTTCTTAATATATTACTCTGGAAAGAAATAAATTGAGATGAACTTTCATGGTTAACTGCCCTAAATGTTTCACGGAAGTATCGAAATCTAGAAATTCAAAGGAAACTAGTGGTTTTTATCTTGTGACCTATCATTGTTCTTTGTGTGGATCCAAATTCAAATTAGAAGAATGGATAGGTTAAGATCTTTTGCAATAAGTAATTCTGAAATGTTATTACTGTTAGAGTTTAGAGAAATTTTCAATAAGGCGTATCTGCAATTTCTATAGTGGTTTTTTAATGAAAAAGCGTGTAGTGTCTGTTCGGTGCAAGAACTGCGGGCATCTAATCGTGGTTACAGATGAAGGTTACAAACACAAACAATCCAATCACAGTTTCTATTGTCCCTGCAGAAAACCCGAAAACATTAGCTAGAATATGCAAAGCCATAACAAGCTAAGTTTCAAGCTTTCGGGTAATCCATGAACCATCAAACGGCTATTCTTGTTTTATTTGGTTGGCTATTTTTTAAGGTTTACTCGATTGATAATTGCTGAAACTACTCACAATGTTCGTCTTTTATGTTAACATTCAACTTTTTCTTAGCGGTTAATTCTTGAGTTAAAAACGGGCGATTCTTCTATTTGGTTATGCATCACGTTTTCTTAGTTTGAGTATGGGTAGTTGCTATATGTAAATCAAGTTCAGTTTTGGTTTTGAAGGTTTTTCCACAAAGTGGACAAACCCAGGGGTCTGTATCGGTGTCTTCGAGAGGTTCATGAGCGGGTATTGGGTTGTCAACATCTGGTGAGGCCTGTATTTCTTCCTTAGTTTCTGCAGGAAGCTCCGGAGGTGGTGTAATGTAAGGTAAATCTGGTTCAGTCATGTTGCATCGAAAAAGTTTAATTGCCGTCTATTTCATAAAACTTGCGGAACTGTCTTCTAAGAGAAAGTCAAAATCCAAGAGGTTTTTATGTTTAAGTCAGAAAAACAAATAAGAAACTGAAGAGTAAAAAGCATGGGAAAATCGCTAGTGAATACAAAGATAGTGCTTTTGTTGGCTGTAATCGCAACAGCTATTATTGTCGTTTACGCCGTAGAGTTGGCTTTTCGTGTGTTCTCGGGCACTGGGCGCTTTGAAATCTTAGCTGCAGTAATAATAGTATTAGTATTACTGTTTTTGGCTGACATGATATTGTTGGCTAGACGCAAAAAACCTACAATGGAATACGTTTCTCGTGATCTGTGTAGAGCATCGCGACTTTTACCGGATTACGTGGCATTTATAAAAACACTTTCTTGATCTTAGAAATTTATGTCCAGTTCTATTGGAGAAACTCATATTGGTGATTTATTCTATTCTTTTATTTGTTCTGTTGCGTCTGTTTTCATGTTGTTAGTCTTGTCAATTTTTATGCATAATGCAATAGCTAGGAAAGCGTTCAAGGATCCAGTTATTAGAAGAAACCAGTAATTAAACGAAATCAGGCTAATCAATAACAGAATGCTGCAAGGTACTGCAAACCAAGTTAATTGAACCATACTGCCCAAGCCTTTGGTTACTTTATAGCGCGTATGTTTTTAGCTTTTAAGCGTTTTTAACATGCAGCTATATACATCTATAATGCTATACTTTGATTTTTGAAAATCGCAGCTAAAGATGATTTGATGGGCGAACTATATCTGAGGCTTACAACTAAATCTACTTCACTAGGCAAAGGGCTAGTCGAACAACAGTTTCCGCTCCCTACTTAGCCAGCCACTGGCCAATGCGTAGTTATCAGAGGACAGTCACTGCCATATCACCTGGCTCAACACAGAGCTCATTTTTGAGCATATCCTGAAAAAACTTTTAACTTGCCGGTCATCATGTTAAATTAGGCGTCTAATTGTTTGAGTTCGAGTTTTTAGTTGTGGTTGTTGGTTTCCTTGCAGGCATGACAGCTTCCGTCGCAGGATTTGGTATAGGTAGCTTTCTTATTCCCATAATTAGCGTTCGCACCGGAACTAAGGTTGCAATTGCCCTTGTTGCTTTGCCTCATTTCTTTGGAACAGGCGCCCGTTTTTGGCTACTAAAAGCCAAAATTAACCGTCAAATACTCCTCCGTTTCGGTTTACTAAGTGCTGCAGGAGGATTAGCTGGAGCACTTCTTCACGTTTTCTTTGTAAGTGGTCTCCTCCAAATTATTTTTGCAGTTATGCTTATTCTAGCTGGATTTCTCGGGGTGCTACAGGTATCTGAGCGCATCCGTGTAGGAAAAAACAGCGCCTCCATTGTAGGTCTTGCTTCCGGATTCTTCGGCGGACTAGCCGGAGAGCAAGGCGGTATACGTTCTGTAGCACTGCTTAACTTTGATATTGAAAAAGAAACCTTCATAGCAACTGCAACTGCTACTGGCTTAATTGTTGATGCAGTAAGAATGCCCATCTATTTTCTGACACAGCCCAGTCTGGTTGTCCAATTTCTTAGCATATTAATTCTGTCCACTTTAACAGTGATTGCTGGAACATCAGCAGGCAACATAGTCTTAAAGAGAATGCCTGAAAAATCATTCAAATAAATAATATCTTTCCTTATTCTTCTTTTAGGCATTTTCTTACTAATAGTAAGGTCTTGACATATCTTCCTATTTTGTATCTCTCCATGAATCAAAGACAAAAATTGTAAGCCCAAATGTTACCCTTTTTTCTCGGCACTCGACTGCTAAACAGGCTGGATGGTTTTGGGAGTTGTTGTGTGTTTAGTTTAGTAGTAGTCGTCTGCTGAATTTGCCGGACGACTACCACTAACGAATAAAAGATGACTGGGCGGTTTCTCTTTTAATATTAAAAATACGTTTCTAATCTGATTTGTGAAAGAAGAAAAAGCCGCTATTTTCTGGCAGAATCGATTTTTTTCTTCTTCTCTTTAGTTTAGGTGATAGTTCAGAAGGAGTTCTTTTCAAGTTCGATAGACGAAGTGGTATGCAGAGGTTTCTTCTTCTTTTAGTTTGTTCTCAGCTGATTCTAATTTACAGGCTTTCTTTTTTTAGAAGACTCAACATTTTATCAATATTTAAAACCTTTCTGCATAAAAAATCTCAAAATTTTTGTTTTGCCAAAAGGTCTTTGATTGGATAGTTTGCCTCTGATCAGTTGATATGTGCGCTAAACAGCAATAACATATCGGTCTATTTCTGCGCCTCTTTCCATAAATTCTCAAAATAAACAATAGCTAATTGCACAACATGCGGACTGTTTGTCCATAAACTAGGCAGGGGTTTGGTTTCAGATACTGCTAAAGTTATCTCCTTTCGATCAAATATATGCATCCCAAAAAGCTTAGTGCTTCTTGGTAAATGCCGCAATTGGAAAGATTCTGTTGGGAGCAGATCTGGGAGTCCGGAAACCTTTTTTGGCTCAGAAAGCTGCGCTATAACTCGAACTTTTATGCCTCTTTTTACCGCTCGTTTGATATATTTGAAGTGTTGAAAGAGCGTTTTCTTTTGCAAGTTTAATGGAAGAGTTGTGTCGATAGTTTCAGATGAATGGTCAGACAACTTTGCGTGAGTGTCGAAAAGCAGATTTAACTCAGATGTGATAGTGAACCTTACATCTTCCTCTTGCACGCCAGTGGTATTATTCGATTTTTCATAAAAATGTTCAAAAACTGTTTCAACTTGCTTTTCAGCTTCAAAGTATTCTCTCTTCTTATTCTCAAGAATGCGATTGAGCCCTTCCCTAATCGGTGTTGCAGTAAACATTGTGGTTCGGCTAATTACTCTTTCAACGAGCCCCATTTTTTCAAGTGAAGCCATAATTCTGTAGGTATCTTGTCTAGCTACATTAGCCGTTGAAGCAATCGTTTTAATGTTAGCTGTCCCAAACTTTGCAAGGTTGAGGAAAACTCTTGCTTGAAGAAGACTTAATCCCACATTCTTTAGCGCTTCAACCTGAACATCTTCAATGATTATCGACACCGCTCTCTCTATCTTTTGAGAATCTATAAGAGTTTTTTGTTTAAAAGCTGACCGAAGGGCTACTTCTTGCAAGGACTTATAATATGTTAAAAAAGATTTGATACCGCAAAATAAGGAGAAGAACAAATGAAGCCTTTTAAAAATGAAATAGCAATTTTTCTCGCTTTGCTTCTAATTGGAACAATTTTAGCATCAACAATGCTTACGCCAACGGCTAGTGCACACACACCGCCGTGGACTATTCCGACGTATGCTTTTATTAACGCTGCACCCGATCCGGTAGGAGTCGGTCAAAAAATCAACCTCATAATGTGGATTGACAAAATACCTGATGGAGCAGCCGTGGGAAATGACCATAGATGGCATAATTATAAGCTCACAGTAACAAAACCCAATGGACAGAATGAAACAACAACTTTTCCAGTTGAAGAGGACACAACTTCAGCACAATTTTACTCCTACACACCTGACACAATGGGTGAGTATACATTCACCTTCAATTTCCCAGGTCAAGTGTTCGATTTCACTGACTTCTATACAGACTTCTTTAGCCCCTTCCCACATCAGAGTGCATACATAAATGACACTTACCTGCCTAGCAGTGCAACTACAACCGTAACGGTTCAGCAAGACCCAATAACTGCCATAAGTAGCTATCCTCTACCAACAGATTACTGGACACGTCCGATCTACGCAGAAAACACTGACTGGTGGTCGATTTCATCAAATTGGCTTGGCACTAGTTCTCCATGGTTCACCACTGAAAATTCATACACCAGCAAATATATTCCTGGCGCTGTAGGACCGCAAACTTCACACATCATGTGGACTAAGCCTCTGCAAAGTGGAGGAGTTGTCGGAGGAACTGATTATTTAGTTCCCGGTGTCGACTTCTTTGAAGGATCTGCATACATTAATCGATTTACGAATCCGATAATACTGGACGGAATGCTGTACTACAATCCACCATTGTCATTTTCGACGGGCAGTACTACACCGACTGTTTGCGTTGATCTGCGTTCAGGAGAATTGATCTGGTCTCGCTCTGATGTGACTGCTCCTTCATTCGGAATCATGCCCAATGTCCCACCAAATGACCCCAACCAACACGGAGTATTCCCACCGATGCTAGTTACAGTTTCAGGAGGGTTCAACTTCTTCACCGGAACATTCCTTCCAACAACTTGGATAATCTACGACGCTGACACAGGCAATTGGATCATGAACGTGACAAACGTTCCTGCAGGGTCACCTGCAATGGGTCCAGACGGAGAATACCTCATCTATAGCTTGACTAACAAAGGTTCGCCAACAGCTCCAAATTACTATGTAAGCGAATGGAACTTTACCAGAATGATATACACTAGCGCTGGCTTTCTTTCTCCCGTAACTGTAGGATACACTTATGATGGTAGCTCTCCCGCCAACTATGATTGGAACGTTTCGGCTTCTGCATTAAATACCTTGATGGGAACGCCTACACAAGTAGTTGCCTATTACAACGATGTATTGCTTGGTTACACCGGTACATTACCGTCAGGTGGTTCTCCGGCAGCGTTCGGTAGATATAGTGAAGATCCATACACGTACTTTGCTGTCAGTCTCGACGCAACTCATGCAGGTTCAATGCTTTGGTCAAATACGCTTCAACCCCCAGCAGGTAACGTAACAGTCTTCTGGGCAGGAGCTGACCCAGTAAGTCGTGTCTTTGTTGAATCCCACAAAGAAACTTCCCAATGGGTCGCATACAGTCTGGATACTGGTCAACGGATATGGGGTCCAATAGGTGATGAAAAAGCCCTTGACTACTATGGCAACGACTTTGGCGGTGTTCCATGTGCGCAACTTGCTTACGGTAACCTTTACTATAGCGGATTTGGCGGAGTAATTTATTGCTATGACTCGCAAAATGGTGACCTAAAGTGGACTTACGGTAACGGTGGAGAAGGTAACACTACTAACTCAGGACTCTATACTGGATATGGCGTCTATCCGACTTTTATAACAGCTATTGGAAATGGAATAATATACACAGAAACAACTGAGCACACGATTCTTAACCCAATCTATAAAGGGGCATTAACTCGTGCTATTAACGCTACTGACGGCACTGAAATATGGACTTTGTCTGACTATACCGGTGGTGGAGGAAGCACAACCAGCTATGCCATAGCTGACGGATATGCAACGTTCTTCAACGGATATGACAACCAAATCTACGTTGTAGGAAGAGGCCCAAGCACCTTAACTGTAGATGCACCAAAAGCCGGAATAACACTAGGCAGCTCACTAATTGTCAGCGGTACTGTAACTGACGTTTCATCTGGCACTGAACAGAAACAACAAAAAGCTAACTTTGCAAACGGCGTACCCGTCTCATCCGATGAGAGCATGACTGACTGGATGGGATACGTATATCAGCAGAAACCGCTACCGACAAACTTCAAAGGCGTTGACGTAATTTTAGACGTTATTGATTCCAACGGGAACTACCGTAACATTGGCACAGCAACAACCGACGCGACAGGAATATATAGTTATCAGTGGACACCCGACATTGAAGGCAAATATACCGTTATAGCAACTTTCTATGGCACAAATGGGTACTGGCCAAGCTACTCTGAAACAAGCTTTGCAGTTGACCCCGCACCAGCAACACCCGCACCAACCGAAGGTATTCAGACAGGTCTAGCAACAACCTCAGACGTAATGATGTTCATAGCCATCGGGGTCATCGCCATAATCATTGCAATAGCCATAGTCGGATTACTCATCCTTAGAAAACGACCATAAAAACAACAAATCAAAACAAACACTCTTCCCTTTTTTTAGTCAATATATTTGCATTGGAGTAGAATGGGGCTGAGAGGGCTCTGGCTATATTTCACGAAATAGCCAATAGTTGTTGCAAGAGAGTTTGCATTCTCTCTAATTTCTCCATTTAAGCCCAGAGCCTCAGCAAACCCTTCAATTTTACTAAAACTTATTCCTATAAACGCACATAGAAGCTATTGTTATCTTGTTTTTCGTTGTCTTAAGAGCTAACTCGTAGTGTGTCGTATTTTCTCCGCTGGTAGTTGGAGTCAAACTCAGGAAGGTATGTGTAGTTTGGGTGAAGTTGAAGCTAAAACTGCCAAGAAACCATCATCAAACCAATCAGCTAAAGACCGCAGAACAATGTTATTTGCGTTTTAGACGGCTTATTAACCCTATCTCACAAAAGATTTCACAATGGTGACAACCAGCAAAAAGCCAAGCAGGGTTGCGCTAGAGTTCTGGGTTCCCTTGCTTTAGTAACTTTTTTAGGGCAAATTATAATCCGGATGTTTAGTCGTGTCAATAGGTTGTATAACTAATTTGCTGACAGGCCTTTCGGCAATTAATAGTGTAACTTAAGAATAGAACTGTAATAATTTAGTACGAAAGGACTCCATTTTTGCATAAAGCGTGCGATTTAATAACTTGAGATTTCTTGATTTAATTACAGTAGAACCCAAGAATTGGAGGTGATTTTTTGTTATATGAAGCAACTCACACTCATCCAGCAGCCATGTGTCCCCTGAACAATGCAGAGGGAAAAGCTATGCTCAAGCAGCTTTTCAGCAACGAGCACGTAAAGAACTCTGGTATAGATATTGCTGCAGCTTACATGAGTTGTCCAGCAGACAAATCAGTTGATCACAAAGGCTTCTTCACAATCGAAGCACCAGACGAATCCAAAGTTGCGGAGTTCTTTGGTCCTATGAAAGTTGACATTAGACCAGTACAGCCATTAAGCGAAGTGGCGAAGAAACTCTAAGAAAGCAAATACTGCTAGAGCAATTCCCTCTCTTTTGATTTTCCTTTTTTAAGTACGTCTACAAAAGTTTATAACTAGATTTTAATTAATGGAATTAGGGATTATCGATGAGTGAAGATAGCTCTCCGTAGGCCATCAATGATTGGTGAAGACTGTTCTGAAATGTTTCAAGTTC
This sequence comes from uncultured Candidatus Bathyarchaeia archaeon, assembly GCA_964413605.1. Taxonomy (GTDB): domain Archaea; phylum Thermoproteota; class Bathyarchaeia; order Bathyarchaeales; family Bathycorpusculaceae; genus Bathycorpusculum. Next base: position 599 of record CAYPSV010000021.1, on the reverse strand, counting down.
AGCGTTTTTGTTGTTATTGGGTTGGTTGACTGTAGAGGGTTACAACCATTTTTATGGTGTCTTCGGGGTAGCCGTTCTTCTTCAACAAATCAGTTATAGTGGAGTTGATTTCCATATCCTCCGTCAAAAGATCGCCTTCTACCATATCTCAATATTGCATAGATCTGTGTTTAAGGATATGTTGGTGTCAACGCGCTACAACAAACAGAATTAATCGTTTCCAAATTAGAAATAGCTCGACTACCGGAGCTTTGCAATATGGTTTTCGTGCCGGTTAAACTCAGCTTAGGCAGTGTGCTCGTGCATGTGCTCGTCTATTTCCTCTTTGCTGTTGTAGACGTTTCCGCATATTGAGCATTTATAGGATTGAGGCTCGCTGTCGTCTGCGGATTTTCCAGGTATAGATATGGCTGGAGGAGGACTCTCAGGGTTACCTGGATTGTTCGGAGTGGGGCGGGTAGTTTTCCTAATAGATTTGTCCTTCATTAAACCACTAACATGACAAATAATAAGTTTCATTTCATATGAATCTACCTTTTGAGATTGTTTCAGGGTCTGTTTCAGTTTTGTTTCAGGCAACTACCATAAGCCTTCATGCA
>CAYPSV010000020.1:0-26861 GCA_964413605.1 uncultured Candidatus Bathyarchaeia archaeon | reverse complement strand
TCGAGCCCAAAGTTGCCCAAAAAGTTATTCAGCATAATCCCCAGCAGTTTGTAGCAGTAATCGGTAAAGAAGAGCAGAAGCTTAGCACTCTTCCAACTGTTCGTATTGAATGCCCAAGATGCGGTAACAATAATGCATATGTTTGGCAAGTTCAAACCCGAGGGGCAGATGAGTCTTCAACTCAGTTTTTGCGGTGCACAAAATGCAGCTACACATTCCGAGAATACAGCTAAAGCTCACTTTTTTTCTTTAACTTTGATATTGCACATTCTTTTTAAAATTGAATCCACACTTCCATAGTGTGCACCTCTTGAACCCGCTGTATCTGCTGAGAAATAGAGTCTCTTGGCTTGCTCTTATCAAAATTTTGCCGCTATCTGCTTTTGTTGCTCCTATAGTTTTGTTATTTGTTCTAAACCCTGTTGATCCGTTTTTGAAGCTGTCGGTGCAGGATTCTTTTCAGTTGATGTGGAAAGGTAGAACTTTCCAGTTGTTCTTTGTTTGGTTAGTAGCTTTAGAGTTAATTCTTAGTTGGGAAACTATTAAGCTAAGAATTAGCAAACACAACAGAACATTAGTCCTCTTCTATGTAATTGGTTTTTTACTTCCTTCTCTTTACGTAATTGCAGAGAACTATTTTGGTATCAATAACGTAATCGCGAATTGGGCATCTCAAAGCGGGGTTGCTTTTTTTGACTCTATGCCCCTTGCGGTGGAATATCTTGTTTTCGCGTTATTCTTCTGTTTTTTAACTCTTGCAACTTTTGGACGAAAGGGTTTGAAGATTTTTGTTTTACCCGCTTTGTTTGTTAGTTTAGTTGGTGCTTTGTATACTATCGATAATGTATTTCCTTACGGGCAGTTTACGCCGTTTCAGCTTCTAGTTCCAACTACTGCATTGTTAGCTTCCGGCGTGTTAGGTATCATTGGTTATAATACGGTTTCTGGTACAGAAAATGGTATGCCCACCTTGCAGGCTTCCGGGTCTTTGGGTACGGCAAAGTTTGCAATAGCCTGGCCTTGTGCCGGGGTTGAGAGTCTTTTAATTTTTACGGCTGTGACTTTGCTATTTCTTAAGCGCATGCCCGTTTCATGGAAAGCTAAACTGGGTTTCTTTGCTTTTGGGGCAGCCATTACCTACCTAATCAATGTTTTACGAATAGCAGTAATCTTTACAATCGGAATGCAATATGGTGCTTCCTCTGATCAAGTGCAAATGTTTCACTTCTACTATGGACCCCTCTATGCAATGGCTTGGATTGTGTCTTACCCTTTGATTTTGTTGGGAAGTCATTGGTTATGGACGAGAACTAGGACACCTCAACCAACACCGCTAACCCCTGTTTAACTAGAATCTGTGCGTTAAGTGTTGGCAGGGAAGCAACATCTTCAGCGTTAAAGGGGCCATAAGACTTCATGTCTGCCCCCATTATGGCGGGGATGTTTTTTGTGAAGCGAATAGTCAAACGTTTTTGAGCTGGGGTAGTTTGGGTTGCAGTTAGTTTGGTATCTGTTTTTATTGTAACTTTGATTGGTGACGGCGGTGCTAGTTGTCCTTGCTTTAAGTCTTCTTTGAATTTTTGGTATTCCGCTGAAAAAGTTGCAAACGTCTCTGACATCTTGCCTTCTTCGACCGTTAACAGTTCAAGGGGAATCTTTTGATTTTTGGTGATGATTTTTATGATTTTTTTGTACCTTAACTCTAATATTTCTGCAAGCATCAACTCAACGTTTAGGGCTTCATGCTCAAGCAGGTTTAGTTTTATAGTTTTTTGGTCGAGTTCGTTATCTTCTTTGATGCGCCGCATATACTCTGCGATTTTGCCATAGAAGTCAGGTGGTAACTCTCCTAGTGAGGCATCTTCGATTTCTCTTCGCCAAGCAGCAAAAAGCTGATCGTACACTATTGCGCCACCTCTGCTCTTCTTTTGCAAATTAACATTACTGCCGCAGCAGTAGGCAACGTAACTGTTTGGTTCTTATATGGACCCATTGTTTTTCCATCCAACCTAAACTCTGGTGCATCAGAGATCAACACTTTGATCTCGCCCTTTTTAAAAGCTACCGCTTCAGTGAAAGGGTCGAAATCCTGCAGGTTCTTAGCTGGAAACTCGATTTTTTTTAGTCCAGTTTTGCCGTGTAGGGTGCCGTTCATGCGAATTAAGCGGTGAATATCGGTGGTAACTACGGTATCGATTTTTGAGCTTTGTTTTTCTTTAATGCATTCTGCAAGTTTTAGCCATGTTGCCACGCTGACTCCGTTGATGCTTTCCCATTTGCCCTCCAGTATAGCTCGTTTAATGATTGTGTCCTTATTTTCTAGTAGGGCTTTATTATTTAGTCCAACAGCTTTCAGGTCGTGCATGTTTGCATTTAACAAAAGATCCTGCATCCCTATCTTTATTCGCCTGTTCCAGCCAAAATTGTGGAGATTAAACTTTTTTGCTCCGCTGCGGCGTTTGCGCTTTTTTTTGGTTTCTTTGTCCAAGATTGCTAACCCTAGTCCAGTTACATAATCAACGATTTCTTTTCGCGCCATTGCATCTAGCGATCGTACTGTTTCGTTTTCAATGTGTACGTGGTAGCCACGATGCCCAGAAAAAAACACGCGTAATTCATTTTGAGAAAAGCCAAAGTCGTTTTCCAGCATCTCCAGAAGTTTAGCAGCTTCTTCACGAGCGGATTGTATGCATAGGTCACATGCCCAAATTTTGGTATTAAATTTTGATGCTTCACAGCATGGGCAAGTTTCGGGTGTTATTCCGCGTCCACTGAAGCCGCATTTGACACATCTGAATTCATCGTGGATTTTGTTGCATGAGGTGGGAATGTGGTCAGCGTCTATGTCAAAGACAAGGTCTGAGCCGAGCCAACCTTTTTTGTCCATGTCGTAGTCTGGGTTCTCATAATAGGCGCATGAATGGTAAACATCTGATGGTACGGTATCAGCAAGAACAGCCCTAAGGCCGGTGATAGTGCTGAACCGTCTATGTCTAACCATGAAGTGCTCTTTGAACATGAGGTAGCCGAATTCTCGTTGCTCAGTGTTTGGCGGTGAGGGCACCTTTGCGGCGGGATCTTTGTAGTATTCAGAAAATTTTTGGTAAACCCATTCCCTAGAAGTTTCCATGATCCCTTGCCCCGTTTTGATGTGATAGTATTGTTCCACCCTCAAATTTAACTATATATAGACAAAAAACTAATTGTTAGATTCTAAGTAAACCCCTAAGAGTATCTAAAATCTTCCGAGGGTCAAAGGCGGCGCTGCCAAATGAAAGCACTGCCACCATGAAAATTAACCAAATAATAGTTGCTTCAGTTTCTTTTCGGCGTTGCGGAATCAAAATATATACGAAAAGGAACGGAAAATACCAATTTTGAAAATATGGTAATGTGAAGCTGGGTAGCAAGAGAAGAAGAGCTGAAAGCGAAAGTATGTTGTTCTTGTTTAGCATATAAAAGGTATAGACTATTGTTGCGCTCAGGGTGAGAATGACTGAGAATGCTTGTAGGTTCCAAGAGATCTGGGCGTGAGGCCAGAAGGCGTTGATGCCGTTCATTATGAACTCTAGTTTAGTTTGGGCAAGGTACGGCAAGCTTGAATAGGCAGTTGCTCCACTGATGGCTATCAACAAAGCGCTAAAGATAATTCCCCTATTTCCCTGCAAACTTTTGAAGCGATTTTTCCCCAAAATTTTTAACATGCCAAAAATGATCAGGGGCAAGAAGAAGATACCTGCTGAATATTTAAAAAAGATTGACACAGATGTAAAAAAAAAGAACTTGTCGTAACGTTCAATTACGAACATCATTATCGCAAAAAGTGAAAAAAGGAACGCGACTGAATCAAACATTCCGTTTGCTGCATAAACTACCAAAACATCGTAGATTACATAAACGCCGATTAACTTCAAGAACAAATTCATATCTTTCTTCAAGAAAACTTTCAAGAATAAATAGAGGCAAACGTGGGCAACAACAAGAAAGAGTCCAATTTCCAGCTTGTAAATCAATGTGCCGTCGAAACCGTTTTGCAACAAAGTGCCGAAAGGCAAAAACAAAAAGAGGCTTCCTAACGGGTATAGGTGTGGCATTTCTGGCCAAGTTACAAACATAAAGTGAGAATTGTCAATGCTTGAAAGAGTTCCTAAGGGTTGACTGAAAACTGAAAAGCCGTCTTTTATGAATAAGCTTGAGACATAGGTGTGTCTTGCGTGGTCGGTGTACCAGTTCTCAAGGGTTGCCAGCGGATTTGAGTTTATTGCCAAGAGCAAAAGCCATACCGCCAGTGAGACTAACACAAATGCTAAGAGACGTCGGTTAAATTGACTTAAGAATATTGAAAAATGATCTTTTTTAATTGGGTTGGTTTGTTTGAAAAGTTCAATTTTGAGGAATGCGAGTATCGCCAAGGTTAGGCCCAATGAGAACGATATTTTCGCCGGCGTGTTTAGCCACGAATAAGGCGAGTTAAGAAGCGTTTTTTGGACTGAAACTTTAAAGTTAACCCAGCTTGCGTTTGGTGAGTTTGAGTAGAAGGCAGCCTCATAATAGACTGCGTCTACAGTAAAAGTATGCAAAATGTCCTGTTTCGAAGAGTTGACGTATATAGGGCCGTCATAGGTTATTATTGAAAAATTTTTCATAAACGTGGTTGGGCATTGTACAGTGAGAGTTATGTTTTCTCCTCCGTGAAAAGCACCCAATCCTTGTCTGAACGTTTCGTTTTGGCGAAGTCTAAAAGAATTGTCAATTATGCTTTTTGACTGGATATCGTCGGTTGAGTTCGAATATAAACTCGTAAGTGATAGACTGATGCTTAGAATTAGCAAAATTATGGCGGATAGTAAGAGAATTTTGTATGAACCAAACTTCATTTTTTTGATTTCTCGTAGCGAAAAATAGCACCTAGGACTTATTTAATTCTGCTACAGCAAGTCAAATGCAACTTGGCATCTTTAATTCATGACTGCTTTTAAAGTGTAGGATAAATAACTTTTAACTTCGGTCCATGTTAGCTTGGACTTACCTCTTTTTCTGTTCACAAAAACTATAGGCGTTTCTTTTACTACAAACTTTCTTAGATATGCTTGCCTAATTGTCTCTATCTGAATTTCGTAGGTGTGACTATGCAAGGTGTCTACCGCTTCACGTAGAAATTCTGTGGAATAACACCGGTAACCGCTGGTGCAATCGTGCATCTTTAGACCCAACGAAGCTCTTGCGATGAAGTTGGCTGTTTTACTGATTACTTTTCTTGTCGTTGGCCAACCTAAAATTTTCCCGCCTTTGCAGTACCTGCTTCCAATGACAATGGCGCATTTATCTTTACTTATGGTGGATAAAAGGTTTGGCAGTTCTTGTGGATTGTGTGAAAAATCAGCGTCCATTGTGACGACATATTTTGGTTGATGCGGACCTGAAAGGAAGATTTTAAAGCCGTCCGTAATTGCTGTTCCCAATCCTGATTTGGAGGGTCTGATGAGTAACTCTACATTTTTGTATTCTTTTTGTTTTTGGCGAACGATTTCTGCTGTTCCATCGGGGCTCGAATCATCGATAACAAGGATGGTTGCATCAATATTTAGGTCTTCGAGGGCGTTGATTAGTTTAGAAATGTTTTGGGCTTCTCCATATGTCGGCAGGATTATTCCAATTTGAGAGTTGTTAAATTCGTTGTTGTTCTCTGGTCGGTAACCCATGAAAACCATTTCTATATGCTGTACAGTGACCTAATAAAGGTTGACAACGGTTTAACTTGGCTTTAGTGCAGCTTGTTTTCTTTTGTAGTACTTAAGCGGATGGTAAATACTGCGGCATAGGTCATCTCTGTTCTTGCATACACCATGAGTCTGGAGCACAGAACATTGCGGACACGTATATTTAGTTCCAGACCCCCGTTCACCTGCAATGTGCTCGATTTGATATCGGGTTAACCGCTCATTGTAGTCTGAGAAGGTCTTGAAGAGTTCGTTTAATCCTTCAGGCGTCATTCCTATGTTTACTAAGAAAGAAGTTAGTGTGAATCGCCCAATGTGTGAGAGATGATGTGCTTGGGATGCATCGCTGTATAAAGCGTTAATACATGGAGGAAAAGCTGACTGTACCACAACTTTTGGCATATCATCCATTTCTTCACCTATCTGGTCTTGAGCTAATTTCAGTAGATCATCCACGATGAGGCTGATTTCTTCAGGTAGATTTCTGATTTCTGGAACATCCAACCTCTTTTCCACGCGGTTTTTTACTTCTTCTTGAAGCAAACGAACTGCTTTGGCGTTATTCAAAAAAACGTTGCCTTTATCGACAATCTGGTTGACCAGTTTCCATTCCGATCCATGTATATGTGCGGCATTTTTCAAATAGAAATTGAACCCCAAACGAAAATCCTTGTATGGCATCCCATCACTAATATCCCAGTCAAAATCTCTTGCGATGGCGACAATTTTTTCTTTTTTTTCTTTGAGCATCTGAACCTGAGAAGTTTTTGCCACAGCGACCGCGTACCTTTTTTTTATCCAAGAATTTTTGGTAGCTATAACTAGAATAAGTGATGCTGCGAAAGATGAAATTTCTGTGGTTTTATCCTTTACCTTTTCTCCCGTATTTAATTCCAAGATCGCGCTTTCTACGCGGTTTTTGCCTCGGTCAAAAATGGGTTCTTCTGAAGATAAACCTGCAATCGTAAATTCTAGTTCTGCTATTTGTTTTGAGGCTTGTCTTAAAAAAGGATATTTGGCAAAATCTTCCGAAGATAATGCCGATTCAAATTGCAATTTTGACTTCCTTACTCTGTTTCGATTCTTGGAGCCAAGAAGAAGACTAACTTTCCTTCTTTGGTTTGTTGGAAGTCGATTCTGATTGGCATGTCACTTGAGAACTCTAGGGTTGCGATATCAGAAGTTGCGGAAGCTGCTTTAATGATTTCAGAGAGGTAGCTTAGACTAAAAGTTGCTTTAGAGTTCTCTTTAACTTCTAAGTCGAGGAGAGCATCGCTACCTTTCTGTAGAGTGATTGTTGCACCCATCAAATCACCTGATGCAGACAAGATCATTTTTTCTGGTTCTGCTTCTATGCGCACATGATCGCTGACTAATTGTGCATCTTCTATTGCTTGGCTTAAGCCTTGTGTTGTGGTTTTAGCTTTGACGTTGAAACTTATTTTTGGTGTAGGCACCTCTTCTTCTGAGGCTTCAAGTGTTGGCATAGTGAAGTTTCGATTGTATTTGCCCGATATGACTACTAATAAACGTCCGGTTTTGTCGTCTATTGATAGTTCGACGGATTCGTCTTTGCTTGCACGTTTGAGGAGTTTTAAAAGTTCGCTTATGTTGAGGCAAACTTTGGTCGGCTCATTGCAGACATATTCTTGAAATATTGTTTTTGGCCATTCGAAATCAATCATAGCAACACGCGACGGATCCATGGCGCGGAGTTTTAAGCCTTCAGGGTCGATTTTGAATGTTGCTTCATCGACAAGAATTGAAATGGCGTTAGCCATATCTCTTAAAAGTTTAGCGTCAGACACTTTAAGCTTGAACATATCCTTCTATTCCTCGCAATATCCATTCAGGTAGTATGCTAAACATTACACTCTGAGTTAATAAATTTAGTCGCTGGTTTTTGTCTGGTTGTAACGTTTTTGTGAAGGGTTATTTTCTGGCAGTATTTAGTGGTTAGAAGCCTTTAATTTCTGACAGCACTTCTTTTTGCTTTTACTGCATGAGCTGCCTTAGCGATTCCTCGTGCAAGTTGTTGGTTTTTGCTGTATATGTGAAAAGGTATAAGAGACTGTATGTTTCTTTTATGCAAAGCTGGTAGTGAACAACGTGAACGTTCCCAAAGAAATCAATACGTACTGTCCTAAATGTAAAGCTCACAGCATTCATACTGTATCCCTCTATAAGGCTGGTAAACGCCGAGCGCTCGCTAGAGGCGAAAGACATCACGAGCGCGAAAAGGAAGGTTACGGCGGACAGAAATACCCCTTGCAGCATGAATTTGCCAAAACAACCAAGAAGCAAACTCTGCGCTTAAAATGCAAAGTTTGTAGTTATATGTACCACAAAGATGGTATCCGCCTAAGAAAATTAACAATCCAATAAATTATGGGAGATTAAGAAAATATGTCTGAATGGAATAAGCTTATCCCCAAGCCACGAAGCGTCTTTCTCCGCGTAAAATGTCCAAAATGCAACAACGAACAACTAATCTTCAGTAATACAACCAACATTATAACATGTAACGTCTGCGGTGAAAACTTAGCGCAACCAACTGGTGGAAGAGCAATAATCAACGGCGATGTCCAAGCGGTACTCGAGTAGTCGGAGACCGTATAGATGGCTGAGCGTAAGCCTAACTGGCCTGAAGTTGGCGACTTAGTTATCGCCACTATCGAAACAGTTACTGATTATGGTGCTTACGCTAGGCTTGATGAATACGAAAAACGGGGGCTTCTACACGTTTCTGAGCTTTCTTCTTCGTGGATTCGACATATTCGTGATTTTGTACGGGACGGGCAAAAGCTTGTTCTCAAAGTCCTTCGAGTTGACATGGAAAAAGATCATATTGACCTTTCGTTGAGACGAGTTACCAAGCGGGAACGTATAGAGAAAGTTCTTTCATGGAAAAAAGAACGTAAAGCCGACGCGCTTCTTCGTGGAGTTGCAGAGAAACTTGGCTTAACAAGTGACGAAGTTTATCAGAAAGCAGGTGTTGTCGTGGAGCAGACGTTTGATTTATATGAGGGTTTTGAAAAGGCAGCTTTCGAAGGACCTGAAGCCTTGATTGAGATTGGCGCGCCAGAGATTTTTGCAAAAGCTTTTTCTGAAGTTGCGCAGGAACGTATTCACGTAAAAATGGTTAAAGTTAAGGGTATTTTGGAAATGTGTGTAGTTAAGCCCAACGGTGTCAAGGTAATCAAAGAAGCTTTTCATAAAGCTAAAGCCGAAAAAATTAAAGATGCCAAAATTACTTTCTATGTTATTGCTGCACCGAAATATAACATTGAAGTCCAAGCCGAGAACTATAAGCGTGCTGAAGAAGTTATGCAGAAAACCGCCGACACTGTTATCGCAAACGTCGCCAAAGCTGGTGGACAGGGCAGTTTTAGAAGGGAAAAGTAGTGGTTTGGCAATTACGTAAGTGTGTGAACTGTGGTGCTTACACTTTACATAAAGATACTTGCCCAGTTTGCGGTGGGCCAGTTAGAATTCCGCATCCAGCAAAGTTTTCCCCAGATGACAAGTACCTGAAATATCGTATGGCATTGAAAAGGAGTCAAGAACAATGAAGGAAACATACATTAAAGAATTTGAAGAAATCCAACCTAATAACCCCGTTTTAATTGAAGGGTTGCCGGGACTTGGGTTAGTGGGCAAAATTGCCTTACGCTACTTAATCAAGCAACTTAAAGCCAAAAAGATCGCTTATCTCTACTCGCCTCATTTTCCGTATTTTGTGCTCGTTAACAAGAAAGGTAATGTTCGTTTGCTCAGAGGAGTATTTTACTATTATCAGAACCCTAAAGGCAACGATATACTTCTATTCACTGGCGATAGCCAAAGTCAAACAATCGAAGGACAATATGAAATCGCCGATTGTATGCTTGACTTCTCAGAAAAACATGGAGTCAAAAGCATCGCAACTATTGGTGGCTACCGTATGGAACCAGAAGACAAACCTAAGGTGTTCATTGCTGCAACCAATCCTGAACTCCTAAACAAGGCATTGCAGTCGGGTGCGCTTCTGAGTTCATCTGGAAGTCCCATTGTGGGAACCGCCGGCTTAATTCTTGGCCTGTCTAAATTCAAAAAGATGGAAGCGTTATGTTTGCTTGGAGAAACTCGTGGTTACCTTCCGGACCCGCTTGCTGCCAAGAGTGTGCTCGAGGTTTTGAAGTCGACTTTCAACTTTGAATTAGACTTATCTGGCTTAAACGAGGAAATTGCCAAAGCCGAAACGATGGCTACAAAACTTCAGCAAATCGAAGAAAAACGTGCCATTCAAGCTGAGGAAACAAAGAAGGAAGAAGATAAGAAAACCACGTATATATCTTAAGAAAAACTTTTCTTTATTATTTCCACAGTTTTTTGGGCTGCTGTTCCGTCTCCAAAAGGAGATACAGACGGCAAAACTTCCTCTTTATCCATTGCTCCTTTTAATTCGGTCAAGATAGTGTTTTTGTCGGTGCCAACAATTTTAGCAAAACCCGATTCAACTGCTTCCTGACGTTCAGTCGACAAGCGAATAACAAGTACTCTTTTTCTGATTGCAGGTGCTGTTGCTTCCTCTTGAATGCCACCTGAATCCGTAAGAATCAAGCAACAATTTCTCATCAATAATAAAAAGTCTAAATAACCCAACGGTGGCAAAATCAACAAATTCTTGAGTGTTTCCATCTTTGAGAGCATGTTGTTTTCTTGTAAGCGCTTTTTGGTTCTTGGATGCATCGGGTAAACTACAGGAAGCGGAGATTTTGAGAAAACCTCAACAAAGGATTCTAGAACTTCTATGTTGTCCACGTTTTCTGCTCGATGTGCTGTTGCCAAAACAAATTGTTTGAAGGGGACATTCTCCATTATGGTTGATTTTTTCTCCGCAATAGGCAAGTGTTCAGCAACTGCGTCGATAGCAGTGTTGCCTGTTATGAAGATTTTTCCCCAAACGTTTTCTTTGATGAGGTTAGCTTCTGCGCGTTTGGTTGGGGCAAAAAGGTATTCGGATATGTGATCGGTTAATCGTCGGTTGTGCTCTTCGGGCATTCGCAAATCAAAACTTCGAAGTCCAGCCTCCACATGTCCAATTGGTACGACTCGCTTGTTAGCAGCTAAAGCTGTTGATAGGACTGTGTTGGTGTCGCCTTCAACCAAGACAACAGAGGGATCCTCCTTTCCGATAAGATGATCCATCTTCATCATGATTTCCGCAGTTTGTTCTCCAGGCGAAGAATTTTCAATCTTCATAGAGTAGTCTGGTGTTGGTAGTTCAAGGTTTTCGATAAATTGTTGAGCCATGTTGTAGTCATAGTGTTGTCCGCAATGAACAAATGATGAGGGAAGGTTGGCTTTTTTTAGGGCGCGAATTATCGGTGCCATCTTTATTATTTCAGGGCGGGTTCCCGCAACCACAACGATTGGTTTCAAAGCGTTTCCTCTATGTTTTCTTTAAGGACCCTTCTCGAGGTTCATAAATAGTTCCCTCTCGCAGTAACTGGGATATCATTCGTTCTACTTCGCCTCTTGGAATCTTGTGTTTGGTTTCCAATTCGTTGACGAGTGTGTCTCTTTCAACGATTCCTGTGATTTTTTCCAGCTCCATAATTGTGGCAATAACTGTGCCGAGTCTATCTCTGATGCTCTTGGGTCTGCCGGTCATTATTAAGTCGATGTCAACTTTATAGGAGGACAAATCGATGCCGACTTCTTCAAGTGAGCGTTTCATAATGGCAATTGCTGCTTCCGCATCTTCAGCGCTTACATCTTTTCGCAATGCGACACGTGCTCTGGCTTCTGCTATTCGGACAAGTGATTCCAGTTGACGGGCTGTGATTGCTACTGGTGAACCTTCGGTTTCGCTTGCGTTACGCATAGCTAAGTAGAAGTCGCTGAGTCGCTTAAGGGCGTCGTTGCTAAGTTCTGGTTTGACGCCTTTTGCGTAACTAACGTATTTGCGTAAAAGTTCGGCGTCGACTTGTGCTTCAACGGGGCTTATTCCTCTTCGGTGAATTTCTAGGATATGGCGTGACATTTTGCTGTCTGATTCCTTGTTTGGTACGTCTCGGAGCACGAAGATTAGGTCGAAACGGGAAAGGATTGTAACAGGCAGGGAGATGTTTTCAGCGACGGTTCGGTTAGGTTCGTACCTTCCAAGTGATGGGTTAGCGGCTGCAAGAACTGCGGTTCGGGCATTTAGGGTTGCGACGATTCCTCCTTTGGCGACTGAAACGGTATGCTGTTCCATGGCTTCGTGGATGGCAACGCGGTCTTCGGGTCTCATTTTGTCCATTTCGTCGATGCATGCGATGCCTTTGTCTGCCAAGACAAGTGCACCTGCTTCTAGACTCATGCTTCCGCCTTTTTCTCTAACTACAGCGGCAGTTAAGCCTGCGGCGGTTGTTCCTCTGCCTGAAGTGTACAAACCTCTTGGTGCTATTCTTGAAACGTACTGTAACATCTGGGATTTGGCTGTACCTGGGTCACCTATAATGAGGGCGTTCATTTCGCCCCTTACGTTAACGTCTGGGAGACTTTTTGAGACTCCGCCAAAGAGCAGATACATGATTGCTTCCTTTAGGTGTTCCAAACCGAAAATTGAGGGCGCGATCGAACTCATAATTTTTTTATGTACTGCGGGATCCCTAGATAGTTCGAGAATTTTTGCTTCTTCTTCGGGTGTTGGGGGTGATGTTTCGGGTTCTTTGCCTAAAACTTCGATAGAGTTGCCGTCTAATTGGAGGATAAAGGTGCGTAGTTTTCCCATACCCATTAACGAAGGTGCAAAAGCACGTACAATACCTACGATAGAAACGTGGTCTCCGGGTCTTGCAATATCCACGATTTCGTCTCCAACTAATTTCACGGCTAATGTTCGAGGTAGTTGTCCAGGCGGGAGGTCTTCAGGTTTTTCTTGTAATCTTAGGTCTTGTGAGTCTATGAATGTTGATTCTTCTTGGGAAAATTCAAAAGGGCCATCTCTGCCGCAGTCTGGGGCGATGCATACTGATGGAGCTTTAAGGAACTGTCCGGTTTGTTCGACCAAATTTAGAGTGCCGCAACGTTTGCATTTGAATGCTCCCTGTTGAACCATTGGTCGTACGGGGGTTGCACGGACAACGATGCCTTCTACCATAACTAGCTTTGTCATCTGTTTGCTGCCGAGTTTGCGAAGTTGCTCTTTACCTAGTAATTGTACAATTCGAACTATTACTTTCTCGATTTTCTCAGCATATTCGGCGTCCTCTATTCTCAGTTGTTCATAGGCACCTTTACCTGCATGTTGGAGGAATTCTTCAGGCTTGTTTAACAGACGTTCAGCTAATGCTTGATCAAAGCCGTAAAGCTCCTCAAAATCGATTCTTAAGCTACCTTTACCGTTGATGGCTAACTGAGCGATTCTTTGGCGGTACTTTTCTTTTTTAAAGAATTCTTGGAATCGCTGCTGGGGATCAATGGTTTCTAGTTTATTAGCCAGGTTGTTTCTCCCCGCTTTCTAAGATTTTGGTTTTCCATTCAGAGATGATTTTGAATAGTTGGTCATACATGATTTTTTCTTCATTCGTGAATTTTTTTAAAACCTGCTCGCTTTGTATTGGGGCAGAGGAGATCGCGACTATTTTTTTAAGTCGTGAGTTCACTATATCGCGAGCTAACTGTTTTGCGCGGTCGTACTCTTGGTATTTTTCGGATTGTTTCTGAGCTTGTTTTTTTAACTCTGTTATGTATCTGCGTAGTTTAGGGTAGAAATCATCAGGTAGTTCGCCGATTTGGCCTGGAATCTGTACGCCTTCCTTCCACTGAACTTTGAAAAGTTTGGTTGAATCTAAAAGTTCGTCCTCTCGGAAATGTGCCATACCGGCTGAAGCAAGTTCTTTTGCTACCCAGAAGTAAACTTCGTATTCATTGCCTTCGTCAAATGGACCGACTGCCATCCCCGAGAGCTTAATTTCGGGGCAGTTTCGGTTAGCAACAATTTTGACCATTGAGTTCTCGTAGTAAAAGTCTATTGTGCATATTTTCGCTGCCAAACCCTCTCAATCTCAACACAGTTTACCCAACTAGGGATTCAAAACATATGGCAGGAGAATTCTTAAGGGTTTGCATAGACAGGATGAACATTTGAAAAAGGAAAGTAGGGTTTAATTTGGCTCAAAAAACCTTTTCAGTAGGGTGTTATGGCCAGAGTCCTAATGTTTTTATAGCATTTGCTACTCTTCCGACCCCGAGCATTAGGGCACCGGTTCGCATGTCGCTCTCTTCTTTGGTGACGATCGCTTCGACATCGTTGAAGGCTTTTGTCATCTTTGCTTCAAGTTTTTGGTTTACGAGCTCAAGAGGCCACTGTTCACGAGTTAGGTTTTGGACCCACTCAAAGTAGCTGACAGTGACTCCGCCACTGTTTGCAAGGATGTCTGGGATAAGGCAAATTTCCTTTTCATATAGGATTTTGTCAGCTTCTGGTGTGGTTGGTCCGTTTGCGGCTTCAGCGACCATGTGGGTTTTGATTTTGTCGGCGTTTTTACGTGTGATTTGGTTTTCCAATGCTGCGGGTATTAGTATGTCACATTCAAGTTCCAGAATTTCTGTATTAGTGACATTTTTGCAGTCTTTGTATCCTTGTACAGAATTGGTTTTTCCTTTGTGAATCAGCACGTCAATTGGGTTTAAGCCATCTGGGCAATATATGCCTCCTGTTGAATCGCTAACTGCAATGACTTTGCAGCCGATTTCTCTTGCTGCTACTGCAGCATTGTAACCAACATTGCCAAAGCCCTGGATGACTACTGAGGCATTCTTAAGTTTCAAACCATTGTTTTCTGCAGCTTGCTTAACGCAATGGATAACTCCTCGTCCCGTGGCTTCAGTTCTGCCCCATGAACCGCCGATTTCAACGGGTTTTCCTGTGGCGCTTTCGGGGACTCTGTATCCTTTTAGTTGGCTGTAGGTGTCCATGACCCATGCCATGGTTTGTGCGTCTGTGTACATGTCAGGTGCTGGAATGTCACGTTGTGGGCCAAGATACTCAAAAATCATGCTTACGTATCTTCGTGTTAAGCGTTCGAGTTCGTGGTTGCTTAATTTTTTTGTATCGACGCATATGCCGCCTTTTGCCCCGCCAAATGGGACGTCGGCTATGGCGCATTTCCAGGTCATAAGCATGGCAAGTGCTGTGACTTCATCGAGGGTTATATTTTGATAGAAGCGGATTCCCCCCTTGAAGGGTCCACGTGCATCCCAATGTTGCACCCTGACGCCGTTGAAGACGCCTACAGAGCCATTGTCGAGGCGGATGTCGATGCTGACTAAAATTGAGCGTTTAGGTTGGCTTAGCATTTTTTGTATGCCGTGGTCAAGCCCAAGTTTTTTTGTGGCAAGTTTGAGTTGGGATAACGTTACTTCTAATCCTGAATGTTCTTCAGACATTAATGAACCCTTCACTTACCTTTGTTAAGTTTGCGAATGGTTAGATAAGAATTGCCATGGTTTTTTGTGTGTTTTGTTGATGCTTTTGTATACCGAATTGAACTATCTTCCAGAAGCTGGCTTCTTTCTAACTCATTATTGGCAATTTGGACCAAAATTTAGTATTATTAGTGTCTTTTGATAAAATATATGGTAGTAATTTTGAAATATATATATGTAATATTTTGTGTGGATAATGGGGGAGTAAGCAGTTTAGATGTTTAACCAAGGTTAAGACTTGCTTCTTCGAAATGTTTTTTATCGCTTAGACACCGCGGACATACACAGCTGAACGGAAGATTCTTTGTTGTACATAATTCAACGTAACTGCATCCATTGCATTGGAAATCTTTTCCGCAGCGGATACAGCTTTGTAGAAAAACTACTTCACTTCCTAAGATTGCACTCACAGCTTCCATTATTTTCTCTATGTTGTTACAACTTTTGATTGAAAAAAGGGCAATGTCGCGGTTATATTCAAGCCCCAAACGCATAAGGTTGACAAATTTATCTTTATCCATCCGAGGCAATTTAAAACCGTTCTTGTTCAAAACAATAACCATCGAATCAGAACCTACTCATTTTAGCTAAGAAGTCAACCTCTTCTTGCGTAAACTTCAACCAATCAACAAGACCGCTAGACTTTTTCTTCTGAAGAATTACTTTGATGAAAGGTATAAAATCGTTTTTGGCAGTTTCTTTAGATACATGGCATTGAGCGCCAATTTTTAAGCAGATATTATTTAACATTGTTCTTTTTCCCTTCGTCCAGAAGAGAGTGATGATGCGGATAGGAGGTGAGATGAATTCAAATGGTTTGTAGGATACGTTGTTCACCGAAGCGGCTTTTGCTAACTCATTATAGAAGTATTTTAGCAAATGCCAGTTCTCTGTTCCAATCCTCCCACGGAAAACATCAGCTTGGGAAACGAGATTGTATGCTTTGGCCAGCTCATTTGGGTCTATATATCTTTTTGGGAGATTGTCGCTGACGGATAGCAGAAAGTCGTCGTAATTAACATTTGAATAACTCAATAGACGGGATGCTTCGCCGATTGATTCTGCTGTGAAGAAACCTCTGAGGGTTTCGTCCATGCTTAAGGCTTTGTTTCGAGAGCGTAACATCATAGTGTCTTGTAAAGTTAGGGTGTGGTTTTGTTCGCTTAAGCTCTGTAAATCGTTTATGGCGGATCGAACGTCACCGCGGCTGTTCTTGGCAATTCTCTCGAGTGCTTCAAACTCTGCTTTGACATGCTCTAGAAGACAAATTTTTTGTAGCAGTGCAATGATTAGTGGAATCCGCACTTGTTGAAAGCGTACTAGCAAACATACCTTCTTTAGGGGTCGTAGTTTGCTTATGTCGGGGTCGTTTGCAGCCATTATGACTGGCACAAGGGATTCTTCTACTATCTTGATTATTGCGCTTACTCCACCTCTGTCTTGGTTTCCTGCGATCCCATCCACTTCATCAAGAAAAAGCATGTTTCCTCTGGTTTTAGTTGTTCCTGAAAAATTGTCAAGTGCCTTGTATGAGGTTGCTGGTTTGGCTACAGCGTTAACTGCTTTTTCGGAGCGGGTATCGCTGGCGTTCATTTCGATTATTGTAAAGTCATATTCTTTTGCAGAGGCATTAACCAACGCGGTTTTTCCCACACCCGGTGGACCATAAAGCAGTACTGCTTTTTTGTTGTGATGTTTGTTTTGTAACCATTCTGCAAAAGTTGCTTTAGCTTCTTCATTCCCTATGATGTCTTGTATCTTTTTGGGGCGGTATTTTTCAACCCATAGAATTTCATTTCTCAGCATAGTTTTCCTCTAGATTTTTTCCAAATTTTGAAAATTGTGCTAAAAGAGCACTTAGCTGAATGTCGCTGTTGGCACCCTGAGTTAGGCGATAATCGTATTCACCGATCAAGCCGGATAAGTCAGCTTTTTGTTCTGGTGTTAAATCTGACATTTTAAAGATTTCGCGTTGCACTTGTCGTATTATTTCTGAGCCTGAAAATCCAAAGTTGCCTATGATATCATACATGGTTTTTCGTGCATCAATGAAGTCGCCATACAAAGCTTTACGAATCATTTTTTGTACTAGCATGGGACTTGCTTCTCCGATTACCAACAAAACTGTTTTTTCGTCAACGATGCCTTCTTTGTAGGCTGAAGCGGTTTGCAGGGCATTAATAGCGTGTCTTAAGTCGCCCTCCGCGTAATCTGCAATTTTTTCTGTAGCTTCAGGAAGCAGACTTATGTTTTCTTTTTTAGCGATGCATTGGAGTTGGTCTTTCATTGCTTGGAGATCTACGCGTGAGAACCGGAAAATGGCGCATCGACTTTGGATGGGCTCGATGATTTTGCTTGATTGATTGCATATTAGGATGAATCTTGATGTGCGAGAGCCGATTTCCATGATCCGGCGCAGTGCGGTTTGTGCTGGACCTGTCATTTGATCGCATTCGTCTAGGATAATTAGGGCGAAAGGTATGTCTCCGAACCCTGAACGGCTGTAACGTGAGAAATCTTTGATTCGGTCGCGGACAGTGTCGATGCCTCTTTCATCAGAAGCGTTAAGCTCCAGTGTGAAGTTTTTCCAGTTTGCTCCGTATAATTCATGTGCAATGGCGAGGGCAATGGTGGTTTTGCCTGTGCCTGGAATACCCGCTAACATCAGATGTGGCATAGTTTTGGGTTTTTTCATGAACGCCTTGAGACTTTCCACGATGTCTTTTAAGCCGACGACCTCGTCAAGGCATTTTGGTCGATACTTCTCAACCCACATAAGTGTTTCTTCGTTAGTTGCCATTAAAGTAACCTTCAACAATGAGTAATACAATTACCTTATTTTACGATTAATTTATCTTTTCCCCAGAAAGAAAATGAACTGCCTATAACAAAATTATCCTATTTGGCTGCCTTCACTTATATCTTTTTCAGGTTGCAAAACTGAAACTATGCCAGTAGAATCTTCAGCTGCTAAAATCATGCATTGCGATTCAACGCCTGCTATAATGCGGTGTTGTAAGTTTAGGAGAAAAACACATTTTTTACCCACTAACTCTTCGGGCTTATAAAACTTAAGTATGCCTGCAACTGCATAGCGTTTCTCATTGCCGAAGTCCGCTAAGATTTTGATCAGTTTTTTTGAGTCTGGAACTTGGGTTGCTTCGATTATTTTTCCGATTCGAAAGTCGAATTTTTCAAACTCCGCAAATGATACTTCTTCCGTTAACGTGTTCACGTCCTAAGGTTAGTTACTTAGTTTTTGGATATTTACTTTGCTTTATTCGCAAAAAGGCTTTCTTGAGTGTTTTGAATGATGAATTTCTCTTCTGTGTTTTGTCTTTCAAGCTTTAGCCTTTTTTTGTTTTCTTAATCCTTTCGGATTTTCAGGTTTGAATTGCTTCAAATAGTCTTCAAGCGATTTTCGGCGCACTTCAAGAGTGATATCGCCTCGGGTGGTTTCGATGATTCTTCGGGCAATGTCTTGTTTGTGCCGGAGCCCAGGAACCAGCATGTAGGCTTCATCTAACGCTAATAATTCAATGAAAACTTGATCCATTATATTTAGGCATTCTTCGCCTCCCTTGACGTCATCCTCACGTAACTTGTCTAACGCCAAACGCCTATATTCACCGATGACATCTGCCAAACCCAGAACATAATCGACCGAGGGCACCCTAATCTCCTTCGGCATGATAAATCGTCTTTCCACAACTAAAGTCAAAAGGATGTTGGCTTCTGCGTATTCTTGCAGAGCCGCGGTAAACATTCCACTGTAGATTATTTCTGGGTAGTGTGTAGATTGAGCTTGTAGCTTTGAAATAATATCTTCAGCAGCTGTAATCATTTTTTTTGCTTCGGGGATCTTTTTTTGGTGAATTAGCAGGATAGTTTGTTTTGAAAGGCTTGTGGCTTTGCGCATGCTTTCATGGGTTTCTTCTCTAAGCTGATTTTTTTCCAGAAGTTCGTCTTTTATTTTTTGCAGTAATTCTTCTAAAGAGGACAAAATAGCACCACAAATAAAATGACAATCTGCCTATTTATTTTAATTTGCAGCTTTGGTGGTGATGCTTCTTGTGTTTTTTATATGTTATTTGTATTACAGAGGAAAGCTTGCCAAAGGTTAATTTGTTTCTCTGTTTGTTAGAAAGTGATGTTTCAGTTGTCTTTTGGAAGATTTATACAAGCTTTGCTGAAATTTGATAAACGTCTTGAAGACTTTTTTATTTGTTAGTTATTTTTAATAAATTTGGTTTTATATTATTGCCAAAATTTGGCAAAAAATAGTAATTTTATGCAATAGATCTTTTAAAATTGCGAACTTTTAAATAATGCTATTAATGACATTGAATTTGCAAAAAAAGGAGAAAAACAGAATGGAGTTTTATAAAAACAAAAAAACCTCTATTGCACTCGTAATATTGCTAACAGTTTCAATGGCAGCTTCAATGATGCTAGTGCCCACCACTTCTGCTCATGATCCTGAATGGGATCTGACAACTAATGCTTACATAGCAGCTAACCCCAATCCTATAGGCGTCGGTCAATCAACCCTTGTATACATGTGGTTAAACAAAGTCTACGACGGCGCAGCAATCGGCAACGACTACAGATTCCACAACTACAAGCTCACCATAACAGCCCCTGATGGTACAGTAACAACCCAAACTTTCGACACTATCGAGGATACAACATCTAACCAAGGCTATCGCTTCACACCTGACCAAGTCGGAACATATAACCTTACCTTCAACTTCCCAGGACAAGCCATAAACGACTATGCTCATAGAGACAATTCATATGTTAACGACACGTACTTATCCAGCAGCGCAACAACATCACTAATTGTTCAAGAAGAAGCAATTTCAAACATACCCCAAGCACCTTTGCCATCGGAGTATTGGACACGACCCATATACGGTGAGAACACTTTCTGGTATACTATATCTTCTAACTGGCTAGGCAGCGGGTCACCCGGTTACGGTGGCTTCTCAAACAGTTACAATTCAGGCGGAAACGGCGAACTGATAAGCCCACAAGACGTAGTTGGACCATTGACCTCTCACATAATGTGGACAAGACCATATGAAACAGGTGGAGTCGTTGGAGGCGATAACTTTGCAATCCAAGGAGACACCTACTTCGAAGGTTCAGCATATAACCAAAGATTCACCAACCCAATAATTGTGAACGGTAAACTCTACTACACACAAACAACATCTTTCGTAGTGTCATTCTTTGGAGCCTCAGGACCACTTACATGTGTTGATCTGCGAACAGGCGAACTTATATGGCAAAGAGATGATGTTCCCGCAATCAGTTTTGCTTACATCTATGATGTTCAAGACCCCAACCAACACGGTGTTTACCCAGCAATACTCTTCACAAGCAACTTTGGACGCGCTTTTGATGCAGACACAGGAAACCCATTGTTCAATGTAACTGGCGTACCATCAGCAAATCAGTACTCAATGGCACTTGGTCCACAGGGAGAACAGCTACGGTTCATTTTAACAAATAAGGGAACGAGTAGTAGTCCAGATTGGTATCTGGCCGAATGGAATTCCTCTAAGCTTTGGAGTTACACTGGTTTATCCCCATCAATTTCGAGCACAGCCGACGCTAGCACTCCTGACCGCTATGACTGGAATGTCTCAGTTTCAGCTCTTAACTCAGAAGGACGAATAACTGTAGTTCGCGCCTTATACAATGATATACTTCTATGCTACAGCGGAACATTACCATCCCAAGGAGCCGCATTCATGGGTACATTGGGTTTCAACGATTACACATACTACGCCATCAGTCTTGCTGAAGGTCACCAGGGAAGTCTTCTATGGTCAACCACACTTAAGCCACCAGCAGGCAACCTTACTGTAATGGAATCAGGTGTTGATCCAATAAACCGAGTCTTCACTGAAACTCTAAGAGAAACCAACAACTTTGTTGGCTACAACTTAGATACAGGCGCAAAAATCTGGGGACCAACAACACCTCAAGTAGCGCTCGACTACTACGGCAGCCCCTCTTCCGGCAGCATAACCGATACAATAGCATACGGCAAACTATACGCAATGGGTTACGGAGGCATAGTCTACTGCTATGACACCAACACAGGCGATCTCCTCTGGACCTACGGCAATGGCGGAGCTGGCAACAGCACAAACAGCGGTTTTGAAGTACCAGGCCACTACCCAATCTTCGTCCAAGCAATCGGCAACGATGTTGTATACCTCGCCTCTTCAGAGCACACAGTCGAAACACCAATCTACAAAGGCGCACTAGCACGAGCAATCAACGCGACCACCGGCGAAGAAATCTGGACTCTCTCAAGCTACACAGGCGAGTTCTTCGCCATGAGCTATGCAGTTGCAGACGGTTACGCAACCTGGTTCAACGGCTATGACAACCAAATCTACAGCGTAGGCAAAGGACCAACAACTCTAAACGTAGAAGCACCCACACTTGCTAGCACACTAGGCTCAAATCTAGTAATTCGCGGTTCACTCTACGATGTTTCCGCAGGCACACAACAAAACGAGCAAGCAAGTCGCTTTACAAAAGGCGTTCCATGCGCTTCCGACGCAAGCATGAAAGACTGGATGGGCTATGTTTACCAACAACAGGCATTACCAAGCAACTTCATGGGTGTTGATGTTACAATCGATGTCCTTGACTCTAACGGCAACTATAGAAACATTGGAACTGCAACTACTGACGCAAGTGGAGCATACACTCTAACATGGATGCCTGATATTCCTGGAGACTACACGGTCGTAGCTACTTTCCATGGCACAAACGGTTACTGGCCATCATACGCAGAAACAAGTTTCACAGTTGACCCAGCAGCACCAACAACCGCTCCAACAGAAGCACCACCACAATCAACAGCTGACATGTACTTCATCCCAGCAATCGCCGGTCTATTCGTTTTGATCATTATAGTACTCGTCTTAGTACTATTAGTGCTCAGAAAACGACCATAAGAAAACAAAAACTAAACCAACAAACCCTCTTTTCTTTTTTTGTTTTAAATGCATTGAAAAAGAAAGGGCTGAGAAGGCTCTGGTTACATTTCACAGAATAGCCATAAGCTATTGAAAAAGAGTTTACATTTTCTCTTTTCTCCATTTATTTGGCCAGAGCCTCAGCAAACCTTTCACTGCTTTTTGGCTTATTTTATAAAAAAGTTGGAAAATTTAGTTACATTGTAGAAATATATTGCAGTGGAGTCGGCCATTTTTCAGGAATTTTTCTCACACTAACCTCAAATTTGGTGACGCTTGATATACTTGAGATTTCATCTTGAATTCTAAACATTTGGTCTATATCTCTTACCATTGCTGTTAATTGCATATCGTAGTCCCCACTTGTTTTCGTAATTATGATAATATCCGGTATTTTGATAAATGATTCGACAATAGTTGATGATGTCGTGGTTTGAGAAGTAAATGATAAATTAAAGTCTAAGATTGCCCAGTACCCTATTTTTTCGGGATCAACTTGGATTGAGACTTTCATCGTTCCGTTCTTTCTTAGATTATTATACCTTCTGACAACTGTATTGGTTGCTATCTTCATTTCCTTTGCAATTTGTGAGAATGACATTCTTCCGTTTTCTGTAAGTTTTTGGACTAATTGTTTGTCTATGGCGTCTACTCTTATTTTATCGCTTGGCACTGACGCAACTAATGTTGAAATGTCTTGAGGGATTGTATTATTTTCTATTAAGGAATTGTTGATATTCAGATTTTCAGGAATGTTTTTGACACTTGTCCATAAATAGGTTTTTAAATTTACTATTGGGAGTCTTTGTCTTATTATTTGCTTGACTCGATCCAATTCATTTAAATTTTGCAGCGTTGTAACTGCTCTAATATTGTAAACGCTATTGTATTGTCGGTAGGCACGGACCTCACTTATCGTCTTTATTGCGTCCATTATTTTCTCTATTTGCTGAGCATCTACAGTTATGAGCAACGTAGCCAGAGCAGCATAGCCTAAATGTCCAAAATTGACTTGAGTTGTCGCTCCTTTTATGACGCCTTTTTTCTCCAGAGCCTTGTATCTTTTCCAAATTTTGTTTATCGAAGTATCACATTGTTTGGCTAAATCATCATAACCCATTCGTCCCTCTTTAAATAGCTCTCTAAGTATTTTCGCGTCAAGCTCGTTAATTTTAGGCAAAAGTTTCAATTTTATTTTCAACACTTTTGCAATTTGAGTTTATTTTTTGTCAGGTAATTCAGGTTCTAGCAATATCGGAGTGAATATTGAATAGCGCGAGTCATTTCGTTTAGAACGTGGAAATATATTGTTTTGGAGAGGGCCATTTATCAAACAACAGTCTCGATATGTCGGTTTCTAGGTTATTTATCCCTTCGATTCTTCCAATCTCTTCTTGGATATATAGTAATTGCTCCAAATTCTGAATCATTGCATATATCTCAAAATCATAATCACCGGTTGTTTTCATTATACTTATGACGTCAGGTATTGCACTAATTTTCTTGATTATTTGTGACCCTTCTTTCTCAGAGGCAACTATAAAGAAAATGCAAAATGCCTGATAACCAATCTTAGTAAGGTCGATTTGAATTGTTACTTTTAATGCGCCAATATTCTTTAGCCTTTCATATTTTCTTTTGGCAGCCGCAGTTGAGATACCGATTTCTTTTGCTAGCAAATGCATAGATACCTGTCCATCCTTGGCGAGTGCGTCTGCTATTTTTTGGTCTAATTCATCAATTATGATCTTCGAAAAATTAGTTTTCGTTTGATTACTCTTTGGTTCTATGGTCTTTTTTCGATTATCATCAGTTATTGTCAAGTTTTCGTTCATCTCCCTCACATCTGTCCAGATGATAGTTTTCATTTCAAAAATAGAAAACATGCCTTTTATGTTATCTTTAATAGTGTTCAATTGTTCGAGAGTTCTGAGAATTATAATAATGCCTATTTTGTCTTTGATTCCTCTGGTGTAAGAGGCATAGACCTCTGGTACTCCTTTCAAGTATTCAAGCAGCTGGTCTGCCTGTTCTGGCTCAACAGTAATTAAAATGTTTGCTACTGCCTCGAAACCAAAAAGCTTGTAATTAATATGGATTGTTGCTCCTTTGATTATGCCTAACTTTTCCAATTTTTGACAATTACTTTTTACGTTTTCTCTGCTTGCGCCTATTTTTCTGGCAATTTCATTAACGCTTTTTCGTCCATCAGCAATTAACTCTTTGAGAATTTTAACCTGAATGGCGCTAATTCGAATTGATAAGACTAATACCTCATTTGGATTGAGTTATTCCTTGATAACTATTATTGACCGTATAATTCTTTCTATTTGCCTTATGTAAGACCATTTCAATTTTAGCCAATCAGTTATTTAGCAGAAACTTGAATCGCCTTGTCCAATCTGCTCAGAAGAACTATTCTGCTTTCGGGTGCTTGATCTAAAACTCTGTAACCTGTTTTTTTCGAAAGCTGTTTTGCAAACTCTTGAACTTGGCAATGCGAAGGCATAGCATCAAAACCTAACCTCAAATTGCTAAAACCTATATGCATGTACGCTTTAGCTTCGATATAAGTGGGGTTTGCTTTCTCGACAAGTTTAGCATAATCTTCCACCATTTCCATATTGCGATCCTTTACCAAAGTCATCCGGAGCACAGTTGGACACCTAAAACTTGGTAACAACTCAAGGGTTTGATTGAGTTTTGTCCACGCGCTTGGGAATTGAGGTCGGCACACTCGTTTAAAGACATGCTCATTGGGAGCGCAGAGCGAAACGTATAGTTGGGTGGGTTCTTGGCTAAGGCTGGAGAGTTTGTTGGGTAAATTGCCATTCGAAACCAGAAAAGTCGTTAAACCCTTGCTATGGAAAGTACCGATTAAATCACCTAATGCCTCGTAGAGGGTGGGTTCACCGGTTAAGCTTATGGCTACATGTTTAGGTCTTTGTGCTTCTTGAAATTTGCGCCAATCGGCTTTTTGATTGCCTTTGTAGCCGCTGATTATTTTATCCTGCGCTTTAAAGCAACCGGCAACAATTTGTTCAGGTGTATCATTGCTTGGGTTTTTCATCTCATCCCATGTAACTTGCATGTCTCCACTTTGCGCCCTCCAACAAAACAGGCACTGCTGTGTGCAATAGTAAAGCGAAGGAGTCATTTGGATGCACCTATGAGACTGGATTCCGTAGAACTTTTGCTTATAGCACACTCTGCCATTAACTAGAGATTCGAATAGCCATTTGCACCTTTTTACAGCAGAGTGGTTGCCTATCAAATGGTATTTTTGCTTTTTCAAGGCACCTAAAAGCGAAGACTCAGGAGTTGCCAAATTGGACACCGTATTTTGTTTAACACTAAATATGTGCTCTCTAAAAAGTAATGTCCCACAGGACAGTTTTTCTGCTTAGAAAACTCTCATCTGTTTCTTGACCAACTTCTATCTTTTCTAAATGTTAAAAGGTAAAGTTTAAAATCCTTCTCTTTGTTAAATCATGAGGCGTAGTAATGGAAGGCTATCTGATTGGAAGTGCTTGAGGTTTGAACAAAGGTATTGCAGTTTCTATTTTGGTGCTTATTGCAGCTGCCGCGGTCGTTTTACCCTTTGAAGTTTCAGGACAGAATACAAACCTTGGTATAACCATTCTGCAGTTAACACCTACGGGTACAGCTCCCATCGGTTCAAGTGTAAATGTACAAGGCACACTCTACACAGCAAACGGGTCCTTCCAACTTATCCTTGGGACAACCGTCGTTAAAAGTGGTGTTGCCGATGGCTTCTATGTTAATGACAACTTTACCGTTCCAGATTTGCCAAGTGGGACGTATCCGTTAACCCTTAAAGATGTGGCAGTATCCTCAAGCTCAAATCCGCAAGAGTTTACGATTACAACAGGCTACTCAATAACCGCCGTTCCCGCCTCCGTTCAGGAGGGAAACAGTGTAACATTAAATGTTGCAGTTAAAGGAGGTCAACAAGGCACATCATACTCAGCAAACATTGTTGTGAGTCTTCCAAACTCAGCAACAACATACTCAAAAACGGTTACTCTTGGAACACCTAATGATCAAGGAACTGCAAGTATGCAAATTAATTTTCCAGACGCCAGTTTTCAACCTGCAGGGGCACTTACTGATTACGCTGGAAGTTATAGCGTCTCGTTTAACCAGTCTTTAGCAACAACCAAATTTGATGTAAACATACTTGATTCAAACACCTATCACAAAGGTCAAACAGTAAACATACGCGCAACAGGATACCAACTAGACCAAACTGCAACAATAACAGTAATCAGTTCTACGGGCCAAACCCTTCAATCTACAGAAGTTACTGCCTCCTCCGCGGGTATAATCAGCAGTTCGTGGGTAGTCTCCTCAGCAGCTTCAATAGGAAATTATACTGTTAGAATAAATCCGTCAGGTACTCAAAAAGCCATAGCTGACCAGCAGACCTTCTCTGTCATAGGCTACTCGGTCAAAGTTATAACCAACAATTTGGCAGGAGAAATTGTTCCTTCAATAACTCTTCAGGCTGAGGATGCCAACACTCAAGCTGTTTACAGTGCGACAAGCGGACCCGACGGAACTGCAAACCTTAAACTTGAAACAGGAACCAACGTTCTAACCGCATTTTGGAACACCGTAAACGTGGGGCAAACAAACATAACAGTCAGTGGCGACC
>CAYPSV010000019.1:0-31001 GCA_964413605.1 uncultured Candidatus Bathyarchaeia archaeon | reverse complement strand
CCTTTTTGTGCATGGAAGGTTGGTGGAACAACAACAAGAATTTCTAGTATTGTTGTTCTACAGGACAAACAAAAAAATAATGAAACAACTAAAGTTTGCACAAACCTAGAGATCTATTACAAACAAAAAACATTGCCGTCGAAGTCGCCGCAGATACCACACATGCCACACATATTTCTAAAAATTAGAATAATTCAGCCTTAGGATAGTGAAAAAAAGGGAGTAGTGCAAACCTGCAGTAACTGCAGTAAGTGTAGTGGGGCAATCTGATTTTCGGTGCTGAACTCGGCTGCAGGAGCTGGATTAGTTATTGGAGCTTTAGAAGATGATGATGGTGATGATGCGACGTCTGGAAATTGTGGTTGGGTGTTATCTTTCAAAAAAGTTTTCTGCCAGCCATTTTCTCACACAAGCAAACTAACACAAATTGGTTTTAGAATTTTTTTCAGACAAACATTGGCGCTTACCAGTACGTTTGTATCAAGAACAACTCGAATCATTAGATCATCTGTTTGCTTTGCGAGCAGCAGCTACTTCTTTTGAACTCCCTCGTCTGATATTTTCAATTCTTTTTGTCCATCATTTTGAAACTGTCATCCCATTCTTTCTTTAAGCTACAGCTTTTTCATTATGATGTTGTCGCCTCGACCATAGACTAAACAAACTAACGCAGATTTGCCTTAAATTTTTCTGTAAACAAACAGCCTTCTTTAACCATCAACGGGTTTTAGCTAAGTTTTTAAAACAATTCAATTAGAGTATGCTAAGGGGCAACCAGGTGGAAATAAAAAACCTCAAAACACAACTAAGCGGGCACTATCCGATACTGGGAGTTCTGTTTGCCTCTTTTATGGTTTTGACATCCACTGGATCCTACTTTAACTGGGATTCGCAGCTCGAGTTTGAAGCTGCCTCAAACGTAATCGCCAAAGGCTTTCCCTATGTGACTACGGGGCTTATGATTAATCAACCGCCGCTTGGCTTCTACATGGATGCCCCAGTCTTTCACGTTTGGGGGTTGTCGTACCTTAACGGGGTCGGCATTGCATCTACGTTTGGGTTGGGAGTCGTGCTTGCCCTCTATGCGTTGGGAACACTGCTTTATGATAAACGCACAGGGATAGTGGCTGCCGCACTCTTCGGCTTGGTTCCATGGCACGTCTACATTTCAAGAATTTTCCTAATCGACAACCAATTCCTCTTCTTTGGTCTACTATTCCTCACAGCAGCCATAATTGCAGTTAAGAAAAACTCAGAAAAACTCATCCTAACCGCAGCAATCCTTTTCACCGTCGCCTTCATGACAAAACTTTTCACAATATTCCTACTAATCCCCCTCTTATTGACTATTTTTTTGCGCAAAGACTGGAACTTTAAAATCACCATCCGAAAGGCATTGATTTTTCTTGCACCCTCGATCATTCTGCAGGCAATTTGGTTCGGAGGATTTGCCAACCAAAATTTTCTAGGAGTGTATTTCAGCAGTGACTTTACACATCCCGAACTCGTCGCAAACCCTTCATTGCTCTTTTTGCCTGTCATCTTTGTTAAGAGTGCAGGGTGGTTTTTGTTTGTAGCCGGATTACTCGCACTGGCACTCGCAGCCATTTACCGAAAAACGCTAAAGAAATTCTTGTGGCTGGATGCCGTCTGCGTTGGAACAATTGCAGCGGTTACAGCTGTGGATTTGGTTTTTGTTTTAGGGTTTCATTTGACGGTGCCATACATTAGCGCATTCAAATACAACTATGTGGCGCTGCCGTTTTTCTGTCTGCTTGCCGCTTCTTTGATACACAAAGGTAGCTTATTGTTGGGATCAGTTAAGCGTAAAACCAAAGAATTCTACATCCGACTTGGTCTGGTTGGGTTTGGAGTTGCCCTGCTTTTTGCCTCGCTTCTTGAGAGCATTCTTTTCTTGGAGAAGTGGACTGGGTTTGTGGCGTTCGGCGTTGACACAGTAACTTACTACGGATTTAACGTGTTCACCGAACCAGTATACACCAATCTCATCCTATTCCACAATGCAGCATTCCTACTGCTTATCTGCAGCCTCGCGCTTCCGATGCTAGTTAGGCCTCTTCGAAAAAAGTTGGGATCCTAATCAAAATCTCTTGCACAGACATAATAGCTCAGCTATTGGGAACTGGACGAGACCTTTTTGAGATAACAAAAACTACCGCCGAAACAGCCAACAACAAAACAAGCGACAAAAACAAACCCAAATAACGCAGGCTGCTCGCAAAAATTAAACCGCTAACGATAGGTCCCAGAGTTTGCCCAATGTCCATCGTGGTTGAAAGAAAACCCATCGAAGCCCCAACCAGCGTTGCCGGAACCAGATCAGAAACCAACGGCGAAGTAGAAGATAACACCGTGGCAAAAGAAACCCCGTAGCCAACCGCCAAAAAAAGCAGCGACCAAAAATCTGAGGCAAATGGAACGGCGCCAACAAACACGCAACTTGCAGCTATGCCAAATAAGATTGGTTTGCTTCGCCCTATGCTATCAGACAACCGCCCAATTAATGGCCTTGCAACAACTAAAGCCACTATTTCGCTGCCCGTTATAGCTCCAACTAATAGCAGGTCCAAACCAACAACATCAATCAAGTAACCAACCAAGAAAAATTCAACTGCCCCAAAAACATAATACTGAATCGCCTGAACAAAACTCACACCTAAAACGTGGGTATTCTTGATAATGGTTAGCCAACCGCCGAAAATTCCCCGCGCAGACCTCTCCTGAGAAACCAACTGCGCATCAGTGGTTTTTCTCTCCGCCAAAAAAAGAAACCCAATCACCAAAGAAGTCACCCCAGCAATCCCAACCGCCACATAAAGCGAAAAGAAACTCTCATTTGTAGCAAAAAGCAAATATCCACCCAAAAAAGGCGCCAAAGCCCTACCCACAGCCGTCGCCGAATTAAAAAGCGACATACGTTCCCCACGCTTCCCAGGAAACAACAAAGCAATCGAAGCTTCAGCTACAGGCACAAAAACCGCAGTTGCAAAACCATGATAAAACCGCACGAGCGCTAAAGTCCACCAAGAATTCACACTCAAATACAAGAAAGGTGCAGAAGCAAAAACAAAAGCAGCAAACAACAGCAGTTTACGCCTGCCAAAGATATCAGACAACGACGCCGCAGGCAAACTAATCAAAATACCAGGTATTGTTGAAGCTGAAGCAACTATGCCCAACAAATCATCAGGCGTTCCAAGGCTTGCAGCAAAGGGTTTTAGAACAGGGTTTTTAGACATGGTTGAACTTAGGATGGCAAAAAACCCCATGATGCACAGAATCAGAAAGAAAACGGTTTGCGCCCGCTTGGTTTTAAGTATACCCCAGACCATAAAGACACCTTGGAAGGGAGATATTTCTTGTTTGCTGTTTCGATCTAAGAATGCAGTTTATTAATCCTGATGAATTTCTACTACAGAGTCAACAATTGAAGGCACGCACTTGAACGCCATCACAAAGATCACAAAAAACGACTATTTCAAATCGGCAGTTGCCATCGCTGTTGTTATCACAGTAGTTTTAGGATTCTTCTTCGGCCTACGCATAGCCCTAAACACCGACGTTCCAGTTCGAGTTGTAGAAAGCGGCAGCATGTGCGTTCCCTACGACGGAGCCTGCGACGGCTGGAGCCACCCCTTCGCCCAAACACTGCACGTCGGCGACATCATAGTAATACAAAAAATAGATCCCAAAGACCTAAACACCAACTACCCCAACAGCGACATAATCGTCTACCAAAACCCAACAAGACCAACAGACACACCAATCGTCCACCGAATAGTAGCCGTAGAAAACATCGACGGCACCCTATACTTCCAAACAAAAGGCGATGGGAACGGTCAAAAATGGCCAGCAGTACCTTCACCTGACGATTACGATTCAAACAGACTTTGGAGCACAAGACAAGGCGTCCCAGAAAACCTAGTTATCGGCAAAGTTGTCATGCGAATTCCATGGTTCGGCTGGGTAACACTCTTCCTAAGAGGCAATCAATGGGGCCTGCCAATTATCATTTCACTGATAATCCTGCTCGTAGTAGTAGAGTTTGTCCTTCCAATAATCAGAAAGAAAAAACCAGAAACCACGCCAGAACAACAAACACCGCCCTCCCTTTCTGATTAACCCACAAATTTATTTATATACTGAAATAATTTTACTTTAAGTCATAGGTGATTAGTTTTGGTTTCTCAAAAAATCGTTGAATTTTTAAACAAAGCAATAGCTCGAGAACTCCAAGTCAGCATCCAATACATGTGGCAACACGTGCAAGTTACAGGAATAGACGGAACCACAGTAGAAGATATATTCCGAAAAACAGCAATAGCCGAAATGAAACACGCCGAACGCCTAGCTGAACGCTTAGACTACCTAAACGGCGTAGCAACAACTAAACCGGACCCGATCTTTGTCGGCGGAAGCCTCATCGAAATGCTAAAACAAGACGAACAAGACGAAGAAGACGCCATAACTCTCTACAAACAGGCAATTCAAGCAGCAGCAAGCGAAGGCGACTACACAACAAGACGACTGCTAGAAGACATATTAGCTGAAGAAGAAGACCACATAAACACCTTTGGAAAACTACTCGTCGGCATGACAGAACCTTTCACTCAACCAGGAACCTCCAAAATAGAATAGACTACTGCCTAACTTTACCCGCAAGCTCCTTTGACCAAACGCGGATTTCCTCAAAATCACGCAGATCATAAACCCCAGGCTCCTTTTCTTTAAAGCCATCCTTCTCCAACTGAGGCCGAATAAAACCAAACGTTCGCCGAAACACAAAATTCATCTTATTAAAATCCAAAACCCCACCAAAAAACCCAGTCGAGACAGGATTCAAACCATACTTAGTAACAATATCATCAATGCTCATTTTCCGAGCTTTCTCCAAATCCTCCAGCTTTCCTTCCCGTTCAGAAACCAACTTCATAGTAGAAGCAAAAATCGCCACCTTCTTTGAACCAAGCTCGCCCTTAAAGTTTTTCAAAAAATCCTGAGCTTCACCAGTCCATTTACCCATCTGCATACCACTACCGACAATCACAAGCTCATATGGAGAGATGTCTTTAATTTTTTCTTTCTTTGCATTCGCAACTTTAACAGTAAAGCCTTCTTCTGCAAGAATTTTCGAAATTTCCTCGGAGGTGTTAGCTGTTGCACCGTATCGGGTCCCGTAAACAATCAGTGTATTCAACAATTACACCACCCAAGAATTAGAGCGGTTAAAACTTAAATTTTTCTAAAAAGAAGGAAAGGGGGAACTGCTTAACGCAGCTTCATCAAAACCAGTTCAGCAGCCAAAACCATGGGTTCCCAGGTTTCGCAAAGAGGCGGCGCATATGCAGTGTCTGCTTTGGATAGTTCACGAACGGTCATTCCTTTTTGGATGGCAAAACTAAGACAGTTTATGCGCTGAGTAACTTCTTCTCCACCGATAACCTGCCCCCCGACTATACGTTGACTTTCCTTTTCAACAACAAGCTTAACTTTTATTGGTTTAGCCCCTGGGAAATAATCCGCTCTGGTCTTACTGCTAATGGCTCCAGTGACAACTTCGATGCGGTTACGTTCAGCACCGGTTTCAGTTAAACCAGTATTGCCTGCTTGAATCTCAAACAACATCGTCACAGCAGAAGCCAAAACCCCGCTAAACTGACTGTAGCCGCCTCCAGCGTTTGTCCCCGCAACCTTACCCTGCCTCACAGCAATGGTTCCAAGCTGCGCACACGTAGGCTTATGAGTAATTATACTAGGCGCCTCAGCGCAGTCGCCAACAGCGTAAACATCCCTAACTTCAGTTTCCATCCTGCCATTAGTCTTGATAGCACGAGACTCACCCAACGCAATCCCAGCCTCAACAGCAAGCCTTGTGTTTGCACGCACACCAAAAGCGCTAACAAACAAGTCCGCCTCAATCTTCTCACCGCCAGCTATAACCGCAGTAACCTTCTCCTCGCCAACGAATTCTTCAACACCCATCCGAGTAAGAATACGCATACCCTTTGATTCCAAATGCTCCTGAACCATCTTTGCCATATCAGCATCCAACAACTGGGGCAAAATCTGCGGCAACAACTCAACAATAGTAACAGTCAAACCCCGCTCCATCAAGCCAACGCCAACTTCTAAACCGATCAGGCCAGCACCCATAATTACAGCAGACTTTGCACCTGCCTTAACAGCAGCATCAATCTTCTCGCCATCTTCAATGCCGCGCAACGAAAGAATACCTGGTTTTTCTCTACCTTTGATAGGCGGCATAAACGAATCCGCACCAGTAGCAATAACAAGAGCATCATACGCCAACGTCTCAACAGCGGCACCATCAGTCTGCACATTCACAGTCTTTTCGTTAGTGTTAATTGCCAAAGCCTTGGTTTCAGTTCGCAAATTCAGCTTTAGCATCTGAAAATAAGCAGGCGGATAAACAATCAAATCTTTAAAAGCAGATATGGTTCCGCCGATAACAAAAGGCAAACCACAACGAGAGTAACCCGCATTTGCTTCTTGAGTGATTAGGGTTATTTCTGCAGTGCGGTCTTTTTTGCGGGCAGCAGAGGCGGCTTCAACACCTGACGCGTTAGCGCCTATGATGATTATGCGTCTAGCCATCTAAGTCGCCCTGGTCAGCATTTTGCAGCTGCTTGAGCTTTATGCCACTCGACTGCATTGTCAAAGTCCATTATGTTAGCAAGCTCTGTTTGCAGATTGGAAGGCTTAACAACAAGCAACCAACCTTTCCCAAACGGATCTTCGTTTAAAGTTTCAGGCTTAGACTGAACCTCATCGTTAACTTCCAGAATCGTTCCGCTCACCGGCGCAACTAGATCAGAAACAGCCTTCACAGACTCCAAAGTGCCGTACGGTTCATCTTGCTTAACATCCGAATTAACACTTGGCAACTCCGCGTAGACGATCTCTCGCAAAGACTTCTGCGCGTAATCGGTGATGCCGATTCGAACCTTGTCGCCTTCAATTTTTACCCATTCAAAATCCTTGGAAAAATAAAGACCTTCAGGGACTTCGTATGCTTCAACTTTTACCATAACAATAACCTTCTAACGTTACTGAATTACCAACAAAAATCTAAAATAAAAGGTTTCATGAAGAAAAAAGAATTTTAACGTTCACGCTTACCCGCAATCCAATCTTCAGTCAACTGCCGAGCCTGAGAATCAGGAATCTGGACGGGCGGATGCTTAAACGCATAAGAGGGCATACTCAAAAGGGCACCAGCAATCTTTCGATCCAAAGCAATTTTCGCAGCACGAATAAGATCAATGACTACTCCTGCGCTGTTGGGGGAGTCTTCAACCTCAAGTTTTACACTGATGTTTATGGGGCGATCGCCGAATTTGCGTCCTTTAAGCGAGATGTAACAAATCTTCTTGTTCTTAAGAAACGGCACAAAATCGCTGGGACCAATACGAGTAGGCAAAGGATACGGCACAAGGCTAGTTACAGCTTCCGTCTTGCTTATGCGCTTAGACTTAAGTCGGTTCTCAACAGTCATGTTCTGAAAATCAGTATCGCCGCCAAGGTTTAGCTGATACGTCTCATCAACAATCACTCCGCGGTCAAGACAAAGACGCACAAGCTGCCGATGAAGA
Source organism: uncultured Candidatus Bathyarchaeia archaeon (assembly GCA_964413605.1). GTDB lineage: Archaea > Thermoproteota > Bathyarchaeia > Bathyarchaeales > Bathycorpusculaceae > Bathycorpusculum. The sequence continues at coordinate 23,367 of CAYPSV010000019.1, read as the reverse complement.
ATAGTCGCGCCAACTTGGCTCTTAATATCATCGCCCAAAACAGGCAAACCCGCCTTCTCAAACTTTTCAGGCCACTCTTTAGATGCATCTGAACCGATAAACTCTGGCATACAGTTTACAAAAGCACAACCAGCATCGATGGCGCACTGCGCATAATACCGCACGGCATCATGGCTTCCCACAGGCAAATAGTTAACCAAAACCTCAGCTTTTGACTCTTTTAGTATATTTACAACAATATCTTTGGAAGTCGCAGAATCATCATAAACATTGAAGGTTTCCCGCATATGAGGCGCAACACCATCAAGGATGGGAGCTGCAGAAACCGTAACGCCAAGGTTTGGAACATCAGCAAACTTTTCACAACAATTCGGCTTAACCCAAATAACTTCACTTAGGTCTTTTCCTATTTTATCCTTGTTAACTTCAAAAGCTGCAACAAAACGTATGTCACGAATGTGGTAGCCGCCGTAATTGACGTGCATTAAGCCGGGCACAGACTCGTCTTCTTTTGCGTTCTTATAGTATTGGGTTCCCTGAACGAGGGCTGATGCGCTGTTACCAACGCCTACGATTGCTACGCGAATTTCAGGCATGAAACATATCATCCAAACAGCTGATTTAGTTATGGCTTAATGACCACGTACGCTATAACTTTTTCTAAAAAACCAACCGCAACGCAGCTCCGTTTCGAGTAACTTTGCAATCAACCATGAGAATCGAGGAGAGGCTTAGCAGCTTCAAGCAAACAACCAAACCCAAAAAACCACAGTCTATTGTGAAACCTTAAAGCGCCACACCCACACAAAGAATAGAATCACGCATATTGTTCCGCAGATTATTTGTAGGTCGCTAAACTAATCTCTATAGAACAGGCCCACTCACAATATAGAACATGAATGTGGAAATAATGGCTGAAAAAAAGAACTACTACGAAATTCTAAACATTCCAAAAGACGCATCCAAAGACGCGATAAAAAACGCCTACAGAAAACTAGCCATGCAATACCATCCCGACAGAAACAAATCCCCTGGAGCCGAAGAGAAGTTCAAGGAAATATCCGAAGCATATGCAGTGCTGTCGGATGACGAGAAACGTCAACAATACGACAATTTAGGGAGCACCGGTTTCGACCAAAGATATACTCGAGAGGACATATTCCGAGGCGCCGATTTTGACTCCATATTCCGCGACATGGGCGTCAGCTCAGGCTTTGGTGATCTCTTCAGCGTCTTCTTTGGCGACCAAGACTTTGTAGAAACACAAAGAGCCATCCGCGGCCGAGATTTAGGCTACGAAGTCTACATAACCCTCGAAGAAGCAGCACGCGGCGCCGAAAAAGAAATCCAAGTCCCCAGAATCGAGAAATGCCCAGTCTGCAGCGGCTCAGGAGCAGCTCCAGGATCTTCGATACAAACTTGCCGAGTATGCAAAGGATCAGGAAAAGTCCAAAACATAAAAAGAAGAGGCCCCAACGCATTCGTGCAAATCGTGGAGTGCTCAGCCTGCAGCGGCACAGGTCAAACGATCACTAACCCATGCAGAACCTGCAACAGACAGGGACTCGTAAAAAGAGAACGAAAAATAACAGTAAAGATCCCAGTCGGCATACCAGAAGGATATCAACTCAGACTCGAAGGACAAGGAGACGCAGCCCCGGACAAAGGCTCCCCAGGAGATCTATACATAATGATCCATATGATCCCTCATCGATACTTCAAAAGAGAAGGCGATGACCTCCTATACGACCTGCATATCAGCATGACTCAAGCAGCATTAGGGGCAGAAGTCACCCTGCCGGCAATTGAAGGAAAAGCAGAACTGAGAATTCATCCTGGAACACAACCAGGACAGATTCTAAGGGTCAAAGGCAGAGGTATGCCAAAAATGGGTAGATACGGCAGAGGCGATCTACGAGTCCGTGTAAATGTGTCGGTTCCTAAAGTGCTAACTCAACACCAAAGAGCACTTCTAGAAGAGCTATCCAGAGACCTGGATAAAAAAATCCGATAAAACTATTAGATCGATCTCCTCACTGATGCAATTTGAAACTTAGGCAACAACAAAACAATGATGTCTATCAGTAAGAATAGTCTTCTTTCATACTCGTAATCCTTCCGGAGAAAATCTGATTTTGAATCAATAAAGAAAGGCGTTTTACGGTAGTAGTTTTTCTCTACGAATCAGGCGGCTCAAACGTCAACAAAAAATAAACCCTCAGACACCAGCCAAAGTTTCTCATACAAAGCAACGACGGTTCCCAGCAACCCCAACTCCCTCCACAGAAAATCTTATGAAACCCCCGACAAACACTATCACTATGAACACTATTTCTTCTAACTTCAAAAAAGAGCAAACACCCCAACAACGCGAAGAAACACTCAACGCATTAAAAGCACGTTTTAACAAAAACATGAACCGTCATCAAAATCTTGAATGGTCCAAAGTACACGCAAAACTGAACGCTAAGCCTGAAAAACTGTTGTCACTTAATGAAATGGAGCGAACTGGCGGTGAACCAGACGTTGTAGGTTTTGACAAAAAAACAGATGAATACATTTTTTACGATTGTTCAGAGGAGAGCCCAAAAGGCCGCAGAAATGTTTGCTACGACCATGAAGGACAGCAAGAGAGAGAAAAGAAAGGAATCCATCCAGAAGGCAACACAGTTGACATGGCAGCCTCCATGGGCATTGAGCTTTTTGGAGAAGAACAATATCGAGAGTTGCAGAAAATCGGCGAATTCGATACAAAAACTCAGAGCTGGATAAAAACACCTTCCGACATCAGAAAACTCGGCGGCGCCCTATTTGCCGATCGCCGCTACGGCCATGTCTTCGTGTACCATAACAGCGCACCCTCTTTCTACAGCGGTAGAGGCTTCCGTGGCTCACTAAAAGTCTAAATTCCCACTCTTACTTCCGCCATAACCACCTCAGAAATGAATACATTCCTACCATCCAGAACACATACAAACCAGCTTCAAATCCCAACATCCCACCTCTACAACCAAAAAAATAAAAGCAAATTACCTTCTAATTGTCTTTAAACACAATGCCAAATACAAACTTCTACTCTCCACTAAAAATCGGGTTGCTTATCACCGCCGCAGCCTGCTTTCTTTTTACATTCCACGCAATGTTTACTCTTTCTTGGGTTGGCGAATGGGAATCTTTCAACGGCTCCCTGCGATCTATCATCTTTGCCGAGGACATTTCTGCAGCCATCGGAGTTGCCTTCAGGCTTTCAGCCAGCGCAATCGCCTTAGGAGGAGCGATTATCTACTTTGTAAAGAAAGGTCTTCCAACAAGAACGATAAAGAAGCTGATTAGGCTGGTTTTGTTTGGGGAAGCAATTTACTGGCTAGGACTGTTAACCACAGCAGTTCTGACCTTAACATCTACGTTTGGTTTTACCATATGGCGCGCTAATGGCCATATCTCAACTCTCCCCATCTTTGTTTCCCTACTAATTTATGAAGTACCCCTACTCGTAGAATCCATCATTATTCCCGTTGTCTTGCTCAAGTTATCCCATGAATTGAGTTCGAACAAACCTGTGAAGGGAGCAATAAAATGGGCTTTGATTGCGGGCACGGTTTACGTCTTAGTGTTCTGGCTCACAAGTACAGCCATATGGATATCAACCATATTGCGACAAGGAATCCAATATTTGACCTCCTACCCAGAAAATCTGCTCAGTTTCACTTTAACCTCATTCGGACTACTCGCGCTGACAATTTTTACGGCGAATTTCGCAAAAAAAACTATTAGAACACAAAACGTGAAAAAACTTGAGGTTCAAAAAATCGGCGCAATCATCACTATGTTGGGCTTGTTCTGGCTTTGGAATTACCTCTCATGGGTCTTTTTTGGAAAACCTGAAACGTGGAGCTACTGGTACCTATGGTTCCTGGGAAACCTTAACTTGTGGCTACTTTCAATTCCAATGGTGGGGTTGCCGCTGCTCTTCAAACACAAGCAACCTCCGAAGCAAAATCAAACTGATTAAACAATCGACGTAACCATATGCTGCACGCTATCCTGTGCTTTAAGAAAAAGTGAAAAGAAGCTGATTAATTTGAAACCTCAGACTGCTGCACATTACAGTGAGGGTGTTTGAGCGTGTTTCTCCGAATGCAACACTCCACCCGTTGCCCAATTGCTTTTTGGCTCTTCATATATTACTATATGGACTGCTTCTCTAGGTACACCAATATCTTCAAAAACTTTAGTTATTCCTTCGACGGCTTTCTTCTTGTTTTCAGAAGTTATTCCTTCCCAGACAGAAACTTGAACAATCGGCATACATTCTACCTCAAATAACTTTGACATACCTCTGATAAATAGGTTCTCAAAGAGCGTTCGGCGGATATTGGCTCTAATGATTGTAGATTTTGAATTCGGAGCAGAACTGGAAAACCTGAAACTAGCTACCGCAAACAAGAATTTGCTCAAGCCTCATAAAGCTAAAGATTCACTAAAGAAGATAGAGAAAAATAGTACATAATTATTAGGGCAAGATTTTAGCGCAGAAGCAATGACTTAGAAAACAGAACTTACCCCATGTAGAGCGTCAAGGACAAAACTTTTGACGGCATCAATATCTAATGACTGCGGATCTAACGCTTCACCCACTAAACCTTTTTCCTGCACAGATCTACTGAACGGCAACACCCCGATGACCTTTTCCTTCCCAACTTTAACTAAAATTCTGTCTGCAAGGTTGCTATCGGCTCTGTTTAGGATAAAGCGTATTGGTTTTTTGCTTTCTCTTGCCATATCCGAGATTTTTTCAGACAACATAATAGACTCATAAGAGGGATCTATGACTCCGAGGATAAGATCCACCGCTCCAGCTACGCCTCGCCCTAAATGCTCAACTCCAGCTTCAGTATCAATGATAGCAACATCCTTTGGACCCAACGTTAAATGATTAAGGAAATCTTTCGATAACACACCCATAGGACAAGCGCAGCCCTCACCGTAATGCTTGACCTTTCCAATCTGCACCAAGTATAAGTTGTCTTTTTTTGAAACAACCTCAGACGGAATATCCTCGATGCCCCACAATTCAGCAAAAACAGGCGCTTTATGACCATCACCTAGCACTCTACCCATTTTACCCTGCACAGCCTTTTTCCCGCCGATCTGCTCCATCAACTCCCTAGGCGCTACAAGACCCAGCTGAACACTAAGACCATAATTTGACTCATCAGCGTCTACAACAAGTGCACGATAGCCTTCACTCTGCAAACTTTTGGCTAAAACAGCCGCAACCGTACTTTTTCCACTACCGCCTTTACCACATATCAAGATCTTCAATTCATTTTACTCCATCATTGACTTTTGTTTTGATCCCTTATGAATTTAACAGTAGATTTAACAGATTTGAGAAGATATCTTCTTCATTATCAAGAGCTTAACTGAGAACGAAAAGGTCTTCTAATACGGTTGCTTTTAAAGATGAAAAAAACAATATAGCAACTGGAACTCTATCAAATGAGTGAAGCAACCAAGAAAAAAGCATTATTCATCATCTTAGCGGCCGGCACCTTAACTGTTATGGCCGGGGCAATCATTTCCCCAGTCATAAGTTTGATGCAGGGAAACCTGCAGGGAGCTGATGAAAATAACATCCGGTTTGTTATAACCACGCACGCCCTATTTATCGCAATTTTTAGTCCCATTTTCGGAACCGTTATCGACAAAATAGGCGCCAAAAAACCCTTCGCGTTTGGACTAATACTTTACGGTATCGCTGGCACTTCAGGCCTTTTCGTTACAGACATAACAACCATGATAATTGGCCGAGCTCTTCTTGGCATTGCTGTAGCTGCGATAGCAAATCCACTTATAATATTGATTCTGAACGCCTTCAAAGGCGAAGAATGCAGTAAAATCATGGGCTGGCAAGCTAGTACAGCTTCAATTGGAGGAATAATTTGGCCGCTTTTAGGAGGCGCATTGGGGGTATTAGCTTGGAATTTACCATTCGGAATCTATTTGACAGGGATCCCAATAGGTCTACTTGCATGGCTCATCATACCAGACGTCTCTGACAAAAGAAAACTCGAAACCCAAACCAAAGATAACATTTCAGTGATCCAGACAGTTAAACAGAGACCATTCATCTTTGCAGTTTATGGTTTGGGTTTATGGATGATGGTCTTACTATACACCAATGTAACATTCATCCCTCAGCTTTTAGCTAGGACCTTTGCTATCAACAATAGTTTAATCATAAGCTTATTTATTGGCGTCATGGGACTTGCCGCAGCAATAAGCGCTCTTATGTATAAAAAAATAAAATCCAAATTCTCATATAACGTTATTGCATTTGTTGGGCTCGCCATATGGACTTTTGGTTTGATCCTGCTATCTCAAGATATTAGCATATTAATCGTGTTAGTCATGATGGTGCTATTTGGGGTAGGTCAAGGAATGGTTATGCCTACCCTAAATCTTTGGGTGGGTGAACTAACCAAAATATGTGTCCGAGGCAGAATGATATCCTACCTTACAACATTCCTTTTTATTGGCCAGTTTTTGCCGCCCATCATTTTTAACCCAATATTCTCGGCGCTTAGCTTCAATGGGGTATTCTTAATCGCGGGAATAACAAGTGCAACCTTGACAGTATTATTCCTTACAAACTGGAGAAAAAATACAACAAAAAGATGACCACCAATGGTCTAAGTCCAGAAGTACTCAAAGACTCAATTAACTATCTATAGAAACTTCACGTTTTCAGTTCAAATTCAAGTAATAGGTACCTTGAGAAACAAAATTCTAATATTAATCAATGTTGTCTCTTATCAAACACCCGTGGGCCGGTCGTCTAGCCTGGTTAGGACGTTGGCTTTACGAGCCAAAGGTCGCCGGTTCAAGTCCGGCTCGGCCCACTTCCTAATGCTAATTTGGCATCTAAGAGTTATTTTTCCCATTTTACATCATTCCACAAGATTTTCACCATAACACAAATAGGCAAAACTGCAACATAACTTGTAAAGAAGGTGGAAACATCTTGTCAAACTTGGCAAATAGCTGTGAATATTTAACAAGCGATAAATTATGTCTAGCTGTTTCTGAGAGCGAAAAAGCAAAGGCTGCTAGGCAAGTTCGATGCAAAAATAGCGAGAAAGCAACATGTTGCTACCTTTGTATGTTAGTGTTCGATTGCCCTAATCCCTGCCAATTTCTAGGAAATGTTAACAATGAATCCCAACAAGTTGCCAATGAAAAAGTTGAAATCAAAAGCGCATCTGCCAGAAATGAAAAAACCGAAGGAGATCAAGGCAAAAATTCCACGGTTGCTTTTTGTACTCTATGCAATATGGAGATGTCTCAGGCTAGAACCAAATTTAGAATCGATGGATGGGAAGGACCCAATCAAAAACTATCTGACGATGACACAAAAAAACTAGGTGAGGAAGTATTGTCTGCAATCGTTTTTCTTTGCCCAAAATGTGGGAAAATAGAATTTAGATCCGATGGAAAACGAGGCGAGTGATAAAAATTAACATGCTTGTTTAGCAGGATTACATTGCATTGCGGGTATCTAAATAAATTGAACTTCAAATGGCTTGTATTAATAGTGGATTGATTTTCGCATAGTAGATGAGGAGATAGCAATGGAACATCATATTGGTCATCATGTTGACCGTGTCAAGTTCTTAATGTCCGAAGAAAGACAACAATGGCATAGTCCCGAAACCGTTCTAAAAGAGATAGAAATTACTAAAGGAATGACCATAGCAGATCTGGGTTCAGGACCTGGCTTCTTTACTATACCAATAGCTCAAATAACAGGAGAAAAAGGCCTCGTATATGCCGTTGACAGCAACCAGAAGATGCTAAATGGTTTAAAAGAAAATATCGCCAAGTCAGATTTAAACCCCAAAATCATAAAAATAGTAAAGAACGATGTGTGCCATACAGAAATTTCTAAAGAATCTGTCGATATTATCCTATTCGCCAACGTCCTACATGAGGTCGAGGACAAAAAAGCGTTCTTCCGAGAAGTTAGACGCATATCTAAACCCACATCTTACATTGTCGATGTAGACTGGAAGAAGATCCAAACAGAATATGGGCCACCATTCAAAGGCCGCCTCTCAGAAGATGAAGCCACCCGGGTTCTTGCAGAAAACGGCTTCTCTGTAATTAAGCAAGTTGAAGCAGGACCATATCATTATGAGTTGATCTGTATTCCAACAGTTAACTGTCAAAAGATTTAGCCTCAAATTTGAACAACAGCTTCAATCTAGCCGGTACTGAGTGCTTTTCATTGAAGAAACCGCAGAATTCCCCATTACAACATAAGTATGATAGAGATGGTGGGGTGAAGAAACCTTATATTCGATCCGTTGCAATAGGCTCGCATGGCAAACGAAAAAACCGGTCGACCAATTTTTTTTCCCAAGAAATTGGTTCTATATGGCAATGTAGCTCTTGCAGTTTGGATTGTTCTTGACGCAGCCGCTTTTCTTCTATATGACTTAATGATTGGTATAGTTTTTCTTATAGTTGAGCTAATCGCAATCTATGGTGTACTGCACCTTATTGGGTGCCTGCGTCCATGTTACAACTGCATTAAATGCACTCACGGCATGGGTCGCTTAGCAGCTTTATACTTTGGCAAACGCATTCTCAAAGACTACAAATACAGCTACAAACTGCCCACTGCAATATTCTTCACACTGTTTATCGGGGCATTTCCAGCCGCATTCGCCTTTTACTCTGCAGCCCAAGATTTCACAATCATCAAAGCAGCGCTTTTTGTGGTTCTTTTGGCACTCACAATATTCAGTGGATTAACGTGGCGAACCAAAAAACGGTGAACCTCTGATTTATTATTCCAGACGAAAACCTAAAACAAACCTGATTCACATTCTGAGTCCCTTCTTTTAATAAAATTAATCATTCAAAAAACGAAAATTCGAAAAGCCTATGAACTTCAAAAACAAATTAGACTTAGAAGGAAACATCATTGATAACGAAAATTCTTGTGCCAGTAGACGGGTCCAAGCCTTCAGAAAAAGCCCTAGATTACGCTCTTGAAATTGCTGAAAAGTTTTCTGCATCTATTCTAATCCTCAACGTTTTTCAACGCCCCCCTGAATACGACTATCAACCAAACATGTTTTTCCCAGTTACAGCGGCTGGCTATCCTCAAGAACCGATGGGAAACCAACCAAATGCTGCATCCTTTGTCAACGACCTTCGAAAAACACACGAAACAATTCTATCCAACGCAGCTAAGAGAGCTCTTAAGCTAAAACCTGATCTCAAAATCTACACGGAACTTAAAGACGGAAAAATATCTTCTCAGATACTTGAAACTGCAACAGACGGCAAATTTGATCTAATAGTTGTGGGTCACAGAGGAGATGGTGCAATTAACGAATTCTTTCTCGGTAGCTCAAGCGAAAGAATCGCCCATCAAGCAAAATGCGCTGTGTTAATCGTCAAATAAACTGGTGCCTTAACTTTTTGTAACAGCCGAAATCAAAAAATTCTTCTTTTTACCTGAAGATCTGCTACTAGAAACTGCTTTAAGGTGCAATCCTCCTACTTTCTAACTGGTGTAGTTGTTTTGAAGAAATACGATTTAATTGTCATTGGAACAGGTTCAGGTATGGAGCTAGCCAACGCTTTTTTACAAGGTAATCATAATGCGAAAATCGCAGTAGTCGACAAAGACGAACCTGGAGGAATCTGCCTAACCAAAGGCTGCATCCCATCAAAACTACTAATTTACCCTGCTGATGTAGTTAGAATCATTCAGAAAGCCAAAGAATTCGGAATCCATGTCGAGATCAAAAAGGTAGACTCAGAATATGTCTTAGAAAGAATGCGATCTCTTATAAACAAAGACATAAACATGATCAGAAACGGGCTAAATCAAACTGAAAACGTAGATTACTACAATACAACAGCTGAATTCGTCTCCCCCTATACTCTAAAAGTTGGTCATGAAACCATAACCTCTAAAATGTTTTTCCTTTCAATAGGTTCACGACCATCAATCCCGAACATGGAAGGATTGGAGGAGACCGGCTACCTGACAAGCGACAACATACTCAAACTAAAACACCTTCCAAACAGCATCATTATAATAGGAGGGGGTTACATTGCAGCCGAATACGGACATTTCTTATCTGGAATGGGTTGCCAAGTCACAATAATTGGAAGAAACAAACAATTTATCCCGGAAGAAGAACCAGAAATTTCCTCACTGGTTAAAAGAGAACTTCAAAAAAGGGTAACCATACTAACTGGTCACGATGTACGAAAAACCCAAAAGACCTCCGACGGTAGAAAGAAGATAACCGCAATAAACACAGAAAACAAGAAAGAGACCGAAATAGTTGCAGACGAGCTTTTCATAGCCGTGGGACGCAAATCAAATGCAGATCTTTTGCATCCTGATAAAGCAGGAATCAAAACCGATGAAAAAGGTTTCATTATTGTGAATGAATTTCTCGAAACTACCCAGCCAAATATCTGGGCTATGGGTGATGCAAACGGAAAATATATGTTCAAACACGTTGCAAACTATGAATCACAAATAGTATACTACAATGCCATCCTCAAGAACAAAACATCAATTGACTATCACGCTGTTCCACATGCTGTCTTTACCGAACCGGAAATCGCCAGTGTAGGTTTTAAACAGTCCGAGGCTATCGAAAAATACGGAAAAGATAATGTATTAATCGGCCTCCACAAGTATGCAGATACTGCTAAAGGCGAAGCAATGGCGTTAAAAGACGAGTTCGTAAAAGTTCTTTTAGAAAGAAACACAGGAAAAATCCTCGGTGCACACATCATTGGTCCTCAAGCTTCAGTGTTAATTCAAGAGATAATTAATTTAATGTATACAACTAACCAGAGTTCAGAACCGCTCAACAATGCGATGCACATTCACCCCTCATTAAGCGAGGTTGTTTCAAATGCATTCCATTCCCTGATGACCACAGAACAATACCACCACGTACTTCAAGAACACATGAACCTATAGGCTAAGCAAGTTAAATCAGCAATTCTAACTTACTTACCAAAACATCCGGCATAATCTATTGCTTCTTTTATCATTTTAAAATCCAGACTTCTACTCAGAAGTTGAAACTTGCAAGTGTGAAAAAACCACTTGCCTCTTTTTAAGAAACAGACTTCCAGAAAATGAAAAAGGTTACGAAATATTTGGGTTTTTATTCTTGCCTATGCCATACCAGAAGAACACTTTAACAACAACTACTGTGAGAACGGCAGCAATTATGCGTGCTAAAACAGTCAGGGCAAATCCAACTGTGCCAGTTACCACATTTGCCGTAGACATTTGGAATATGGTAAAGAGTACCACGCCTCCAATTGAGGCAGATACAACGCCGGAAATTAACAATCTTCTGAAGTTGTCTGACCGCTTGTTCAATGCACCAGCCATGTAGCCGATTAACATTGGGCTAAGTATATACGCCATCAAAACTGTACCAGAACCTGAGATTCCGTGGAAACTGTTCGCCCAGTACAATGCGTAGAATGTACCCATTAGGAAGCCTGAAGACCCGCCTGCCCATTGGTTCCACAGCAAGCCAAGGGCTAAAGGAACACCGACTATGACTACAAGTTCCAGTATTTCCATCGTTAGTCCAAAAACGATTCCAACGCCTCCACCGACAATCGACTGAAGTTTTGAAATTAATACAATCACGAAAACTGCTACTACGGGGAGAATTATTCCAAAGATAATGTCGTTCTTTGTCCATTTTTTCCAATCGAGACTCATTACAGACACCTGTCAAAACCAAATTTTACATCGATTTCTCGATAGTCGCCTTTAATGGCTGAAACTTTTACGCTTACAATGGTGTTGGCTGCTTTTTTAACTTCATCTTCTGTCATTTTTGCCATTTTAATAGCTTCTTTCAATGTAGATTCACTTATTATGTATTCAAGCGGGTAAGTTTTTTCTTCTAATACTTTAATTTCGCTAAATCCTGCTTTTCGGATTAACTCGAGGTATTTGTCTTTAAGCACGGCTCCAGATATGCATCCAGCGTAGGCTTCAACATTATTTTGAATAGATGTAGGCAACGCATTCAAGAGAACAATATCCGAAACCATCAATCGCCCCTTTGGAGCAAGAACTCTGAAAGCTTCTTCAAAAACTCGCTTCTTATTCGGTGCCAAGTTGATCACACAGTTTGAGATTATGACATCAACCGAGTTGTCAGCTGCAGGCAGATTTTCGATTTCTCCAAGTCGAAACTCAACGTTTGCAAACTTTCCTTTTTTAGCATTAGCTCTAGCTTTGTCGAGCATTTCAGGTGTCATATCTACGCCTATTATTTTGCCTTTTTCGCCAACTTTCTTAGCAGCTAAGAAACAATCAAACCCTGCTCCTGAACCCAAATCAAGAACTCTCTCACCCTCTTTCAAAGACGCCAAAGCAGTAGGATTACCACAACCCAAGCCAAGATTGGACCCTTCCGGCACGGCATTGATCTCTTCTTGGCTATAACCGATCATTTTACTAACTTGCTCGCTTGAAGATGCTGAGCAACAGCTCATACTTGAAGCGCAGCAAGAACCATTGGTCTTTGCAACTTTCGCGTAGCGGTTTCTAACAAGTTTTTTAACTTTATCTTCTTTCATAACTTACTTCTCCTGTTTTGTTACTGCATTAAGCAATGGACCAAGTGTCTCGGTAACGGCGCTCTGCAATTTTTCAGCTTTTAACATCATTATGCAGCAGATTTCCCCTTCTTTTTCGCAAGTCACAACTGCTATTTTATCGTTTGGCTTAAAGTTTGCTTTTTCACGTAAATCCTTGGGAAGAACAATTTGCCCTTTCGCATCCATCGATATAACTGCATCAATTTTGCAGGTATCGCCAACACAACTACTCACGTTATCGCCTTAATTCTTGGATGGGGCTCTTAATACTTAAACTTTGCTGATTTATCAGAAAAATCTGAATTAACATAAATATCTTAAATTATTGCCATGTCACCGAATTAACCAACTGAACTCACCAAACTATAGTATATCAGAAGATGTAATTGGTCATCAATGTATGAGAATTCGAGCTACTCGGTTTCCTACAGCAATCTAATAAGGCAAAAGAGCGCATCATAGTTTAGAACAAATATGTTTAAAGTTCTATTTATTGAACCGCCTAAAGAAATATGGTTCGTGATGGGTGAATATCTCCCTCCACCATATGGAATAATACAGCTCGCCGCATACTTGGAAAAACAGGTTGCAGATGTGCAGGTGGAAGTCTTGGATTGTAACGCTGAAAAGGTGGATTGGGCACAGATGGAACAACGCATTGCATCATCCAATCCTGATATTGTTTGTTCAAGCTCTTTGGCAACCTGCAACACCTATTCAGTGGCTAAAACTCTCGAAACAGCTAAGCGAGTAGATCCAAACATACTAACTGTAACAGGTGGTCAACACTTTACTGCCACAGCAAAGGAAAGCTTAGAAAATTACCCGGAAATAGACATGATAGTTAGAGGTGAAGGGGAGCAAACTCTAACCGAACTAGTGAAGTGCTCAATTGCAAAAAAGCCTTTTTTGGAAATCATGGGTCTATCTCTTAGAAAAAACGGGCAAGTCGTTCACAATTCACCAAGACCTTTGATTGAAAACTTGGATGATCTTCCTTTTCCCGGTTATCATTTGGTTAAGGATTTAATGAGTAAATATCATTTTTCAGCCATGGCTGCCGACAACTCGCCCTATGCCCTAGTTGAAGGTTCCCGCGGTTGTTCTCATGAGTGTACCTTTTGTACTCAATGGAGACATTGGCAAGCATGTTGGAGAGTAAAATCTTCCGAAAGAATCGCAGACGAGATAAAATACTGCAATGAAACATTTGGCAGCAAATTCATCTGGCTCACAGATGACAACTTTGGTGCCGGCAATCGACCAAAAGAGATAGCTGAAGCGATCCTCAAGCGGGAGTTACCTAATGATGTAGCTTGGTTTGTTCAAGCTAGATGCGATGACATTATTCGAAACAAGGAGGTTTTGCCAAAACTAAAAGATTCAGGGCTTAGTTGGGTTCTTCTCGGAGTTGAAAACTCGAACCCTTCAACGCTTGACGCGTTCAAAAAGGGCATTACTCCACAGGATGCCAAGACAGCTGTTAAACTCTTGAAAGATAATGGCATTTTTGCTCATGCAATGATGATAATTGGTCAACGAAAAGACACCCGCGAATCAATCGGGCATTTAAAAGAGTATGCCAACGAGTTGGATCCGGATTTTATAATGTTTGGGATATTAACACCTTTTCCGGGAACAGAAATCTACGAAGAAGCTAACCGTAATGGCTGGATAATGGACAAGAATTGGTCACACTATGACATGATTCACGCGATTATGCCAACGGAAACTCTGTCAGTTAATGAAGTTCAAGAACAGCTCTATGGCTGCTACCGTGACTTCTACGGATCATGGAGCAGACGGTTCGGGGGAATCTTATCCAAAAACGTGCTAAAACGAAAAGTCTTTTGGCAAATGCTCCGAAGCGGTGTGATGGGCAAGGTGAAATCCTTATAGACGACAAGATGAACCAAAATAACTTTTGGGCGTTTTTCCCATCTTTGTTTTTTGTACTCTCACTTGTTGGTCTTGCCATAGTTCCTCTTCTAATTATGGACCCTAACCTAAATCAGATTCAGTTCGTAGGACAACGCAGCCTAATCGGTGCATTGTTCTGCACAATATGCGTCGCGGGAGTTGTTGCCGTATTTTATCCACGTAAATGCAGAGGACTGTTTCAACATGCCCCAAATCCGCCTGCCAAAACTGGTGCCCTCTCAAATCATTTGCGGATTGAAGGCCATCACCCTGATTGCCAGAACTTCTCAAAGAATAGGATAAAAGTTAGAGGGAAAAATTTTTGTGCGGCATGCACCGGTTTACTTATTGGAACTATAATCTCTCTGCTCGGAGCTATCTTCTACTTTTTTGGTGGTTTGAATATTGTCTCAGGAGGTATTTGGATAGTACTGTTGGGAGAGATTGGGCTGGGATTAGGGCTAATCCAGACTAAGGTCGCTGGATCCGTCAAGGCATTTCTGAATGCTGTTTTTGTTATCAGCTCATTTGCAACTCTAGCAATGGTTGATGAAATGGGAAAAAATCTTTTTTTAGATCTCTATGTTCTAGGTTTAATCTTGTATCTTCTGTGGTTTAGGATTTCGCTTTCTGAATGGAATAACACGCGGACTTGTCGCAACTGCCAGAGGTGCTTTCAGTAACGGCGGGGTCTTCTTCGTCTTCCAAAGAGCGCGCCTAAGAGAATAAGCACGCCAAAGATGATTATGATAAGCGGCCAAATGTAAGACCAAAAGTTGCCAAGGTCGAAAAGCAAAGATAAGCCTACAAATATTATTATTATTCCGAAGATTAAGCCGACTATCATGCCGCCGTTGGGCAAGCCAAAGCATTCGTTTTCTACTCGTTTATAGTGTTCCCTGTCGCTTCCAGGATACTGTTGACCCACTGTGTATAATGGAGCGCCACAGTTAGAGCATATCTTTTCCGTGTCTGGGTTTTGAGTGCCACATCTACTGCAATAGACCATGTAATAATCTCTCGAATTAATTTAATCATGATTAAGTTTTAAGATTTGCGGTCGTTTAGTAATTGAAAATATAATTATCAGTTTTTAACATGACTTTCTTACAACACAGATTCATTTTTTCCCTATTATTCCATATACCTTCGTTTTTGTCAAGGACTTTGTCGTTTCGGGAGAAAGAGCGCAACTGGAAAGGAAGGAGAAGCAGAAAAAGTTAAGAAAATCAAAAATGAGATTTTAATTCATGCAACATTATTAATATCAGAAAAGGCTTACTTTTATTGTGTGAGCACCTTGCTCTTTGGACATAAAAACAGACTCCAAATAGACTTAGGCGATTTACAGACTGAAAAAGAACGCTTGTCCGGCTTTCTGCATTCAAACTTAACTGTTTCCGTTGACTCAGGCAGAGACAAGCTTGTTGTGGATTCAGAGGAGGAGCTGTCTGTGTTGGAATTGCAGCGGGTTGTCGCAAAATATGTTCGCCGCCATAACTTAAGCAGAACTCACTGGGTCTCAGTCGAAGATAAAACCGTAAAGATCAATCGGTTCAAGGGCTCTGAGAAGAAAAAAGAGAAACATAACAAAAGCAAACCTCATCAAAACATCGCTCAAAGCTGGGGACTCTAAGGCAAATTCTCAGATACATTCAGTTAATAGTTGGTCAAAAACAAAGATGGTTAGTGTATTGATATTTTTGAGATTATAGTTCAAATATGACCCTGTCACACCTGTGAGGATAAAAAAGAAAATTTTTAACTATTTAGCGATGTCTTCTCAAGACCATTGCAGCAACCGCAATTATAACCAGCAATACGACAACCGCGATTATGTAGTAAGTTATACTAGGTATTCCTTCGTTGGTGTTTCCGCCACTATTTCCTCCAATTGCATAGAAGATGCCGTCGTAATCGCCGAAGTATACCACGCCGTCAGCGACTGCGGGTGAACTGTAAATGTTGCCATTAGTTTGGAAGCTCCAAATCAAGTTGCCTGTATCCGCGGTTAGAGCGTAGGTGGTGTTGCCTAAGGTCGACGTGACGTAAACGGTGTTGCCGATAATTGCTGGACCCGTAGTTAAACCCTCATCCATAGTATAGGTCCACTTTTCTGCACCTGTATTAGCTTCAAGTGCATAGACTTTTTTGTCAAATGCGCCGCCAGTGTAAACAATGCCATTAGCATATGCAGGGGAAGCTTGGACACATTGGTCATAGCCCGTATAGACTTTCCAGACTAATGCTCCTGTATCAGCGGTTAGAGCATAAGTGTTGTTATCAAAGCTGCCGACATAGACATTTCCATCTGCAACAACTGGGCAAGATGCAACTACACTATCAGTGGTGTAATTCCATTTCAAAGCACCCGTCATAGCGTCAAGCGCGTAGATATTGTGATCATATGATCCAAAATAGACAACTCCGTTGCTAACTGCTGGACCAGACGTTACGTAACCACCCGTAGAATAGTTCCAAATCGGCATTCCAAGAGCATCGTCGAAAGCATATAATTTGCCATCGTTTGAACCAGCGTACAATATACCGTTTGAGACAGTTGGGATTCCTTCAGCTTGGTCATCTGTTATACATTTCCAAATGTAAGCGCCGTTGGTAGCATTCAAAGCATATATTGCGTGGTCATCAGAGCCGAAAAACACCATGCCGTCGGCAACTGCCGGAGAAGTGTAAATTTTAGCGTTAACTGAATAATTCCAGATTTTTGAGCCGTCTGCCGCATTTACCGCGATAATGTTATTGTTCGAGACATCGAAATAACCTGCATCTGACGAAGTAAAGTAAACTACGCTGTTCACAATTGCTGGAGATGAAAGTACCCATCCGTTTGTATCATAAGTCCATAGAGTCTGATTTGTGATTGGACCATCTGCATTGACGTAACCTGTATGTGCTGGGTCCCGGTGAAACATAGGCCAGGAATCAGCATCTTGAGCGCTAACCGTAATAGAAACTGCTGCAATTGAAGAGATAAAAAGCAAAGCTAAAACTATTGATCCATAAAATTTCTTCACAATAATCTACCTTATTGTCTAGTAACAAAACTGCTTTTTTTTACTTAACTGTTTCCCCTAACCTCTAAGGGCTTCTGAGGAATTGTTCTAAAAATTAGACAAACTGTTCGAAGGCTTGGTGCTAAATATCAAATAACACTCTACCTTTACCAACGAAAAAGATGAGTAAAATGAGAAAAACAAACTCAATAATAACTCTAATAATATTATCATCAGTTCTTCTAAGCGGGGTTTGCTTCTCATTAATTGCAGCACAAGATGACCAAACAGTTCCAGAGTTTCCAACTGCTCCTAACCAGACTCAAATCAATCTCCCAGGAGAAGATTCAGAATTGATTGGCTATGAAATCACCTTTGAAAGCAATCTGCCTCTTGTGGCGGCTTCAATAGTTCTAGCAATAATTGTCGGAGTTCTGAGCGTAATTGTTTGTTTTATCAAATTCAATGATAGCCGAAAATAACTTCATCCTTTTTTAGTTGTTGGCAGCTAGCAGTCACATATTTTTAATAACGATCCCAACGGCATCATATCAATAGCAGCCAATTTTGATTTGGAGGTGAAATATGTGTCTAAAAGTGACGAATTTAACCTTAAAAGAACTGCGCCGCGAGTTACTGTTCCAGAACCTGAAATGACTAGTGACAAGAAGTACAGGTGCCCACTAGATCAAGAAGTGTATGATAACCGCGAAGACTATAACGCTCACTGTCGAGAAGAACACGACGTCTTATAAGATATTAATTGTTCCGCTTGTGGCGAGTTGTTGTTGCTTCGACTTCTAATGCTCCCATAAGCCGTATCATACAATATTTTTTCTTTCTCTTTTTGCTTTAACATCTATAGAGTTAAAAATTCAGCACTTCTCTTAGCATTAAAAACAGTAAATACAGAATACCGCATGTACCTGCCCATTACAGGAATCAATCCCGCAGCTTGAGTTCCAAGTTTACAAGTTAACGCTTGAACAAACAAACCTAACTCCTCTACATTAATGACGTCCCGATTCAACCTAGTCCGCTCCAGAACTAACGCAACACTTTCTTTCGAAGCGCCCAAAATTACAAGTCTATCCAATAGTGACATCTGCCATCTACCAAGCCTCTCAGCCTCACCCGCTGACAATTCAGCTTCCACAAACTCTTCTCCGATGTTTGATTGGATCAATTGCACCCCAATGGGCAAACCTTCAACCAAGCTAAAGACTTCCGCGATTCTCTTCAAATCCGCAATTTTGTTGTGCAAAAGTTGGGCTTGAAGTTTCACGACAGGTATGGTTGCTTGAATAACTCTTGGCTCAAAAACACCAATATCAACTTTAAGTTCCTGTTTGTTTGAGTCAACTTTAGAAATGTACCCTGTTAGAACACCTTGGTTTTTTGCGTTTTCAAGACTGACGGGGCATGTGCCGATTTTTTTGTTAATGTAACTTGTGGCTATAACTTCATCTTCGCCAGACAACTCGACTTGAACCCAGCGATTTCCAGTGTTTCCTAAAACTTTAGTTTCAACATCTAACTCTTCAAATTCAGACTTTAGCAAGTTATCTATCTGCTTTAGTTGTCCACCATGAAAAGTTTTTACCAAAAGAGTTAGAGTTGTCATTGTTCTTTACCTAATAGTCTTGTAATTTCATCATGTAGGTTTCTAACTCTTTCTGCAGCTTCAGGTTTATTCTTGTCTTGGAGCCGTTTAATTTCTATTTCGATTGGAACTTTCTTGCCTTTGTCAATACGCTTGTCAGCGTAAGCAACAATTTTTTCTTCCAAAGTCTGAGGAACATAACTATCTTCAGGCCAACCCATTTCTTTAGCCTCTTCTTCGGTTACACCTGCACCAACATGCCGCTTTATTATGTTAACCAAGGGTTCAGGCAAATTCAAGGATTTCGCTATTTGTGAACCAACAACAGAATGATCAACACCATGACTCTCTGAACGTCCAATATCATGAAGAATAGCTCCTACTTCAACAAGTTGACTGTCAATCTCCAAGCCCCTCTTTCGAAGTTGATTCGCTAATTCTAGTGCTAACTCCGAAACGGCCAAGCAGTGGCTGATAATCTGAGGTGGACATTTGGTTTTTTGGAGAAGTTGCACTGCTTGCTCCCTTGACGGAAGCCAATTATTCACCTAGTTCCTTCCTGAGCACTTCAACTTTTTCAGACAGTTTATCTATCATTTTTTCATTGCCAAAATGAACAAGAGGCTCGCCGCAACCAGAACAGTGAAAAACCAACTCCACTGCGTCTTCGAAGGGTACCCGTTTACACTCTTGATTTCCACAGAAGTAGAAGTCATGGTTTTTCTCATAGTCTAAACGTACGCTGAGTTTTTCCAGAACTCGTCTCTTTTGACTAAGGATGAAACCTTCCAGTTGATCTGGTTGGAGTTTCCAGTGAAAAATGAACCAGCCTGTTTTAGGGTCACGAGTACGTCTAAGGCTTACAAGAGAATGGTCGTATAGTTTATAGAGAATTTTACGTACAGAATTGAGCCGGATGCCTGTTTTGTTAGCAATTTCATCATCCGTTATCTCTTCCACACTTTTTAAATGCTCGATAAGTATAACAGCATCTTCTTCACCCAAAGCTGTGGCTACTTTCATTAAAGTTGCATCATCAATAGTAGATAACATGCTCTAAAGTCCCTTTTAATACCATAATATTGCATCTATCTGCAATAAAACTCTTCTTACACCTCTAAGGAGAATCAACGTTAGATTTAATTTCCTTACCCCTAACTTTAGGAACAACCTCTATTTTTGCCTTGTCAAATTGTTTGCCAAGCTCTTTTCCTTCAAAGTAGCGGTCCAAAAAAACTGCCATTGCAGCACACTCTGAATGAGGCTGATTTCCAACGGCCACGTTAAAGTCAGAGACTTCCTGTGAGTAGAATTCGCCAGGCACTTTCTGACTCCCCACAAGTAACATCACATTTTTTTTGGTGCACTTAATTTTGCTCATGACATCGCTTGTTTGGATATTCTCACCATAAGCAGTCAAATGCACCACCACGCCACCACTACGTTTCCATTCGTGTACAGCCTTTTTCCAAGCTGTTCCCATCTCAAAATGAAAATTTCCTCCCCACGCCCTCGTAATCTTTGCTACAGTTTCTCGTATGTGTGAATCTTCAACGTCTGCCAAGATAAAGCCTGATGCGCAAAGCGCTCTGGCTGTTAAAGCAACATGAGTAGTTAATCTAACGTCTCTTTGTGGCCTGTGGCCCCATCGCAATATCACGATTTCGGGCTGGTTATTCTGGATTTGGACTGGTTTGGAATTTTCCATTGAGGTCTTTCACTTTTTTTCTTATTTGATCAGCAACTGCAGGAATAGCTTCAAAGAGAATTTCAACGGAGTCGTTAGTGTAGTTTTCTTTATGTATGTCTGTTTTTTGATGAACCCAAGAAATGAAAGGCATTATGTTACCTGATAATGGAACAGAAAACTGCGCTCGCACATAATTTTCCAAAATTCGCAGAACGTGTTTTCTTAGATCATCAAGATTGGTTTCATATTTAGCCGACAACAGAATTGGGTTTTTAACCTTGTCCTTGAGCGCTTCTATCTTCTGGTCTCTTTCTTCAGGTTTTATTAAATCAATCTTATTTAATGCCGTTATAGTCGGAATGCTAGAAGCATCTAAAAGATCAATTGTTTCTAAACACACATTGTTTTTCATTTCTATTGTTTCAATAGGCTCACTTAAGTCAACAACAATGATTATCAAATCTGAAAAGATCGTTTCTTCTAAAGTGGAATGGAACGCGTCAATCAACCCAAGGGGCAATCGGTCAATAAAACCCACAGTGTCAGTTATTAGGAACTTGCGGTTTGAAATCTCAATCATCCTTGTCTGGGTCGAGAGCGTCGTGAAAAGTTGTCTGTCAACCCTTGCCGTTTCCTTTGTTAATGAGTTAAAGAGCGTGCTTTTTCCCGAGCTGGTATAACCTGCAAGTGAAATCGTTAAAAATCCCAATTCCGTTCGTCTTTCCCGTTGGAGCACTCTTTTCTTTCGGATTGCAGCGAGTTTTTTTATTATGGTTTGAACTTGAAGCTTAATTGCATCTTTATAAACATCCGCCTCGTAGACGCCTAAACCCATAAATCCCGGTTGCTCGCTGCCTTTGGATAACCGCACTTTTTCTCGAGCATGTTTAAGCTCGTTGCGTAAAGTAGCTAGTTGAATCTGCAATTGGGCCTCAGTTGTAGTGGCACGTTTGTTAAATAGCTCCAAAATAAGTTGAAAACGGTCGATAACTTCAACCTTTGTAGCTTTAGCTAAATTATAAATTTGCAATGTGCGTAAGTTATTGTCGAAAATTACTTTTTCAGCGCCAGTTTCTTCAACCAGCTTACACAACTCTTCAACTTTTCCCGCTCCGATTTGATAACGTGAATCTGGCGGTCTAGTCTGCTCTAAAGTGCCTACAACAATGTAGCCTGCGGATTGTGCTAAACTCTTTAGTTCCGGTAAACTTGATTCTTCACGATTAAGTCGACGTTGAGCTATGATCGCTTTCGTTTAGCGGGTGCCTCCTCCTTGTCTTTCTGCCCTATTTCGATGAGGTCCCCCAAAGTTAATTCTTGACTAGAAGTCTTAGGAATCACACCCGTCTTTTCAGGTGTGATAGGAACAAGCAACTTGATTTTCAGGGCATGCTCAAGTTTTGTCGCCAACAAATTGTTCGGAGCCATCTTTCTAGACTCAATATGCTTGAGCACAGAGGCTTTTTCGTTTATTTTCTTTCCCAAATCTTCATGGCTAAGCGAGAGTTTCTCTCTTGTAGCTCTGATTAGATTGGGGTAACCGTCAACGAGTTCTTGATTAATTTCCACTCTTGCAATTATGGGTCTTTTCTGAACCACTGGACGTGGTGACACAATTCTTGATGTTGCTTTGGGAGTAGGCAAGTTGGGTTCTTTATGCGCAATTACTTTTCCATGCTTAGAGCATTCGATACATACCGTTAGTTTTGCCCCTTCAATTATGGCACGTACTGGTTCAGAATGTATTTTACGTCCGCAAACTTCACATCTCAAAGTAAACGTCCCCTTTTCACTGTCTTTATAATCTTGTTATGTTTATACTTGTCGAAACAACAGTGGCGATTGTATGGAAAACCAATTAGGCAAAGTCAGAAGCATAACAGATTACCAATTCGGTAAAGGCGTAGGAGTCAAACTATTTCCAGATGCCATCGAAATCCAGCGATCTCCAAGAACAGGTAGAATACGTTATATCAACTTAGACGGTCAACGACTAGCAACTTTGCGCCCCACAGACGGCTTGCTTTCCCTGAGTATCAACGCCGCAAAATTCATGGTTGAAAATACGCCTCAAGCAAAATGCTTTGTTACAGTTCAAAACGCCGTCTCAAAATATATTGCGGCAGGCGGAGACGTTTTTGCTGTTCACGTCGTTAAAGTCGACCCCGAAGTGAGAGCCAAAGATGAAGTAATTGCAGTAGATGAGGACAAAAAAGTTTTAGCCGTTGGACGTACCGTGCTCTCAAGTGCTGAAATGTTGGCTTTCAAAACCGGAGTTGCTGTTAAAGTTAGACACGGCTGCAAGGAAAGTTAAATATATCAAGTTCCAACGTGAATACTCTGTTGAGTTGATAACGTATGCATAGGCACATGAATCCGCGCGAACAGAAACGTTTGATGCAACGTATGGGTATGAATATGGACTCTGTCTCAGATGTCCAACAAGTTATCATCAGAAC
>CAYPSV010000018.1:0-32067 GCA_964413605.1 uncultured Candidatus Bathyarchaeia archaeon | reverse complement strand
TCCTTAATTTAGATGCAACAAGTTGCCAAAAACCTTTGTGGCAACCAAGAGTAGCAGAAAAACTAATATCTGCGCTTTTGTGAAGTTATTACGGTGAAGTTTTTGCCAATTGACCCTGATTTTCAAACAAACCGAAAAGTCGTAAGTGAACACAATGGTCACAAAGTTTGGGGCCCCGTTGAACCTCCTACTAAGCTTGGGATTCATGGAACAACCAGCGCAGTAGATTGGGATTCATGCCTCGGTGATGGTGTTTGCATAGATGTTTGTCCAGTGTCGCTTTATGATTGGGCTGATTCTCCTGGACATCCACTGTCTGATAGGAAATCTGATCCTGCACGCGAAAAAGACTGCATACAATGTTTAGCTTGCGAGATGCAGTGTCCAGCAGCAGCGATAAAAATTACTCCGCCCCCATAGTTGGAAATCCCTTTTTCTATTTTAGATAAAAGTGTTATATTCAATAGCTGTACAATTAAGGTCTTAGTGTATAGTTCATGAGTGGACAGTCGAATGGTAAGACGATAGTTATAGGGTCAACTGATGTTTCACTGAAAATTAGTGATGTTACAGAACGGATCATCTCAGGCATAATGAACGATGGCGTTGTCGAAATTGTTGGTATAGCTGAATCGATCTTTTTGGTTTGTTCAGCTTTGAATTTATCTAGTGAAATCGCAAAAGTCTACTTAGATCAAATCAACTTCGGATACGTCGACGCCATGACCCTTGGAAAGGTACCTGCAATTTATGCGCACGTTACCCAGCAAGAATCCGTCAACTATGAGCGTTTGGTCGCAGAAGAAGAGCAAGAGATGGATAACATCGGCGATCGAACAATAAGTGTAGGTCATGAGATTCCAATGGAAAAACTTGTAACCAGGAGCCTCATGGCATTGGCTAGGTTTGACGAGATAAAATTAATTGCTGCGGGAGGATCCATAAACGAAGCGATTTCTCTGTCGCTTAAATTGGAGTCAGGTCAACTGACAAGAGATCCTGTCGGTGTCAAACTGTTTTATCTTTATTCCATCAACATGAGAAATGACCCTGCCAAGAAAATTTCAGCTGTATCAATTTACCTAAAAAAGGGAATAGCCACAAAACCAGTAGATTTTGTAAAGTTTCTAAAAGCGGATTAGCTAAAGCAAAGAAGGTAGGTTGAAGCTTACTTCAACTGGCCTTTAGGTTTGTTGACTTTGTTTCAGATAATCAGGTTTCAGAAGGTTTCGACATATTTCGGGTGGTCTTTGATGTTGGTTCGCATTGCTTATTACTTACGTTTACTACTATTTTTTTGGTGAAAATTTATGGTTAAAACTGAAGAAAATTTGAAGGCTGCTTTTGCAGGTGAATCTCAAGCAAACCGCATGTACTTGGCGTTTGCAAAAAAAGCAGAGGAAGAAAGCTTACCTCAGGTTGCTAGACTCTTCAAGGCTGCTGCAGAAGCAGAAACTGTGCATGCTCTAAACCATCTGAATGTCATGGGACAAGTTAAGTCAACTGCGGAAAATTTAGGCACCGCAGTTTCAGGCGAAACCTACGAATTTAAATCAATGTATCCCCAATTTATTGAGGATGCAAAAAACGAAGGTAATAAAAAAGCTCTTCAAAGCTTTGATTACGCTAACAAAGTAGAGCAAATTCATGCGAACCTCTATCAAAAGGCGCTTGAAGCACTCAAAAACAACAAGGAGCTGCCGAAAGTCGACATGTATGTGTGCCCTGTTTGTGGAAACACGTTCGAAGGAAACACACCTGACATGTGCCCAATCTGCGCAACGAAGAAAGAGAAATTTATGAAAATCGAGTAACACAAACTACTTTTATCTTTGTTTTTTTAATTTAGCTTAGGGTTTTGCAAAATTCAGTTGCATCATTATTTTCCGTTATTTTTGTTAGTCTGCTAGAACAACAACACCTAAAAAATTCTTGTTGTTCTACCAACCTATCCATACACAGAGAGGCTGCTTTTTAGCCTGAAATCGGGGAATTTTTTCTGAAGATTTTGTTCTTCTTGACAATGTAATGGGCTTCATTTTTGGTAGATTAAAAGAATTATGAGGGTGTTTGTCTTCTAAGCCTTAATCGGCAAGAACTCTGATTGCCCTTTGATATCACTGGTATGGGTTTTTCGTCTTTTATTTTCTGTAGAAGCGATTGCTTTGTTGACTATAAGCCTTGCAGCTTCGATGGATATGTAAAGTCGTTAACTAGATTTAAAATTCTGCCGACCTTTATTTAATTATTAGATAAAAGAAGAAAAAGTTAGGCTTTAGCTTTTTCTGCGATTTGTACACCGAAGTCAAAGCATTTTTGAAGTTCTTCATCGGTGGGGATCCATTTTGCTTCCATCGTCTGTTCCATTATGTCGAAGCCTGCTTCTTTAGCGATTTTGGTCATGTTCCGTATTGCTCCTCCTCCCCAGCCGTAGGAGCCAAAGAAGCCCCAGAGTTTGCCTTTAGGTTTTAGGCCGGTAATGTAGGTTAGGAAAGAGCCAACTGAAGGGAACATCCCGTTGTTTAGCGTCGGTGAACCTACCAAAACGACTTTAGAGTCCAATACTTCGGTGACAACATCTGTGTTGTCGGTGTTTCGCAGTTTTAGCACTTTGTACTCGACGTTTTGGCTTTTTATGCCGTCAGCGATCGCGCGTGCCATTTTGTCGGTGCTTCCCCACATTGTGTCAAAGACCATGAGAACTTTTTGTTTGGTTGCTTTGCCAGTACTCCAATCCAGGTAGGCATTGACGATTTTCATGGGGTCTTTGCGCCATATTACGCCGTGGCTTGGGGCGATGATGTCTATGGGGATTTTTGCATCCACGACCTCTTGGATTTTTTTGACGATAAGAGGTGCGTAGAGCATAAGGATGTTGGCATAGTAGGTTACTGCTTCTTCCATCAGTATGTTTTGGTCGACTTCGTCGTCGAAACGTCCGGCGCTTGCGAGGTGCTGGCCAAACGCGTCGTTGGGTAATAGAATTTTGTCTTCAATAAGATAGGTAAACATGCTGTCGGGCCAGTGAAGCATTGGTGCCTCAAGGAAAGTTAACGTTTTTTTGCCCAGACTAATTTTGTCGCCTGATTTGACGATTTCGATCCGCTCGAATTCTGCGCCGAAATGTTTGATGAGTTCTTCTTTGCCCCGTGCGGTTGAAAAGATTCGAGCATTTTTGGCGAGTTTAGCGATTGTTGGTAGGCTGCTTGAGTGATCCATCTCTACATGGTTAACAATGATGTAGTCGATTTTGTCGAAGCTGGTTATTTCTTCAATGTGGGCGATGAGTTCTTCGCAGAAGTTGCATTTAACGGTGTCGACAAGGGCGGTTTTCTCGTCGATTACTAGATATGCGTTGTAACTGCTTCCTCTCGATGTAATGTAACCGTGGAAGTCTCGTATATTCCAGTCGACGACTCCAACCCAGTTTACTCCATCTTTTAGGGTGACTTTAACCATTTTTTATTTCTCCAAAATGTACTCTAGAAAGATTGTTAACTATAGATTTTGGTGCCCTTATATTAATTTCGTTTGAGCTATCTTTAGCTAGCTGCCACAGTTATATTGAGGAAAATACACAGTTAAATCAAAGTTCAAGGGCACTATGTTGTGGGGCGCAGAAATGAGTTTACTTCCAGATGACAAAAAAGAACTGCTGAAAAAAGATTTTATGGAAAAATTGGTTGATCCAGTAAAAATTGTTGTGTTTACACAGGAGTTTGAATGCCGATATTGTTCGGATACTAGAAAGATTGCTGAAGATGTCGCAACTGTTAGTGCTAAAATTACTTATGAAGTTCATGATTTTGCTGATGTCAATAAAGCTAAAGAATTCGGTGTCGAACGGATTCCTGCATTAGCCATTATAGGCAAGAAAGATTACGGTGTGAGAATTTACGGTATACCATATGGATATGAGTTGCAGACTTTAATAGAAGCAATAATCAATGTGTCACGAGGGCAAACTGACCTCTCAGAGAAAACTAAGCAAATCCTTGTAGACGTTAAAACATCTGTACATATTCAGGTGTTTGTGTCCCTAACCTGCCCACATTGCCCTATTGCGGCTGCCATAGCGCACAAACTGGCCATTGAAAGTGACCTGATAAAAGCTGACGTGATTGAAACCAACGAATTTCCCGACTTGGCACAGAAATACAACGTTATTGGCGTGCCTAAAGTGGTGATTAATGAGAAAATCGAGTTTGTCGGAGCTTTTAACGAAGATCTTTTTGCGGAGCATGTTTTGTTGGGTGCATTTAAGACTTGAAAAAAGAGAACTAAAGAAAATCTGTTGTTTTTAGTGTCCTCCGCAGCCGCATGAGCAGTTGTGACCTTTGGAACCGCCGCCGCTTAGGTATAGCTGGGGGTTTGATTCGAAGGATTTTTTACATCCAGCTGCGCAGAAATAATAGTATTTGCCTTGGTAGAGAGTTTTGTACTTAGCTGTCTTTTCATCTACGTCCATGCCGCAAACTAAATCTTTTGCCATATTTTGTTCACCTCCATTTCTATGGGGTTGGTTGTTACTTAGAGTTTCGGTTTAAATCGCCTAAGCAATGATGCGTTTGTGACAACCGTTACGGAGCTGCTTGCCATCGCCGCTGCAGCGTAAACTGGGTTAAAGAGTACATGTAGGATTGGGTAGAATACACCTGCTGCCAAGGGAATAAGTGCAACATTGTAGAAGAATGCCCAAAACAGGTTTTGACGAATCTTTCTCATTGTTGCGCGACTGAGTTGGATGGCTATGATCACGTCGCGTAGGTCATTTTTTATTAGCACTATATCTCCTGTTTCCATGGCTACGTCTGTGCCGCTTCCGACGGCGATTCCGATGTTTGCTTGGGCTAATGCTGGGGCGTCGTTTATGCCGTCTCCGACCATAGCGACCACTTTGTTTTCAGCTTGTAGCCGTTTAATTTCACTTGCTTTTTCGCTGGGCAAAACTTCCGCAAATACTCTACTGACGCCGATTTGACTTGCGATGGCGTTTGCGGTACGTTGGTTGTCGCCTGAAATCATTATCACTTCCAATCCCATTTCTTTGAGTTTAGCTACGGCCTCGGCTGAATTCTCTTTGAGAGTGTCGGCAACAGCAATTAAACCTGCAATTTGACCATTTACTGCGATAAGCATAGCTGTTTTGCCCGATTCTTCGAGTTTAGTCATTTTCGCTTCTAAATTGTTGATTTCAAGATTGTTAGCTTCCATCAACTTTCGGTTTCCGAGCAGAATTGTACCGTTTCGGTAAGTTACTTCAACACCGTAGCCGGGTAAGGCATTGAAGAGCTCTGGATCCTCAACTTTGAGGCCTTTTTCTTTGGCTTTCTTCAAAATGGCTTCTCCCAACGGGTGCTCGGAGTTTTTTTCCGCTACTGCAGCTAACTGCAACAGCTGTTCTTCAGAGAATGCTTTATTTGGATAAATGTCCGTGACTTCTGGTTCGCCTTTAGTGAGCGTTCCCGTTTTATCGAAAACCACTGTTTTGAGTTTATGAACTGCTTCGAGAGCTTCACCGCTCTTAATTAGAATGCCGTTTTCTGCGCCTTTTCCGACTCCGACCATGATGGCGGTTGGAGTTGCGAGTCCGAGGGCGCAAGGGCAAGCTACGACTACGACTGCGATGAACACAGTTAACGCGAAAATAAAGCTTTCACCCGCTATGAAGTACCAAGCTAAAGCTGAAAGAGTTGCAGTAATTATAATGACTGGTACAAAGTAGCCTGCTGCAACGTCAGCTATTCTTTGTACGGGTGCTTTTGAGGTTAATGCCTCTTCAACCAGGTTAATTATTTGAGCTAAAACTGTGTCTTTGCCCACCTTTGTTGCGCGGAATTTAAGCATACCTGTTTTGTTGATTGTTGAGCCCACTACTTGATCGCCGACTTTTTTCTCGACAGGGATGCTTTCGCCTGTGATTACTTTCTCGTCAACGCCGGAGTAGCCTTCGATTATTGTTCCGTCTACGGGAATTTTTTCTCCAGGACGCACAATAACGATATCGCCTACAATGACCTCTTCGATGGGGACTTCTATTTCTTGGTTGTTGCGAATTATACGGGCGACTTTTGCTTGGAGCCCCATAATTTTGCGTATAGCCTCTGATGTTCTTCCTTTGGCTATTGCATCTAAGAGTTTGCCCAAAAGTATGAAAGTCATTATCATGGTGGCTGTATCGAAGAAAACTGCTGCGTTGGGGAATAACTCTGGAATAAAAGTAACGACAGTACTGTAAAAGTAAGCGGTGGATGTGCCCATTGCTATTAAGGTGTCCATGTTTGCGGTTTTGTTCTTTATCCCCTTATAGGTTCCAACATAAAACGTCCAACCAACCACAAACTGCACTGGTGTCGCTAGAAGAAACATCAGGATGTTTGTTTGTTCCATCGGTAAAGGGGAGAGCCACATCAACGCTATAATTGGGATTGTAAGGCCAATGCTAGCTGTTAAAAGAAGTTTTAGGTGTTGGATGTGACGTTTGCGTGCTTTATCTTCAGCACCGTCTTGAGGTTTAGGTTCGACAACTGCGTATCCTGCATCTTGGATTACTTTTTTAATCGCTGGTAGGCTGATTTGGTCTGGGTTGTATTCGACAGCGACTTTTTCTGCTGCGAAAACTACTGTTGCGTTGTATACTCCTTCGCGGCTGTTTAGCGCTTTTTCGATGGTTTTGGCGCAGTTAACGCATGTCATTCCGCCTACTTGGAGGCTGATTTTTTCGTGGATGACTTTGTAGCCGGCAGTGGTTATGGCTTCCTCTATGGTTTTTTGGTCTACTATGTTCGGGTTGTAGTCTATGATGGCTTTCTCGGCGGCGAGGTTTACGGTTGCTTGGGTTACGCCGTTGAGTTTGGATAGCGCTTTTTCTATTGTGTTAGCGCAGTTTATGCAGGTCATGCCGCCTATGTTGAGATTGATTTTTCTGGTTTTGGCTTCGGTGATGTGTGATTCCTCCTTGCGTCTCTGGTTAGTTTATTTGGGTTGGGTCTCCATAATAAATATTTCTTTTAAAGATATATCTTTTAAGATTAATATAATTGTGAAAATGCTCTTCCCATTTAGTCCACATACTAAAAAAATAGGATTGCACTTCCCGCTATTTCCAAACACCGCAACCCAATCATGCTAACCCCGTCTTTGTATAACTGTGAAACAAAAAGGAAGAAAAAATCGCCAGCGAGGACTAGTTGGTTTATTCTGTTCGTTTAATGATGTGGTACCCAAACTTAGTTTTGACAGGAGCAGAAACTTGGCCTTTCTCGAGTTCAAAAGCCGCTTTTTCAAACTCCTTAACCATCTTGCCTCTCGTGAAGGAGCCCAGGTTTCCACCTTTTTTGCCGGATGGACATAACGATACCTGTTGAGCGATAGCGCCGAATTTTTCGCCTTTATCAAGACGTGCTTTAATGTTTTTGGCTTCTGTTTCTGTTTTGACTAGTATGTGGCAGCAATGTACTTTGTCAGGCATAACCTATTCTTGGTTTTGTTGGCTTTTATCTTTTTCTTCCGAATTCGTAAAATTGATTTTAAATAAGTTCTGTTGGGTTTTCTTTGCGTCTCTTTTTGCATTTTTGGTGACTATTTTCCATGGTTTTCACACGAATATGTGTAAACGAATAGAGGTAAATAGCTGCCTACTTCGAACTTCGAAGTGCTATTGAGGGATATTGTTATAGCACAAGCACCCCGTATTGTTGACTATGCGATCAGAAAAGCCTCTGGCAAATCTCGAAGCGGAACAAAACATAGATAGCGCAACAGCAAAGCAGCTGGCTAAAATAGTAGAATTCTTGCAGAACATCGAAGAATAGTTCAATTTGCCATTATCAACAAGTTGGGATGGATGGAAACATTTTTTATCAAAACAATCTGTTTTGCGTTAACTTTAGATTTTACAAATGTTGACTAATAAAAGGGAAATCTCTCTCAGCAATTAACCGAGAGATTATTGGTTTACTCGATTACCTGAATTGCACCTTCGGGACATTGTGCTTCACATGCTCTGCAGACTAAACATTCGCTTTCTTTGCTTGGAACTGATTTACCATCTTTGATTTCGTACACGCCGACAGGGCAAGTGTTTACACAAGTTTCGCAGCCAGTGCATTTAGGGTCGACAACAATTTTAACCATTTTTGTCTTACCTCTGAATAATTTTCTTCAAAGATTCTTGAGTAAAATAAAAGGATTTAGGTGTTTTAGCGCATTTTTTCACGTAATCTTAGTAGGATTCCGTTAATGGCTGATTCTGCTTTGTCTTTTTGTTTTTGGTACTTGCCGCTATTTTTCTTGAAGGTTTCTATGGAAATCTCACCTTTGCTTTGGCGCAGTTCCAGGCTTCTTATGTTATTTTCAGCTTCGACAAGGTCTTCTTCGGCTAAGTCTAATTGTCTTGCTAAATCGGAGTATGTACTGCTTGAAGCGATAAATGCTTGTTTTGTTCGATCTATAGTTCTAGTCAAACTTTCAATGCGATTTTCTATGGCTTTTCTTTGAACTTTGTATTGGCGTCTTGGAATTTTTCCTTTTTGTGCTTTGGTATCCATTGATTTTAATTCATCGTTTAACTGTTTTCTGTCTTCGAAGGCGTCAAGGAAGGTTTTGACATCATCTGTTGTTACATTCTGACTATGTTTCATTTCTGAACTTTTTGTTTGTTGTGCAGTGATTGGCACAGTTTTTTGAGTTGATATTTGTTCTGCTCTGGTTGCATACGTTTCTTCTTTGGGTTGACGTCTTTGATAGAACAATACAGCCACGCAGCCAACTCCTGCTGCGAAGGCTGCCCAAAAGGTTGGTCTAAAAGAGACCCATACCGGGTTGTAGTTGTATGATATTTGGATGGAGTTTTGTTGGGGTGCGAGGTAATCTATGTGGCTTATGCCCTCTTCTGTTATTGTGAGCGTGTCTTGGTAGGTTCCTCTTGTTAATGATGAAGTGGCTGTTATTTGGTTTGCCTGTGGAGATATGATAGTCGCTCCTTCCGGTAGGTTGAACGTGATGGTTGCTCGGTCGACGTAGTAGGAGGTGTCTGGGAAAAGGTTAAAGTCTGCTAATACATAGTTTGACCCTTGAATTTTGGCGCTGGGTAAGTCGTATTTAGCAACTAGTGTGGTTGTTTGTCCTTTGCCTAAGAAGGTTATCAAAGTGACGTTAGCAAGTTGCATATTGCCAGTCGCTGAGTTTGCTAGACTACTCGGTAAGGTTCCGCCAAATTGGTCTTTCACAACTAAGTTTGAGGCCTCAACTGGTATGCTTATTACGTAAGAACTCGATGAAGTTGATGAGTTGCCTATAATTCGATAGCTGTCGGAGGAGGTGACCTTTCCATTTGGATCGATGGTTATTTGCCGATTTAGATTATTGATCGTGGTTAATTGCAGCGTGCCTGTGGGAACTTCGAAGGCTGCTGAGGCTACTGCGTAAGTGAATGCTGGAAGATTATTTTTTTCGTAAATCGCGTCATTTGTTGCTCCATCATCTTTGGTGATGGTGAGGCTCAAGGGACTACTTGGAAAAGAGAGGCTGACCTTGCATGTGCCCGCATCTTGGGGTAAACTGGGGTAAGCTGGAAAATCGAGAGATAGATTTCCTTGTCCGTGATCAGTGATTAAGCCATTTGATAAGACAAATGCTACTGTAAATATACTTGGTGAATTTCCGTTGAAGTCTACTTCTGCCCCGTAAAATCCACTTTGGCTAAGTTGAACGCCTAGATTGATCTGATAATTTTTTGTGTTATCATAAGCGAACCCTTCTAAAACATAAGCGCTGTATTTGTAGGGCACCCCAACCGTGAATTTATCAGGTACCTGGCCCGACACATGTATTGTGTCAAGGATTGCGATGTGCCCCGAATACATGACTTGAACTTGGTGATCAACACTAGTAATAGTGTAGCCGGTGGTTTGAGCCAAAATGGGGTTAGAAGGCATAGCAATTGGCAATATGGCTAGTAACAAGAAAACCCCGATCAAGAGACCTGCAAGTGTACGTCTCATCGAATTCACCAAACCAAAGTTTCGTTAATGTTAGGTCAGCTTGTTTATTTACTTTTACCGTAATACTAAACTTATTTGGCGCTTGCTCTTTAAAAGCAAAAAGAGTTAGTCTGTAATTGTTGGGAAAAGTAATGTTTGATCAAAATGGTAGTTTTTTGGTTGATGTTGCTTTTTGAAAATTGTTTTTTGGTAGCGGGGAGTAGATTTGAACTACTGATCTCTGGGTTATGAGCCCAGCGGGTTAATCCTGGCTACCCCACCCCGCTATGTTTTCCAACGCGTTTTTGGGTGCAACCTATTACACATTTAGTCAGATATTAATAGTTTCTTTTTCGTTGTGCGGCAAAAGCATTTTAGTATCGAACATACTTTCTATGGCTGGATGGTTTAGATTGGATAAGCCATATTTGCGTAAGATTTCAAATCCGCAGCTTGATAACCCCATATTTGTTCAGGGGCTTCCAGGCTTTGGAAATGTGGGCCGAATTGCAGCACATTTGTTAATAAAGTTCTGCGATGCTAAGCCATTTGCGGAGTTATATTCGCCATCCTTTCCAGATTATATTTCAATTAACTCAAAGGGAATTGCTTCTTTGCCGCATTATGAATTTTTCTATGCGCCAATGGAAAAGAACAATTTGATTATTATGACAGGTGAGGTCCAGCCATCTTTTGATGACGTTGTTGCGCATTATGATGTTTGTGATAATATAATTGATTTTATTGAATCTATAGGCTGTCGCTTCATTGTTACTATGGGTGGTGTGCCAATAACGGAGGATAAAACCCAAGTTTTCATAGCTGCAACTTCAAATCGGCTGGCAGCTGAGTATATGGAGAAAGGGGCAGTCATATACAGCAAGGGCAGAATCGTTGGTGGAACAGGTTTAACTTTAGCGCTGGCAAAAGAGCGAAAGATTGAAGGAGTCAGTTTGTTGGGTACTACGATGGGTTTTAAGGCTGATAAGGGCGCCGGATTCTCGGTTTTCAAGTTTTTGATGAAGGCTTTAGGAAAAGAGATAAAAGAAGGTTTGGTAGACAACAATCAACCTGAAGAGCAGTAAGTTGGGTGTCAGATGATGGAAAATAATGAAGTTGAAGTTGGCGGTATTGAATCAAAATTTACCAGAATTGCTTTAACAATAGTCTCTGTGTTTCTTATTTTTGTTGGACCAACTTACGTGCCGTATTTGTTGTCAGATGTCCTTAAACTGAATTATTATGCTTCAATCGGGATAGGGTTAGTGCTTTTCATTGTTGGTTTAGTGCTGCTTATTTTCTTGATAAGAAAGAAAGCTATTACGTAAAATTTTTGCCTCAGATACCCTAGAGTGCATCATCAGTCAGCTTTTTAGTTTCTTCATCGGCAAATCCCTAGGGCGTCGTCTGTTTTATTAAGTATTCTTCGGGTCTCAGGTTTATTATGGGTATGTTTTTTGAATACATAAGGCATATTAGATATTGCTAAAAGAATATTTTCTATGTTAGATAGCCGACGAAGCAGGCTCAAACTGCCTGATAAAAAGGGTGATGAATCAAAAAGAACTACAATCATCCTTGAAAAGTCGGAACGAGAATTCATTGAACTCTTAATAAAAGAAGGCAAAGAACCAGGTATAAAACCGCTTATCTCCAAAATGCTTAACATTTACAAGAGCATGACGATTCAGGATTGGCATTTTCCAGGCGAATACTACTGCGGCATAAGCCGAATAGCATTCGTTAACGTTGAATTAATCAACATTCTAACCCAACAAATTCCTGAAGAGAAATGGCACCAAGTCGGCGAAAAGATGGGTGATGCTTTGAAGGTTTCTATTCAGTCAACGATAGGTGTGGATGCAGGCAAACAAGAAAATTGGGCATCCATTTTTGAACGCCTAAAAGTTCAGGGGTTCGGAGACTTTTACTTAAAAGACAGGTTTCTGCTTTTAAAGACACCTTTCATTCACGAATGCGAAATCTGGCGAGGTCTTTTGGAAAGTCTTCTTTCTATCGAATTGGAAACTAAAAATTCAATTCCTCCACTGGTTTTTGAAATAAAGAAGCACAAATCGGTAACAATGTAGTTTCTCTTACCGTTCGACAGTTAAATATTAGTGAATATGTTTATATGGGAGACAGGCAAAGGTGTCTTCCAGTGACGTATGATGAGGGATTGCGTTCATACAAGGCGATTGCCTTCATTAGAAGCTTAATATTTTATTTAGAATTAGGTGCAATCTCGCAACGAAACGTTCTTTCAAAACAAAAACCTTTAGGTAAATCTCTGGAAATTCAGGTGAAAATTTATGGATAAAATAAAATTTGCAATTCCCAAAGGATCCCTAGAAAAAGCAACTGCAGAATTTTTCTCTAAGTCAGGATTCAAAATAGGTGGAACAGACCGCACATATCGCCCCTCAATAAATGATCCACAAATCGAAATGAAAGTTCTTCGGCCTCAAGAAATTCCTGTCTTTGTTAACGAGGGTTTACAAGACTTAGGTATCACGGGGGAAGATTGGGTTAAGGAAAACAAAGCCGATGTTGAAATTCTGCAGAACCTCGAATACGGAAAAATCAAACTCGTCATAGCTGTGCCCAAAAGTGTGCCTGAAAATAGCACCGTGGGCGAGTTCATGGAATCAATCTGGAGCCAAGGCAAGAACTTCCGCATCAGCACCGAATACCTCAACATCGCGTCTGAATATCTCAAAAACACTCCACAATATAAGAAGCGGTTTGGCGACGCTGACCCTATGATTGTGACCCCTTGGTGGAGAAAAGGCGAAAATTCGCAAGCAAAGATTTTCCTGTCTTTTGGTGCGACCGAAGCTAAGCCTCCAGAAGACTCTGATTGCATAATGGATGTTACTGAAACAGGAACAACAATCGAAGCCAATAACCTGAAAATAATTGAAACCGTCTTAAGATCATCAGCTGTTCTTATTGCTAATAAAAAGACTTTAGAAGACCCTGAGAAGCGAGAAAAAATCTTTGACATTGTAGCTTTGCTAAAAGGTGTTGTGGATGGTTCAAAGAGAATTCACATATTTGTTAATGTTAAAAAAGAGAACCTGCAAACTTTACTCACTGAGTTACCTGCCTTAAAGAATCCTACTATATCACCACTTGCAGACGACGGTTGGGTTGGAGTGAACTCCGTTATCGAAAAAGATTGTTTAATTGGTTTGCTTCCGAAAATCCGAAAACTAGCACAAGGTTTAGTCGTTTATGAGCCGCGGCAAGTCCTCGCGCTTGACGAGATAGCACGGAGAAATGAAGGTAGATGCGCAACGGACTCGGAATAAAGGTCTGGAACTCAAAAGAGCTATCTGTCGACTGGTTCAAACGCGAAAAGGCAGACAAACAAGCAACCTTGGAACTCGAGAACAATGTCAAATCCATAATGGATCAAGTGAAACAGAATGGCGATAAAGCGCTTGTAGATTTTGCGTTGAAATTCGACAAAGCAGAGTTAACAACCCGTACACTCAAAGTTAAGCCAGAAGAAATCAAAGAAGCCTACACAAAAACCAGCTCCCAGCAAATATCTGCCATAAAATTCATGAAGGAAAAAGTCGGTGACTTCCAAAAGCAGTTGGTCAATGAAACCGACATAAAGGCTGAAAGTGACGGAATATTTGTTCAAACGGTTCTACGTCCGATAAAAAGTGTCGGATGCTATGTTCCGGGAGGGCAAGCTGCATACCCAAGCACCCTTGTCATGACTGCGGTTCCGGCCAAAATTGCTGGTGTTCCCCGAATAGTTGTGTGTTCACCCTCAGATGCCCGTGGTAGAGTAAACCCTTTGGTTCTTGTTGCTTCCGATATCTGTGGAGTTGATGAAGTTTACAAAGTTGGTGGAGCCCAAGCTATCGCAGCTTTAGCTTACGGGACAAAAGCCATAGAGCCTGTCTATAAAATTGTTGGGCCTGGCAGTAGATACGTAACAGCCGCGAAAGTTTTTGTTTCCAACGACGTTGCCATTGATATGCCTGCTGGTCCTAGTGAAGTTCTGATTTTGGCTGATGAGTCTGCTGATGCTCGATTTATTGCATATGATATGGTTTCGCAGGCTGAGCACGGTGACGACAGTGTTGCTGGGCTTATAACAACTTCAGAGAAGGTTGCTTTGCAGGTTCAGGAAAGCCTTAAAAAGATTGTTGCTTTAGCCCAAAGAAGGGAAAAAATCTCTGCATCTTTAGCTAAATACGGCTTCATTATCGTTTGCGAAAATATCAAAGAAATGGTCACCTTAGCTAATCAGTTTGCTCCTGAACACTTAGAGGTCTTGACAGTTAAACCCAAGGAGATTGCTGACCAACTCACTGCTGGACTTATATTACTAGGTCCATACAGCCCCGTTGCATTGAGCGATTATGGTAGCGGAACTAATCATGTCCTGCCTACAGGGGGCTTTGCGCAATCTTACTCAGGTTTAACAGTGCTGGATTTTATGCGGAGAGTTAGCATTGTTGAAAGCACAAGAACGGGTTTGGAAAGAGTAAAAGACAGTATAAAGACCCTCACGGAAGCAGAGAATCTTCCGAACCACTATAAAGCGATAACGGCCAGGTTCGAAAAATGAGTGCTTCATACAGAAAGTGGCTAAGAGATAAACTTGCAGAGCTCCAAAACATTGACTGCTATTCGGCAGGTGCGACACCTGAAACTGTCGCTAAGCAAATAGGCGTTAATCCATTCGACATTGTTAAGCTGAACTTTAACGAGAGTATGTTTGTTGACCGCTCAGCGCAGACAAAGTTGATTAAAGAGTTGGCTGAAGAATTTGACTTGCGTCTATATCCTGAGGATGAAGTTTCCAAGTTTCTTCCAAAACTATCGAGCTACATTGGAGCTTCCGAAGATTGTCTTGTTGTAGGCAATGGAAGCGACGAATTAATTGACCGAATAACACGGCTATTTATGGAACCGGGTGACGTCGAGGTTTCGTTCACACCAACCTTCAGTATCCCAAAACTCTGTATTAAACGCCAAAAAAGCGAATATATAACGGTTCCTCTGAAAAGTGACCTTCAACTTGATGTCAAAGGCTTGCTTTCTGTGTTCAGAAACAAAACTCGTTTACTGTATATTTGCTCACCTAACAACCCAACTGCAACTCAATTCAACATGGAAGATGTTGAATCCTTAGCCAAAGCCTTCCCCGGAATTGTCGTTCTCGATGAGGCGTATTGTGAATTTGCTGATTACTCGTTTGTCCCTCTGATACGTGAGTTCCCAAACATGATAATTCTGCGAACCTTCTCCAAAGCTTTTGGATTGGCGGCGTTGCGACTGGGTTACGCCGTGGCAACCCCTGAATTAGCTAAAGTTATTTCTGAGAAGTCGCCTCTTCCTTATCCAGTTAGCGGTTTTACCTTACGTATGGGTAGTAAAATGCTAGACAACGTTGACTTGATGAAAAAAGCCGCCAAGCAATTGGTCAATGAACGCGGAAAACTCATAAAGGCACTAAACCAAATAGAGGGCGTGCAAGCCTTCGATTCGCAAGCGGATTTTCTGCTGATGAACACACAAAAGCCCGCTGACGAAGTTAACGACAAACTGCTCAAACGTGGCATAATGATTAAGAAATGGGGTAAAATCCTCCAGTATGACAACTGTTTCCGTGTGACTGTTGGTTTGCCAGAAATGAACGCTAAATTAATTGAGGCATTAAAAGAAATTCAAGGTGACTAAGATGAGAAAAGATGAGGTTTACCGTAAAACCAAAGAAACTGAAGTTAAAGTAGCCGTGAACTTGGATGGTGAGGGAAAAGTTTCGGTTTGTACTACAATTCCGTTTCTTGACCATATAATCGTTTCTTTTGCAACTCACAGTCTAATTGATATAACCGCATCAGTGAAGGGTGATTTGGTGCATCACTCTGTCGAAGATCTCGCAATTGGTTTAGGTGAGGCGCTGAATAAAGCGTTGGGCACCCGTGAAGGCATTATGCGTTTTGGGAACGCCGCCGCACCAATGGATTGTTCACTTGCTTTTGCAGCAGTTGACCTTGTTAAACGACCATACTTCAAAATTGACCTTAAACTCCGCGGGAAAAAAGTAGAAGACATGCCGACTGAAGATATCGCGCACTTCTTTGAATCCCTGTCGCAGTCTTTGCAGGCGAACGTGCATGTTTTTGTTGAGTACGGAAGCAATGATCACCACAAAGCGGAAGCTGCCGTTAAAGCTTTTGCGCTCTCTCTTCGTCAGGCTATAGCTGTAGATTCCAGGCGTAAAGGTGTGCCCAGTTCCAAGGGAGTTATCTGATGCCCGAAGTAGTTATTTTTGATTATGGGGTGGGAAACCTTCTTAGCCTTAAAACAGCATTGGAAAAAGCTGGTTTAGCGGCGTCAATTGGAACTACATGGCGAGACCTCGCAAAAGCTGATGCCATTGCCCTACCAGGAGTTGGAAGCTTTACCGCAGCCGCTTCAAAGCTGGATTCAGTCAAGGAAGTGCTCCAAACAAAAATCAGTGAGGGCATACCATTACTTGGCATCTGCTTGGGCTTGCAGCTTTTCTTTGAATCTAGCGAGGAAGGACCCGGAATAGGTTTAGCGCTGTTTGAGGGCAGAAATATGCAGTTGCCTAAAACCGTTAAGGTACCACACATGGGTTGGAATACTTTAGAAATCGTCAAGTCAACCGAACTTTTCGACGGTGTAGCAGAGGATACTTACGTTTATTTTGTTCACTCCCTCTATCCAGAGCCTAAGGAAAAAGCAATAGTTTGTACAACAACCCAGTACGGAACAAGATTCACCTCTGCGGTTTCCAATAAAAACATTTACGGAACCCAGTTTCACCCAGAAAAATCAGGCGACGTAGGTCTTAAAATTCTAAGTAACTTTGCAAAAATCATAGTGAAGTGAGTTTATGCAGTTGATTCCAGCAATAGATTTGATGAACGGCAAAATCGTTCGCTTAACTCGAGGAGAAGCCAAAACCGCAAAAAGCTATGAAAAACAATTTGGTACCCCGATTGAAGCCGCAAAGCGGTGGCGCGATGAAGGTGCAAGCAAGTTGCACATTATCGATTTGGATGCAGCCTTTGGAGTCGGCGAAAACCAAGTTACCATAGCTGAAGTTGCAAAGAATGTTTCCTTGCCAATTCAAGTCGGAGGCGGAATTCGCAGCTTTGAAATAGCTGTGAAACTTTTCCAATCAGGTATAACGCAAGTTATTCTTGGCGCCTTGGCTTTCAGTGATCCTGAAGTGATTAAAAAAATTCAACAGAAATTCGGTTTAGACTCTGTCATTGTTGCTTTAGATAACAAGGAAGGACATATTATGGTTGAAGGTTGGCAAACCTCAACTACAATAACTGT
Organism: uncultured Candidatus Bathyarchaeia archaeon; assembly: GCA_964413605.1. Lineage (GTDB taxonomy): Archaea > Thermoproteota > Bathyarchaeia > Bathyarchaeales > Bathycorpusculaceae > Bathycorpusculum. Next base: position 14,737 of record CAYPSV010000018.1, on the reverse strand, counting down.
GGATAATGCATTGGAAAAATACTCTGCTCTTGGTGTTCACCAATTCTTGATTACTTCCATTGCACAAGATGGACTGCTTAGTGGTCCAGACCTTCAAATGCTTAGTGCAGCTGCTCTTTATCCAGGAGCGAAAATCATCGCAGCAGGAGGAATCGGAAGTATCGGCGATTTAGCTGCTCTTAAAGAAATCGGTATGGACGGTGCAGTCATTGGTAAAGCTCTTTATGAAGGTCGATTCACGTTGAAGGAAGCTATTCAAAAGATAGGAGCTTAAATTATGCCTTTAGCAAAACGTATAGTGCCGTGTCTGGATGTGGATCATGGGAAAGTTGTCAAATGTATAAACTTTCTTAACCCGAAATGTGCAGGGGACCCCGTTGAGATGGCAAAGCGTTATTCTGACGAAGGCGCTGATGAACTGGTTTTCCTTGACATAACGGCATCTTCTGAGAAAAGGGACATCTTGCGTGGGGTTGTTGAGGGCGTGGCCAAAGCAATAAGTATCCCTTTTACTGTCGGCGGGGGGATTCGCAATGTGGGGGATGCAAGACTAATTTTGTGCAGTGGTGCTGACAAAGTCTCGGTTAATACAGCAGCAGTTGAAAATCCCAAATTAATCACAGAGCTGGCGGATGTTTTCGGCAGACAATGCGTAGTAGTAGCCATTGACGCTAGACGCAACAAGTTACCAAGCGAGAACAAGATTATGGTTGAAACAGGCGAAGGCAAATTATGGTTTGAAGTAGTCACATATGGCGGCAGGAAACCTACAGGAATGGATGCGGTTGCCTGGGCAATGGGGGCTGAGAAGCTTGGGGCGGGCGAGTTCTTGATAACTTCGATGGATAAGGATGGCACAAAAGATGGTTACGATATAGAGCTAACTCGTGCGATTTCCGAACGAGTAAATGTACCCATTATTGCAAGTGGAGGCGCAGGCATTCCGAAACACCTCTTTGATGTGTTAACCGATGGCAAGGCTGATGCTGCTTTGGCAGCTTCGATTTTTCACTACAAGAATTATCCTGTTCCTGTTGTGAAGGATTATTTGCGTGAGATGGGGGTGACTATTCGAATATGACATATGAAGAACTGCTTGAAAAATTAGACTTCAAAAAAGGCAACGGGCTTATTCCTGTGATTGTTCAAGATGCTAAAACTAAGGAGATGTTGATGCTTGCTTATGCGAACAGAGAAGCATTGGAATTAACTATTAAGACTAAGAAAGGTACTTATTGGAGTCGTTCTCGAAATGAACTGTGGGTTAAAGGCGAAACCTCAGGGCACACCCAAAAAATAATCTCTGTCTCAACAGATTGTGACTACGATGCTTTGCTTTACATTGTTGAACAGACTGGTGCTGTGTGCCATACTGGAGAAAAAACCTGCTTCTTTAATAAGATGCTCTAAACCCCCAATTCTGACCATAGAACTCAACATGTTTCTTTTGATTTTGAATAAACAGGTTTTTGAAGTTAATGCTTTTAAATGCAATACTCCTTCTTCTATTGTGGTATAATCATGTCGTTACATGAAGCTATGCTCTACGAGCGCCAAAGCGAGGGCAAAGTTAAATGTTGCCTTTGTGCTCGTCGCTGTTTGATAAGCGTTGATTCTACAGGTTTTTGTTTAGTTCGTAAAAACGAAGGTGGAACCCTCTATTCATTGAACTATGGTAAAGCCGTGTCTGCAGGTGTTGACCCCATCAGCAAAAAACCGTTGTCGCATTTCAATCCTGGCGCGTTGGTCTTGTCAATTGCTGCTGCTGGCTGCAATTTCCGCTGCCAATTCTGCGACAACTGGATGATAAGCCAAGACCGAGAAATTGCTGGCAAACCTTTCCAGCCTGAAGAGGTAGTTAAAGCAGCGTTGAAATCGGGTTGTCAAGGCATTAGCTACACCTACACTGAACCAACAATCTTTATGGAATATGCTTACGATACTGCTAAACTCGCCAAACATGCAGGTTTGTTTAACACTTTTGTAACAAACGGATATATGACTACAGAGGCGGTCAAGACTATCGCTCCGTATTTGGACGCTGTTACTGTGGATTTCAAAGGTGGCGGCGATCCCGACTTTTACAAATCTAACATGTCGGTACCAAAAGTTGAGCCAATATTCGAGAGCTTAAAGGAGTTCAAACTCCAAGGAGTTCATATTGAACTAACAAATCTTGTAGTTCCCAAATCAGGCGACTCTATGGATCACATCCGCGAACTTGCTAAATGGGTTAAAAACTACCTTGGAGCGGACACACCTTTACATCTTCTGCGTTTTCATCCAGAATATAAGATGACTACAATTCCTGCCACAAGCGTGAAAGAAATGGAGAAAGCATTGTTGACCGCTAAAAACCAAGGCTTGCACTATGTCTATGTCGGCAATGTTCCCGGTCATCCAGGCGAGAACACCTACTGCCCCAACTGTGACACAGCAGTCATCAAACGCGAAGCCTTTGACATTACTGCATGGAACCTCACTAAAAACATGAAATGCCCTGTCTGCGGACAGCAAATTCCAATAAAAGGCAAACTGTACCAAAACAGCCAACGTTTCCCCTATGCACTGTTTTAGACAAACCAACTCTTATTAGGATAAAACCTAACTTTGCATTCGTGCCAAAGTAGATGACCCGGTACCGTGCATTGGCGATTTCAACCAGCTACTGGAAACCTAATAGCGACTACACAGAGAAAATCATAGCCGCTATCCAAGGCAAAGTTGAAGACGGTGATTTTGTTGTGGTGTCTGAAAAGGCAATTTCGACGGCGCTTGGCAATATGGTTGACGAGAGTAGAGTAAAGTCAGGTTTGATGGCTAAGGTTTTAGCCAGTTTATGGATGCGTCTTTTTTGGGGTTACCCGCTTGGGATAATATGTGGTTTTGGGCAGCGACTGCTGAGAAGGATCCGTGGGTACCCGCTTGAATCTGGCAGTTACCACAAACAGGTTGCTCTTCAATACGCGGGGATTTGGCAGGCACTCTTGTTTGGTTCAGAAGGAGGTATTGATGGTTCAAACCTAGCTTACTCTTATGTGAGTTTGCCATTGGAAAACGCAGATGTTTTAGCATGGAAAATTCGAGAGCAAATCCGACAGAAACTGCAGAAAAACGTTTGCTTACTAATAGCCGATACAGACAAGACCTACAAGTTTCGAAATTTTTTCTTCACTCCGCGACCAAGACCTCTGAGAGGGATCCATTCATTCGGAGGGGTCTTCACGTATGTCGCGGGTAGGGTTTTAGGACTCAAGAAAAGTTCAACGCCATTGTCGGTTGTTGGTTGCAATCTGAAAGCTGCTGAGGCATTGAAAATTACCAATATTGCCGATAAAACTCGTGGTGCAGGATCAGGTGCCACCGTTTGGGATATGGCCGCAAGGTTCCATGTAAAAGTTGATGCTGTAACTTGGGAAATGCTTAGCGCAATCCGACATAAGCCCATAGTAATAGTTAGAAGAATGCGGTAAAATGGCTCTTCGTTGATTGTTTAACCGAAAAGAACTTTTCTTTAGAGTAACACATAAAACAAGGATTGTAAGACTTAGCGCAGTGACGGGATAGAGTATGGTAGATACGCTTCGAAAAATGGACGCATTTTTTAATCCACGTTCAGTTGCAGTTATCGGCGCCACTAAAAAAGTCGATAAAGCAGGTCATGTTATTTTCAAGAACTTTGCCACTAACAAGGAACATGGTGTTTTCAAGGGGGTTCTCTATCCTGTTAACCCAAATGAAGACTCGATTCTTGGCTTCAAATGCTTTAAATCGTTGTCTAAAATTCCTGGTGAAATAGAATTAGTCGTAATAATTGTTCCTGCTCGGGTAGTTTTAGCAGTGATGGAAGAAGCAGCTGTTAAGAAAGTTAAGACTGCTATAATAATTAGTTCGGGCTTTAAGGAGGTCGGCAACAAAGAACTTGAAGACCAAGTGGTCGCGGTCGCCAAGAAAGCAGGTATTCGCGTTTTAGGACCCAACTGCCTTGGAGTTTATTACTCTAAAACAGGTATTGATACTCTATTTCTGCCCGAAACCAAGGTTTTAACCACAGGTGAAGACGTAGTCGCGACGCCAAGACCGCTTCCGGGCAACATAGCTATGATTACTCAGAGTGGAGCCTTTGGTGTAGCTGCGCTTGACTACCTAACTGGGCGCCAGATGGGTGTCAGTAAATTTGTTAGTTTTGGCAACAAATGCGATGTCACTGAATCCGACATACTCCATTATCTGCTGCATGACAAAGAAACCAAAGTTATCCTTGTTTATCTTGAAGATGTCAAGGATGGACGGGAATTTCTGAAGATATCGAAGAAGGTTACAGCCAAAAAACCTATTGTAGTCATCAAATCAGGACGAAGTGTGGCTGGCGCGAGAGCTGCTGCTTCACACACTGGGGCCATTGCAGGGTCAGACAAAATCTACGACGCCGCGTTTGAACAAGGAGGAATAATTCGTGCTCGAGATATGGAAGAATTCTTTGATATCGGTAAAGCCTTGGCGATGCAACCGCCAGCCATGGGCAAAAATATCGGCATCTTAACTGATGCTGGCGGACCGGGAGTTATGACTGTTGATGAATGTGAAGCTTTGGGTCTAACGGTGGACCGTTTCTCTGAGGCGACCTTGAAGAAATTCCAAGAGCTTAAAGATCAAAATATCATCCTAAAGATTGCTGCTACATCAAACCCGGTTGACCTCACTGGTTCAGTTACTGACGATATGTTTGTTATGGCTGCTGATTTGATGTTTCAGGAACAGAGCATTTGTGGTATAATTCTTCTTGGTCTACATCACATGCCGGGACTCAGAGAGGTTTACATAGACGGACTAGTGAAAGTCGCTGAAAGTTATACCAAGCCTATAGTTATGTGCGACATCGGTGAGACAGAAATGGCGCTATATACTCGGTCTCGTTTCGATAAGCTGGGTGTTCCGTCTTTTGAGTCGCCTGAGGATGCAGCAAGAGCTATGAAAGCGTTGGTAACTTATGGTTCTTACCTTCAAAAAGTCGGCTGTTATGATGAGTACATGGCGGCATTAAAGAAAACAATCATCACTAAACCTTCACCGTAATGGTAACTTCGTTTCCATCCACTAAATTGAGGATGCCGCGCAAGTAGACGGGTGCTATAACCTCTAAGAGGTCTTCCGGGTAATTGGGAACTAAAGGAATTACGACGGCGCACTGTAAAGAACAGATTTTAGCTTTAAAGAGCATACCTGGATAGTACCCGACTTGGGGAGCAACAATTGTTCCTTCGGAGTTTTCAAGAATTAATTTGTTTTCTATATCTTTTCCTTTCAAACGAATGTTTAAGGTTCCAGAATAAGGAGAAGAGTCAAGTGCGTTTTCAAGTTGGTGCCGAACCCATGGCAAGTCAACGAAGCATTTCCCTTTTCCTGTGCCTGAAAACACCTCGCCTCGTAATACTATTTCTGGCAAACCTTGGCCTTCGCACTATTTTTGTTCTTTTAGCCACTTCGCAACTGACTTCAATACAGGGTCAGCTGATATGTCGATAACGGGCACGATCATTTTTTCTTTTGTTTCAATAGTAGGTGTGTATTTTGGCATATCTGAATAGCCAACGTAGGTCCAATAGACTTTGTGTTTTTCAAGCAGTTCTTTAGCGACTGCGGTCGTTGAAGCTGTAAGAGGAAAATACAAAAACACTATGCCGTCCACCCAATATAGCCCAGCTAGTTTGCCCCCGGCAATGATGGAGGTAAAGCGCGCGATTTCGTCGGGGCTGTTAAAATGGGTTTTTTCCATAATTACAATTTCTTTAAAGGGTTCATAAGAGATAGCGACGTCACAATCACTCATAGCTTGCTCACCGATTGTTTACTTAATGTGTGAGATGTCTCCTTTTAATTTTTGCTATCTTCTTCAAAGATGTTTAAGAAAGCATTTGGTTGATCAAAAAAATAATTTCTTTGTCTTCAATCATACAAAGGAGTTTTTTCTCTAAACAAAAATAGTGAATTTTACTCTTGTTAAGGGCGTTCTAGTTTGATGAAGTCTGTTTTGTCGGAAAATTAATATTGTTAGAGTGGCTTTTTACAGTTTTATTGTTAGGTGAATTGTTATGGCGATAAAAGTTGGAATTAATGGTTTTGGAAGAATTGGACGACTTCTCTATAGAGCAGCTATTGAAAAGAATGCAGACATTGATTTTGTAGCCATCAACGATCTTGCAGACGCGAAAACTAATGGCCATTTGCTCAAATACGACTCCGTACATGGGCGCTTTCCTGGAACCGTTGAAGTAAAAGGAAACGACCTAGTAGTTAACGGAAAAGACCTCAAATGTCTGAGCATTAGAGACCCCGCGCAACTCCCCTGGAAAGACCTGGGAGTTTACCTTGCTATAGAATCTACAGGTTTGTTCACGAACCGTGAAGGCGCAAGCAAACACCTCGCTGCAGGAGCAAAAAAAGTCCTCATTTCAGCTCCAGCAACTGACCCAGACGCAACATTTGTTTTAGGCGTAAACGACAAGACATACGATCCAGAAAAACACAACATTCTTTCGAATGCCAGTTGCACAACCAATGCATTGGCCCCAATCAGCAAAGTTTTATCAGATAACTTTGGCTTGGAAAAAGCACTTATGACAACTTGTCACAGCTACACAAATGACCAGAAAATCCAAGACATTGTTCACAAAGACCCTAGACGTGCACGAGCTGCGGCAATCAACATTATCCCAACCAGTACCGGAGCAGCAAAAGCAATCGGATTAGTTATACCAAGTTGCGCCGGTAAAATGAACGGTTACTCGTTACGTGTCCCAACTCCAGACGTATCCATTGTTGACCTAACCGCAGTCTTAGGCAAGGATGTAACTAAAGCAGAAATCAATGCAGCGATGAAAGAAGCAGCTGAAGGAGAGCTGAAGGGAATTTTGCAGTACACTGAAGATCCAATTGTTAGTACTGATGTCCTTCACAATAACTTCAGCAGCGTTTTTGATGCAGGCTTAACCATGGTTTTAGGCGAGAAGGGCAACTTCGTTAAGGTCTTTGCATGGTACGATAATGAATGGGGCTTTAGCAACCGAATGATAGAATTCATCGAAATGGTAGGAAAAAAAGCTAACCTCTAAGCCAAGTGCAAACAAACTTAAATCCATCTTTTCTTTCTTTTTTAGTATTAACTCTTAGGTGTATTATACATGGCAAAGTACAAGACTTTGGATGATTTTCAAGTTAAGAACAAAGTTGTTCTTGTCAGAGTAGATTTTAACTCAGAAATAGATCCTCAAACAAAAAAAGTTAACAGTGACGTTCGAATCAGAGCACATGCTGAATCCACTCTCAAAGAATTGGCTGAGAAAGGCGCTAAAACCGTAGTACTCGCTCATCAAGGGCGTAAAGGCGACCCTGATTACACTTCGCTAAAAGAGCACGCTGAAATTCTTGGAAAAATCCTCAATTGCCCCGTGAAATATGTTGATGATTTGTTTGGCGACAAAGCCAAAGCAGCTATAAAGAGCTTGCAAGGCGGCGAAATCCTTGTTTTAGAAAATGTGCGTAGCTGGGATAAAGAAACCAAAAGTATGAGTCTTGAAGACGCAAGTAAAACTGACCTTATACAGAACCTTGCCCCGTTGGCAGATTTATTTGTTAATGATGCCTTTGCTGCAGCACACCGGGGGCACGTCAGCATGGTGGGTTTCACTGCAGTATTGCCATCTGCTGCAGGTAGAATTATGGAACGTGAACTCAAATCACTTAGCAAAGCATTAGAAAAACCTGAAAAACCCTGTGTTTATGTTATGGGAGGCGCAAAAGCTGATGACTCCCTTGAGATTAGTAAGTATGTCTTGGGAAAAGGAATTGCCGACTATGTGCTTGCAGGCGGCGTAACTGGTCAGCTATTCTTGGCGGCAAAAGGAGTTGACATTGGCAAAGCAAATATGGCATTTTTAGAAAAAAAAGAGTTGACAGGTTTAATTCCAGGTATCAGAGCACTTGAAGAGCAATTCGGTGACAAAGTTATGATTCCCGTTGATGTGGCAATGGATTCTGGGGGAGTTCGCAAAGAAATCGACGTTAGCAGTTTGCCCACTGAAAACTCGCTTTTGGACATTGGAACTAAAACTGTTGAAGAATATTCGAAAAGAATTCTATCGGCAAAATCTATCGTTGTTAGCGGTCCAATGGGTGTTTACGAGAACAAAGAATTTAATTACGGTACAAAAAAAGTCTTCGAAGCAATAGCAGATAGCCAAGCTTTCTCACTTGCAGGCGGAGGAAATACTATTGCAGCCATCAATGAATACGGCTTAACCAAGAAAATCGGCTATATTAGTACCGCAGGGGGTGCCCTTATCGAATTTTTGATGGGCAAAAAACTTCCGGGCGTTGTAGCTCTCGAAAACTCAGTTCAAACAAAGAAGATCTAACTTCTTTCTCTTTTGTTTTTTTACATTTCGTGTATCTAAGATAAGAAAGTAGAAAAAGCTGCCTTTGATTTAATCTTTTTTGATCTATTTGTTTTTGTAAGACGGAGTAAAAAAAATTGGTTGCCAAAAAGCAATTGACTTTCTGGTCTAGTTCAATTGTTTGCCGCAATTTGGGCAGAATTTTTGATTGGCATCGACGATTCTTCCGCATTGTGGACAGACTATTGTGGCAGTTTTTTGTGGTGGAGGAGCGTATGTTTGTGGTGGTGGATTGTTTTGTTGCGCGGTTCCTGGGAGTACAGGGTTGTAGACTAATGCTAATATGCCGCCGATTAATGCTAGAATTCCTCCGCCGAGACCTATTATAGAAAATACCAGGATGAGTATGCCCCATTTTGTATGTTCGAGTGGATTAGCTTTGAGTTTGCTTGCAAATATGAGGATCAGTATGGATGAGATTAACGTCCATACACCCAATCCAATAAATATTGACCAGCCCCAACCGAAAAACATGCCGTTATAGTAGTAGTTGCCGTAATAACCTAAGACGTTGTTGTAGGCAGAGTATGCTATTGCTCCAAATGCGAATAATGCTATCGATCCCAATATACCGAGTATGCCACCGATTATTGATAGCCAATATGCTACCGTTGGTTGATTTTGAACTTGATTTTGTGGATACAATTCCGTTTCTCCCTTGACTGTTCATTCTTTGAGTTGAGGGTGTATAAAAAATTTTTGAGCACTTGGTTGCTTTACGATTCGAGACGCTGATTTTTCTGTACATATTGTACTTTTAAGGCTTGAGAACTTGCACTAAATCTGTTTCCAAAAAAGTTTCTATCGCTGTTGATTTTTAGTCCATTCTAAGACGTGATGGTAATTCTGAATTTCATGTTTCAGAAAGAACTGATTTCATCGAGTTTCTCAGAAATCGCCGATAAGTTTGTCGCAATATAATCTGGCTCTTGTTTGTTTTCCTTCAGGTCTTTTAGACTGTTAAACTGTGAAGGAACGAAAATTGTCTTGAGTCCTACCTGTTTGGCTCCTTTAATATCTTCGATAGGACTATCACCGATGTAAATTGCTTCATGTGGCATTATTTTGAGTTTGTATAGGGCGTTTTGAAAGATTTCGGGGCTAGGTTTTCTGTACCCATTTTCCTCAGATACAATAATTACATTGAAAAAATGGTTTATACCGACTTTTCTTAGGCTTCTGTAAATGACGGGTGCATAGGTGAAGTTTGAGATTAGTCCCACTTTCCCGAGTGTTTGGGCTTGTAAAAGAAGTTTATTTGCTCCTTCCCTCAATTCAAGTGCATCAATAAAATCCTTAAAAAAAACGTTCAACGCGGCTTTAATTCGCAAGTTATCTGGCGAAACTTTAAAGCCAAGACTGCAAAGCGCTTCAGAAACCCATAAGGCATTAGTCACTTCACGGTATTGTTCATAGCGGATTTTGCGGTATTTTTCATGTGAGTAAATGTAGGCTTTTAAGAACTTGTCTTTGTCTGTTGCAAAACCTTCCGCGATCAATGCCTTGTGGAGTTTTTCTCGTGAGGCATCCATTGTATAGCCTTTGCAGTTAACTAAGGTGCCCACATAATCGAAAATCAAGGCTCGACAAACCATACTAAGCCTTCTTTTTTTCGGATAGAATGTTGGCTTTGACTATTTGAATGATTTTTTTGCCAACCTCGGTTTCAAGCAGTTGCGACGTGTTGCCGATGGCGGTTTCAATGTGACTATCAAATGGAATCTCTCCTAGAAATTTTAGCCCTAGATTTCCCGTTTCACTCTCGACCCCCTGTTTCCTGTCTTGTTTCATGTTCTCCACAACGCCGATAATATGCATTTTTTGGTCGTAGAGGAGCGCAACTTGTTTTTTAACAGTTTCAAAAGCTAACAATGAAGGCGTAGTTACAATCAAAAACTCTATGCGCCCGATTAGCCTGACAAGATCTAGGATTGCATCTCCAATTCCAGGTGGCATATCAATAACTAGAAAATCAAGTGCCCCCCACTGTGTAACGGCCAACAACTCAATGAGTGCGTTTGAGATATCTGCTCCACGCAAGGGAGCTGGGTTGTCGCCTACAAAATAGATTAGTGACATGTATTCTAATCCATGGATTGTAGGTGGGATCAGGCCTTTTTCTTCTGTAGGTTGTAGGTTTTGGGCTCCGAGAATAACGTGAGTTGAGGGGCTGGTAAAGTCAAGGTCAAATAACCCGACTTTGCAACCGTATTTTGCGAGAGATAATGCTAGTGTGGTTGCTATAATGCTTTTGCCGACGCCGCCTTTCCCGCTTGAGACAGCAATAATTCGGCTTATCTTGCTTAATCGTTCGCCAATTACACTTGTCCGCGGGTCAATCATTCCTATTTGACTCCTTTTAAGTCCTCAAGCCAGACGCCACGTCCAGTGACAATTTCAAAGTCGGGACTGCCGCATTTAGGACATTTAATGTAAGTGTGGGCTACCTCAGGGACAAAATGAATAGCTTCGGAAATTGCTTTGTCGACTTTCTTTGTGTTATATCGCCATGTAGTGTTGCAGACTCTACATTTAAGCGTAGATTTAGCCTTAAGTATTCGGAACTTGGATTTGCTAAAGATTCCTTGTTTTATTTGTGAAAGTGCAAATCTCAGAATTGGAGGCTCAACCTGCTGGAGTTCTCCAACTCTAATTGTAACTTCCGTAACCGTGGTTATGTGTTCTTTTTCTGCAATTTGTTTGGCGGATGTCAGAATCGCTTCAGCTAATGCCCATTCGTGCATAGTTTAATCCTTCTTTATGCGGCTTTAAAAGAATATTGCGAAAAAATAGACAAATCTATTTTTTTGGGGAGACACTAGATTTAAATCAACTTATTTGTTTCTGTAAACTATCTTTTATCAACGAAGAAGTGTATCATGACTTGGAAAAAATAAGGATTTTAGCTTTTGCCGGAAGCCTAAGAAAAGGTTCATACAATAGAGCACTGATCCGAGCAGCAACCGAAGTTGCACCTGAAAATGTATACATCAATTACTTTGATTTAGAAGGCATTCCACCCTTTAACCAAGACTTTGAAACGAGTCCACCGCAAATAGTCAAAGAGTTCAGGAAGAAAATAAGAAATGCAGACGCCCTGTTGATTGCAGCTCCAGAATACAATTATTCAGTTTCGGGTGTTCTAAAAAATGCAATTGATTGGGCCTCAAGACCACGAACTGATTCGCCACTCGAAGGTAAGCCAGTCGCTGTCATGAGCGCCTCAATCGGCAGATTCGGCGGTTCTAGAGCTCAATACCATTTGCGACAATCTTTTATTTATCTCAACATGCACCCTGTGAATAAGCCTGAAGTTATGCTATCTGATGCTTCTCACAGCATTGATTCAGAAGGTAGATTGACTAATGAGACGACAAGGAAACTGGTTCAGAAATTAGTTGAAGCTTTAGCTGCTTGGACTCTAAAACTCAAAGAAAAATCCCGATAAGTTATCACTTATATTTTACAAAGCCTTAAAATTTGCCCGAAACCACGTTAATAATTGGCGAAAACGATTTGAAAGTCATAGCTGATATGCACATCCACGGTAAATACAGTCGAGCAACTAGTGAACAAATGAGTTTACCTTCAATTGCAAAGTTCGCCAAAGTCAAAGGATTAAACTTGGTGGGCACTGGCGATTTCACCCATGCTCTTTGGCTAAACGAAATCAAGCAAACATTAATCCCTGATGGTGAAAGCAACCTCCTGAAGCTATCCAACGAAGAGTCACCTGTTCGCTTCATACTGCAGACCGAAGTCTGCACAATTTTTAACTTCAAGGGTGAATCCAAGAAAATTCATCACGTCATCCTAACACCAACTATTGACTCAGCTCTCCAAATTACCGAGAGAATTACTCATTTTGGAAATTTATCTTCAGACGGTAGACCAATCCTTAACGTGTCGGCTCCACAACTTGTGGAAGAGGTGATGGCTGTTTCGCATGACAACATGATTTTTCCAGCTCATGCTTGGACGCCATGGTTTAGTATTTTTGGAGCGTTCAGCGGCTTTAATACCGTTAAAGACTGCTATCAAGACATGACCAAACACATCCACGCAATAGAAACAGGATTATCATCTGACCCGCCAATGAACTGGCGCCTAAGCAAACTAGACAACTATACTCTGGTTTCGAACAGTGACTGTCATAGTTTTTGGCCATGGCGCATCGGAAGAGAAGCCAATGTACTAGACCTTGATCACTTTACTTACAACGATGTTATAGGAGCTGTAAGAAGTAATAACCCAGCACATTTCAAGTTTACAATTGAAACTGATCCTGCCTACGGCAAATACCATTGGACAGGACACCGATACTGCAAAATTTCCTTTTCGCCTCAAGATGCAATAAAATTCGGAAACATTTGTCCAGTCTGTCGCAAAAAACTGACCAAAGGCGTGGAGCAACGTGTTGAAGAGCTTGCTGACCGACCTGCTGACTATGAACGCCAAGATGTGCCGGGATTTATGCGTTTGCTTCCGCTATCCGAGATAATTTCAGCAGTGTTAGGCACTGAATCGCCTTCAAATCGAGTGGTTTGGAAAAACTATAATCTGTTGGTTGAAAAATTCGGCGACGAATACACTGTGTTGATTAGCACTCCATTGGAGGCGCTATCTTCTGTTGTAGATTTTTCTATTGCTCAAGCAATCATTAAAGTTAGAGATGGCGCCGCAAAGGTTACTCCGGGATATGATGGCGTTTATGGGCAAATAGCTATGGGCGTAGAAGTACCGACAGTTAAGCACAAGCCAACTCAGATAAAGGTTGAACAGAAAAACATGCTGGATTTCTTTTAGGAAAATGTCGATTTTCCATCTGTAAAAAAACAAATTGTTTTAATTATCCTAAACAAGTCTAACTCTTTAAAGGATAGATTTCGATTTGAAAGACCTTTTGACAAAGATCAACAACTTAGCTACACAGAAATATGGTGCTCATTACGCGGAAGCTCGAGCACAAAAACTTAACAAGACAATGCTTACGTTAAAAGAGGAACGCGTAGAAGCAGCGAAACAAGGTATAGAGAATGGCGTGGCCATCCGAGTTCTGGTTAACGGTGCATGGGGTTTTGCGTCAGTCGGCTCCTTCGATATCGCGATTTTGGCGGCTGCAGTTTCCGACGCTTGTAAGATGGCAAAGACGGCTAGTGTACGGCTAAAAAAACCAATCAAGTTGGCGGCAACTAATGCTATTGAAGACAAAGTAGTGTCCAAACCTAAAAAGAATCCTGCTGATGTCCAGATGGAAGAGAAGTTAAAAACAGCGCTGACAATTAATGAGAACGCTTTACGTTTTGATTCCCGAATCAAGAGTTGCTCGATTGATTATTATGATTTGAATGGGAAGTCCTTTTTTATTAATAGTGAAGGCTCCTCTATCGAGCAAGATAAATTGTGTGTTTGGGCGAGAATCACCGCTTCTGCTATGGAGGATGGCGCCTTCACTTTCAGCCGAGAAGAAATCGGTTCCACAGCAGGTTACGAGCTTTTTGACAACCAACTTCCTGAAATTCTAGGGGAGAAAGTGGCAAAACGCGCCATTCAACAATTGAGTGCTATACCCCCTAAGGGCGGCAAATTTCCAGTGGTGCTGGGACCCAATGTGGTCGGCGTATTTGTCCATGAAGCTTTCGGGCATTTAGCCGAGGCCGATTTAGCACTTTCAGGAGGCGTATTAGCAAGTAACCTTGGAAGAAAAATCGGTTCGGATTTAGTAACGTTCTATGATGATGGCACAATCGAGGGTACCTTTGGTGCATTCAAGTATGACGATGAAGGTGTTCCAAGTCAAAAAACTCTTCTTATTAAAAATGGTGTTGTTTCAGGGCTTATGCATAACCGTGAGACGGCACATAAGTTTGAAGTAGATCCAACAGGTAACGCAAGGGCAGAGGATTTTCGTGTGGAACCTATCATTAGAATGAGATGCACGTACATGGCGCCTCGAGACCAAACCTTTGAAGAATTAATTAAAGATGTGAAGACTGGATACTTTTTTAAAAGTTTTAGGGGTGGTCAAGCGAACCTTGATGGGACCTTCCAAGTTGGTATCCAAGAAGGTTACGAAATCCATAACGGCGAAATCGGTGTTCCTGTGCGTAACGCTTCAATTAGTGGTAATGCTCTGGAAACATTGCATAAAGTAGATGCGGTGGGCAAAGATTTCATGTTAGATCCAGGACGATGCGGAAAAGGCCAGATAGCATTTATTTGTGATGGCGGACCGCACATAAGAGTTAGTGAGGTGGTTGTTGGTGGCAGTGCTTGAAGATAAC
>CAYPSV010000017.1:0-33506 GCA_964413605.1 uncultured Candidatus Bathyarchaeia archaeon | reverse complement strand
TTGTCTTCATGGTCTAGGATGTGGCAATGCCAAACGTAGCCTGGTCCACTTGTGGGGTCAAATTGGTAGTTTGAGCCATCTTCGGGAGCAAAACGGATTCTAATGGTTGTAACCGAACCTGCATCAGCTTGAATTGTATCCTTCCAACATTGCTCATTTAACTTAGGCTCAGTAGGGGACCCTAAAAGATAGGAATCTAACGAAGAAACATTTACAGTTGTGTGATTAAGTGGCGGTTCTCCATTAAGATTAATCCAACTTTCCAGGTAATTCGCAGAATTAAGAAGTTGACGTTGCACTAGTTGAAACTGAACAAGATGTAAATGAATCGGATGTGAACCCATTGTTGGATTAACAATAACCCATTCTTCTGTTGTGCCCAATTCAGGTTTTTCAGAGGTAGGAGCACCCCAAAGTTGTCCGTCGAGTAGCAATGCTACAGTTTTTGGAAAAACGCCTTGTTCAATCAGGGTGAAGGTTCTGGTTTTTGTTGGAGCGGGTAAGGATGGAAAATCACCGTTGAGTGTTGGGTTTAGGTTAGTGGGTAATGTTTTTGGTGTCTCACCCTTTTGTGAGGTGACGGTAAATTGGGCAATTTGGCCGACGGTTTTTTTCTCATCAGAGTTTAAAAATATACCCTGATTTTGAAGCGTTACTTTTTCTCCTGGTTGCAGCTTAGAAAAGTCAACTAGTAAATCTACTCTTTCTCCAGGTGCAATTGTTAGGGAAGTAAGTTGGGCAGGAGTCTTAAGGTAACCTCCATCGCTGCCTATTTGAGTGAAGGCCATGCTGTTGGAGAAATGTAATGTGTAGTAGCGGGAGTTTGAGCCATCCAAAATTCTGAGGCGATATTGACCTTGCTTCACATCCATGTTTGGCCATACTTTGCCGTTAACCATAATGGTATTCCCCAGAAAAGTTGGGTTCCAATAAGGGTGAACACTGGGATCGGTGCCTTCAGATGGAAAGTAAAGAGATCCATCGGTAAGAAAAGTTCTGTCTTGAATGACAAGCGGAACTTCATATTCGCCGCTAGGTAACAATGTTGCGATGGGATCCTCTATACCGTTAAGGAGGTAAAAGCCTGCAAGACCTGACATGACAGTTAATCGAGTTATCCCCAATGAATGGTCATGGTACCAAAGTGTTGTGGGTGGTTGTTGATTCGGGTAAATCATAATCGCTGAATTCACATCTGTTGGCACCGCAGTGTTATAATCAGGACCATGCAACCCGTTTGCTGTCCACCACGCAAGAGGATTTCCATCTGACGCTGAAGGAGTTTCTCCTCCATGTAAGTGAATCGAGATCGGAATAGGGCTTTGAGCATCAGTATATCCAAACGGGAATTCTGAGGCAGTTGCTGGGTTTGGCATCTCCATGTTATTTGGGTTTGCCCAATGGATAGTTGGGTCAACTTTAAACAGGTTAACTAAAGGATTGCCAGATATGTCAACTAAATCATTTGTCCATTTAACTTGAATAGGTATTCCTTGGTTTGCTTCGAAAGTTCCTCCTGGAGTGCTTTGAACTGAACCTAAGCTTATCCCCGAAATTGAATCGCTTGCTTCGCCTTCAAATCCCCAAACTGTAGTTAACCCAAAGTCTGTTGATTTCCCATCGGAGTCTAGCGTAGGAAGTATTTGCTGTTTAAATTCAGTTACGTTAATTGCGTATTCTTGGCGAATTAATGTTCCTGTAGCATCAGTGATGTTTATAGGCGTGTATACAGGAGGAATTTCCAACTTATTTGTCCACTGAGGAATCGACATTGGATCTAAAATGTTGGGCGTTTGAGCATTGACGTTTTGAACAATAAAGCTTGGAATAAACCCTGACAAGAAGATCAATATCAATACCATTGAAGCTATCTTTTTCATTTTTAGCCTCTTAAAAGTCGTATCTACCACTATCCTAGCTCCACGGAATATTTAAGAATAATGCGACACCAATTATTTTTTCGTGAGTAGTAAGTTTTTTTGAGAATTATTTAAAAATTTTTATTTTTTCAATAATACTGTTTTGCTTGTTAGAAATAGAAATTTCATGTTTTCTACGAAAAATAAAACGAGTTGAAGGCAGAAAATTAATATTTCGCCCTTACTCAAGACATGCGAGTGTAAGGTGAAATAGAGTTGAGTTTTGGAGGGCTGAAAGAATTAAGCGCGATTCAGCAAGCATTAGTTTTTGGTTTGTTGCTGGTGTCGATTTTAACGATCTATTATGTTGACATTAGTTGGACCTTCAAGTTAGGAATAGGCGTTTTGACGTTTGCACTTATTTTCTTAGTTATATCTGCAACTGCACTACTTAGGCAACAAAAAGAAATGAGAAAAGCCCAATCTTAAACAATTCCTTTTATCTGTCACTTTCAATGTCCTCCCCATTATTGCTCAATGTTGTTATGATGCAGCTTAAATCAGCAAAAACGAGAGAAAACTCTTCGTGAAGAAAAAAGACAAACGCAATGCGGCAGAATATTGTTAAACCATCCGTTGTTTAAACGACCAAAACTAAAACGTGTTTTTCATTGAACATACCTTGTGTGATGAGCTTTTTTCAAGGTTTGCTCAATGCGATTTTGCTGTCCTTTTTGCGTCCCCTCCATGCTTTTTCACAATGAAACAATCTGTCGACACAAGTTTGATGAATGCAAAAGAATTATTCAAAATTCAGCTGAATCCGCTGGCTGTCTAATCCAGACTTTAACATTACTTTGGAGTCGGATTCTTCCTTCTGTCTGCATGAGCTTTATTTGCGTGTGAACAAACCTATCATCTTCACAATTAAATTCTTTCTTTACAACATCTTCAAGCTTAGGTAGCGAGATGTGTTCGACCGCGCCAACAATATCCCAGAAATGAACCTGAATCTTTTGCCTCTTCTTCTGATATTCAATTTCACAGGGTTTAACCAAAACGGTTTTACCTCGCGCAGTAAGGCCATTCATTCTTTTCCTTATGATGCCTAACACATTCTTCACAATTACCGTGTCGTGGGCAATCTCTCTTGGGACAAGGACAATTAGGCGCTGTAACTGACATAACCAATAATTACTTGCGCTAAGAATATATTCATTAAGTATTTGTACGAAATTTACTTCCGTGTTCAATAACATTTTTTAGTGAGGGGAAAACTACCGAAATTGCCTCGCTCATTTATGGCTGAGGATCACTGCTTTGGTGCGCATATTGGGTTCTCTAAAAAATTAGTCGTGTTTAAGTAAGATTCACTTCCCAATTTGGTGGTTTGCTTTTCTATCAGGTGAATTAGTTTATCTGCTAAATGTACGAGCTTTATAAAGTCTAAAGAAAAAGTGATAGCAGCCTAAACGCTAAGCCCCCGATTAGAAGGGCGGCGCCTATGTTGGCTGCTGTAATCACTGTTGTGGCTTTCCAACCGAATTCTTTTGCGAGAATAGCCATTGTCGACAAGCACGGTATATACAGCATCGCTACAAGCGCCATAACAATAAGCTGGATCGGTGTAAAAAAGAGACCCAGATTGGTGGAGCCAAAAATTGCTACCGCACCCAAAATAATTAGTTCTTTTCGTACCACGCCAAGAACTAGTAGGATTCCAGCAGCAGCTGGCAGTCCAAGCCACAAAACAGTCAAAGGTGACAGTGCATTGCTAATCGGCGTTATCACATTGTAGACATAGAGCGCTTGAACCAGAGCACTGCCAACGATGTATATGGGAAAGACAATGTAGATTATTGATTTGGTTCGTGTCCAAGTTTGTTTTGCTACAATCCTTATGGAAGGTCTTTTGAAAGAACTCATTTCCATGATTAAGCCTGTAGATTTGCCGGGAACAACCTTCATGGCGACTCTTCCTAAAGCGAAGATAATAGCAATATCAACAACGTAGAGAAGTAGTGCCCATTGTATACCGACAAATAATCCAACCATGCCGAAAAGCACAATTGTTCTTGCTGAGCAAGGCGCGAATGTTATGGCAAAAGCTGCTAAAAGTCGTTCTCGTCTGGTTTCCATAATTTTACATGCGTGAATTGCTGGTACACTGCACCCGTAGCCAAGAATTATTGGAATTAGTGCTTTTCCGTGTAAACCCATTTTGTGCATTGCGCTATCCATCATAAACGCCACTCGCGTTAGAACACCCGAATCTTCAACTACCGCCAAAAGAAAATAAAACGGGATAACGAATGGAATGATCAAGGTCAAACCTGCATTGAATCCACCCCAAACCCCATTCAGAATTATCGACAAAATTGGTTGGGATGCCGACAAAGCAGGGTCAACAGGTTTAATTACACTCAACGCCCCTGAAATTAAGTTTGATAAACCATTGCCCACAAAAAACGTCCAAAGCAACAAACCAGCAATGACTCCCACTGCAGTGAAATATCCCAAAATATGATGAGTAGTTAACCACTCAAGCTTGTCGGAAAAAGTGCTTTTCACTTCGCTTTGTTGAAGAGCAGACGCTGCGATAGAATTGGCAATGGCATAACGTTCAGACGCAATGACTGAAAAGCATGCCTCTTGACAAAGAGTCGACATTTCCTTAGATATTCGTAACGCAGACTTTATAATCACCTTCGATTGGGCGGAGACCATCTTAATAATTTCTGTATCGCCTTCAAGTAACTTTATAGCAAGCCACCGAGGCGGATAATTAAGTTGGATCTCTTCTCTTTCAACAATATCCTCGAGCTTTTTAATGCTCTCTTCAACGTTTTTTCTGTACTTTAGAGGTTGCGTTTTGGGATGGGAAAGAGCAACATTCACCGCTTCGCCCATGAGTTCATAGATTCCCTCACCACGGGTAGCAACAGTAAACACGACTGGAACGCCCAAAGCTTCCTGCAACTTTTCTTTGTCGATAATTATGCCTTTTTTCTTAGCTTCATCCACTTGGTTTAAGCAAACAACTAATGGGGCGCCCATTTCAATGAGTTGGATTGTAAAGAAAAGGTTACGCTCAAGAATCGAAGCATCAAGTACATTAATTACAACATCAGGCTTCTCAAGAGCTATATAATCGCGTGAAACAAGTTCTTCCATCGAAAAAGTTGAAAAAGAATAAATCCCAGGCAGATCAATTACCCTAATATCATAACCTTCATAGTGCAAGGTACCTTCTGCACGGTCAACAGTTTTTCCCGGCCAGTTTCCGATAATCTGATTTGAACCAGTTAACTGATTGAAAAGCACGCTTTTTCCGACATTAGCGTTTCCAGCTAGCGCTACAGTAAATGAATTTCTGTCTGTTTTCTTATCGGTCAGAATGATTAATCACCTAGACTTTTCTTAACCTTGAGGATCAACGAAAACTTTTGAGGCTATACCTCTGCCTAATGCTAATTTAGAGCCTCGAACTAAAACTTGAATGGGGCCCTCGAAGGGTGCTGCTTTAATCAAGGTTATTTTTGTACTAGGGGTTAGCCCCATATCTAAGAGTCGCTGAAGAACATTATGACCGCCTCTGATGAAGGAGATTCTGCCAGTTTGTCCTTCTTTGAGTTCGCTTAAAGCAATGAGGTTTTCTCTTCTTTTACCTACTTCTTCTAGACCTTGATTGTGGAGTTGGATGCATTCTTCGCAGCTAGAAAAGGGTAAGTTACATGCTGGAATTGTCTCGCCATCGTCAGAACATGTATCGGGATGTTTTAAGAAACGGCATAACGATTCTTCTGCCTCGTCGGAGAGGGTATGCTCCATTTGGCAGGCTTGGGTATGGACTTTATCTTTTCCTATGTGCAAGACGTCTGATAGGAAGGTTTCAAGTAAGCGGTGTTTTCGGGCTACTTTTTTTGCTTCTTCAAGACCTTTTTCGGTGAGGGTGCTGCCGTGGTAAGGTGAGTAGTCTATGTAGCCTTCGTGAGCGAGTTTCTTGAGCATTTCAGTGACGCTAGCTGGAGCTACGCCTAGTTTTTCAGAGATTTCTGTTGTGTTAACGAGTTCTTCGTTTTTTGACAAACTGTAGACAGTTTTTAAGTAGTCTTGGGTTGATTTTTGTGCCATCTTTACTCACCTTTTTTAGGCATACCTAAATTTGTGGTTTAAACCTAATAAATGTTTAGGCAAGCCTAAAAAATTCTAACCAACAAAAAAAATTATAAATTACCCAAATCCTTCAACATCTCCTATCCCAGTAATGGCTAAATACTGCAAAGCCTACTTCCGTTGATGATTCAGCATAGGTGAAACAGGAAAATGGAAGACCTGCCCGAATTAGTTGTGGACTTAATTGAAGCAAGCCGCAAACACGAACAGTACCGAGATAAACAATGCATAAACATGATAGCTAGCGAAGGACTCAAATCACCTGCAGTTAGTCAAATGCTAGATCTCTCACATGACCTCGCATCACGATACGCAGAAGGCGAAAACGACGCCCAAGGGCACGTAAAAAAACGTTACTATCAAGGGCAAAAATACATGTCTCAAATTGAAGATTGTGCAACGGACATTATGAAAAGCCTCTTCAAAGCAACTTGGGCAGATGTACGTTTAGTTTCAGGAACCCATGCAAACCTTGCAACCTTCAAAGGTTTATCGCTAGCTTCAAAAAACAATAAGATGGTAGTAACCCCCCTAAGCTGTGGTGCCCATATAAGTCACGACTATACAGGTTTAGCCGGTAACATTCTGGGTTTAGATAATATTAATCATGTTTACAATGTTGATGAATTCAATATCGACGCCGAAAAATCTGCGTATGTCATCCGTGCTGCAAAACCAGGTATAGTCACATTTGGTGGGAGCTTGTTTCTGTTCCCCCATCCAATCGAAGAATTAAAAGAAGTTTGCCATGAAGTTGGTGCCTACATAGCCTTTGATGCTTCACATGTTTTAGGCTTAATCGCAGGTGGACAATTCCAAGACCCTCTCCATGAAGGAGCTGATTTTATCACCTCTTCAACCCACAAAACTTTCCCTGGACCCCAAGGCGGAGTTATACTAGGCAGCCCAACTACCCCTGCACTGGAGAAAGCAGTGAAGAAAATTCAATTCGCAGTTTTTCCCCTTAGTGCTTCAAGCACTCATTTAGGTAGACTGCCTGCTTTGGGAATAGCAGCCTTAGAAATGAAGTTTTTTGGACAACAGCTTGCAAGTCAAATTGTGAAGAATGCTCAAACGGCGGCACAATATCTCTATGAAAACGGCGTCAAAGTTTTAGCTGAACAAAAAGGCTTTACTCGTAGTCACCAAATAGCCCTTGATGTCCGAAGCTTTGGCGGTGGCAACAAAATCGCCCAAGACCTCGAAGACGCAAATATAATTCTCAATAAGAATCTCTTGCCTTACGATGACCAAAGCAGCAAAGAGAATCCCTCGGGTCTACGTGTTGGTTTTCAGGATATAACTCGTCGAGGTTTCTGTGAAGGCGACGTTAAACATCTCTGTGACCTTATGATTGATGTAATCAAAGGCAAACGCACACCTACTCAGGTCAAAATGGATGTATTAGGGCTAAAGAAAGAGTTTTGTGGCGTAAAATATGGCTTCCAAACTGTTGAAGAAGCTTTGCATTGCATAAAAAGGGCTTAACGCATTTTTCTTCTTTTTACCCCTAAACATTAATTAAGATACCTTTTGATTTTAGCAATGAAAACTTATGACCTTTGATCTCCTTTCAATGCTCTTCTTAATAACTGCCATAGGCTTTGTGGTTCTGTTCATCTTGCTTCCAAGGTACGGTCCACACTATATCTCAAAACTAACTTGTCCAAACTGCAGAAAAAGCTTCAATTTCCATTGGGTTCCAGGTGCAACCTTGACTTCACTTATTAACCGAAGCACAAGGCAACTGAAATGCCCATACTGCCACATAAAATCCACATATGACATAGCCTCAACCAGAATTAGTAGACAAAAAGCCGAAACGAAAAAGAAAGCTTAACGCATAAGTCTACGGCTTTTTTCAGAGAGCTTTATTATTCAGTTGTACAATCAACTTTTCCGTGGAGAATCTCTGATGAAAGTATTGTTAAACGATGGTTTAGAGAAAGACGGTTTAGCGCTCTTTAAAGAAGTTGGCATCGAAACAGACATAAGAAAATGCGATTCAGCCACTTTGATCTCGGAGATCGGCAAATATGACGCCTTGATTGTACGAAGCGCCACTAAAGTCACCCGTGAAGTACTCAAAGCTGGTGCCAGAGGTAAACTCAAAATAGTTGGCAGGGCAGGCGTTGGGTTTGACAATATTGACATTGTTGCTGCCTCGGAATTTGGAATAGTTGTAAAAATTGCGCCTTATGGAAGTACCAATGCTGTTGCAGAATTAACAATTGATTTAATGCTTAGCATCTCAAGAAAGACACCCCAGGCTCATAGTTCCCTAAAAAATGGAGTTTGGGAAAAAAACAGCCTCAAAGGAAACGAAATCGCATACAAGACTCTGGGGCTTTTAGGTTGCGGAAGAATCGGACAAAAAGTTGCTCAAATCGCAAAACGCGGCTTTGAAATGGAAGTCATCGGTTATGATATTAGACCGTGCTTTGAATCAGGCATTAAGTTTCTGACAAAGGACGAAGTTCTCAAGAAAGCTGATTACATAAGTATTCACACTGGAGGTAAGGAAGTAGTCGTTGGGGAAAGAGAATTTGCCTTGATGAAACCAACCGCTTACATAATTAACACTTCAAGAGGTAGTAACATTGACCAGCAAGCTCTATACAGAGCGCTGAAAGAAGGGAAAATCGCAGGAGCCGCAATTGATGTTTACGCTGAAGAGCCCAAAGTCGAGGGCGCAGAATTCAAAGACAAACTGATTGAGTTAGATAATGTTGTGTTAAGTAGCCACCTTGGTGCATCTACAATTGAAGCTCAACGTGAAACATCAACTGAGATTGCCCGCGTAATTTCTGGTTACCTCTTAGGCGGCGATTTCATTAATGCCATAAATGCAGGGGAAAGTATTGAAGTTGAAGAAAAAACCGTTCATACTCTGTTTATCCACCACCGAGATGTACCAGGTGTATTTGCAAACATCGACAAGGTTTTAGCAGATAATGACATTAATATCCGAGCAAACTATTCAAGACAAATTGGCAAAAGTGGCTATGCAATATCTGTTTATGTCCTTCACCAGAAGGTTGCAGATAAGGTTCTGCATGCTATCAAAAAAATCGATAACGTCTGTGCTGTGAAAATCTAAGTCCAAAGTCTGATTCAAACAGGAATATTAACCTCTCATTCTTCTTTTTAATTACCATGCGATTAGGTGTTCTATTCTCAGGCGGTAAGGATTCTACACTTGCCCTTCACATAGCAGAAGAAAAGGAGGAAGTAGCTTGCCTAATCACTCTTGTTTCAAAGAACCCGGAAAGTTACATGTTTCATACTCCAAACATTAACGTAACAGCGCTTCAAGCCAGAGCTCTGGGTCTGAGGTTAGTTTCAGTTGATACTCAAGGGAAAAAAGAAGAGGAACTTGCCGACTTGAAGCACGCTATTGTAGATGCAAAAAACAAATTCAAAATAGACGGCGTAGTTACAGGAGCAGTAGAATCCGTTTACCAAGCTTCCCGTGTTCAACGCATTTGCAACAATCTGGATTTATGGTGCTTTAACCCCTTATGGAAATGTGACCAAAAAATGCTTCTAGAAATGCTTATTGAAAAAAACTTCAATGTCATAATTTCTGGGGTCTTCGCTTATCCACTCGATGAGACATGGCTTGGAAAACAAATAAATGAGCAATTCATAAAGAGGATAGTTATTCTTCAGGAACAGTATGGAATTAGCCCTTCGGGAGAAGGCGGAGAAATCGAGACCACAGTTTTGGATGCACCTCTTTTCACGCAGAAAATAGCTGTTACAGATTCTATGATTGATTGGCAAGGAAGCAGCGGCACCTTTCAGATTAAGCGCGCCAAGTTGGTGCCCAAATGATTTTGATTGTTGACCTGAATTGGAAACAGAATTCTTTGTCTTTTTCTGAATTTGTTTCGCCAATAATTTCTACAGTTAAAGCCTTCGAGGATTGTGAGGTCAAACACTACTTAGATATCAAGCCTACACACCTAAGCAGTTATAGCAAGATTATTCTTTCTGGGACAGCTCTAAAAGATAATGCTACCTTAAAGAATGTAGAAGAATTCATCTGGGTGACAAAATTCCACAACCCCATTTTGGGTATTTGCGCGGGCATGCAAACCATCAACCTTGCCTTCAACGAACCGTTGGAACCTTGCCTGCAGGTAGGAATGGCAGAAATCAAAACACTTAGAGAAAACTCCCTATTTCACGGAAATTTTAACGCTTACACTCTTCATAATTACTCAGTTGCGCATTCGCAAACTTTCGAAACGCTTGCAATGTCAGCCAAATGCATCCAAGCAATAAAACATAAACAAAAAAACATCTATGGCGTTCTTTTCCATCCTGAAGTTAGAAACCCCGAAATTTTAAAACGCTTTCTGCAACTAGAAAAATAACGTTACTTCCATGTCATGTAAATAAAAATGCTAACAATGCCAGGTACTCAGGCTTGGATTTTACTGAATGTATCCATCTGTAGGTTTAGTCAAAAGTTAAATGTAAGTTTTTGTTGTAGTTTATTTAGCGGAGGATACATTTTGATTAATAAGTTACCAGTCGAGAAGTTGAGGAATGTCTGTGACCCCAGTTTTATGCATTGTGAATCAACAAAAGACCTGATTCCGATTAGCGAAATAATCGGTCAAGAAAGAGCAGTTAGGGCCCTGAAATTCGGACTCGGTATCAAGGATCACGGTTTTAACGTTTATGTTGCGGGTTACCCTGGAACAGGCAGAAAAACCGCCGTGAAAAGCTTTGTGGAAGCTCAAGCTAAGACACAGCCAGTTCCGCCAGATTGGTGTTACGTTAACAATTTTAATAACCAGTATGAACCAAAAGCCCTCAAGTTGCCGCCGGGAAAAGGCAAAGTTTTCGAAGATGATATGAAAAATTTTATAGAGAACGTGCGTAATGCGCTTCCGAAAGCTTTTGAGAGTGATGATTATGCTGCAAAAAGAGAAGCAACAATCCGAGGATTGGAAAACCAACGTAAACAACTAATTGATGAATTAAACACGAAGGCGCGAAGTGAAGGTTTTGTAATTCAAACAACACCCATAGGGTTGATGCTTATTCCGATTTTAGACGGTAAGCCCCTCAGTGAAGAAGAGATTTTGGCTTTGCCTCAGAATTCCAAGGATAAATTAGTTGAGAAACGGGAAAAGTTGGAAGTGGAATTCAGAAGCGCAATGCGACAACTAATCGACATGGAACGAAAAATCCATGACTCACTCAAACAACTCAACAAAGAAGTCGCACTATATGTTATTGGGAGCCAAGTAGAGAGCTTAATCGAAAAGTACAGAGCAACCTCTGAAGTTACTAGCTACCTTGAAGAGGTTGAAAATGACATCTTGGATAACCTGCCACAGTTTGTCCAGCGAGGTGGACCAGAACAAAAACTGCCTTTTTCGGTGCCGTGGATGAGAGAAGATCCGTACAAGAAATATCGAGTAAACGTAGTCATCGACAACTCTGCTACTAAAGGCGCACCAGTAGTCATGGAAACCAATCCCACTTACCATAACCTTTTAGGCAGAACAGAAAAAGAAGCCCAATTTGGGGCACTAACTACAGATTTTAGCATGATACGCCCAGGCGCAATCCACCGAGCCAATGGTGGATATATAATAATACCCGTAGAAGAATTGCTGCGCAACATGTTATCTTACGATGGTTTGAAACGAGATCTGAAAGACTCAAAGATACTAATTGAGGAACCAGAGGAACGCTATGGCTTTCTGAGCATTAAAACCCTCAAACCCCAACCTATATCGTTAACTACCAAGGTAATCCTCATCGGTTCCCCCGAATTGTACCAGTTGCTTTTCACAATGGATGCGGACTTTCAAGTACTCTTTAAAATTAAAGCAGAATTTGACTCAACTATGCCAAGAACGGAAGAAAAAGTACGACAATACGCTGCTTTTGTTTGCTCACTATGTGATAAAGAGAGTCTAAAACACCTCGATGGAACAGCACTGGCAAAAATAGTTGAGTACAGTTCAAGAATAATCGAAGACCAATACAAATTGTCAACACAATTCAATAACATAGCCGACATAATCAGAGAGTCCAACTACTACGCCACGCAAGATGAATCCGAATTTATAGCAGGAAACCATGTGAGAAAAGCTATTGAAGAAAAAGTATACCGCTCTAAGCTCGTACAGGAAAAAATCCAAGAAATGATAACCCGTGGCTTATTCCTCATAGACACTGTCGAAGAAAAGGTTGGGCAAGTAAATGGCCTCTCTGTAATGGGGTTAGGTGATTTTGCTTTCGGAACCCCTTCACGTGTTACCGCAAGCCTTGGCTTGGGCAGAGAAGGCGTAATTGACATTGAACGGGAAGCTAAAATGGGAGGTCCAATCCACACTAAGGGGGTATTAATCTTGAGCGGCTACCTCAACGACAAATATGCCCGTGATAACCCTTTAAGTCTGTCTGCTCGACTGGTTTTTGAGCAGAATTACGGAGGAGTAGAAGGCGACAGTGCATCCAGCACCGAACTTTATAGTATTCTTTCTTCACTTTCGGGATTACCGATCAAGCAGTACTTTGCAGTTACAGGTTCGGTGAATCAAAAAGGAGAAGTGCAAGCTATTGGTGGCGTTAACGAAAAAATCGAAGGTTTCTTTGAAGTATGCAAAGCCAAAGGTCTAACTGGACAGCAGGCTGTTATGATTCCTGAAAGCAATGTACAGAACTTGATGCTTAAAGAAGAAATTCTAGATGCAGTTACAGCAGGCAAGTTTAGTATTTACTCGGTTAAAACAATCGACGAAGGCATCGAAATCCTTACAGGTACCAAAGCCGGAAAGCGCAAACCAGACGGAACCTATGAAGTAGATACAGTCAACTACCTAGTAGACAAGCAACTGCGTGGAATGGCAGAGAAGCTGAAAGAGTACCCTGTTAATAGAACAGTCAGGAAAAAAACAGAATAATTACAACTTTTATATTTTTATAAGGGCACAAATTCAGATTTGTTGTTGCCTCTATACAACCACAATTTCATTAATACTCGTTTGAGGCTTGTAATTTGTGAGAAATAGCATCTAAGAGATACCCCCAAGCTTGGCGGGTCAAAGTTAAACAAGTCGCGGATCCAGAAAATCCCTGAGAAGAATTAGGGTGCTATTTTTGATTCGCGCTTTGATTTAACGAGTTGATCTGCCAAGCCTGCTTTTAGTTACCTTTCGAAGGTGTTTAGTTGAATTCTTATATAGAATTTATTAAGGTTAACTGCAATGCTACCATTCGTGAGTCACCTTGAGCTATAAACAACATATGCACCCTAAAGTGAGTAAAGCAGAAATTGAAGTCTTCAAAGCCCTAAGCATGGCTGGACTAACCACTGGCATGATTACTCAAAAACCAATAATCCTAAAATCAACTATACCTGACTTCTGCTGGACAGAAAAACGCAAGATAGTCTACATAGACGGCATACCCGTCCACTCTAAAGATAAACAGTTGGAAAAAGATGAAGAAATCGACAACCTCTTGACGGCACAAGGATGGGATGTGCTTAGAATTCCATATGATCCACCTTTAACTGAGAAAACTTTGCAGAAAATTATGTTAACGATAAAACGTTTTCTCAATGTAGACGAGGAAGACATAACCTAACGTCTAACCATTTATTTTTGCTCGGCAACTTTCATTATTCACCACTATATTGAATCAATGTGATTTTTGGCAAGTAAAAAACGCAGATTTCATTTAAATAAACTGATTCTGTATGCAGATGGACTAAAACTCATTTGAAAAGTTGTTTACATAGTTTTTGAGTCAACGGTCTTGGTCTTGGCAAAGGTGGAGTTGAGCAACAGGTGTAATATTCATAAAATATTTAAAAAAATTAAAAAAGAGTGGAGGATTTTTTCTTGCTTGATATTTCTTTTTAGCAGTGTTTTTATTTGTCGATTAGGCTCTGGAGAATTTCACCCAAGAATCAATTTCTTCAACAGTTGGTCTATCGTCTATTGTGACTTTTTCTTTTGCAAGATTTACCTTAAAGACTGCATTTAATTTTTGAGCAAGATCTATCGAATCTTGTTGGGCGAGGCTTTTTCGATCTGTGATGTCGAGTTCTTCCAAAAGCAAAAGATCCTTCTCTTTCAGGCCTGGAATCATTGAGAGTTGTGCTCGTCCTTGCAGCTTTTCAACAGTTTTATCAGAAGAGCCCATTTTTTCCGCGATGACTTGGGGATCTGCCATGATGAGATCTCCCGCGCTTTCTATTCCAATCTCCCTGAGTTCAGTGGCTTTGTTTGGTCCTATTCCTTTTACATCTTCTACATTGCTTCGGCTTGTAAGCATCGATTGAGGGTAAATCAACGAACTTGCCAATTTTTCCAGTTTTAGTTTGATCTCTTCGATTTCTTTATTTTGTTTAGTTATGGAAGTTGCTGTTTTTTCTTCCCTTGACTCAACCTTAGCCAAAGAATTTTTGAATTCAGTTAATTGCGGTCGTACATTGTCAGTCAAATTAGCACCTATGCTTTGAATTAATGTGGCTTGTTCACCAAGTGTCTTTTTTAAGGCGTCTACGTGTTTATCGACTAGCAATACTCGTCCTTGCACGCCGTCTAACATCTTCTGTTGGCTCTGGTCACTAGCCTCCACGCTCTGCTTAATTGCATCTCCCTGGTTATTGAGTTCTTTTGAAAGTTTACTTGATGTGCGGTCAATGTTTTCATCAACCATTGAAACTTTATTTTGAACGTCTTCTAACGTGTTTCGTTGGGTCTCTTGACTGTCCTGTAACTGATCTGTTTTTGCATTAAGTGCCAGAATTTCATCTGCAACAGATAAATCGCTAACTACTTTATGCGAAGTAGCTCCCAGAAAAGCCAGCGTTGCGATAATGGAAATTATCATGTAAACATAAATTGGAATTGCTCCAGTTAAGTCTCCAACTAAATAAGGCGTAAAAGTTGCTGTCGGCCCCGGATTGAACCACAGTATTGTTGCATTAATTACGTTTGCTGCTGCTAAGAAAGAAAAAAAGCCCAGCACCCATATTGCTATACCTTTCAATGTCATAATCACCTGAATGTTGCTTCCATCTCCTATAGGATGAGTTCGTATTATAAGATTTTCCCATTTTGTTCGTTAAAATTTTCGAGGCAGGTGCCTTTTTTAGTACAAAAATTGCTAGATACTGTATATTTTACTTCTTTTTTGAGAGTGATGGTATTTGATAATCATTATGGTGATTTCAATCCCATCTTTTCAGTTACTTCAAGTTTTATTATGAGGATTTCTTGTTTTTCTGAAAAATTTTCCCATTCTGATCCTTTTGAAAAGCCATGAGCAACAAGAAAGTTTGAAGAAAGTTTCCTTTTGCCTACCTCAGCCATTTTCTGTATAGCTGTTTTTCTTTCCTCAGGGGTTCTTACTGGTTTGAGCTTTCCAGTTAGGACCACAAAAGCGTATTCGCTAAGATCCTGGGTGTATCTTTCGATTTCCACTGAAACAGGAGTACCTTGCTCAAGAAAATTCATTTTCTTGCCGTATTCGGTGAAATGTAAGTAGATTGTCCTTTCAATTACTGCGTATTGGAAGGGTGCGATGTAGGGGTATTTGTTTCCTTTAAAAGCTACTCTGCACAAAAATTGTTGATTTATTAGTTCTTCTATTTCTTGTTCTTGCATTTTGGGCATCTTAACTGTTTCCATAATAGATCCCTCAATCTGTTGATAGTACTTATTCTATCTGTTTTTATTTTAATTTTATTTTTTGCCTATTTACGTTTCTGCTATTTCCAGTATTCTTTTGCCATAAATTCGGGGCTAAAGCTGCCTAGATCACCTAATTCTTCTGGGTATGGCTCGAGAAAGGTTTGGTTAGCAAGATAATCGTTTTTGAATCTTATTATCCACGACTTGAGGATATTTATGTTTGCACTTAGTGGTAGTCTTCCTTCTTTGTATTTTTCTAAAGATTTGATAAAGAAGGATTTTTCTTCTTTTGAGAGTTGATTTGAGAAATAGCCCATAATCTTTAACATGACGTTTATGTTTGATCCAGCGGTTGGAATTCGTGTAAAAGCTCTGCAAAGGCTTCTTTCATAGGAATTGAATATCTCATTAGGTGGTTTTTGTTCTTGGTTTGCAGCTATTTTTCCCATTATCCTGAGTTCTGTTTGACTATAAGCTGTAAACAAATACTTGTTTTCAGATTGAAATTGGATGAGTTCTCTTATTTTTCCTGATTTTTTTATTTCTCTAAAACTTGTAAAAGTGAATAGTTTTGTTAGGAAATGTTCCTTTATTCTTGGATTAAGAAGCCGACGTTCGTCTTCAATTGCTAAACAAGGAAACTTTTCAAGCACTGCTTTTCCAAAGAATCCGGGTCCTTTTCCTATTGGAGCTGAGTTCTCAAGTTTAGGATAAATCTTAGCGTTTTTAAATCCACTACTGGGAGAACTGCTTTTTAGTATAAAACCATCTACTTCTTTTAATGAGATTAAGAATGATTGTGCAAATCTACTCATTTTTTCAGTGAAGTCAAGACCTGTTGATGGTTGCATAAGCCTGTTTTCGCCATTTACTAGTACAATGCGTATTGGTTTGCGGGGTACGCTAAATCCTATTTCTACCTCAGGACATATTGGAATAAAATTTACGTGGGGTTTTAGTTTTTCTACAAAATTGCTCGCAATTATTGTTCCATCCCATCTAACTGGTGAAAAGGTAATGCATTTGGAGACTACTACGGTGGGTTTGGAAAATTTCCTCAATGAAGAACCTCCTTTTCTGGAGCCTTAATACTAGGTAATTAATACATTTCATAAGTTTTTGCTCTACAGAAAGGCTATCAAAATTGCCTAATAGCTGATGTTAATCGAAATAGGTTTACGAATAAATTTTAATAAATTGGCGCCGGGAGGGGGATTTGAACCCCCGCGGCCCCGAGAGGCCACAAGCTAACAGGTACACCCTGAAGAGTGAATCTCCAGGCTTGCTCCCTGCCTGGCTAGGAGACCCCGGCAATTTAAAACCACCACTTAAAGGATGATTTGCACCTTTTCTCTGAGTTAAGCACAATTTAAAGTTTTATCGAAAAGCACGATTTTCGCGTTTGCTCTAGATAGTTTGATTATATTTGTTTGAATTGGTTAAGCTACCAACAATCTTAACATTAAAGAAAACGCCGGAACGTCATTAATTGAAGGGACTCCGACAAAAAGACAGAATGTAAGGGCCTATCCATGGTTTAAATCAAGGATTTAGGGTTCCGAAACCTAAAATAAGTGCGTGACAAAAGTATAGCCATTTGAGGTTTAACCTATTGTCATCAATCATCGAGGACCTCATTGCCCGAAAGATTTTCAATAATCGTGGAGAAGAAACAATAGAGGTCGACGTTATAACTACTGCTGGTTTTGGACGCTCGGGGGCGCCAGCAGGCAAAAGTCGAGGAAAAGCTGAAGTGGTCTATTACCCTCAAGGTGGCGTGGATGCAGCCGTAAAGAAAATCGACGACCTAATTGCCCCCGAACTCGCTGGACTAAACGCTGATTTTCAGGAAGAAATCGATAGCACTCTTCACGAAATTGATGGTACAGCAAACTTCAAAAACATCGGTGGCAACACTGCATTTGCAATTAGTTTGGCTAATGCAGAAGCTGCAGCTAACTCGCATGGTTTATTATTATTCCAGTTTTTGGGTGGAAACGCCGCAAACATTCTTCCTTTTCCACTTGGCAACTGTATAAGTGGTGGTGCGCATGCACGAGGCGGCAAGACTCCAAGTATCCAAGAATATTTGGCGCTGCCTCATGGTGCTGAGAGTTTTTTGGAAGCCCAAACTGCTAACACTCAGATTCATAAAAGAATCGAGTCAGCCCTGAAAAAGAAGAGTACTACTTTTGCAGGAGGTAAAAGTGATGAAGGTGCATGGATTGCTAACATTGACACCGATGATGCTTTCGATGTTATTGCCAAAGCCTGTGAAGAAGTCGGTAATCAGATGGATTTTGAATGTGGGTTTGGAATTGATGTTGCGGCCTCATCGTTTTGGAAGCCTAAAGAAGAAAAATACGTCTATGAAATGGAAGGTAAAAAACGTGACACTTCCGAACAGCTCGAGTACATGTTGGAACTTATCGAAAAGTATCATTTGACATATGTTGAGGATCCGTTTGCCGAAGATGATTTTGAAAGTTTTGCTGAATTAACAAAGAAAGCAAGGAATTGCATGATTTGCGGAGACGATTTATTCACAACCAATACTGAAAGGTTAAATAATGGATTAAAGATTAACGCTGGAAACGCTATCATCATAAAAGTCAACCAGATAGGCACCTTAACTGATGCGGCTGAAACAATTGAGTTAGCGCAAAGACATGGTTACGATGCTGTAGTTTCCCACCGCTCAGGCGACACATGTGATTGGCACATTGCCCATTTGGCTGTAGCCTACAAATGCCCTGTGATCAAAACCGGTGTAGTTGAAGGCGCACGTATAGCTAAACTAAACGAACTAATACGAATTGAGCATTTCCTCGGTAACCGCGCCAGAATGGCTGAATTAAAAATACGATAAGTGAAGATGAACCGTATGTCTGAAGACCAAATAAAAGAAAATCAACCAGTTGAAGACCAACCTGAAGAGCCCGAAGAAATTATGGAAGAGGCTCCTCAGGAAGAAGTAGAATCAACTGAAAACGTCGCTACAGACGTTGAAGATGAAGTTGAAGAGGTAGAAGAAGAAGAAGAAGAAGTAGTGGAAGTTAGAGAAAGCCAGCCAGAAGAAACCCTTCTGTTGCCAAGAGACACTTTGTTGTCAGCTGGTATACACATCGGCACTAGGATGAAAACTCTGGACATGGAGCCGTTTATCTATCGTGTCCGTCCAGACGGCTTGTTTGTTTTAGACGTTAAAAAAACAGATGAACGCATTCGAACAACAGCTAAATTCCTTTCACGCTATGAACCAGCCAAGATAGCGGTTGCAGCTACGAGGCTTTACGCTCATGAACCTATCAGAATGTTCTGCAAATTAACTGGTGCGACGCCTCTGATTGGCAGATTCATTCCAGGACAACTTAGTAACCCCCAATACAGTAGTCGTATTGATCCAGAAGTTATCGTTGTTACAGATCCTCGTGCAGACGCTCAGGCAGTTAAAGAAGCGAGCAAAGTCGGAATACCGATTGTTGCGTTATGCAGCACTGACAACGAATTTGTTGGAGTCGATTTAGTTATCCCGACAAACAATAAGGGTCGTAGAGCTCTTGCAGTTGTATTTTGGTTACTCGCACGTCAAATTCTTCGTGAAAGAGGCGAATTAGCGCCTGATCGTGATCCTCCGGCAACAATCGAAGACTTCGAAGCCAAAGTCACACGTGACGAGGACGAGGAATAGCTCGAAGTTGCCAACGATTCGGCGTCCAACAGTTGCTTCTCAATTTTATGAGAGCGACGCCGAAGCGCTTAAGGCACAAATTAGTTCTTGTTTTTTAGACAAACTTGGTCCGCAGAAGCTCCCCAGAGTTAATTTTCATAATCACCCTCGAAATGTCGTGGGGCTGATTTGTCCGCATGCAGGTTATCTTTATTCTGGTTCCGTGGCGGCGCATGGTTTTTACGAGTTAGCTTTGGATGGGAAGCCTGACTCGGTTGTCCTTTTAGGTCCTAATCATACTGGTTTAGGCAGCGCCCTTTCAGTTATGCGTGAGGGTATTTGGCGAACGCCTCTTGGTGATGTTGAAGTTGACTCTAAGTTGGCAGATAATATTTTGCACGAAACTCAAATTGTTGATGTTGACGAAGCAGCTCATCGTTTTGAGCATTCTATCGAAGTTCAGCTGCCCTTTCTTCAGTTTTTGTATGGCAACGCGTTTAAAATTGTGCCCATCAGTTTTCTGATGCAAGATTATGAATCAGCAATTGAGGTTGGTGGGGCATTGGTGGAAGCTTTGGATGCAACAAACACAGTTGTTATTGCTTCTTCTGATATGACTCACTATGAATCCGCCAAGTCAGCTGCCGCTAAGGACCAAGCTGCCTTAAAAGCTGTGGTTGATTTGGATGAGAAGCGGTTCTATCAAACTATCGGAACCCAAAAAATCACTGCATGCGGATATGGACCCATAGCCAGTTTGCTCACCTATGCTAAAGGAGTAAACGCCAAAGCTACCTTGCTTAGTTACCACAATAGCGGTGACGTGACTGGTGATTACTCAAGTGTTGTTGGGTATGCTTCAGTTTGCTTTAGAAAAATGGCTTAGTCTGTTGGAATTTGTACAGTAAATATTGTGCCTTTGGATTCTTGGGTTTCGAAACTAATACTGCCACCTATGGCTTCTGTCATTCTTTTAACTACAGCTAATCCAAAACCTTGACCTTTAGATTTGGTTGTTATCAAAGGCGTAAAAAGTTTGGCTTGGACTTGTTGAGGTATTCCTTCGCCAGTATCTTGGATGGTTATTTTGATTTGCTGTTTCTCACTTGTTGTCTCTATTGTAAGGTTGCCTCCGTTAGTCATTGCTTGAACTGCATTCTGGATTAGATTAACTAATATGCGTTTTAGCATAGTTGAATCTGTATTTAGAAGAGGCAAATTATTTTGGGTTGTAACTTTAACAACAATGTTTGAGGGTACTTTCACTATGTTTAAAGCGTCTTTGATTGCTTGTTCGACTTCCACAGGTTCTTTCTTCGGATTTAGTGGTCTAGCGAAATCTTGTAGGTCGGCTACAATCTTGTTTATGTAAAACACGTTCTCTTCAATGCTGCTGATGCTTTCTTGCAGGTTTTGTTTAGCCTCGCCGTTCGGTAAAGATTCGATATCTGATCTTTCCAAGTATACCTCGCTGATCATGGCTTGTAGTGGGTTACGAATGTCGTGACCTACCATACCTGCCGTTTGACCGATAGCTGCTAAACGTTCAGAGTCTTTGAGTTTTTGTGCTCTTTCTTCAGCTAGATCCTCCATTCTGGAAGCATATTCTTCCACTTCAGAGGCTTTAATTTCAAGTTTTGATTGGAGATCTTTTTGTTTTTGGAGGGATTTAGCCAATTTAAGGTTGGAATAGCTTAGTTTTGAGATCATATCGGATAGTTTAGAGTAGAAAGCCATTAGGTCTTGTACTTTTTCTTTGTCAAATCGTGGAATGCGGTCAAATGCTTCCAAGTATTCTTCTTTGTTGAAGTCGTATTTTTCTGCTTGCGAGGCGAACAAGTCTCTATTGACTTTTTCGTCGTCGAAGAAAAATTGGCCGAAAAATACATTTCCAACATGTTTATCACCCATAAACAGTGGTGTCACTGCGTCCCACAAGTTGTTTTTGCATTTGTAGAGCCGGATTTCGCCTTTTTTTAGCCCACTTGATATCTCCAGGTCGCTCTCGATGCAGTTTTTGCATGTTAGGGGGTTGACTCGGTGGAATTTGGTGCAGATGTCTTGCCAGCCTGTACCTGCAAGCACATTCCCTTTGAGATCTATGAGTGCAAATCCCATGTTTGTAACGTTGAAGAGCAGGTTCATCATTGCTTGTAACGATGGCACTTCAATTATATTGGACAGTTCTTCTTCGCCTAATTCGACGTTGGGTGAAAGTACAGAGTTTAGCTTTAGTTGTAGTTGTTCTTGGCTTTCTTTTAGGGCTTCTTGGGTAGTTTGGCGCTCTATTATTTCTGTTTCTAGATTTTTGTTAGCCTCAGTTAATTCTTCAGCTCGAATTTCTAAAGCTTGTTCATTTTGTTTTAGGTTGCGAAATAGCAGTTCATAGGGTCTAGTGAGTCCTGTTTCGACAAGTGCTCTGTAGATGAAATAGAATGAAACCACTTCAAGAAGATGTCCCGCCATGTTTGCGATCCCGTAAACATCAACGTAGAGTGTGAAGGCCATTTCAGTGGCGATTGCCAATGCTGTGCCTAAAAGGAGCAGTTTGAAAACGTGATCGTTGAACTCTTTTCGATTCTTAATCAATAAACCTATGGAAATCAGAATCAGTATTGAGATTGCGTATTCACTTGCTATCTTAAAAGTTGTTAACCCAACGCCGTCAATGTATGCTAAGGGGAAGTTTTTCCAATAAAAAATAGAACCAACGAGTATGACAAAAACTGCGGAATACCCCACAGCGACAAGGGCAGGCCTAATCTTTCGTTTTATAGTTAGTAGAGAAATTATCAAAGTAAATGCAAGTATGTATCTTGTGACAATCCAGAGTTGAGTTGCTAAATTAGAGCCTGGGAACCCTGGAAATAGGTTCATTCCTTTGTAGGCTAATGTGTGGAGAAGGTCAAAGCCTGCGACAAAGAGGAAGGCTATACCTATGAATAGGAAGAAATTGCTATCTACCATGCGTCTGCTGTTCCAAGCGATGGTGAAGATGGAAAAGGCAATGACGATGGTGAAGATTTCTACAGCGTTATGGAACAGTAGATAACTGTAGTTGCTAAGAAAGTAAAGACCTGCGAGTATTAGCATGATAGCGATGACGATTATTAAGTTCTTGAGATAGGTTCCTTTTGTGGATTTCTGTGCGTTTCCACTTGGATTGTCGCTTTGCCCATTAGTTGCATCGAAACCCGCTTCTTGTGTGGCCATATTTTTTAATGTGCTCTCCACTTGGCGATGTTAACTTCACTAAACGTTTTGAGGCTTAAAAATATGCACAAACATTTACGAATGATCTTTAATACGCAAATGTGGAAAAAAGAAGCAGCTTTATCATGCATTGTTAGTATTTTTGGAGCAGGTCTTCGAAAAAGATTTTGGTTTTGGCGATTTCTTCTATAGATGTGTTGTGGTTAAGCTCCAATGTTATGGGACCATCGTAACTATAGTTGTGTAGGGCGTTTAGGAAACTTGTTAGTTCTGGAGTGGTTTGGATAAAGGGTTTGTGGGATTTGTTTGCCATATGCACGTTGCAGACTCGTTTACCATAAGCTTCTAATAAGCTGTTCATTACTTTGGTTTCTAATGCGTGGCACAAATCAAAAGTTATGCCCATCTCACCTTTTGGATCGATGACACCCAGCACCTCATCTATTTGTTCAGCGTTTTTTCCAAACCCCGTTGAATTAAACGACAAATTCTCCAATGATAACTTTACTCCCAATTTTTCAGCAAATGGTTTGATCTCCCCATAAATTTCCCTTAAGCATCTCTCTCTATCTCGTTTGGTTAACTTTTTCGAGATGTTTGAGTGAACAGTCATTAACGGCGCGTTGAGGGCTTTTGCGCATTCAAGTGAGATTTTTCCATAATAAACAGCTTGATGTACCTCTATTGGGTCTTTCACATGTAGAACTGCTGCGTGATGGGTTATACAGTTCAAGCCTGAGGTGGATAGGGCTTTTTGTTCGCGGTAAATGTCTGTGTCATGTTCTTTTTTTATTGATTTCATGTTAAACTCTATGTTTTTAAATCCGAGTTTTTTTGCGGCGTTGAAATTTTCATTTATCGCGAGTTTGCTGAAGATTCCGTTGGATAAACTTAACTTCAATGTGTAGCATCCACCGTTTATGTGTGGGAATTGTTGCTAAAATTGTTATTTGGTCTGCGGAAGGTTAATTTCTCTATTTTCTTATAGTTGCATTGATGTAGAGTGGAAGTCAAAATTCGTTTTTTTACTAATCTTAGAGAAATTGTGGGTAATCGTGAAGAGACTCTAACGTTTGCTCAAGGTGAGCCTGTTACAATTAATTTTGTTCTTCAAGTTCTCTCTGAAAAATATGGTTCCCGATTCACTGATTACTTGTACGCTAGTACGGGGCGACCGAAGAATTTTTTGCAGTTCCTTGTTAACGGAATAAGTGTGTCTACTTTAGATGGCTTTGAAACTATTCTTAAAGATGGCGATGTCTTGGCGATTTTGCCCCCTGTCGGCGGGGGCTGAAGCATAGCCTTTTGGAAGTGCTTTAATTTAACAACTGCATAGCTTTAGGTGGCGAATGCTTTGCGAGAGTTCCTGCTGTTTTCACGTCTCGGCCAAACCAGCCCCAACTTTGACAGCCTACATGATGCAGGAAGATTGGATATTGTGCATGAATGCATAGTTAGCAGCCTATTTTTTTCCCATGGTTTACGCAGAAACGTAACTTTTCACGCTATTCTAAATGGCGCTCCAAACCCTCCCCTACATATAGAAATCGATGGCAGAGCCCTCTATGACGTTCGAACTGACATAGACACTTGGAAGCAAATCCTTAAAAAAACCATAGCGGGTAAACCTCACCCAGGTCTTACGTTTAAAAGATCAGGTTTCGAGACTTTATTGAAGGAAAAAGCTCAAACTCAAGAGATATACGTTTTGGAAGAGAATGGCAAAGACATTTCTCGTTTTGAATTTGGCGAAAACTGTCTATTTATCCTCGGTGACCATGTAGGGCTGCCTAAAAAAGCTGAAACGTTCGCTTTGCGTTACGGCGAAAAAATAAGTCTGGGAAAACAACCATACCTTGCCGCGTCTTGTATCACGATTATTAACTACCTTTTGGATCAGCAGACTAAATTGGGCTCTTGAAATGCTCCCATCCACGTGCCTCAACCACTTGACGTTTGCTGTCGACGTTTAGGAATATGCCTGGTTTGCTTGTTGCTTTTCCAATTCTCAACAGTTGCCCACCAACTGCTTCCACAGCTTCTTTTGCAACTTTCCACATCTCTGGTTTTACAGTAACTATTATCTCATATTCTTCTCCTCCGTAGAGTGCCAACTCTGAGGCTTCGATTCTATTTTTTAGTGCAAACTCGCCGACTTCCTCTGCAATTGGAATATTGTCTATCTCAAAACCAATCTTGCTTAGTTGAGCTATTTCATGTAGGCTCCATGCTAACCCGTCACTCGAATCTATTGATGCAGTAACTGCGCCGCATTTGCCAAACGCCAATCCCTCCTCCAACCTTGCCTGGGGCAAAAAGACCGACCTTAATAGTACCTCACGCGATTTTTTATCGGCAATGCAGTTTTTGTCTTGAAGCAAACGTATTCCAGCTGAAGATTTGCCAAAAAAACCTGTAACTGCCAAAATATTGCCCTCTTTGGCGCCGTTTCGCAACATCAACTTGGATTTTTCTGCTATGCCAAAGAGTGAGATTGACACAATAAAGTCTGAAGCTTCATTTGTATCTCCACCAATTACGTATGTGCCGTATTCTTGGGCGCCGGCATCCAAACCGCGGGCAATTTCTTTTACGTCTTTTTGTGTAAATTTCCTAGGAAGTCCCAAAGCAACAAGAGCTGCAGACGGTTGGACGCCTTTTGAGGCAAAGTCGCTTACGTTCATGACGATTGCTTTTCTTGCGGCTTGGTAGAGGCTCATCTGTTTGGGGACATCTGTTTTGCTTACGAGCATGTCGGTTTTTAGGACTGCGACTTTTTCTTTGTCGATGTTAATCGCTGAAACGTCATCTCCAAAAGGCACAGGCATGTTTGGCAGGGTTAGGTTTTTTTGGATGATTTGGATGATTTTGTGTTCACTTATCTTTGTTGTGGTTTTTTTGTATTTCATGTTTGCTTGCGCCTTTGTTGTTCTGATTGTGTGATTTATGTTTGGGTTTGTGAAGATTTAAAAATTGGTGTTTCCTTGTTTAGCATCTTGGTGCCCCGATGGCTCAGCCTGGTAGAGCGGCTGCCTCGTAAGCAGCAGGCCGCGGGATCAAAGCCCGCTCGAGGCTCCATAATTTTTATTATCGCGTATTTGTGTTGTGCAGTTGAGTTGTTTTTTTTGTGCTTGACAAAGTTTATTAAATGTTGCGATACAAGAGGTTTGTGAAGGAAACGTCGGATGCACCTTTTTTCCCACGGTTCGGAGGAAAAACTCCATTGCCCATACAAGGGCTGTGAAAAAAACTTTGAAAAGCCAACCGTGATTACGGACACG
Organism: uncultured Candidatus Bathyarchaeia archaeon; assembly: GCA_964413605.1. Classification (GTDB taxonomy): domain Archaea; phylum Thermoproteota; class Bathyarchaeia; order Bathyarchaeales; family Bathycorpusculaceae; genus Bathycorpusculum. Next base: position 7,630 of record CAYPSV010000017.1, on the reverse strand, counting down.
TCAACTATCCCTCGGCAGAATCATTACGCTTGTCCGTTTTGTATGTCCAAACTGGAGATTATCACTGAGAAAGAGAAAATTGTTGGAGTTAAAGCGACTGAATATCCGACTGTTTTTGATTCTCCAGCTAAATGTGCGCATTTTAGTGGGCTTCTTAATGCGCCACCTGGATGTGGATTAACTTTGGATGAATGTTTGATTTGCCCCAAAGTGCTTCAATGTGACAAACGCAGAAAATAGGATTCGCTGCAATTCATAGGTCTAAGAAATTCCATCTATATCAACTAATTTTAAAATTGCATATTGTGGAAATTTAGCCTGGAGTGGCTAAGGTTTTTATGATGCAACAGAAATTATTGTAGCCTGCATAGTTGGGGCCATCGGCTAGCTTGGTCTAGGCTTGTAGACTTGGGCTCTATAGACTCCGGTTCAAATCCGGGTGGCCCCACCATCATTTCTGGATTTAACCCTGAATCATCCTTATCAAATCAAATTGGAAGATTCATAAGTATGAAAATTGCAGGTAGAAACTTCGACTGTCTTTATCTATACCTTTTAAGTGGGGGAAAGCTGTTTTGAAACAGTTTTCTTGCTTTTCTAATTTAACTATAGCCGATCTAGAATCTGCAAATTTGATATGCTAAATTGTGGAATGTGTTTCATAGCAAGTTTTATCTTGTTAGATTTTTATTTATTAAAGGGGGAACATTTGTGGCTAAGGAGAAAGCGAAAATTAGGATTATTTTTTTACCGTTTGCAATTGCTCTTTGGGGTTTGGGCTGGTTTTTACGTTATGTCGGTGAAAAAAAATCAAAGAAAGCAAGCGTTAGCTTCTCTCATTCTTCGAGAAAGCATTAACCCAAAATCTGTTTGCGAGACTTGTTGTGTCTTTTTGTAATCACACATATTCTTATTCGTTAATTTGCTGATAATTAAGAGGAGAATGAAATAATGACAGTTGTTAAAATAATTGAGCTAATTGGGACTTCACCAAATAATTGGGAGGAAGCTGTTAAAAATGCTTTGGCACAAGCGGCAAAGACAATCAAAAACATCAAATCTGTTTATGTTAAAAGCTGCAAGGCAAAGGTGGAGAACAACAAAATTGCAGAATACCGAGCTGTGGTCAAAATAGCTTTTGTCGTTGAAGGCAGTTAAGATACTTCTGCCTCGTTCTTTGTATGCTCCTCGAACTGACCTCTATTGTTTCAGTTTTGTCTATCGCATTTTTTGTTAATTAAGGTAGGTAACTATGAACTTTGCGTTCCCTACAAGTTTAGTTGTAACTGTGCTTGCAAGAACGCAGTTTCTGAATAATTGTTAAAATTTTGTTTTTTAGTATCTGCTTATGGGAGCATATATCTTTAGAAAAAGATTTGATTTGGTGCGATAATCTTCTAAATTATTATAGTTGAAGAACTATGCACCTTTAGGGACAATAGTTGACGAGTGATTATGAGCCTAAACGATTTGCTGTTAATTTAGATAACTTGGATTTTGCCAAAATCAAGCGGGTGGGCGATAAAGTTATGCAGATGTTAAACAAAAAAGTCAGTAATCCGGTTGAGGCATACTTTCTTCTTAAATTGTTGTGTTTCTCCATTGAGGCTTCTGAAGGTTTTAAGTTGATGCCTGAAGACGAAGAAAGGTTGCGGGAACTTTGTTTTAAGCCATCAAGGACAGGTTCAAAAAATACGCCTTGATTTATGGTGTAAAAATGATAAACGGGTAAGAGTTGTGTGGATATGCAAGTGTGATGGCGAGCCATCAATGCATTCCCTCTTAACCCAAACTGAGGTAAGGTAGTTTTTAGTCTAAAGCTTTGTGAAACTTGAATTCATATTAACAATCAGTCTGGCGAAAAATTAGATTTTTGCTGATAGACAACGTTTTATTGTTTTGTGTTTTTGAAGATTAGGTGTTTGGGTCAGCGACGATTGACGATTTCTCACAGCCTAGGGCTCGAAGCCGTCGCCTCACATCATCCCGCGCTTAATTTGATGTAGGGGCGGATTTATCTATTTTGGGTTCGGGATAAGATATTGAAAAGATTAAAGAATAAATGTCAATTACGAAACAACTTGGTTTACGAATCTTGAGCTCGGGCGTTGCGGTCTTCACGCCTTCCGATTTTAATATTACGGCATTGTTTGAATATGCTGGCATAGATTGTTTGATTTGTGTTGTCTCGTCTGGTTTGGTTGCATTGCAGTTACAGCTTTTGTCGCAATAATTATTCTTGATGTGCAGGGTACAGAGCTGCGAATATTAATAGAACTATCTCATTTGTGTTTTCTTTTTTGTCAAATTATGTTTCTCAAAAAGAGTACAAAAAATAGTGCGCAAAACATGTTTTTCTTGGGAGCTTGTTGAGGGATTAACGTCAGTTGACGAATCTAAATGTTTAAACCAACGTAAGAGCAGGGTATCCTAAATGCTGTTTCGTTGGAGGTGAAAAGGTTACATGATATTCGAAGAAGATGAGGAATGGGAAGAGGGCGAAGATGAGGAATGGGAAGAAGAAGAATGGTAAGCTAGCTCTTAGTGCGAAAATTTTGTAATCTTTCTTTAATTTTAATTTCTTCTTGTTTATTTTTGATTTATTTTTTTGTTGCCGATTGGATTAGTCTTGAGATTTTTTTGGGTTTATATTTATAACTGACTTGTGGGATTCATTAATCGAAGTTTATCATGACGCGGATCGCTGTCTTAAACGCCGACAAGTGCAAAGTCAAAAAATGCAATCAACTTTGCGTAAGCTATTGCCCCATGGTGCGTAGTCGAGTGGAAGCTATACGCGTAGAAGGTAACAAAGCTCTTATCTCTGAAGTGCTTTGTAGCGGATGCGGTATCTGCGTCAAAAAATGCCCTTTTAAGGCTATTAGTATTGTGAATTTGCCTGATGAGCTTGAAAAGGATTGTAGTCATCGATTTAGCGCTAACAGTTTCAAGCTTTTCCGTTTGCCTATGCCTTCGCCAGGTACTGTTTTGGGGTTGCTTGGGCAAAACGGAATTGGAAAAAGCACTACACTGAAGGTTTTCTCAGGGGAAATTAAGCCTAACTTGGGCAAATTCGATGCTGCACCTGACTGGCCGGAAATCATTCAGTACTATCGCGGCTCTAGCTTGCAAGATTATTTTCAGAAGCTAAGCAAGAATCAACTTAAAGTCAGCAGTAAACCTCAGTATGTTGACAAGATTCCTAAAGCTGTTGAAGGTAAAGCTGGAGATTTACTGGAAAAAGTTGATGAGCGCAAACAGCTTGATGCGATTGCTGAAGAGTTAGAACTTAAGAAAATTTGGGATCGCGCTCTTGCTGTTCTTAGCGGTGGGGAGCTTCAGCGTGTTGCGGTTGCGGCGGCTCTTAGTCGTGATGCGGATGTTTATCTTTTTGATGAGCCTTCGAGTTATTTGGATGTGAAGCAGCGTCTTGTGGTTGCTCGGGCGATTCGTAGCCTTAAGGAGCAGCAAAAAACAATAGTTGTTGCTGAACACGACTTGGCTATTATTGATTACTTGTCTGACCAAATCTGTGTTTTCTATGGTGAGCCAGGAGTTTATGGTGTTGTTTCTCATGTCCATGGCGTGCGAACTGGCATTAACATATACCTTCAGGGCTACATAGCTGATGAGAACATTTTGTTTAGAAAGGAATCTATTGTTTTTCATGAGAAACCTCCACCAACTGCAGGTACCCTGATTGGTGAACCTTTGCTCAAATGGGGTAATATGGAGAAGACCTTCCAAGGTTTCAAACTTGCCATCGAACCGGGAGAAATCAGGGCAGGCGAAATTATCGGAATTCTTGGACCAAACGGGATAGGCAAGACCACTTTTGTTAAGATTCTTGCGGGTCTTGAAGAAACTGACGATAAACGTCAGCTCAGTAAGTTGACGGTTAGCTATAAGCCTCAGTATATAGCTCCAGATTACGAAGGTACTGTGCAGGAATTGTTGATGAATGTGGCTAAGGATAACTTTACTTCTAGCTGGTACAAAACCGAAATTGCTCAGCCCCTTCGGCTTCAAGTTTTGATGGATCGTAACGTAATGGAGCTTAGTGGTGGGGAACTTCAAAAAGTTGCCATAGCTGCTTGTCTTAGTCGTAAAACCGATATGTTCCTTCTAGATGAACCTAGTGCCTATTTGGATGTTGAAGAGCGTTTAAACGTTGCAAAGACGTTGCGGCGTGTGGTCGAGGCCCATGGCATTCCTGCGTTTGTTGTTGAACATGATGTTGTGACGCAGGACTTTATCGCTGATCGTCTTATGGTTTTTAACGGGCAACCGGGTGAGAGCGGAAGAGCGTATCCTCCGACAACGTTGCGTGCAGGGATGAATACATTCCTTAAAGAAATGGACATTACTTTCCGACGAGACTCAACTACCTTCCGACCTCGCGTTAACAAGGAAGATTCGCAAATGGATAAGTTCCAGAAAGACATCGGTGAATATTACTACACACAAGCAACCAGAGACAAAGACGAAAAAGAGGATAAGGCTGCAAAAGAAGCTTCAAAGAAGGCGGAATCAGCTAAGAAATAGATTAAGTCTAGATTTAGCTGTCAAACCATTATTTTTACATTTTTAGCGCAAAAATATTCATGTAAACATGTTACTGCGTGCTTCTAAAACGTGGCGTTTATACTTAGAGTGCAGTTAACTTAAAGAACCACCAACAAATATACTTAGCATTCGCAAAAACAAAACGGGGAAAGTGGTGTAAGCAGCAAGTGGCTCAAGCAACCTTCGAAGAAATTTCGGCATCTGACTTCTTTTACCGTAACCGTGACATCGCAGGCTTGACAAACCCCTCGCGGAGCATCTTTGTTGCCATTCGTGAAGTTGTTGAAAACAGTCTTGACGCTGCTGAGAGTCAGAAGATTCCCCCGAATATTTATGTGCGTTTGTCTTTTGAGTCAGAAGCAACTAAAGCTACTCAAATCTATAAGTTGCATGTTGCAGATAATGGGAGTGGGATTCCTCCAAAGTTTATACCTTCCGCGTTTGGGCAGGTTCTCTATGGTAGTAAGTATAAGCTCAAACAGGCCCGAGGTACTTTTGGGCTTGGTGGCAAGATGGCGGTTTTGTATGGGCAAATTACTACGCATCAGCCTGTTTTTGTAACTTCAAGCACTGGACAAGAAAAAATCTACAGTTTTAAACTGATGATTGACATTCAGCGGAATAGGCCTATAATTTTGGATCGTAAAGTCCTGATAAATAAGGATCGTTGGCAAGGAACAATAATTGAGTTCACGTTGGAAGGTGACTATTTGCGTGCCATGCCTAAAATTATCGAGTACTTCAAGCAGACAGCCATGGTTAACCCTTATGCAAATATCACTTTTGTGGACCCTAAAGGTAGGCTCTACAAGTTTGTAAGAGCAACAACAGTTATGCCTGATCCGCCCAAAGAAACTATGCCTCACCCTTACGGCGTAGATGTTGAATTATTGCAGCGGCTTATCCAAATTACTGAATTTAATAATATGAGTAGTTTTCTGCGAGGGCATTTTCATAGAGTCGGAGAAATTACGGCGCAAAAGTTTTTGGATTTTGCTGGTATCTCTCCGAAGAAGAATCCGAAAAAACTCGCTCATGAAGAAATAGTACGGTTAATGCAGAACCTTAAAAAGTTTAAAGAATTCCTTCCGCCCGATGCAAACTGTCTTTCACCTTTGGGAGAAGAGTTGCTTAAGGCAGGTGTTGTGAAAGAGTTAAACCCTGAGTATTTGGTTGTGCATCAACGTAAGCCTTCAACTTATGCAGGTCATCCGTTTATCGTGGAGATGGCGATGGCTTACGGTGGGAACGTGCCTAAGAGCGGTACTTTTGTTATCTACCGTTTTGCTAACAAAATTCCGCTACTGTATGATGAAGCAAGTGATGTTTCTTATCGTGTGATTTCGGCTATGAATTGGCGACGCTACAAGGTGCATCCTGAGATGCCGATCGCTATTGTGGTGCATATTTGCAGTACCAAAGTGCCCTACAAGACTGTGGGAAAGGAGTTCATCAGTGATCGCCCCGAAATAAGACGGGAGGTTGCGAATGCGCTTAGGGAGGTTGCACGGCAAATTCAGCATTTTCTTGCTAGGCAAGAGCATGTTCATATGGAGAAGAAGCGGTTAGGGATTTTTAACAAGTTTCTTCCTAAAATCGCGGAGTTTTCAACTATTCTTGCGAGGCAGGAAAGGAAGCCTAATATCGAAAAATTACTAAAGAGTGTGCAGAAGTATGGCTCAGAAGAAAGATAAGGTTGCAGAAAGAAAAAATGCTGTTGTTTCTTGTCTGAAGCAGTTTGGTACTGAAATCTACAATCAGTTAGATCAGGGTGTTTTTCCCACGATTAACATGCCGAGTCGTTCTACTGAGAACATTACTTATGATCCTGCGCTTCGTCAGTACATTTTAGGTGAAAGGGTTGTTACCCGTAGTGCTCGTAACATTCGTCATATACGCCCTTTTACTCAGCTTGCTTGGGCGGCGATGTTTGGTAATGAGTTGACTACTCAGCGGAAGACCTCAACGTTGAGAGATGTCTATTATTCGGCTCAGGCTTATGAGATGACTTTTAATGATCAGCAGGAATCTAACAATATTATTACTGATCTTGAGACTTTGACTGGGTTTGCTCGAGAGGATTTTCATATTTTTCCTGAAGAGCGTAGTGCTATTTTTGGTGACTTAGATATCGGTTATACTGTTCCAGGCTATGAGGGTAAATCGCTTAACTTGACTAGCCATCCTGATGGAGTTTTGATCGGGCCAGCGTTGACTACTTCTGATTTTTTAGGAACTAAGGCTGATAAAGTTATTGCGATTGAGAAGGGTGCTTTGTTTACGAGGTTTATTGAAGAAAATGTTCACAATAAGCATAAGTCTCTGCTTATTTCGTGTGGTGGTCAAGCTCCTAGGCAGACTCGTAGTTTTATTAGGCGTTTGCATGATGAGTTGGAGTTGCCGGTTTATATTTTAACTGACGGTGATCCGTGGGGGATGCATATTGCTCAAGTTATCATTTCAGGTTCAGCTAATGCTGCGCATCTGCGTGAACTTAATACGCCTGATGCGGTTTGGAGTGGGGTTTGGGCAAGTGATATCGTTGAGTATAAGTTGCCAACTGATCCGTTAGATGAGGTTGATATTAAGCGTCTGTATGAGTTGCAGAGGGATCCGCGTTATCAGAATGATCCTTTGTGGCAGCGAGAAATTAAGTTGTTTCTTAAGATTAAGCGCAAGGCGGAACAGGAAGCTTTCAGTAGGTACGGATTAACTTACATTGTGGATGAATATTTGCCTACTAAGCTTGAAGGTGCAAAGGGCAAAAAGTAGTATTGTTGGTTGTTTAGCACTTCTGTTTGACAGAAATTTCTGAATTGGCTAGATGGTTAATTATTTGTTTTTAGCAAAGATTGTTGCTGCTATTGTTTTTGGGGTTGCGGTTAATACAATTAATCATGATAGCTGTCGTGTTTTAGGGTTAGTTTAGAAAAAGGGGATCGAGGGAAACCGCATCAGCTTAAGCAACGCCCTGTCGAACTCTTCTGCCGGCTTGTTACTCGTTTTTTACGCCTTTGGCGATGCGGTCGCCGACTTCCTTGTCGATGTTGCGCCAGTATTCGAA
>CAYPSV010000016.1:0-35337 GCA_964413605.1 uncultured Candidatus Bathyarchaeia archaeon | reverse complement strand
AACAAAAAACAACAAAAATCCCCCTCTCCCTTTTCTTTATAACCCAAAAAACCAAAAACATCAATATAGTAGACTTTAGATTTTCCAGACGGAATATTCTAATATAGATTAAGTCGAAGTTTAATGCGTCACAATTCATACACACAAATCCCTTAATGGCATTTTCTTGAACTAAAAGTAAGGAGAAGTAACTTTGACCCATAGGACAACTAACACCTTTAGAAAGCTAATGCACTCGAGGTTAGCTGTTGCTTTACCTGTTACTTTTCTTATTCTTTTTGTAACATCTTTAGGTCTTGTATCCGCAACTTATTACTTCTCTATACAGAAGATCGGTTCTGAAAGTCAAATAATAAAGATCGCTACAGCTAAAGCAGACTTCATTTCTCTAAATGACAAGATTCTCTCAACAATCTGGAACCCAGGTTCTTCCTCCACTATAAACATAAAGGATTCTGGCGGACTAACTAGAATTCAGCCGGATAGCAATCAGTTACAAATTTCAGTTGACGATGCTTCAAGCATCAATGAAGAAATCTTTGCATCTCCCGTCGGCAAAGTAGTATACGAATTACCTTATTCGGTGACCTCTCAATCAGGTGTGTTCCTGGAGGGCGATAACCGACCGATAGCGAATCAAACAGGATCAACGCAGAGCCAAATGAGCATTGTTAGAGGAGTTGAACACCCTGAAATTCAACTAAGTTACAGACCAGTTGTTTCCTATTCTGCTGCAGGATTGGAAAATGGAAAACAATTAAACAACATCAGAATTTACGTCATAAACCTGAACTCGTCAACGAGCATCGACTCACAAGGCGAGTTGCCTCTTCGAGTCAAATGCCTCGACGCACAATTAACAACTAAAAACTATGAATACTCTTCCCAACCTCCTAATCTAACGATAACAGCCACAAAAGAAGATTCCATAGGAACCGTTGTTATTCCATTATCGAGCAATGCTCAGGGAGCGATAGTCAACATAGAACTTGTTGTTGTAAACGTTGCAATCGAGAGGTGGATACGATAAGATGCCCAGCATAATCCCCGGTTACGTATATTCTTTATTTGCTGCGCTTATCGTCGGCACGATAATTGTTGGCAGTTGCAGCGCCATAATGCTAAATGTTAAGAATAAAGCTGAAAACCAACAATTAAGCAACATAAACGCATACATCGCAACGGAAAGCTTAGCCCTACTTTCTCATACGACTGAGAGTAACCTAAATTCAACACAATACCTCCAAATACCAACCGATATAGGAGCTAGACAATACTGGGTTCGTATTGCAAATGATTCCTCACATGCTTGGATTGAATCGGGTTTTGGAACGATAATTATCCCTGATCAACCTGATATGTATATTCCAGCCAAGATCTCAGCTTCAGGAACTTATGTAAGCAATTCTGGTAGAGCATATCTAATTTGCCAAATTGAAAATCAGACTGCTGTTTTAACGTTAACCAACAGGTGATGTCTATGAAACTTGGTAAAAAGAAACAAGAAGAAATTCAGCAAGAAAAGAAAGCTTCTGATGAAGAAATGATAACTTACCTGGGCATTCAAGGCTACCAAGTCCCGGAAGGGTACATTCAAATAGAGAGTTATCCCCTCAACGCACCTTTCTCTTACGCATGGATTTTTCAGGATGAATCAGACGGAGGCTACTTCTATGTTATTGACGAATTACCCATGACTAAAACAGAACGCGAACAGTTCTACCGCCTGAAGAACATTCTAGAGTACGAACTTAAAGCTCCAAGAGTAGATGAAACACTTGTAGATTCATTTCATAGGCAGCTACCGACAATAATCGATGCACACAAATCAGCTTTTGCAGACGGAGATGAAGTCGGATTAAGAAAAGTAAAATACTACCTTGAAAAAGACCTCATAGGCTACGGCAAAATTGACGGATTAATAAGCGACCAACTGATAGAAGACATAAGTTGTCTTGGAGTAAACAAACCGATCTACATATATCACAGAAAATATGCAAACGCAAAAACAAACATAGTTTTCACCGACGAAGAAGACCTTGACGATTTCATTACTAGAATAGTTCACAGACAAGGCAAACACGTAAGCATCGCACACCCAATTGTGGACATTACCCTTCCTGGAAAACACCGTCTTGCAGTTGCTTTCGGAAAAGAAACCACACCTGCCGGTTCAAGCTTCACAATAAGAAAATTCAAAGAAGACCCCCTAACAATTGTTGACCTCATAATAAACGAAACAATCGATGAATCCATCGGCGCATATCTCTGGATGCTCATGGAAAACAAAATGTCAGTGATGATCGTGGGACCGACTGGAGCTGGAAAAACAACTGCACTAAACGCAATAGCTTGCCTTGTTAGGCCAGATTTCAAATTGATATCAGTGGAAGAAGTTCAAGAAATTAACCTACCGCAAGAAAACTGGGTATCCACCATCGCCAGAACAGGTTTCGGTGGAGATAGCGAAGGCGAAGTTACACTATATGACTTAATCAAATCTGCTGTAAGACATAGACCGGCATTAATTCTAGTAGGAGAAATCAGAGGAGAGGAAGCTTACGTCTTGTTCCAAGCCCTTGCAACTGGTCACGGAGGTCTCTGCACCATGCACGCTGACGACGTTGAAACAGTAATAAAAAGACTAACTCAGCCACCGATGAATATTCCCCAGAACATCCTCTCATTGATGAATTGCGTTATAGTCGTTAAGCAAGTAAGAACCTCTGGCCTCAACCGAGGCAAAAAGATGTCGGGAAGAAAATTCGTAACAGTCTCAGAAATCGACAACAATGGATTACCCGGTGAAGTCTTTGCTTGGAACATGAAGTCTGACACCTTCAAACAAACCCTGGATACCAGTTATCTATTCAGAAAAATCGCCAAGAGCCAAGATGTACCATTAAGCGTTGTTCGTCAAGAATTCGCTCGAAGAAGACAAATTCTTCTCAACATGGTCGAAAAGAATCTGCGCGATTTCAAGAGTGTACACAAAGCTCTCAACAGCTCAATAAATACTGTCAACTTGTCAGAGACTTCTGAGGAGGATTAGAAACGAAACCTCAAAACGGCTTTCTAGGCAAGATAAGCCATTTGTTTTCTAGGGCTACAAGTGAAGAAAAAGAAAAAACTGAACGTGAGCTACCGTTTGCAGTTATGATTTTCACTCTGATGGCAGCGAGCGGCATTTCCCCTTATGACAGCTGGAAAAGGATGAGAAAATTAAGTTTCTTGCCGGTCTTCAAAAAAGAAGCAGACGAAATAGTACGCCAAGTTGAAGTTTTAGGAAAAGATCCGCTGTCAGTGATGCAGTCGCGCTCTGAATCCACAAAATCAAAACTCTACAGGAATTTTCTAGGAGGCTTTGTTTCCTCAGTAAGAAGCGGAGGAAAACTTGCCGACTACATGAAAAGTCAACTGAAATCGATTTTTGAGCTGCGAAGCATAGGAATGAATAGGTCTATTGAGCGAATAGCATCTCTAGTTGAAGCCTACTCAGTAATGTTGATTGTTGTTTTGTGCACTTACATACTCTTCGTTGTTTTTGCCTCAACCAATGTTATGGAGCTTTTGCTGAATTCATCGGTGTCAATTTCGCCGATAATGTCCTACTTGATTGCTTTTATTGCAATGCCATTAATGACTGGAATTTTTATTCTTATAGCTCACAACATGCAAGCTAGTGCTTTTCCAGATTTGAAAGATGTCTATAAAAAAGGGCTCATGCTCATTATCCCAGCTTATGCAGTAATAGGCTTTTTTGGATTATATTCACCTATGCTGGACGCAATTGCTCCAATGGGGCTACCAGAAATCACTACAATATGCTTAGTTGCTGCGTCACTTCCGATGGCAATCCAATACTTTCGAATTGCAAAAATTAACTACAACGCAGAGGACTCAATCCCCAGCTTCATCCGTGACATAACAGAATCACAAAAGACAGGCTTATCACCCGAAAAAAGCATCGTACAAGCAACAAAACGCAAAGACTATGGAGTATTCTCAAAATTCCTCCTACTTATACGAAGCCAAATTGAATGGGGAATACCACTAAGAAAAACCTTCGAAAACATGAAAAAGCAAATTCGAAGCTGGTTTGTTGTCGTAAATTTCGCCATGATGGTCGAAACCATAGAAATCGGCGGAAATTCAATACAATCATTAGAAATTCTCTCGGAATATAGCGAAAAAGAAAGAGAATTACAAGTAAATCGCCGAGAACTCTTAAAACCCTACATAATCCTTGCTTTCATCTGGAGCGCACTAATTGCAGTTACAACCACGATTGTAGCCTTAACAACTGGAATGATGACCTCAGTTGTCAGCACCAACTTAGCATCCGCAGGATCAATGGCTATGGGAAATCAACTAAACGTATTCTCAGTTGGAATAATAATCCAATGCTGGGTCTCAGGCTTCTTTATCGGAAAAATAAGCGAAGGAAACTTTGGAGCTGGCTTCAAACATTCAGCACTATTAGCAGCAACAGCTTATGGTTCACTTGTAGTATCAAATCTTCTCTTGGCTGGAGCATTCAACATAGAACTAAAAATATAAAGGAAGACGTCTATGCCAACAAGCTCAATCGACACTTTCTTTGCGTGCACAGTAATCTTAGCCGCAGCCCTAATAGCGACAGCTTCTGTGGCCTCAACGCTGCAAATTCAAATTAATGATTCACAAGATCTAAACAAACAAAGTTACCTCAATGCATTAGCTGACCACATAATTAACAGTCCAGGAACTCCATCTAATTGGGGAACTACTAATACTTCGCTGACGGATTTTGGATTGGCAGCGAGTGAGGCCCAGAGTTTTTCCGAATTAGATGTAAACAAGATAAACAAGTTGTACAACTCATCTCTTTGGTCCTCAGAGTTTGGTGCTTCGACAAGCATCTACAATACTGCATTGGGATTGAAAGCCTCACAATTACTCGACATATACATAGAACAATCAGGCAACAGCACAATCAATCACTTGACCACTTTTACATTCAACATATCCACAAGTATTAATTCGAAACCGACAAGCGCAAATCTGCGCGCTTACGCAAAAGCAGAAAATTTTGAAAGCAACATCACAACTAGCACTGCAGTTAATGGCCGATGTAATTTTTCAATTGAAATACCGGAAAACGCTACTAACACTTCTTTCCTCATTATCTTTGCAAGAGCACCAATTGACAGTAGACTAACCTCTTTCGTCATCTACAATATCGACAACGCAACTCAAGAATTCACATCCAACGACAATATTTTAAACATTGAGGGGCCAATCAACAACAGATTAACATGGAATTCAAATTATTCATCTCTTCAAATAGAAAAAGCAGAAATTTTCTCTTTTGGATATGCACAAAATGTCTCAGTCGCTCAAGGCACCTCTTATTGCATGCTACCTAATCTAGTTGATTCGAGTCCTCAAATCATAATTCTAAATGGACATTCTAACGGAAGCTATTTTCAAACATGGACCGCCAACCCAAGAATACCCTTTGAAATCGGCTCTGATTTTAACCAATCAGAACAAAACGTCTTCGCATACTTGATTACCATCAAAGAAAACCTCTACAAAGTTGAGATAAGTTTCGGAGACTTACAGCTTTGAGAATACTTAGAAACAATAAAGGAGTAGCGCGCATAATAGAAGCTTTCTTAGCCATTCTGCTTCTGACTGCATGCATTGCCATTGTTCCAGCTTATTCAACAAAAACTCAAACCCTCAATTTTTCATCATTTGGGCTAGAAACATTGACAAGTCTTGACAATAACGGTCATCTAGCAGCTCTAGTTGACGTGGAAAACTGGGACGCGCTTCGGAGTTGTGTTGACTCCGCGATACCGCTTACGCTTTGGTTTAATCTAACGGTTTTTGATGAAAACATGAAACCTATCAACCCCTACGCTTTGTGCAGTTCAGGTTCAGTAAGCGATAACATAGACTCCACAGATTATCTAAGTGCAAGTCTCAACAGCACATACAGAGTGTATATACTGAGATTGCAGCTTTCACAGGTGGGATCACAATAACGAAGCACAGCTTAAGAAATGACAACAAAGGTCAAGTAATTGTCATAACCGCTTTGCTGATTGGATTATTGATGTTTTCCACAGTTGCCTATGTTACTGAAGTCATTAAGCAAGCACCTAAAACCGAGACAAATGAAAATGATATGTTTCCTCAATACCAACAAAACTTGAAACATACACTAATCAGTGCACTAGCAAACATAACTATCGACAACACTACACAGGTGCTAAGTCAAAACATAGACAAACTAAATCAAGCATTTAGTTCCCATTTCTATGAATCCACACTTCAAATCGAAAGTACACTTACAAATACTACTCCTTATCAAAATGGTCTTTGGATAGCTGGCTATCAAGAAAATCATGCAATCGTTGGAGCTCAGGTAAGCTATCAATTAGAATCTGCAGGAAATACAAAAAAGACGAATGTTGCGGGCATTGTAAACGTTACCTCTGAGGCATATTTGTCTGGAAACTCCTCACAGATTGACCCCGCAACAAAACAAGGAACTCTAACTTTGCGAATTCTCAACGAAGGAATGCCGACTCTTGCATCAAACTTCAGCTGCTATTATCAAGACGATACTCAATGGCTCCCGGTTCAAAATTTCAGCTCTACTGATTTTGGCAATGGAACATACCAGATAATTTTTTCTGTTCAGCTAACCCAACCTAGCGATCCATTAATCGTGTCAATAAATGTTTTAGACCAACGAGGGACAAACATGAGAGTGCAAACAACTTGCACGAACTCGTAGAAAATCAGAAAACAGAAGGAGAGAAATAGAATTGCCTAAACTCAGAATAATAATAATTTTTCCCGTCATTGCACTTATTTTAATCTCGTTTTTCGCCTTTGTCTTTCTGAATGAAATGAATCAAAAAAATCCCTCAACAGCTAAAGTTGTTTGGCTGAAAAATTACGGTGGATCTGAAGACGATCGAGCGTTCTACGCATTGGCTAACGACCAAGGATACTTGGCGATTGGATCTACAAAATCAATTAATGCAAACACAACTACGGGGTGGGTCTTGCAGCTTGACCCCGAAGGCAACGCTCTTTGGAATAGAACATACCTAAAAGGAGAAGAAACTGAATTGAGATACGCCATAGATTTAGCCGATGGATACTTGTTTGTTGGAAATGAATACCTGGAAAACAACGATGTCAACGGCTTTGTTCTAAGAACCGATGAACAAGGCAATGAATTGTGGAATACAACAATCGGCAGCAACAACGTTGATAAATTGTTTTCGGCAATTCAAGCCCCAGACGGCTTCGTACTACTAGGAACAACTTACCCCAATGAAAATAATTATTCAGTTGCTTGGGCAGCAAAAATAGACGCTAATGGAGAGATATTGTGGAATAATGAATACCTAAATGGAACCGACTCCACAATCAGACAAGGAATCCTCGCACCGGATGGCAACTATATCTGTGCGGGTTACACTAAAGTTGACGATTACCAGTTTTTGACTCTAAAAATCGCCCCCTCTGGCGAATTAATATGGAACCAAACCTACGGTCAGGAGTCAAGCCAAAAAGCATATTCAATAACTAAAGCTGCTGACGGATGCATTATTGCAGGTGATAAGGTATCCGTGCAGTCAGACTCGGACGCGTGGCTAATCAAGATAGATTGGAATGGAACTATGCTCTGGGAAAAAGCCATAGGAGGAAATGACGCGGATTCCGCGGCTGCAATCACTCCATCGGAAGATGGAGACTATTTGGTAACCGGATTTACCTTCTCATATGGAAAAGGAAACAGAGATGTTTGGCTCTTCAAAGTCTCCAATGAAGGAAACGTTCTGTGGAGCTGCACTGCAGGCGATGTAAGTTACCAGGAGGCATACCAGGTAATTGATGCTGGCAAAAATCAATATGTCATAGTCGGCTGGACTGATCCTCCAGAAGCACCCGATTTAATTGGCAAAGCTCAATATGACTTCTATATTGCTAAACTTAGCCCATAATTAGGCAACATGAATAGAAGAAATATTGTATTTCTGCAAGAATAAAAATAATAAGAAATAAATGAAAAAACACAATTTGGACTTTAGTTTATCTTTAGGAAAAGCATACTCAAAATCTTTACTAACGCGCTATAGTTGGTCCATACGCCTGCGGTTCGACATTTCTTCTTTGTGTCATCGTTGCCTGCTGCTTCTTCATGGAAGGTGATTAGCACTTCTTTATTGTCTGATATCATAAAGCAGGGTAAATTTTGTTCATCTTTTATTCTGTTTGAATCGCTAAGCCAATTAAGTTGACCTAGGAAGTAGGCACTCTTTAGCGTGGTATCAGTTACTAGAGAAACATTTACTTTTTCCGCTTGATCTTTTAGATTGTCAGAGAAATCGCTGTAGTAGAGCTCAGACAGGTAAGCAGCTGATGCGTAGACTTGGAATGAACTTTTAGTCTTTTGCAGTAGTTCATTAGCTTTCATAAGAACTTGATCTTCACCCTCAAGCATTTGAAACATTTCTTTTTTCTGTTCAACGGCTTTTTGTTTAGGTATAGAGCTCCAAAGCTCAACTAAACTCTGTTTTTCCTGTTCCAAAAGTTTAATTTGAATTTTTTGAGCGTCAACAAGTAAATCAATTGCTTTGTCGAGAGGGACTGCAGTGAATTTAAGAGGCTTTTCAAAAATTGAAAAAACAATCCCTTTCTTCTCCAAATCACGAAGAATTCGGTAGGTTTCTGTCCTGTGAAGGGATATAGCTTCAGCTAGTTCCCCAGCTTTCATTTCGCCTGCTCTTGCTAAATGGAGGTACACTCTTATTTCGTTCTTTAAAAGCCCAAAACGCGACAGGGTTTCTTCAACAGTTGATAATTGTTTTTCGAAAGTCTGATCTTTTCTAACTAGTTTCCAGGATTCATTTCTCTTATCATAGACTTTTACGAGCTCTTGTTTATCCATCATTAAAGACATATTCTGTTTTTCACCGATTGCTTGCTTGAGATTAAAGATCAAGTTTACTCACGATATATAATACAATTATGAATTCTGAATTCATGTTTTTAGAAACATGCGGAAAATAGCCTGTTTTAAACTGCTGTTTTAAGTTTCAAGCGCTTTAGCGGATGCATTAGCGTAAAGGGAGCCGAATTTGTTGATTAAGTCCTTCTGTGTGTAGATTGAAGAATGCAGCTGGAAGAACTTGCCCATGCGATCAGTCTCCACCCCAATTCCTATCACGATTACGTTCTTGTTCAGTAGGCCATCAACGCATTTTTTTAAGACCGATGACATGTTTTCGTATCCGTTTGGCCACCCGTCTGAAATGACAATTAAGCATCTTTGTTCTTCAAAGCGTTTAGCTAGCATTTTGCCTGCAACTTGAATCGCGTCTGGAATAAAGGTAAGCCCTTCAAACTTTAAGCCACCGATTCTTGCTCTTACTCTTTTTGAGTAGGATTCATTACTAGCTTTTAAAAGATATAATTTGCTGCTAAATGCAAAGAAGGTCCAGGATGTTGCATCTAACATCAGCTCTTTAGCTGCTTCAGCAACTGCAATTGCTAATGCTCTCCCGTATTCGCCTTTGACCTTCATACTTGTGCTTACATCAAATAATATTGACCAAGCGAAGCTAGGTTTTAGATATTCATCCAATACAAATACATCTGTAGCCGGTTTGTTGCTAGCTAAAGATTGGATAACCGCAGTTAAATCTAGTTGACCCATTTCTTGGCGTGGGTCCTCATCTAAGTAGTTAAATGCTGATCTCAAAATATCTAGTAGCCGCCGACTTGCACCTTGCACTAATTTTCTTGCTCTCAGATATTGTGTATAATCTTCTTCGGGGATTTCAATTGATTTAAACTTTGTAATTTCCAAGTAGGGTTGGATCTTTGATAGGATTTTTTGTTCGCGTTGTTTTTGATACCGATCTGAATTGAAAGCTTGAAGAGACTCAGCATCCTGCTCCGGTTTCCAGAGTTTATCAAGGTTATCAAAGCATGGAATTGGGTTTCCCAACAGAGATGAAGAAGCGCTGAATATTTCTCTGAACGAAGGGTTAGATAATTCAATGTCGGTGTAAATACTACACGGACCTAAGCTTTCTGTATGTCGAAAAGAGGGGGCTTCCAAAAATGGCCCCAAAGGATCGAGCAATCCTGCAATTTGTTTAAAGTTGTCATCAAAAATTTCTTCGATAACTACTTTGTTATTACGAATTGTGTCAGAGAAAACTCTTCGAAGTTTTGTTACTGAATTGGCTATTTGGCCGATTATCAAATCTTCGTCAGATGTTTGCTCAGTTTTTAAGGAATCAATCCATAGTCTGCTCAAGAGTGTTGTCATAACTCTTGTAGCTGTTGTATAGATTCTTGACGGCGACTTGATTTTTTGAAACGCCAAGGCGTTTGCATAAGCTATGTCCAATAAAGAATCGGGGGATTTTTCCTGGAGATACGTATTAACGTAGGCGTCGGTTATTAGCGATTTAACAAATGCTTCAACGCTTGAATCCGATTCTTTTGGACACACCTTCTCTCTCGAAAAAGGCACTAACGTGTGGGTAGACAAGTGAAGAATAGACGCTCTAAACAGTCTGCCAACTCTAAGTTTTCCTGCAGTATCATCAGTAAATTTGTTGCCGAGGTACTCTATTAAACCATCTTCAGAAGATTTTGGAGTTGGAACTTTTATGCAAAATCCTACATCATCAGCCCTTAGTATTGGCTGGTCAATGTTGGCATCTTCGGTTATTTTTACCTTGGTATCGTCTTTCTGCAGTGAAGTCGACCAGGCAAAGTCAATAAAGCCCAAAATAATCCCTTATGTTTTTGTAAATACGGCTTCGAGTATTCTTCTGACATCTGACTGGACTTCAACGTTATCGCTTGTCAAGCCGATTATCGTTTCTTCGGCTGCACCCAGTGGAGTGTTGCCATCCTTCACAAGAGTTGCCCAGTTAATCAAGTCGCCCAAAGATGGACCATAGGGTAAATCACCAGCTTTATACTGCCTTCTTAACTCTGCCCCACCTTGAATAATCTTGTAGGCAACATCTTGGTCAACTTTAGTTCGTTTTCTCAACATCTCAACTTCATGCGGAGAAATCTTTTCACCAACACTTAAGAAATCAAAGTTTATCCATACAGCCATTCTTCTTCGCATAGCCGCGTTGAGAGGTTTTGTACCTGAAAATTCAGCTGTGGCCGGGTTCATGCTGATAATCATATAGCCGTATTTGTGGCGCTCAATTACTTCACTGTCTTTTTCGTTAAGAACAAGGTGACCTCGAGTGTCCAAAACAGGGTTTAAACGGGTTGCAACATCCTGTTTCATCATGTTAGCTTCGTCAAGGTACATTATGCCACCCTTTCTAAGCCATTGTGTCAATAACCCATCGACCCAGTTTTCTTTGCCTAACCCAATGAACCGCCCGATCAAGTCAAAGCTGCTTGTACTTAGACCACAGTTTACTTCCCAGATGGGCAAGCCGGTTAATTCGGCGACGAGGTAGACGATGTGTGTTTTTCCTGTTCCAGAAGGTCCGATTAGGCTGCATTGTTTAAAATAGTAAAGTGCTCGAACTATTCGTTCCACATAGTTTAATCCGTGGTCTAGATACTCAGGTGTACCCTTAGGGATCATATCATCTAGATGATTAAAGCTAAAGTTAGGATGGAGGTCATAACGTTGGATATTGTATTTTTCGTATAGAGGAGATTTGGACATCGGACGTTCTTTGTCCAAAGATACTGTGATCTTGAATTTGTCCTGTTTAAGTGAAGAGACCTCTCGAACTCTGCTTGATTCAGCTTTCTCTTTGAGTCCTTGATGGCCATAACTCATTAATCGTTACCTCTATCTCGACAGTTGAATGTGAAAGTCAATAATAGATAAATGTTATTAATTACTACTCAATACACCGCTACCCTCGGTCTCCAACACAGCATCGATTCAAAACGGCTAACCTTACAAGACCATTATTATACAAGCACTGAAAAACAGGAGACCCAAGGAAAGTCCGATGCTGTCTATACTTTCTGATACATACAAGTGCTTATCAGATAAAAGCGCTAACAAACGTTTGATAAACCTTGACTCAAGAAGCTATAACAAAAACTGAACCAGATGAAATCGCAATGTCACAAGAGTTCAAAGGTGTTGACAAGAAAAAACAGCTGAGCATACAAGAACTAATTGAATCCCTTAAAAGCACCGCAGACGACATTGGTCAAATAAGCGAACTAACTTCTGAAGAAAAGATGTTGGTTGCACAGTTTTTCACATCCTTACTAAAACTAATGAAACCGCTGACCCCCTCGATATCCGTTAGCGAATTCGCGCTTCCAGCCGAATTAGGCGATGCAGTCCAAGCTCACGTAGACCCAACCGGACATTTAATGATTCAATATACAGACGGACACGTAAAACTAGAAGACTTGAGTGAAGAAAAGAACAGAGATCTAATGGCAGCAGTAATAATCGACGTATTA
This sequence comes from uncultured Candidatus Bathyarchaeia archaeon, assembly GCA_964413605.1. Taxonomy (GTDB): domain Archaea; phylum Thermoproteota; class Bathyarchaeia; order Bathyarchaeales; family Bathycorpusculaceae; genus Bathycorpusculum. Next base: position 22,839 of record CAYPSV010000016.1, on the reverse strand, counting down.
CCAAAATTCAAATCCTTAACAGCCGCTCAAAAACGCAAATTAGAAAATCGAATGAGAATGCTCTCAACTGTAACAAAGGAAATACAAAAAAGCGCTGACGCGTTGCCATCATCTTTAGTTCAAGAATAGATTGTAAATTCATAAATGATTAAAATAGAAAACACAATATTGATACAAAAACTGGAGAGGAAAAAATGACTATGAATAATAACAAAACAAGAAAAGAACTTAAAACAAAAATGGCCAAAGCCCTAAATTACAAAATTAATAACCTCTCAAGCAGTATGAAAGAAATTCTGCTCGATGACTTAGTCACTGCCTTCGAAAGCAGGTTTGAGGTATTAAGTAATGCCCAATCGAATGTGAAATGTTATGTAGAAATGGGAGTCAAGGTTGCAAATGAGACGTTCTAAACTCGAAGTATACATAGACATACTTGAGGTCTTAGCACTTAGAGGCCCATTAAAACTGACACACATCATGTATAAGTCAAACGTTAATTGCAGTGTACTAAAAGACCAACTAGAATTCCTCATCAAAAACACTCTAGTAGAAGAAAGAATTTTACGAAAAGAAAAAGTCGTGTATGCAGTCACTTCAAGAGGGTTACAAATCTTGAAATCCTTTAGAGAAATAAAACAAGTATTCCCAATTGAAGAAGAAAAGCAGCAATCACCCTTCTTCTACTAAACCCCCACATTATTAAAAAAGACTAATCGACCATCGACCATTAATTCTTAGTTTCAAGAATACTTGAATCGCAACCGCATTCAAGATTATTATCTTCACTATCCTTTTCAGCCTTCTTTTTAAAGTTTCTACAAATTGACTTCAAAGAACCCAAAGTATAATCAAGGACAGCTTTTCCATCAGCAGTTATTTGATAAATGCGCTGAGGTCTTCCAGTATTCATGTTCCAAGAAGACTTCAAAAACTTTTCTTGCTCCATCTTATTTAGAATCGGATAAATTGTACTTGCCCCAAACCGAACGCCGAACGAACGCCGTATTATCGATAATACTTCATACCCGTGCTGAGGTTTATTGTTAAGTATCTGCAGAATTATTGGACAAAGCAGATTCTTAGTCAACTTAACCTGAATGGATCGATTAGTACTCATTTTTATTTCGGCTCCTGAGGAAAAAAGAAGATTACGCCTTTCTCAAACTATTCCCTCATAAGATATCATACACTAAAACAATTTAAAACCTTCCACATACCAAATACATACCGAAACAGAAAAAAATCAACAATTCAAACAAAAAAGCATGGATAAAAAGACACGTTTCCCCCAGCAACCAGCCAAAAAGAATTCGTACAACACACAAACATAAAACTTACAACCACGACCAAACCGCTACCAAAACAACCAAACCCCAAAAACTTCAAAAAAACAGTTTTTTCTTCCACCAGTTTACACGATTACTGTTTAGTTAGACTGCTATAAATAAGCTTCAGTTACATACCTACGCATCATTCTATGACTGTTAAAATAATATGCAATTTTGCCAATAGAATTCTTCATCAACTTAATCCACTCGTCGTGTCTATCATAGAACGTTGGAATCAAAACATACTCAAGCTTATTATAGAGATCCCCAGTTTCCTTAGAAAAAAATGGTGTATCGTTTATGTTTTCAATAGAGTGCGGACCTATAGCCCAACCAGTAAGGTTTTCGATCCAACCCTCAATCCACCATCCATCAAGAACACTAAAATTTAGAACCCCATTGTGAGCTGCTTTCATTCCACTCGTACCAGAAGCCTCCATCGGTCGCAGCGGCGTATTAAGCCATGCATCCACACCTGCAACCATCTTTGACGCGATGTCCATGTCATAATTTTCTAAATAAACAATTTCAACATCATTTTTAAGCAGCTTAGCAAAACTGAAGATTTGCTCTATAAGCCGTTTCCCACCTTCATCTCGAGGATGAGCCTTGCCCGCAAAAATTGCCTGAAACTTACCTTTTCGACTAATCGTACGCAACCTATCAAGATTAGAAAACAACAAAGTCGTTCGTTTATATTCAGTTGCTCTTCGTGCAAACCCTAATGTAAACACATCAACATCTAAGGTAGCGTTTTCAGCTTTGTTTGCAAAATCCAATAATGCCCTTTTTTGTTCGACGTGAGCTTGCCAGACCTCACAGTCAGGAATAATGTCAACTTTTGCCAGAAGTTCAGGTTCAATCGCCCAACCTGGCAAATATTTATCAAAAATCTTTCTAAAACTCTCCCCAGTCCAAGTAAAAGAGTGCACACCATTAGTTACCGAGTGAATTTCATACCCAGCAAACATTCGGCTAGACACTTGTTGGTGACGCTTAGCAACCCCATTAACATAGTTACTCAAATTCAAAGCAAAAAGAGTCATGTTCAACCGATCTGAGCCACCATGCTGTCTTAACGCATCAATATCTCCTCCATCAAGCACTTCAGCAACCAAATCATAGCTGAACTTGTCGTGTCCAGCTTCTACAGGCGTGTGGGTTGTAAACACGCAGAGCTCACGCACTTTATCAACATCCATATTGTTTCTCCGCAAAAGCTCTAACGCTAAAAGACTCGAATGCCCTTCGTTCATGTGATACTTGCGAACTTTAAACCCAAGAGCATCAAGCATCCGAACGCCGCCCATACCCAAAATAGCTTCTTGCTTTAAACGGTATTTCTGGTTTCCACCATACAGATAGAAGGTAATTTCGCGGTCTTCAGGAGAGTTTCCTTCAATATCAGTATCCAAAAACAGTACAGGGACAACCCCGCCTGTTACGCTCTTGTATTTGTAGAGCCAAGCCTTAACTTTAACATCTCGACCTTCAACTTTCACATCAACTTCATTAGGAAGTTGAACCATCAGTTTTTCAGGAAACCACTCGTTAGATTGCTCAGTTTGCCTTCCATTAGCATCCAGTTTTTGCCTAAAATAATTCCGTTTACTAATCAACGTAACTGCAACAAGGGGAAGTTTTAAGTCAGCAGCCGAACGAATCGCGTCACCTGCAAGGGTACCCAATCCACCTGCATAAGTAGGGATTTCATTCGTTAAACCTATTTCCATCGAAAAATACGCTATTTTCTGACCTTTTAGCACGCCTTGTAACTCATCCAAACTGTTCCCTCCCCCAATAGAAGTAAATGTTAATTTGATTTTGCCTGCGCTTAATATCTACCTTTCCATAAACTAATGCATATTAAAATCTATGAAAAGCTCAAATGAACCAAAAAAAGGTTAAGACGAAGGCGCAGGACGAGTGCCCAACGTAACAGTCAACTCAGTTGGAACATTTGCCCTCATCACCGTCAGATCAATGTTGTCACCTGGCAACGTGTACTGTTCTAAATAGCTAGCTAAGTTATCATTGTTCTTAATAACAGTCTGGTTCATAGCGATAATAATGTCATCAACATGGAGCACGCCATCTGAGGGCCCACCGCTCACTATAGTTTTTATTTGCCAACCATAAGTCACACTTGAATGAGCTTGTTTAGCTAAAGCGTAATCCATGTCTTGGCCCGTCACACCCAAATACGAATGCCCACTATAGTGACCCGAGGAAATTAACGCTGATATTTCCCTAAGTATAGTATCTGACGGGATAGCAAAACCTAAACCTTGAGATTCAGAAACAATCGCTGTTGTAATCCCAACAACGTTCCCGACAGCGTTAAGCAAGGGGCCACCAGAGTTTCCAGGGTTAATCGGAGTACTTGTCTGAATGATGTTTGCAATCGCAAAGCCTCCAGCTGTATCTTCCTGAATCGTTCTTCCAGTCGCACTAACAACCCCCGTAGTTAAAGAACCAACCAAACCATAGGGATTCCCGATAGCAATAACGGGTTCCCCCACACCCAAAGAAGAAGAACCAACAATATTCACCGGCTTAAACTTCGAATCAGGGGCGCCACTTACAGAAACCACAGCCAAATCAGAATAAGGATCAGTTCCAAGAACCGTAGCTCCATAACCTTGTCCATCTGAAAAGGTAACACTTAAACTGGTTGTGTCCTGAACAACATGATAGTTGGTTAAAACAACATTTCTGCCAGCAAAATTGTAGACAAAACCAGAGCCCTGCACACCACTATCGCTAGTTTCACCTTGAACTAAAACTATCGAATCCCGAAGATTCGTGTAAATTTGTGCATAAGAAGTCTCATTCTGCAATATGGTAATGTTCTGATAAGTGGCATTCTGGAACCCTTGCAAATCTGAAAATTCATTTTGCAAGAGTGAAAGTTTACCATTCAATGTTGCTACCTGATGGTAAGAAACAAAGTAAACAAGTAGTCCGCCAACTAGCACTCCCGCAACAAACAGAAGCATGAAGATACTAGCCGAAGCTTTGCCATAGCCCTTGGATGCAAACATACAATTCGCCTTCAAAAAGAAGAGCAAATAATGAAGATAAAAGTTACTGTTTACCTTCGATCGATAAGATCCAAAGCTCCAGGTCCGGTACCGATAAAAACTATAGGAATGCCACTTCGGGTTTCAACTTCTTTGATGAAGTCTTTTGCTTCATTAGGCAAATCACCATAATTTCTTGCACCCCTACAGCTTGGGTAGATAATGTCAAGCTTAGTCAGGGCACCTTTTGTAGCACCATTTATCTTGGCTGTTTTCTTCGCCAAGTCAAAATCAAAAGGCGCACTACGCCGTTCCCTACCTGTTCCAGCCGCTACCTCAAACCAACCACGCTTCTGCGCTTCTTCTTTAGTTATCTCACCCGGCAAAGGTCCAGCACCAACTCGAGTTATAAATGATTTAAAAACGACTATTACATCATCAACTCTGGTAGGTCCAACACCTGCTTCTGAAGCAATAGCTGAAGCCCCTGTATCTCGCCCTGTCACATATGGGTATCCACCACTCAAGAAAAGCGATAACATAAAACCCTGAGTTCCTTCCAGAAGAACACTTTTGCCTTCATCCAGACCTTCGTTAACTTCAGCAACTTGATCGCAAATAAACGGCTTTAACTCAGGAATGTCTTTAGCAAGTTTAGCAGTGCGTCTAACACGTTCCTCAAGGGCAGGCCCAACTCCCCAGCCAGTAGTCCCAATACCTTTGTTGACAGCGCTCGCTTTGTCCTGGTCACTATGCTTCTGCTCAATAATAGAGGCATTTTGGTCAATACCAACAAGCTTCGCATCAGCCTTAGTAAGTTCCATCTCTTTGAAGAATTGACCGACATGAACGTTTGCACCGGCTGCAACTAAAAGACGTGTTCTTGGGTTTATGAAGGCAGCAGGAACCATGTGAAGAGCATATTTCTTACCTTCATACCAGATGGTATGAGCCGCGTTCACAGAACCAGTACGGACACAAAAATCAAGGTTATCTTTCAGAGCTAAATACGAGATAATTTTTCCTTTACCTTCATCTCCCCAGAAGGCACCAACAATTATTGAACAAGGCATAACGATTCACCTTTTGAACAGTCAGATTAAGAATTATTTAAAGTATTAGGATTCAGCTTTGAAAAGAAAACAAATGAATCCCCTATAGAAACAATTCAACAAAACAAAAAATCGGCTAAAGTACAATAAACTTGCAGCGTCTGCAACAAATCTTCAAGTTAATGACGCCTTTTGACGGCCTCGGAATCAATTTCTGAAAGCAATTTTATTACCCTCTTTCCTTTTTGGCTCTTTTCTTGTTCCGATATCGTATTTCTGGACTCGCAAATGCTATCTAGAATAATTCCGTTTTCCTCGTCAAGAATAACTGGATAAACTCTGCAACCCGAAGGCCTATCAGCATAAACGCGGCATTCGTGTTTTATGAGATCATAAAAGATGCAATATCCGTCCAAGTTCTTGAGTTGTGCATAACCTTGTTTATCATACTTGGCAAATTGCTTTCTGCTGTAACCTTTGTCTTCCAAGCGTTTAATGTCTTTTTTTGAGAGTAACATTTCTGTTTCGGTACAGCATACTCCACAGTTTGAGCAACGCATGAACCATAAAAATACGCGGTGATATTTGTCCTTTGTCTGGTCTATGCCAGCTTTTTAAGCCGAAATGTGCATTAAACTAACGTTGAGCATTTCAGCCCAAGCGATACTTCTCATCGGTATACGTGTACTTCTGCGCTTTTTAGGAGGAGCATATTCGATTTGATTGTTGTTTTTCCCCGCCACTTTGTGCAGTTTGGTTAATTGAACATTAACGATAACTGAACCGTCTTTTAAATGCAGATTTACGTTTTTCCCTATGAAAGATTTTGCACTATTAACACTAAAATTATCCATGCTCACCATTCCTCGTCTTCGTCTGCAATCTTAGTCCAGCATTGTTGACAAATAGGCAGGTTTTCACCTTTTAATTGAATGTACAGCTTTATGTTTTCATTTTTGCAGGATCCTTTCCAAGGGTTTTTACAATGCTCCAATTTTTGTTCCTCAAAAGCCAATGTGGTGTTTTTGCTCTTAAAGCATACCTTAGAAAGACTGCTACATGTAGAGGAGAGCTAGCTGAAAGTAAAATCCATAGGAGCAAAATGGGTTTTACTTTTAGAGCTAAAAACATCTCAATCGATTCAACAACCTATTGATCCTCCGCTACTGGTTAAAGCTCAATTATCTGTGGCATAATGGATTCTTTTGTGATTTTTAAGATGGCAACTGATGGCTTGTTCGTAATTGACGCCGGATCAGTTGGGCTGCCTGGGTTAATATAAACGATTTTTTCTTCCCAAGTGATATTTGCTGCATGCGTATGACCATAAACAAAAACGTTAAAAGAGTTTTGTTTAGTTATTTCCCGCATCTTACCGAATCCTGAATGGATATCTGGATCATGCATTACGCCTATTTTCATATCAAAAACTTTAAGTTGATTGAGTTTTGGCAGAGCACTCATCGTTTCTATATTGTCCATGTTGCCATGAACAGCTAAAACTGGCGCTATCTGTTCTAATTCATCAACAACAGCTAACTCAACCAAATCGCCTGCATGAATAATGTAGTCAATATTCTGAAAAATCTCAAAAACTTTTTCGGGAACTTTTAGAGCTCTTTTTGGAACATGCGTATCAGAGATTAGACCAATAGCTTTCGTAACTTTGAAGTCTGGGGGATCTTTACCTATTAACGCTTGTCCATTGAGCATGTCACTTTTTGCCTCTTGATTAGGCGAATTATAGTATGCATTACGAGGGTTAGTAATAAAAACTAAACTATCAAAAAAATAAAAATGGTTGTATAAATTCGAAGAATTAAATCATAAATCGCTTCACTGCTTCGTAAAATATGCTTGTTCCGAAGACCAAGTTCTCTATCGTTATCCGTTCATCAATGCCGTGCATACGTTTTTCCAATTCATCGTTAGGTTCATCTGGACGCATAGGATGAAAACCATAACAAACACTTCCCGTTTCCCTAAAGAAACGCGAATCAGTTCCACCAGTAGTTAAGGTTGGAGTTACTCGACAGTTTGGCTCAAACTCCTGCAAAACGTTACTTATTTCATCAAATAGAGGTGTTTTTGTTGAAGATTCGTTACCATCATGAATCTGGATGATTTCAAAGCTCAACTTATCGAGCCCTATATCTTTAAGTAAGCTCTTAAACAAAGAAAGAGTTGCATCAACACTCTGACCTGGCAAGACACGACAATCGAAGACCGCTTCGCATTCAGAAGGAATAATATTTTCTTTGATCCCTCCGTGAATAATTGTTGGAGTAACAGTGGTTTTGATGCGAGGCCTAATTTCCTCAGCCAAAATCTTTTCAGTTTCTGCTAGCTCATCAAGAATTTGTTCGCTTTGGTCAGGGTTGTGAAGAAGACGCGAAAAATGTGTTTCAAGATCAGGGTTAATTTTTGCAATTTCAGTCAAGAATTGACTTAGCGTTGGAGTAAAGAAAGTTTCGGGTTGGTATTCACAGAGTTTTGTTATAACCTTATTCATTCGCACAATCGCGTTGTCTGCCGTGTTAGGCGTGGAGCCATGTCCAGGAGTGCCTTTGGCTTTTATTTTAAACCAAAGAATACCTTTCTCTGCTGTCTGCACGGGATAAACGTTACCTCTTTTCTGCGGAATAGCTAATCCTCCACCTTCATTTAGCACAAAGGGACACCAAATTTTTTGTTTGTGATCTCGAAGCAAATAACCTGCGCCTTCTTCGCCGCCTTTCTCTTCATCTGCTGTTGCCGCCAAAACAACATCTCCTTTCAGCGGGACTTCATTCTTCTTAAGCAACTTTAATGTAAAAACTTCAACTGCTGTCATACCTTTCATGTCATAAGCCCCCCTTCCATACACATAGCCATCTTTTACAGTTCCAGCAAACGGATCAACGCTCCATTCCACGGGATTTGCAGCAACAACATCAAGATGTGAAAGCAACAATAAACTTGGTTTTTCCCCTGTTCCCTTAAGTCTTGCAATAACGCTACCTCTGCCTGGAGCTGATTGGATGATTTCTGGAGAAAAACCGTCTTTGGCAAGATCTTTCGCAATAAAGTCTGCAGCTTGTACCTCGTTTCCAGGAGGATTAGTTGTGTTTATTCTTATTAATTGACTCAGGAAATGCGTAATTTCTTCTTTAATCTCAGTTAACATTTGAATTGGCATTTTTCGAGGCGCCTCACTGTGCTAAAGGCGATTTTTCTCTTAAGAGTTGCTGTTGTGTGCTCATATTACATTGAAACGATTTTGTTGATTATTTAACATGATGTTTATATATGATGCACAAAAATGCTATTGAATAGAAAAAAACGAGCGGATTGCAATGAAAGAATTAAAACCGATAGATTACAAAATTCTGTTTGAGCTCATGAAAGACTCCCACAGAAGTGATAGGCAACTTGCAAAAGCCTTGGGTGTTTCTCAGCCTACTGTGACCCGAAGACGCGCAATGCTAGAAGAGAATTATATTGAAGGGTACACTGTTATCCCCAAATTCGGGCAAATCGGCTTTGAGATTGCATCAATAACATTTTTGAAGAGTAAATTAAAATATCAAAGGAATGAAGATAAAAACCAATCACTGGTTAAGATGAAAGAATGGTATCTAAAACAACCCAATGTCATAATGGTTTTAGATGGCAGAGGAATGGGTTGGGATGCAGTTTGTATTTCTATACACGAAAGTTTTGAGGACTTTGCAAAATTCATCAGAGCCCACGATTCAGAACTATCCGATTGGGTAATTGAAAGCCAAACATTCCACTCTGACTTGAAGGGCGGAATAACAATCAAACCATTCCACCTAAAATATTTGGCTTCACTAAAACAATAGTACGCCTAAAACAGACCTTTCCTTTTTTATTCTGTTTTTTAGTCAACACTAAGCAGAAATATTAATTATTTTCAAGTTTAAACGCGTCATCGCCGGATTTTATGGAAACTTATCTCCGGTTACTTTTCTTCAACAGTTTTTTCTTAGGCAACTTGGGTTTTTTTACCCTATCTGCATCTGCGGTCAAACATTCACCAACAAAATATTAGGAGTATTTGGCGGATATAAAGTAATTCCAGTTACCTTAAATCGAAAAGTAGAGTTAGAGTTGAGAAATCGTCCTTGTAAATTTGAAGTTAAATATTTTATTCACTATTTTCCTTTGCTTTGCTCTTTCCGAATCTAAATTTGGCTGTCAAGATCTTTTCTGTCGCAAAAAGTCTTGAGGCAATATACATTATAATTACAGTGAATAACGCAACATATATTATTCCGAAAAGAACAGTTGCGTAGTCGCCTGTAACTACAGCTTTTGAAGCAAGGATTGGGTGGCTATAAGGTATAGCATAAAACACTGCTTTTAAGACCAAGGGTAACGTATTCACATCAAGGTAGACTAAAGCTAAGGATGGAATGAAAATAAGTGGATAAACGTAACCCACCAACGCTTGAGCTCCACGAACATTCTCACTAAACGCTGACATTACAACAGCCAATGCTAAAGCAGATAACAAGGTAAAAAATAAGCTAACACCAAGCAAAATATATCCTAAAACATTGGGCACCAAACCCAAAGCAACCAAATTGACCCCTGAACCCAAACTGCTCGTTAAACCTGTGGATATAGACCCAATCATATAGTTGTAACCGATCAAAACAGTAACCGCTGCAACACCTGCTACAATTATAGTGCTAGAAACTTTGCCCATCAAAATAGCAAATCGATCTACAGGAACCGTAAGAAGTGTCTCTAAGGTTTTCTCCTCTTTTTCCATAGCTACGCTTGTCGCAGCAATCTGCATAGCATAAGTGAGCATAATCATAATTGTAATCGGTAAAGCAATTGCCTGCGAGAGCAACAAACCCGAAAGAGCAATAGAATCTACGCCATATTCAATCTGACCTTTAATAATACTACTCTGTGAAATCTGGACCAAATCAGGAGCAACTGCACGGTTAAAACCTCCAACTACAGTTGCCACGGTATTTCCACTCATCCCACTGAAAATTCCGCCACCCCCACTAAAGACACCATAAACGTTAACTAAACCTATCACATTCCAGGTCCCGTCAATGTGAACAGTCAGGTTTTGGCTAAATCCAGAGGGCACCTCAACAAGTGTAGTGCTATTATTTTTCGCAAGCAAACCCTGATCCAATACAACTTGTGGAGATACATTCTCAATAAGCACAATTTTCAGAGTTCTATTTAGATATCCAACAAAAACCTTGCTCCAATTACCGCCATCATTGTTGGTTACCAGTAGAGTCGCTGTTTGTGCTTCGGTCTGTGCGGATTGAACAGCATACCCCATAACTAAACCCAAAACGGGAAACATAATTAGGGGCAAAACTATCATTCCAACAAGGATTTTTGGATCACGCATCAGTTCTTTTAATTCCTTAAGAAGAATTATTGTAAAACCTTTAAGCATAGCCAACTACCTTCATAAAAACCTCCTCCAAATTTTCACACTTGTACTCTGCTTTAAGGACCTTAGGTTTGCCTTCTAAGATGAGTTTACCTTTGTTTATAAGCGATACACGGTCACAGAGGTATTCTACTTCAAGCATGTTATGACTACTGAGAAGCACCGTTAAACCGTGTTCTTTGACATACCTCTTGATGATTTCTCTAATATGGTAAGCATGAATTATATCTAAACCGCTTGCAGGTTCATCTAGTACAGCTAATTTGGGTTGAGTCATTAAGGCGCGAGCTACAAGCAAACGCCTTTTCATACCTTTGCTGTAAGTCTTGGTTCTATCACTTAGTCGACTCCCTAGACCACAGATATCAGCCGCCTCATTTGTCGTAACCTTGATGTTAGTGTTTGGCTTACGTTGTAGTTTAGCCATAAACTCAAGATACTCCATTCCCGTTAGGTTCTGATAAACGCCAGATTCTTCAGGTAAATAACTGATTATTTGACGTGTTTTTTCAGGTTGCTTAACTACGTCATTATCAAAAATTCTTATTGACCCAGAAGTTGGCTTTATCAACGTACAAATGATTCGCAAGCAAGTCGTTTTTCCGGCCCCATTAGGTCCAATTAAGCCGTATATTTCCCCGGGTTTAATGTTAAAACTAACTCCATCAAGTGCACGAATTTGCCCAAACTGTTTAATCAAAGATAAGGCGTCAACAGCTAAACTCAAGGTTGCCAACTCTGCAACTTTTCTATTGTAAGCTTATTTAAATTTTTCAACATAAATAGAACTTACTTCTCGCCTAAACCTTCCAAATAATCGATAAATTTTTCTAAATCATCTTTGTTCATATGCATAATAGCCGAACGTTCTGCTTTTACATATTTACGGAATGATTCCAAGCACAAGTTAACACTCACATTTTCTTTAAATGTGCGAACTTGTTCGCGTTCAATTTTTATTCGGTACAATGTAGCTAAGAAAGTAGCAAAAACAACCAAAGTGTTGCTGACGATTACGATTAAAGATATGTCAACCATGAGAGCTCACGCTTGATACTAAAGTAGAGAATTGGTATTTCTTACTTTTCCTTCCCCTATGGGCAACCGTTAGTTTCTGGAGGGAGAACTTTTTGGATGCGAAGTATTTTTCTAAATTCGTCTTCTTTTAGGGATGCCCGACGACCGTTCGCATAAATTTGCTTCACTCTATCAACGACTGTAGCAATGGTTTGGTCGTCCGGAACGTTTCCTGACAGTTCAGTTATTTTGTGTTTAATAATACCTTTTCCAGATTGCTTACCAATCGTTAACCGGCGTTGGTTGCCTACCAATTCAGGTGGATACGGCTCATAAGTCCATGGATCGTTTAGCACACCATGAGTATGGATACCTGATTCATGAGCAAACCCGTAATCGCCAACTATTGCTTTGTTAGGCGGTAAGATGTAGCCTGTTGCTTTTGCGATATAATCTGCGGTTGGTTTTAGTTTTTGTGTTTTGCCATTGTATTTTTGAACCCCGTAATGTAAGTATAAATTCAACAATATCTTCTCAGTTTCAGCGTTACCTGCACGTTCTCCAATTCCAAGGTATGTTGTACTAGCGTAAATTTTTTCCCAAACACCTGAAGCTGCTTTAATTGCAGCCATCGTATTTTCAACAGCATTGCCAAAGTCATCATGCGCATGAATTTCAACGGCGCCAATTTTGGTTTCTTTTTTGATTGCAACAACTTTTGCGGGAATACCATGCGGCAATGGGGCATCAAAATCTGACAAACCAATACCAACAGTGTCGCATATTCGGTAACATTCTGCTCCTGCGTCTGCGATAGCATCGATAAATTTTCGCTCAAAGTTCCAATCTGCGCGTGTGCTGTCTTCGCCATGAACGAATGTTCTTAAGCCACAGGTTTTTGCAGCATACTCAGTTACATCAATTACGTTGGCTAAAATTTGCTCCTTGGTTTTTTCAGGCCATTTCGCATTGAAATGTAGATCAGATACGGGATGTGAGATACCCACTTCTTTGAAACCGCATTTGACGGCGCTGTCAATATCTTCTCTTACAGCTCGACACCAACCAGCAACGCGTAAATCTAGATTCAAATCTTCAATAAGCTTGGCTGCTTTCCTGTCTGGTTCTTGATAATGAAACATTTCAATACGCTCTACGCCCACTTCACTTAGCAGTTGGGCGATCTTTGCAGCGTCTTTTGGTCCTGTTGCTAATCCAGGCATTTGAATGCCATCACGAAGCGTCGTGTCGTCAATTACAGGTTCAGTCTTTAGAGGTTGCACCTTGAAATAGAAGTCTTTTAATTCCATTTTCACTCTACCTGTCTTGTTTTGCGCTTCTCCCAACACATTTTTGCAGCGCTAATTAACGCATACTTGCAATTGATAAATGTTTCTGCAACAATTATGAAGGTTTGTCTAGCTAATACTATACTTAACTTCAGAATATATTGTCTTAACTTTACTACAACTTTACATTTAAACTATCGAATATTCTTGTACAGTGCTCTAAGCGTACCAGAAACAGCCAAAACATGAACCGAGACATTCCTACCCGCAAAATTAACAATTGTCGCCAAAGAAGCCCGAACAGTCAACAAAGACTCAAGCGAAGTACGAATAACAACAATTTTTCTTTCAGCATCAAAGTTCATCAAAGCCAATCCTGTCAAACTAGCACCAACTTCCCCATACAATTTGGTTACAGAGATCCAAATTGCATCCATAATTTCACGTTCACTTGGCACATCCTCGACTTCAAGTCGCAGTGCAAGGTACCGGCGTTTTGTACGTTTCATGCTTTTTTTCCTTCTTTAATGACTTTCACACCGGGAGCTACAAATGTCGAATTTAGTTTTTCACGGTTTCGAGCTAAAATTGTTTCTGGATTTGTAGAAACTGCGTCAAGAGATTCTTTTTCTCCTAGTCCAAATAATACACCTAGACTCGCCATATCACGCGGTTTGCGCAACAATTTCTCTTCGGAAATACCGCTTGAAATTACGATTGGAACATGATATTTAAGGGCTAACAACACTTCACGTCGAAGTGTCGATAGATGTCTCGTTCTTGGTGGTCCTTCTAAAACTAGCAAGGGTTTGATGTCTATTTCTAACGCTGTTTGGCAATTGCTCGCTAGTTCAGCTTCAGCTCTATCAAAAAATCGCTTACGATAATCTAAGTTCGGAAAATTGAGTAAGTCGACCCTCCGATCTTTTGCTGCTTGCCGTGAAGTCTCCTTGTTATCGCATTGGATACATATTATTTCGTATTTTCGTCTGTATTTCCGCAAAAAACGGGTCATATCTTCCAGGTTTCTTGGTCTTAAATCGATGCGTGAAATGAAATTTATGTTATTTTGGGTTGCTAAAACCTTAAGTTGAACTGCAAAGTCTTCTCCATTATTAGGCTGCGGAATAGTTGGAATACCAATTTGCTGATACCCAAGTTTTGCAGCTTTAAAAATGACTCGTTGGATTGTTTGCTGATCTTTTGGATTCAAACGCAGATGAAGATCAAAAAATTGGCGCTTCATGGCAGAAGTCCTTTTTGCTTAAGAAGCTCGTTAATTTGTTGATAAGTTAAACTTTTGAAGTGAAGTCGTAAATGAATTGGGTCCACTTGAGAGAATTTTATAACACCTTTAATGGCTGACTGTTTATCAAATCGGAGATAAAGATTAGTTTTTTCTATGTGCAGATGAAGATTTTGGCTTAGTTCTTCTTTGTCTAAGCTGGACAGGTTCTTGCCGATTTTCTCTAAAACCATTGAAAGCGCTTCTTTATCCTGCAATTTAGCAGTAAAAAGGATAATGGGATTTCCATAGTGTCCAGTGCAATTAGCCTTTTGGAGAAGAAGAGGTTGGGGAGGTTCAGTTGTTGAGAGTAAGTTTTGGATTGCGTTTTCCACTTTTTCCTGGTCTTCAGTTGCGTGCGCTGATGCTCTGATATCGATGTATGCAATTTGCTGTTTTGACGACATTGATCCTCGTTGTTGTCTTGTGTTCTTAGAGTTTTTAGCTTTTTGGTTTTGCGTGTTCTTTCAGGCGTTTAACATTGTCGTCATGTATTGACTTTCGTCTTTCATCGACAGGTAAGCCCATTTGTTTGGCTTTTTGTCTAGAAATGCCTGCTTGTTTGATTTCATCTGGACTGAAACCCTTGCCCAGTTTTTGTTTCCCGTTTTGTTTTGTTATAGTCGGTTTTATATGGTGCATTAATATGGCTTCCTTTGTGATTTAACGCCACTGTGTTTCCTTGCACCTCTTCGGTGACTTGGACGAACTTTTTCCGCGCCTCTACCTCTGTGATGCAGTCCTCTTACGTTTTTACCTGCACTGGTTAGACTTCTGAAAACGCGGCTTGTGTGTTGTCTTTCTGCTATCCAACCGACATCTTTGTCTGTTTTGATAGTTGGTGCGTTTGGATCTACTAGTATGATTTCGAACCATTTATGTCGACCATCTTCTCCGACCCAGTAGCTGTTGAGGACCTCAAGATTCGGGAAGTGCTTTGCTGTTCTTTCTTCTGCTATAAGTTTAATGCTTTTTCCTGGTTTGAATTTGGCAACACCCATACGTTTAGGGCGTCTGCCTGATCTTGGTCGGATTTTACGCAACCCGCCTCTGCGGACTTTGGTTCTTGCAACCACGAAGCCCTGTTTGGCTTTGTATCCGAGTTTTCTTGCTCTATCGAGTCTTGTTGGGTTTTCTATGCGCAGTGTCGATGGCTGTTTTCGCCATTGTACAAGTCGTTGGCGCATTAATTCTTCGACGAAGCTTTTTTCGGGTTGTGCCCATTCTTCGGCGATGTATTTATATGCCATTTTTGTTTGTCTCCTTTAGTTTTTTTGCTTACGGTTCAGTCCCAAAGGGACCACATCCCAACGGACAAGATTGTCCGCCTGCAATTTCACATCAAACGTGCAAAGAGTAAAATAAACCTTTTCTATTGGACAAGCATTCTTAAGGTTAATATTCTTAACAATTTATTTGAAGTTCATGTTACTCTAATTCAAAAAAGCTTTCAATATAAAAGGAAAGATATTTTTTACTAAGAATCACGCGTTTTCTTTATTTCCTGAGTTGAACTTGATTTTCAAGGCCAATACGTTTTATTTCTACGACCTCTAACCCTTCAAGCCGTCTAACAAGTCGCCAAAGACTCGTCCTAGGCATATCAGGAAAATGCTGACGAATCTCAGCTTCAAATGCTTTTCCGTCTTTCTCAACCAAGAACTCCAAAACCCCTATTTCATCTTTTGTTAGATTGGGATTTCTTTTAAGCGTTTTTTTAATATTGATTCTTCTTTTTCTAATAAGAAATAGCGACAATATGGAAATAACAAATGTACCCAATATTCCTGCTATGACATACTGCACAATACCTTCAGAGTTAATTATAACTGGAGTTTGATTCTCTTGCTGAAGAGGCAAAATGTAACTTACCTCCCATGCAGCAGGATCCAGTGTTAGTGTTAAATCGTCTCCAGATGTATCGATTATTCTTGGAACCCCATTTAGGTAAATTATAGTTGAATTCTGAGGTAATCGAATTTCGATATCATATGGGCTATTTACAATTAAGGTCCAAACATCCGCATTCTTATTTGTTAATTCATTCGTATCGTATTCCAAAGTAAGAGCGGAAGCTCCAAATGTAAAAACTACTAAGCGAGTGGCATTAATTTGATAATCAACAGGTTTTTTGTCTTGGTCAAGAGTCAATACATTTTCGATTGCTGTACCCAAGAGAGGAATTTGAATATCAGCCGCAAATTCATCCACACTAAAGGTTTGTTTAATATGGGCTATTCCGTCTCTATAAACCTCGATTGTCGATTCTTCAATGTAAAAGGCTGATTGACCATCAGCACTCGGAGTACAGAGTAACGGAAAAAGTAGGAAGATTAACCCCATAATCTTAATGCTGTTTCTGCAATGTCTCATCAGGTTTCATATTTAATTTGTTGCTTCTCTTTTAAGATTTTATGTATTACAAATATTAACTAATCTAAGTTTGGAACTATTTTGAAATGCTTGTTTCAAAGTGTCCCTTAAGTTAATCGAATCATATATGGTGACTGATGATTCAATATGACCAAAACCAAAAAAATTAATAAAATAACCGTTGGTTTTATAGCGGTTTTACTGATAGCCTCTTTGGCAACAATAGCTAGCGCCCAAGATTCCCAGACAATTGGAATTAGCCCCACAATTTCTGTGGGACCCCCAACCGATAATTCAACGCAGGCAGTTGCCACTTACCAACAAAATAAAACTGAGATAGTTCCAGGAGCCCCAGAAAACGCATATACGTACAACAAAACCAACATTATACCTAAAAACCAAATGGAACAGGTAAAAGCTGGCGAACCAACAATTTTCCAATATAGAAACATGACAATGCTCATGAATTGCACAGACAACTGCAATGTCATATTTAGCGGAAACTCGGAAGTTACACCTAAAATTCTGGGAATCTCAATCGAACACGATCAAAACATGACACTTACGATGAATATGTACAACTCCCCTCTTGAAGGACAAAAAGTTGCTGAGCGAACTCTAAACTTCTACTTAGGCATTGAACCAAGTGCCCAACAACAATTGAAGGGTCAAATTAGACTCTACATAAATCAAACAGAACTAAACAGCGAACTTGAAAGAGAAGTCAACGCTTCCAAGTTAACCTGGATGTTTTACAACACCACAGCTGCCAAATGGCAAGCAGTTCCAAGTTTCATAGATTCTAACGGATACTTAGTATGTAACACCGACCACTTCTCAACTTGGACCGTGGCAGAATTGGTCCAAACTGAAGCTGAAAATCCCACTCAAACTAACCTTAACGTCAACTATTTCATTGCTGGCATTTTCGCTATAACAATAATTGTAGGCATAACAGTCAGCATTACATTATTCAAGAGAAGAAAATAAGAAACAGCGCTCTTCTCACCTTTTTTATTATATTTCCACGAAAAATAGTCTTTTTGGATGGTTAGATTTTAAAACGCTCGTTCCAAAGTATCCCTTAATTATCCAGGAAACATTAAAGGTAATGTAGTGTGTATAAACATAAAATTAGGTAAACTTGGCATTGCAGTAATTCTAACAATTTTGCTTTCAATAAGTCCATGTTTATTTTTTGCCCAAGGATAAAGTCGGAGTATTCTTGCCGAGATTCAATTATTTTCTCCGCATTCTCAGTTGTTTGGACACAGTTTAAGGGACTTTGAAGTTATGGAATTTACGCTATCATTCCTCAATATCTTTGGAAGAAGCAGTGCTTGCAAATGAGAGTGTCAGTATTTACTTTGCTCATTTTGACTTTTAAAATAAAACTCAGAGTCTACCAAACGAGAGAAGTGCGCTTATTGCATTATTAGAAAAATTAGGGTTTGTTGACTCGCGGGATAGTACAAACCTGAGGTCTAATGGTTAAGCTTGATTTTTCAGTGGTTGCCAATTCATAGTGTAATGTATTCTTTATCGCTTTTTTTGGACAACTGTCTGAGCATTGATAACAGAAGAGACATTTGTCAAGACTAAATTCAGGATGCTTCTTTCCTTCAACTTCAATCATTGTTATTGCTCTGGATGGACACTCTTTGCTGCATATGCCGCAACCGATGCAAAGATTTACATCAAATATCGGTTGACCACGGAAGTTATTGCTCAAATTTCGGGGGACATAAGGATACTGGGTTGTCGCGGGCTTACAAAATGTATTAGAAAATGCTCGCCTCATTATGGAGGGCACACGAGGTTTTTTAATCATATTAATATTTCACCATTGGTTGGATAGCAAAAACAATGGTCAAACCGCTTATGTCTGTTTTAAGCGTCTCGTAATTGGCGAGGAAGAAGTTTTAGCTATTTAGCAGTTTTACTGGCGAAATTCGATTGTTTTCCTTCGTGTTTTTTGCTTAAGCTGTTTTTGCCACACGCACTATATAACGTCGTTAAGCTTTTAATAGTTGTGGTAAACAAGCCAATCGCGTGATTTAGCGACGTTTGAAGGTCGGAGTAAGAGTCTGTGTCAACTATCAAGTTAATAACGTTTACTGGAAGACTGTTTGGGCCTAATGTTGAGGTCCCTATCGTTTTGTTAGTTATATTTGAAATCTGATGTTCGAGAGGTTGGAGAAGGCAATATTGAAAATAATTGGCGATTAAGCTTTCTGTAATTGCAGCAAATGCAAATTATTAATTATTCCAAAAAATACACCCAATTTTCCAAGTTAATTTTCTTATTGATCAACGGGCATCAAACATGTACTATTTTGATCATAGTAAAAAGCCAGAAGCTAAACCCAAACCCAGCCCCAACAAAATTGGGAATGGCAATCCAGGAAAGATACCTTTCTTTTCAAGCATATAAAATGTTATCACAGAACCCACTAAGATACCCACAACTGCCATTATGGTCGGGCGATAATCAGGTAAAAAGCTGAAGAATAAAGTACCTATCAACATTGAATAAAACACTAAGTCACCCAAGCCCATCTGAATATCTTTAAACGAAAAACTGAGTCCCTGCAATTGGTCTAATCCTGACTGAGCAATTTTTCCCACAGGTCCCTTGTAAACCGCAATAATGTCGTAAACAGCCAAAAAAGCCAATATAGCAATTGCACTAAAGAGAGGAATAGAGAAACCAAAAAATATGCCTAATGCTCCGCCGACGCAGACGACAGCTACATTGCGAGCAATACTACCTAAACGAAAGATTGCAAAATCAAATAGTACAGTAATAACTATTGTTGATGCAATCAAAATGTAGAAATCATAGTCGCTTGGAAAGTAAGACAGCAAAGCCGAGATGTACACCAAAGACAACAACAAAGACGCAGTTGTCAAAGCAACCACTATTAGGGCTTTAATGATATTTTTGCTGCGGCGCTTAATCAGAAAATAGAACATGGTTGCGGCAACAGCGAGCAAAACGACAAAGTACAAGGCGTTTCCAATAGGGGCACCTGGAGTAGACTCAGGAATTGGAGTAACAGGAATAGCCCCAGATTGCTGAGGAACAAGCAAATATGCACATCCTAAACCAAAAAGCATACTTGCCATTATTGGAAGTAAATACACTAATTGGAACTTGAACTTATCTTCTTCAGGTTTACTCTGAGTTGGCACTTCTTGCTTTTGCGTTATTGGAGGTTGTTGAGTCACGGCAATTACCTTATTTTCCCAATAGCTATTGAGACTTGTAAGTAGAATTGGTTACAGAATAAGTTTTGTTTTTTATCGAAAACGCCAATCTTCAATTTGAAGCTATATCTGGAAGTTTTCTCCAGTGCGTGGAGCCACTGCATCCAAACCTAACTCATTATGAGCCCAATTAGCTAACAATTCACAATTACCTTCAGCGCCATGAACAACAAATACCTTCGGATGCCCACCCACTTTTCGCAAAGCGTCTTTTAATTGGCTTGCACCACAATGAGAAGAGAAATCAAAATGCTGAAAGTGCGCTTTTATTTTTCGAACTTTACCATCAATGGTAGCGACACCCTTTTCCATCAATTGTCTGCCAGGAGTTCCAGGAATCTGATAACTTACAAGGAAAATGGCGTTGTTAGCTTTTTTACCTACTTTCGAAAGGTAAAATTGCGATGGCCCGCCTTTGAGCATGCCTGCTGGTGAGACTATTACTGCGGGATCCTTAAGTGCTCTTCGTCTATCTTGCCAACCCTCTACCCAATCTACCGAATGCATGGCGTTAACGTACATTTTGGGGTCTCGTAAGAATTCCTTGTTATTCATGATTATTCGGCTGGCAGCACGTGCCATACCATCTAAGATTATGGGATATTCGAAATGGTTCGCGGCCAGAACGCAAGTAATCTCTTGAGCGCGCCCAACTCCGAATGCAGGAATCAAAACAGTTCCGCCTCGATCCACGATGTCCGTGGCAGCTTCAACGAAACTCTTCTCTAATTCAGGTCTGAGTGTGTGATCTTCGTTGGCGTAAGTACTTTCAATTACTATGGCATCTAAGTCCTTATAATCCATAGTTGCGCCAGATAGGAGTTTACTATCTTCCATGTTGAAATCTCCAGTATAGAGGATTTTTTTACCGTCTGCTTCAATTAAGACTTGGGCGCTACCAGGGGTATGTCCAGCGTTGAAGAGTTGAAGTTTCATGTCCCCGATTTGGGCTTCATCACCAAAATTCAAATGTTTGCTGTTTTGCATCATAGATTGAAGTTCAAGGTACTCAAAGGGCAAATAATAGCTGGATAAGTGGATGAAATCTTGAATGAGAACTTGAGTTAATTCCAAGTTGAGTCGATTTGTGTAGAGGGGTTTTTTGTCGTTAATATAAAAAATGGGTAAAGCACCCGAATGGTCCAAATGGCTATGAGTCAAAATAACTGCGTCAACATCTTTAGGCGGCACATGCATAGGGAACCCAGGTTGACGGTCAAGCATAACACCGTAATCTATGACAACCATACTTTTCTCGGACTTCAGGGATATACCCATTCTGCCAACTTCTCTTGCTCCGCCCAAAAAACCAACTTGCAATTTAAAATCAGTCCATTTTTGTATACTTAACGAGTAAAAAGGAACTATGCTGTTTTAAAAATGTTGGGATGCAAAGTTTGCAAGTTTCTTCTGGAAATTGTTGCTTAAACACGTATAGGTGATAAAACAGCAAGGGCAATTCAATTATCTATTTTACTGAAATAACCTAATGTTTTGTCCCACGGGTCACTTGAGCAGTCACTTGACCTTTTTTTATTGATTGCAAAATCGAATCAACATTTAGAGATGCATTGACCTTATTGAACACGCTAAAAAGCTCCGAAATATTGTGTGCGTCACTTCCAGCAGTTCCAGGTAACCCTAAACTTCGTGCAAGGATCTTGGCCTGAGCATTCGCGTCGGAACTTGATCCGCCGTTTTGAACCTCGATGGCATCCAATTTGTAGTTAAATGCATTTTTGCCTAGACCATACATTCGAAATGGATGAGCCGCGACAGAAACACCGTCTATAGATTTAGCGAAATCAACAACTACTTCTGGCGTCCACGGTTTTGGCGGCAACTCATCGGTCCCCAAAACCAACACGTCACCTCGTGTAGTACTGATTTCCACACCTGGAATGATTAGGATATCTGGGTAAGCTGAAGCTAACTCAATTGTAGCTCGACAACCGCGAACGCTATCGTGATCTGTTACCGCTGCTACTTTAATGAAACTATGCGATACAAGCAGGTCTATGAGTGTTTTTGGTTGAATAACCGCGTCCGCAGAATAAATTGTATGAATGTGCAAATCGGCATTAATCAAGGTTTTTCGCTCAACTGTTTCCGCAAAATCTTCTCTAAACGAATTAAAATCTTTTTGCCCCCCTCTGCGACAGCATCAACAGAGTCAAATGTGAGTTTCTGTGTCTTGCAAACTTGCTTGCAAGCTTTTTTTATGGTATCCTGCCAGAGTTTAGGATCGTTTAACAGTGCAACACTTTGATAGTTGGAACGAGTAATGTATTCAGCGGTTTGTTTGGCCACGTAATCAACGGTTTCAACATCAAACGGTGATGCAGTCTCATGCTGCGATAACGGGTAAACCTCGTCAAGTTCTAATGGAACT
The DNA here is from genome assembly GCA_964413605.1 of uncultured Candidatus Bathyarchaeia archaeon. Classification (GTDB taxonomy): domain Archaea; phylum Thermoproteota; class Bathyarchaeia; order Bathyarchaeales; family Bathycorpusculaceae; genus Bathycorpusculum. The sequence goes on along the minus strand of CAYPSV010000016.1, from coordinate 370 downwards.
ACTCCAAAAGGAGCGCAATAAACGCAAATATGAATTTTAACTGCTAATTCGTTCCCTAATTTTCGGAACAAATGACGAAAATTTTTAAATTCGGGTGCTTTGTGGAAGGGTTTGTTTCGGGTTTGAGGAACCAAGAAAAGCACCTTCGCATTCTCGGGCGGGGTGTATCGTTCGCCGAGATTCTTTCGGTAATGGGTTATTTCTGGTCTTGTAAGACCCACGGAGTCAAAGTAGAAAAAGCCTTTGCTTTTCATAGTTGGACTGAACTTTTCAAGATAGTCTTCATTGCTACGGACACGTTTTAGAGCCGAAAGCAATGCTGGGTGGGCGTGAAGACGCATTTCGGTGTGTTCCCAAAGTCTGCCGTCAC
>CAYPSV010000015.1:0-37961 GCA_964413605.1 uncultured Candidatus Bathyarchaeia archaeon | reverse complement strand
AAAATCCTTGCAAGAATCGAAGGCATATTTGTAGAGCCGGCAAGCGCCTCATCCATCGCTGGCTTAAAGAAACTCGTAAATAACGGCGTCATAAGCAAGGACGAGCGGGTTGTCTGCATCACCACAGGTCACGGTTTAAAAGACCCTGACACAGCAATTAAACAAAGCGAGAAACCAGTGGAGGTTGAGGCTGAAATATCAGCTATAGAGAACGCCTTGGGCTTAAAACACCAAGTTGCAGTTCTATCAAGGTGATGTATATGAGGATAATTCTAGTTGGGTACGGCGTAGTCGGAAAAGGCGTAACAACCATTCTTGCACGTAGAACACAAGAAAAAGTTAATGACTCAGGGTTTAACCCGAAAATCGTTGCCATCGCCGACATAGACGGTGCAGTAATAAACCCACGTGGTTTTGGCCCTGAAAAACTCGAGGCAATCAAGCAAAAGGGCTATCCAATATCAAAAGATCCCGATTTTGGTCACCCAGGCATATCAGCATTAGATGTAATTGAATCAGTAGAAGCAGAAGTAGTTGTAGAAGTAACACCAGTTAATATCAAAAACGGAGAACCAGCCCTTTCACACATAACTAATGCCTTCAAAACAGGCAAACATGTTGTCACAACCAACAAAGGACCCTTAGCATTAGCCATGCCAGCCCTTACCGAACTTGCAGAATACAATAATGTTTACCTAAGGTTCAGCGGTACAGTCGGCGGCGGAACCCCCATGCTACAATTTGCAAAACGCTGCCTTGCCGGAGACAAAATCTTAGCCATAAAGGGCATACTTAACGGCACAACCAATTACATCTTATCTGAAATGTACCAAAAACATGTTTCCTTCCAAGATGCACTTGCAAACGCTCAGAAACTAGGATACGCTGAACGAGAGCCATCCATGGATTTAGAAGGATTTGACACCGCCTGCAAAGTAGTCATTCTGTCAAACTGGATAATGAACAAAAAAATTACCTTAAAAGATGTGGACCGAACAGGTATTCGGGATGTATCCCTTCAGATGCTTGAAGAAGCCGCCAAAAAAGACAGCACTATCAAACTGATAGGCTCAATAGAGGATAACAAAATAACAGTTAAACCTACAGAAATTTCAATAACCAACCCATTGTGCGTCACAGGAGTTTTGAACGCCATAACCTTCTCCACGGAATACGCAATGGATCAAACCTTAATCGGTAGAGGCGCAGGAGGCATAGAGACTGCCAGTGCAGTTTTAAGGGACCTATTAGATATAAGACGTAAATTAGCAAACAGATTACTAAACTAAAAGAGCAAGAGAAAGAATGAAGAAAATCGTTATGAAGTTCGGCGGAACAAGTGTTGGAACAGGCGGCAGCATACGTCACGTAGCTGACTTAGTCGCAAAGTACGCTAAAAATGATTACAGAATTGCCGTGGTAGTTTCTGCGTTAGCAGGAGTAACAAACAGCCTTCTTGAAACTGCTTGTCAAGCCAAAAAAAGCGACGAAAAACAAATTGAAAACTTTACAACTCAGTTACTCCAAAAACACAAAGAAGCTATATCAGCTGCAATAACTGACAAACAAATCCAAAAAGAAGTAACACAAATCACGGAAAAAACACTCTCCGAACTAGAAAAAGTCCTAACAGGCATCTGCTATGTTGGTGAGCTTACCCCGAAATCTAAAGACTACGTTGTCTCCTTTGGCGAGAGGCTTTCGGCACCCATTGTTTGGGGTGCAATAAAAGACTGCGAAGTTGAAACTCAAGTTTTCACAGGCAAAGAAGCGGGCATTGTTACAGACTCTAATTTTGGTGAAGCCGACCCACTGATGAATTTTACCTGTCACCTTATCGGTGAAAGGCTTGGACCGCTTTTTGAAAAAGGAATTATTCCGGTCGTTACTGGATTTATTGCAGCAAACCAGGATGGAATTGTTACTACTGTGGGGCGTGGAGGTTCAGATTACACTGCAACCATCCTTGGAGTTGCTCTCCGTGTTGATGAGGTCTGGATATGGACCGATGTTGACGGCATAATGACCACGGATCCTAAAATTGTCCCGTCCGCAAGAATGCTGCCCCAATTGAGTTATCAGGAAGCAGCTGAAATGGCAATTTTTGGAGCTAAAGCAATGCATCCACGGGCATTAGCGCCAGTCATTAAAGAAAACATTCCTGTGAGAATCCGCAACACAGCCCACCCTGAGAATGAAGGAACACTCATAACTAAAGAGCCTGCAGCTAACGAAGCAAACCCTGTGAAAGCAGTTGCTATGATAAAAGATGTTGCTATGATAAACATTAACGGGGCCGCAATGGTAGGCGCTCCAGGAAGCTACGCAAAAGTCTTCGATGTTTTAGGTAAGAACAACATTAACGTCATGATGATATCTACCGCAGTTTCTGAAGCAAACATCTCGATGATAATTAGACGCGCAGTCTTAGGCAGAGCTATCAGTAACCTCGAAATCGCACTCTTGGAGAGGGGTGGAGTAGTCAGTGAAGTTACAGCCGAAGACGACGTTGCAGTAATTGCAGTCATGGGAGCCAACATGAAAGGTACTTTGGGAGTTGCATCAAAAATTTTTAGCATAGTCGCTAAAAAGTGCATTAACATCCGCATGATCGCGCAAGGTAGCTCGGAGCTGAACATTTCGTTTGTGGTCAAAGAAAAAGATGGAGTAGCAGTCGTAAAAGCAATCCATGAAGAATTTATGCTAGATAGAAACTAACTCTCGTTTTTTTCCTCTATTTTAGAAGAAAAATTTCATGAATATGAAAAGAATTGTTTTATATCAAACAGTCCTTTTGGCGCCGCAGTTAGGGCACACCGTCAAAGTTTGCTCCATTAGTCCTTGACAGTACTTGCAGGGAATCATTACGATCGTTCGAACTACTTCCTTCTGAACTGCGACTTGACTTTGAATGGTTGGAGCAGGAGTTAGAACTTGGATTTCGCTTATCTCGGTTGTTTTATCGGGTCTACCATCAACTGCTAATACGCCTTTTATGGTCCATGTAACATGTCTATCAACCCCGGCATAAGTTGGTCTCGCTCCCGAGGGGATATTAATATTAACGGGGATTGCACGGGTTTCTCCTTTGACAAACCGTGAAGGACCTGAAAGGGCTGGTTTGGCGCTGTAAATAACAATCGATTCCTCCACAACTTGTGGAATTGACCGCTTCAAGGTAGCGTCATAGACTTGTTTAATGACCTTAGCCCGTTCAACACAAGCAATTTCACATCGTACTTCGGTGGTTTCAAAATCTTCCTTTGATGTAACATTAAGGGTTCCTTGAAGGTTGTTACCCAACGACACTGAGTAGCAGTCAAATCTTAAATGAACAGCAGAATCTGGAGCTGTAAGTTTATCTGTAAATTTCTTGAGGAACCCCATGACAACACCTTTTCTATTTTTAATCGTTATCTTAGGGCTCGCTTTTAAGACTTGTTATGTCTTCTGCGATTTAACGTAAACTTCAACTCTAGCGTGGGAATTAGCCGTTTTCCCAATGAATGCCGATAAATCGCCACTCCAATCAGGTTTCGAATCTGCAGTAAAGCCAACAGTTTCAGAAATCCCACGCCAGAGAAGCGCTTTATCGTAATCTCTGGCATTTTGGGGCATGAATTCGAAAATAGATCGGCTCGCAACTATGACAAGTTTCTTTCTCATGCGAGAGATTGCTACGTTGATGCGGTTAAGATTGAGCAAGAAGTCACTTTCGCTTCGGACATAATCAGGATCACTAACAGTTGAAGAGATGATTATGAAGTCTGCTTCGCCGCCTTGATAGCGTTCCACTGTGTCAACTCGAGTGTCTTTGCCGTTCTCAACTAACACGTTCTTGAGTAATCCTTTCTGAGCGTTATGAGGTGTTATGATCCCTATGCTCTCAGTTTGGGCATTTTGCACTAAAGCCAGCACAATGGAAGCTTCAACCTGGTTTGACTGGAAACTCTCCGCTTCATCATGAACGATAAGCACAAAAACGTTATCGGGTTCCAGAGCAGTCTTTAACCCGTTTGTATTGGGAGCAGAAAGCGGTATTGTGCCTTTTTGATCTGAGTGAAAATCGATCTGGTCCTTCTCATATACCCATTCCTTAAGAAAGTTTGCAACAACCGAATGGCATCTATGGCTCTCACATAGACGTTCAGCGGGAATATCAGCTGGATTTTGACATTTAATCCGTTCAATGCCCAGATCTTCATTACGAAGTAGACGCAGAAAATCCATAGCAGAAAGGAAGGATGCCATCTCTTCCAGGGTGCGGCGATCTTCTTTTTCCCAGTTATGAGCTACTATTGGGGGTAGCTGTCGGTGGTCACCAGCAACAAGGATTTGACTGTTTTTTGACAGAAAGCTACCTGAAAGGATGAGTTCGGGTAGACGCATCATGCTGGCTTCGTCAACCACTAACATGTCAAAGAACCCTTGACTCCAAGGTGGCTCTTTATCACCTATCTTCTTCATCAAACCATACAAACCAGGCGGCGTTAAGCAAAGAACAAGAGGATAAGACCCCATCACGTCTGCATTTAAGGTTGATTGATTCATTAAACAGTCAGAGATTTCTTCGACAGTTTGTTGGTCTTCATTATAATTGATATAAGTGACTCCCTCAATGGGTTTGGTAGAGGCAACATTGCTACTAAGCACTCGGAAAATCTTTAAGTCTTTGAGGTCTTTACCACCCGAATTTGTGTACTCTTGCCAGCAGCGGGCAAGTTTAGCAACGAATTCCTGGATTGCTTTGTGGGTTGGGGCAACCATCAATACGCGGCATCTCGATTCTTTGTGAGCTGCAACGTGAGCTAAAACTGCCAGCTGCAGTGTCTCGGTTTTTCCCGTTCCAGGCGGCCCCTGCAACATAACAATCGGCTCTTTGCTGAAAACGCGGTCAACGAATCGGGCTTGTTCATCTTTAAGTGGATAACGTCTACCTTTAACCCAACGCAGAAAAGATGCAGCCTCCACCTTTGAAAGGGCGGTGTGTGTTGAATCTCCCAGTTTTCCTGCCAAATAGCTTGCTAATAGACAATAAAGAACATTTGTTCCATGGTAGTCGAGGCATTTGGCTGCACGATCAGAAATAATATCGTCTGCTAATTCATCTAAAATGTAGAACCGACCTATTTCAAACAGTTGTGAGAACTTTTTGTTTTGGGCTTTTTCGGGGTCAAGTGTAGGAAGGTTGTGCCAAGCGCTGTATTTGCTGCCTTTGCTTCTCGGATAAGTCAGAACTTTGACGGTGACCTCAAGTTTTGGAATGTCAACTTTTTGAACTATAGCACGTGCTGATTTTTCTACTTCTGAAGGTGAACGCCTCTGATTTTCCTCAAATTGACCCTGTTCATTTCGATGAAGTTCTGATAGAACCATCCAGTCGCCTGAACTGGAACCGTCTGCGCCTTTAACTCGGCAAGCATTGGCGATGCAGTCAGCTTTGGGTAAGCCAATGCCTTCGTAAACAAGTTTACCTTTTACAACGAATTCCTGTCCAGATTCAAACACGCTAGCGCACTCAAAAATCAATGATCTGCCTGAAGCAACTCGCTGGTAAGGAAGTAGAGCGTAGTGTTGATACATTTCTTGACGTTTGGAGAAGTATTCTAAGTCTAGGAATTCTCTGCAACTTCGCTCTAGAGTTGAGTCGCCTAGGGAAAAACTGGAGATTGTTGGAATAGGAATGGGTTTTTTTCCTAGTCGTCTGTTACGTATTGATAGGGATCGTTCAATATGTTCAAGTGCCAGGCAGATTTTGGAGCCCATAAGGGTGAGTTCTTCATCGGTTATTCGATGGGTTTTATGGGGGTAATCACACCATTTGCGTTTATCCAAAAGAATCTTGGCTGGACCCTTTACATCGGTAAAGTTGTCCAGTCGTCCCTTTGCTGCCCATAAATATTCTATGGGTATTTGGTCGCCGAATCGGGCGCGCGCTGGATAGTAACCGTCATATTGACCGTCTTTTAGAAAAGTTATTGATCCATCGGGGTTTCTGTGGTAAGGCAAAGCGTAATTAAATAGTCCATCCCGGAAAACCAATTTTAAATCGATTATCGAGCCGTCTTCGCGTTTTACTCTCCAGTTGTTTCGGTCAAAATAGTTTGCTTGCTCAAGAATTGGCAAAAGACCATAGCTGTGAAATTTTAGTGCCTTTCTATGTTGTACTTCGTCTTGGATAATGGAGAACATGGGCTGGTCGATTGCTTGTCTGAGCCCTAAAAGGTCGCGGACTGCTCGAGCACCCATAACGGAGGGTTGACGACAAACGCTTTTCATTAACATGTCACGTTCTTGCCGGCTAAAGAAGTAAAGGTGGATGGGTGCTTCATCGGGACTGCCGACTTCAGTTGCCACTTTGGTTATTGCTTCCGTCAATTCCTTGAAGAAGTCCTCTAGTAGTTTTTTTTCTTCGTCTAGACACTTTTGGTGATCGTCTGGAAGATTGGCAATTACTTTAGACACACTAATTGGTTCGGCTCTGTAGCGTGTACAGCTTACACGGGCACTAATTAAGGAAACAACGTCTAACATGTAGTCCCATTCGACGAAAAGGTAAACACGAATCATACTTTCAGGGCGCGACATAAGGGCTGTGTCTGTTCCTGCAACTGGGCTATCTTCAGGGAGGCTGCCGTAGCCTGTTCCACTCAGCCAAGGCATCCATCTGTTTTTTCCCGCAAACATACTGCTGGGTCGAATGCCACCGAGCATGTATTGGGCTCGCTCAATCAACCAATCTAGCTTAGCTCCGACCACGGGGTCCGTTGAAATCTCATGAACTTTAGCTGGGTCTCGTGCGGAAATGTCTTTGAAATCGAAGGGTCGCGAATTGGATGATTCTGAAGGGAATTTTAGTTTTGCCAAATCCTCTAAATACTTGATGCCATAATGTCCAAGCGCTTTCTGTTCCCCTCTGCTCAAATTAAGCAAAGCAATCGTCTCATTTTCTACTGCACAAACTATACAGCATTCGTTAAATCCGCAGTTTTCGCATCTCCAGCAAAGCTGAAACTCTACATTCTCTAACTGAGTGTTATGAATGCGGTTTAATTCGCCGTTCTTAGCAAGCAAACGCTCAACATCCTGAACAAGGGGACTTAGTTTGAACTTAGGAAGGCTATCAGCATCGAGCTTTTTGAGATCTGTTTCTCTATTGATAACTCCGCCTTCGAGCTCGACTTTGGACTTCAATTCACCTAATTCTCTGGAAAGTAACAAAACATAAATTGCAACTTGGATTCGATGGGCAGTCTGCTCCTTCCAAGAAGCTTTAAGCTCAAAAATCCTAACCTTTACTTTGCCATCTTTGAGTGGCCAGATAGCAATCAAATCAGCAATGCCCTTAACATTCCAAACGCCAATCTGGCCAATCATTGGAACCTGATAGAGCAAAACAGGTCGACTATCAATTTTTTCGCCTTCAGATGTTTGATGCTCAATAACATAACGCAGATTGTTCATGGAGTCAACGGCTTTTCTCCAACCGTTGGTATGAGGGTCGTATTTTGTGAAATCAATATATTCGGCGCCTCTTTCTCGGAGTTCAGCTACCTTTTTTTCTTCAAGGGCTTTGCCTGCGCCATAGAGTAGCGGACTGATTGGTTTGAATGCTTCAGGCCATCGGCGTTTCTTTATTTCTTTTCCTTCGAATTTTAGTTTGAAAAATCGCGGGCAACAGTTGAAGCGAATGTATTCCGCTATTCCTGAGGCAGTTAAAGAATCATCACTTGAATCATCATCTACATCTGAAATTTCCATGCTGAAGTTTTCATCGCTCACTGACTTGCCGCCAACTGTTGGTTAATGCTGTTGTCTTTAACTTACGTGTGCATTATTGTATTTACCCTTAATTTACATAGAAAGCGCATTTTTAGGTGCTTTGGAGTTTTTCAAATTTAATCTTGTAATTGTTTTGTTTCCAGATAAAATCGGAAGTAGAGTAGTTAGGATCTATCTTCTTAATTATAGGAACAATCGAGAACCAACAATATCACAGCTAAAATTCTTTGTATTTTCGGCGAAACAGGCGGAGTTCTAATATTCAGCCATTACCACAGAAATTGTCAGGATTAGTTTAAGTTGTTTTATCAAAAACAAAGCTGAGCAGAAAACGTAAATTCAACCTTTCAAGTAAAGGTAACCTATTATGCCCAATATCAAAGCAATATTCTTTGATCTCGACAATACCTTAGTTGATTTCTTGCACATGAAGGAGGAATCGTGCAAAGCAGCCGTTCATGCAATGGTTGTGGCTGGATTGCAAATGGAAGAATTAGAAGCATACGAACAGTTAATAAAAAAGTATTTTGACGTAGGAATCGAATCCAACATCGCCTTTTCAGAATTTTTAAAAGGTATCGGTCAATTTGACCATAAAATTCTTGCAGCAGCCATAAACGCTTACCTGGATGCAAAAAGCAAATGTCTGAAACCTTACCCCAATGTAAAACCGACTCTGAGCAAATTGAAGAAAAATGGAATTTTTCTATCAATCGTCACGGATGCACCCAAAACCAAAGCGTACCAAAGACTGATGGGAATGGGTATTGAACAATTTTTTAGTTTTGTTGTCGGGTATGAAGATACAAATAGTTTGAAAAGCACCGGTTTGCCACTGGTGTTGGCGCTCCAAATGCTTAGAAAAGAGTTACCGAATGTAGCAGAGGAAGAAATCCTTATGGTAGGTGACTCGGTGGAGAGAGACATTAAACCTGCAAAAAAAGTTGGTTTAAAAACAGTTTTGTCTAAATATGGACAAAAGAAGTTGATTCCTGGGAAACCTGATTATGAACTAACCGATTTTAAGGAAATATTAAAAATCTGCAATTAGTAAATGAGTAACTTACTCGTCTTCTTTGATTTCTACATAAATCTTATCATTTTGAACAATACAACGATAAGTTGTCAGTGTAACTTCAGGAATTTCGATGTATTGCCCGTTGCGTAAGTCGAATTTCCAACCATGACACGGACACATCACAACAAAACCATTAAGAATACCACCTTGAAGTTCACAGCCCATATGTGGACATTTATTTGAAACCCCGAAAATTTGTCCATCAACTTTCGCTAGAAGAATAGAGTTTCCTTTAACCCACACAGATTTCATTTTGCCATCTTTAAGTTTGCTCTCTTTTATTGAGGGCACAAAGACCATATGCGCACTTCCAACCTTTTGTCACTTTGTAAATAGTATTTTTGTTAATTAAATTTATTATTTTTAGTAAAACTACAAATGCTTATTTTAGCAGCAGGATAACCAAACCCGTTATTGTTTCTTTTTAGTTTTTTTACCCTTTTTTGTCCGCGTTCTTGGTTGCTTCTTCACAAGCGATGAAACCATTGAGATTCGATCCTGGATAATTTGCTTGGTTTCAAGCATTACAGGAGATTCATGAAGGGCTTCTTCCAACTTGTCTTTATTTTCTTCCAACTTGTAAGTGAACTCTTCTGCAGAGATTTTGCTTTCGTTTCTAAGGTGGCATGTTTCTTCGATAGAAGCACTAATAGCGCAGAGTTTCTCTTCCACTTTAACTTCGGGTTCAGATTGATCATGTTTGAATTTGCTCTTGACATACCGAGATAATATTGGCACTTGAATCGTTATTGATACGAATGCGACACCTAAAGCCATGGTGCGTATTATAGATATATCAGTTAACGAGATGACTGCAGAAGTGGTAATCGTTGCTGCAAGCACAATCGACAAAGCTCCTCTGACACCGCCAAGAAAAGCAATACTGCTCCATACTATAGGTATTTTTTCACCTCTTCGACTAAAGAAAGCGAATATCGGATAAACAGCCGCGGCGCGAGCAATAGTCACAGCTAAAAACGCTGCAGCTATAAGCCCAACCGATTCCCAAAGGGTAGGCAAATCACTTTGGAAACCAATGAATAAGAACGCAACTGAGTTTGCGAGAAAAGCAATTACTTCCCAAAACATCTTTATTGTATGTCTGGTCGCAGATTCCATAGCGGTTCGCATCGTGAAATTACCGAAGTATAACCCAGTTACTGCAACGGCGATAATGCCTGAAGCACCTATACCGGTGGCAAGTGCAAAAGAGCCATAGACAGCAGAGATCGTAAGTATACATTCAGCTACTCTATCTTCAATTAAACTAGACAACAATTCTGCTACGAAGCCTATACCCAAGCCTACCAGTAGACCACCGATAAGTGTGAAACCAAAACTGCCTGCTGCTTCAAGAAACCCAGCTTGATGTAAAGCTGCTGTTGAAAGGATTATCGTGAAGACGACTATAGCCGTTGCATCGTTGAAAGCAGCTTCTGTATTTAGAAGAATAGTGAGTTTTGGGGGCACTTTTATCCTGCGGAAGACTTCCAAGATGGTAACAACATCTGTGGGGGCTATTAGCGCAGCAAACAAGAAAGCAACGTAGAAAGGCAGCCCAACAAGCCAAAGCACTAAGCCTCCTACTAAGGTAGCGATTATAACGCCAAGTGTAGCTAATGCAACTGATGGTCTAATTACAGCTCGCAAATCTCCGGCTCGAATATGCATCATGGATTCAAAAACAAGTGGCGGCACGACTATTCCGACAAAAAAGCCGCTTCCTCCTCCTTCGAGAAGCAGATTATCAAAAGATCGGATTTGGTCTATTATTGCGGTTGAGATTCCTTGAAAAGGGCTTCCGTTGAAGGTGAGCAAAGTTGCAATAGCTGTCACACCGACACCGATTAGAACCAAAACAAGGGTATAAGGAGTTTTAAACCGTAATGATATGATGGCTGCTACAAAAGAGGCGAGTAGAAATACGGCTATAATTAGCTCTATATTAGCAGCCATTTTTAATCCTCGTTTCTGGTTCAGCGTCTAAACGCATGTTCTTTGTGTGTTTTGATTTGCATACTATGCAAAAAGGTTTTTCCTAAGCAAGCAGGCAAATTGACAATCAATTTAGTATTGTAAAAATAAGAAATGAAAACCAAGTGAATGCCGAAGAATTACCACTTCGAAAACAATTAATTTGTGGATTTTCCGCTTTTGTTGTGAAACTCTGCTAGTCGGATAATTGTTTCTTTGTAGACTTCGATCGAGTCTAAGTATTCTTTTATTTCAATGTGTTCATCGATTGTATGGTCGAGGTGTGAATCTCCAGGTCCGTATGTGACTATAGGAAGGTTCATGGCTTTTCCAAGGATGTTCATATCGCCTGTTCCAGTTTTATGAAGCAGTGTAGCTGGTTTGTTGAGCACTTTTCTAACAGAAGACGCCAACACATGAACGAGTGGTGAAGCTTTGTTAACTTCGAACGGCTCAACGGTATCAAGAACTGTAGCTCTAACTGACACGTTTTGATTTGCAGTTTTGTATTTGGTAATTATCTTATTTATTTGTTCAAAAACTTGCGACGTTGAGAATTGTATTGGCACTCGGACATCTATGTTCATTTCAGATTCGAAGGGAACGACTGAAGTAGGTCTGCCTCCTACAACTTTGATTAAGCAAGCTGTGACTGCGTTGTAGGGACTTGCCGATGGGTCCAGAGATGGATATGAAGAGGCGTTTTTTATTTGTTTCCAGAGTTCATAGGCTTTTTCCAAAGCATTATCATAAAGCCAAGGTGTTGAAGCATGTCCAGTTTGAGTTTTTATAACTATTTTGAGTTGAATCTGACCTTTGTAGCCTATGGTCACGTTTTCTACTCCGCTGGGTTCCCCGAATATTGCGTAGTCTGCTTTGATTCCTTGAGTGATTAAATGCCGAACTCCACGGCTGGTAGCTTCTTCTTCAACTACGCTTGCAACTAAAATTTTTCCTTTGAAACCCGGTTCTTTGGCGGCGACAGAGGCTGCAACAACCATTGCGGCAAGTGGACCTTTGGCGTCTACTGCGCCGCGGGCAAATATTTTCCCTTCTTCAATTCGAAGTGGCATATGCCCAGCTACAGTGTCCATGTGTCCACATAAGAAAATTACGGGTTCGCCTTCTCCCATCACGCCAATTACATTGCCTATAGCGTCGATGCCGACTTCGTAGCCCATTTTTTCCATTTTTTGAGCCAAAAAGTTGGCTATTTCTTCTTCTTTTCCTGATGGGCTGTAAATGCCTAATAAGTTAGTTAGGAATCGTACTGCTGCCTCGCTCATTTTCTTCTTCCCTCAACGCTTTATCTAGCGCTGTTATAATTAGATCTATTTGTGGCCTTGTAATAATTAGAGGCGGTAACATCCGAATAACTGTTCGGCCTGCGTCTATAACTAGAATACCGTTGTTTAACATCTTTGTTATTATACCATATACGTCGTAACGGAGTTCTATGCCGAGCATTAAACCTAAGCCGCGGATTTCTTTTATTATTTTATGTCTTGTCGCCAAATCTTCTAGCTTGTTTTTAAAGTATTTGCCGTCTGAGGCTGCTTTGTCAGCGAGTTTTTCTTCAAATAGTACGTCAATGGCAGCACATCCTGCAGCACACACGATTGGGCTTCCGCTGAAGGTTGTTGAGTGCTCACCAACTTTAAAGGTCGACATGATATTTTCTTTTGCGACTGTAACGCCTATGGGTAATCCTCCAGCAAAAGGTTTAGCTAAACACATTATGTCTGGCGTGACATCCCAGTTTTCGCAACCAAATAATTTACCTGTGCGTCCAAAACTAGTTTGAACTTCATCTAGTATTAGTAGAACGTCGTTTTTGTTGCAGATTTCTCGTACTCTTTGAAGGTAACCGTTTGACGGAACGCGAATTCCTCCTTCTCCGCGGATCGGCTCCATGAGAACTGCAGCGGTTTTTTCAGTTATTGTATTCTCTATTTTAGCGGCGTCATCTGGTGCAACATGTTTTATGTCAGGTACTAGAGGCATGAAGGGTGCACGGTATTTCTTGTCCCATGTTGCGGATAGAGCACCCATTGTTTTACCATGATAAGAACCCATAAGGGCGATGATTTCAGTTTTTCCTGTGGCTTTGCGTGCTAGTTTTATAGCGCATTCAACGGCTTCTGAACCGCTGTTGGAGAGAAACGCTTTGTCTAAGCCTTTAGGTGTGATTTTGATTAGTTTCTCTATGAATTCTGCTCGTTTATCGTTGTAGTAGCAGCTGTGGCAGGTTATGAGTTGGGATGCTTGAGCGTTTATTGCTTCGACAATTTTGGGGTGACAGTGCCCCAGTGCAGCAACACCGTAGCTGCTTGTGCTATCTATGTATTCTCTACCGTTTATGTCCCAAACAAGAGATCCTTTGCCTCGGGTGAGAACGACTGGTTTTTTGGAGAATACGTTTGCCAGGTAACGGTTTTCAATTTCCTTTATTTCGTTGTCATTCACTGGTTATCACTGTACCAACTTGATGTTTAAGAACGGAGGTTATGGGTTGTTTTGCTGTGCCTGAGGTGATTAGAACTTCTTTGACTCCTTGGTTTAAGGCTTCCAATCCCGCGTGAACTTTGGTACTCATGCCTCCTCCGATTATAGAGAGGACTTCTTTAACTTCTGTTGGGGAAATTTTGGGTACACGTTCTCCTTTGAGCATCAATCCTTCAACATCTGTGAGGAGGATTAGTTTATCGGCTTTTAGTGCGCCTGCGACTATAGCTGCAGTTCGGTCACCATCCACATTAAGGGACTCGTTGTCTTGGCTGAGTGCAATCGGAGTAACTATTGGAATGTAGTCTTTTTCCAGTAATAAATTAAGAAGTTCAGTGTTAACTTCGGTAATTTTGCCTGTGTATCCTCCGTCGATGACTTTTTTTCTACCACGTTCATCAACAATGATGAGTCGAGTTTTTCGTTCAGCTTTGAGGATAGCAGCGTCAAGGCCGCTTAGACCAACTGCGGGTAAACCTTGACTCTGGAGCGCCAAAACTATTTGTTTGTTCATTTTGCCTGCCATAACCATAGTGTAGATTTCGATGGTTTCTTTGTCGGTGTATCTGCTGCGAAATCCTTCGGGGGACGTTATGAATTTTTGTTCTTTGCCTAGTTTACTGGCAATTTCTGTGACTTCGGCGCCTCCTCCGTGAACAAGCACAATTTTGTTGGCTTTTGATACTTCTTTGAGGTCATTGATTAATTCGCTAGAGGCGCCTTCTTTGAGAATGCTTCCGCCCATTTTAATGACAAGCAACATAGCGATCAGACCGGATGGAAACCAGTGCTTTTAAGACCTGTGGTTTCGTCTATTCCCATAAGTAGGTTGAGGCATTGGACGCCTTGTCCTGCTGCGCCTTTTGTCATGTTGTCGATGGCTGAGAACATTATAAGGCGGTTGGCATGTTCGTCGATTTCGAAGCCGACGTCGCAGAAGTTTGTGCCTATGGTGATTTTGGGGTCGGGCAGTTGATAGGGGCCTTTTTGATATTTAACTAAGCGAACGAAAGGTTCATTGCCGTACATTCCGCGGAGTGCTTTCCAGAGATCTTTGCTAGTGACTGATTGTTTGGGGAATGTGTGAATTGTGGCTAAGATACCTCGTACCATGTTTACGGCATGTGGAGTAAAAGAGATTTTGACTTGTTCATTTGTTAGAGCGTTTAGTTCTTGTTCAACTTCAGCGATGTGTCGGTGCCCGCAGACTTGGTAGGGGCGCGCTCCGCTGGAGCGTTCCGGATGGTGCGATGCGAGGGTTGGTTTGCTTCCTGCACCTGAAGATCCTACTTTGAGATCAACTACAAGTTTACTGTTATCCACTAGTCCGGCTTTTACAATAGGCGCTAAGCCCAGAATGGCGCTTGTTGCCATGCAGCCGGGGCAAGCTACTAGTTTTGCTTTTTTTATCTCTTCGCGATGCAGCTCTGGCAGTCCATAAGCGGCTTCCTTGAGTAGTTCTGGGTGGGCATGTATCCAGCCATAATAAGTTTCGTAGTCTTTGGGGTTTGTACATCGGAAATCGGCGCTCATGTCTATGACTTTTAGACCTACCTCTAGAAGTTTGGGGACAAGGTTTACTGATCCACCGTGTGGAGTAGCAGTAAAAATTAATTCACAGTTATTTTGTAATTCAGCCATGTCTTGAGAAACAAATTTTAGTTGTGTTAAGCCTCTTAGGTTTGGATGAACGTTGAAGACATATTCTCCTGCGCTTTGTCGTGAAGTAACCGTAGTAACCTCTACTTCTGGATGCATCAAGAGCAGTCGCAGTAGTTCGCTTCCAACATATCCTGAACCGCCAATTATTCCTATTTTCATTTTTTTCCCTCTTTTGTTATTTTAATTGTCGATTAGGCTCTTAGCCCCCTTCAATAAAGGAATTGCCACGTTGAGCCCTGTCGCGAGTCGGGTATTCTCCCAGAATTCTGGGCAAGAATTCGCCTCATGGAACACCAGCGCGCTCTTATTTTTTTCTACACTTTCTTCAATTATGTCTTTAATGTTTTCGTATGCTGATGTATTCTTGTAGGTTTCAAATGCTTTTTCTAATTTTCCAGTCCAACCTTGGAAGTCAGTTAGTCGTGTTTCGTCTGACTTTACTCTCTGAACTGAGAGAAATGCTTGTGTAGCTTTATCCAATTCTTCTTTCAGATAAGCATCATCGGTGTTTTTGTTTTCACCAACGTTTACCATTGCATCTAACGCGAAGATCCAAGCCTCGTTATCTTTGCTGAGAGCTTTGCCGCATTTAACGGCCAACTCCTGAATGTAGAAAGGCAATTTTGCGTGGAAGACTAAGTTGCCAAGAAAAGTGTTTGTTCGGAAATCTTTGAAGCCTGCTCGAGCCATTGCTGTTTGGAAACAAGTAGGTTGTTTACCTTTCTCTTTGGAAACGATTATTCGTAAATCGTAGAACCATTTTTGAACGAGTTCCTGGGCGACCACACCAATCGGATTAATGATCGTGGGTTTTGTTTCTTTGATATGTGCTTCTAGTTCTTCGCGGTTTTGAGAGAGCATTATCATTTTTCCGTGAGTACCTGCGTCGGCTTTGATTACAATACCTTGAGACAGGGGGATTTCTTGCTCGAATAGGTCAGCGATGTCTTTTTGGTTGTGAATTTCTCTGCCGTTTTTTAGGGTATCGGTTGCATCACAGGGTACGAAGATGGTTTTTGGGATAGGAATATCTTCTTTGTGCAGGTTTAGGAGAGTGCGGAGTTTGCTGTAGCAAATGAACTCTATTTGGGAGGAGTTTAAGGTTTTTTTGCCTAGTTGCTCCATAATGTAGGAAGCTTGGAGTCGCCGATTCTTACTCTGAGCTCGATTAAGAACAACAGCTGTGTCTTGAATTGTCGAGGTGTAGTCTTTGCCTTTGGTTTTAGCACTAAAACCTTCTTTAGAAATTGAAAGAGCAATTTTTCGAAAAGGAATAAAAACTAAGTCTATTCCAAGGTCTTGGGCGGTGAGTTTTATGCCATTTTCATCGCTTTCGGAGCGTTCATAGAGAAGTGCGATGCTCATCGCTTTGTCCTCAGACTTTATTTTTTGTTAAAAAGATTGTTCAATTTGAAAGGAGAAGGTTGTAGATACTGTTTATTCGCCCCAGTCTTCGCCTTCAATAGTTAATTCTTGAAGGTCAACGCATCCGCCACTTACCTGCTTAACTTCTAGTTCCAAGCCACAACCTGGGCAACTTAGAATTTCACCCTTTTCGGTGTCACATGGAACATCAAGATCTGCATCACAGTCTGGGCATTTTGCTTTTGCATTTGGCTGGTTTGAGTTTATGGGTTTAATCATTTTTCGTCACTTTTGTTTTTTGGAAATGTCTTTCTGATAAATTCACCTTCATTTTTAAACATTGCGACTAATTTGTAACAAGTTGGACTTTTAATGTTCCATTTGGTGCAAGCTTTCCCATAACACGTTGAGGAAAATCGCACTAAATCGCATTAGAAATGGCGAAAAGCGTATTCTGCATTGAATGTTAAATATGGAAAACGTTAAATTTTTCAAAACTATTAAACAAACGGCTAAAATAATGGATGAGAAAGACAAGCAAATATTAAAAATTTTGAAAGATGACGCTAGATCAGGGTACGGCGACATAGGCACCAAAGTAGGGTTATCAGAAGGCGCCGTACGAAAAAGAATTAAAACGCTGTCCGATGAAAACGTAATTAGAAAATTCACGGTTAAAATAGGTGTTGGTGAAGGCGCCCAAGCTATAACATTGCTGGCAACCAACCCAGCTTATCCAACGGTAGAGGTTTCCAAGAAAATCCAAGCCATGCCCAATGTTGAAACAATTTACGAAGTGACAGGTGAATACGATATCGTGGCAGTAATAAGCGGATTGAGTGTTACGGAAGTCAATGAGTGTATAGAGAAAATTCGCCGAGTTGAAGGCATTATGAAAACCAATACAATGATTGTGCTTCGAAGCTGGTAAGAAAGCAGCTAACTTTAGCTTGATTATAACTTGTTTATTTTGCGGTTTTACTAAAAAGAGTTATTGGAGTTGTTTTTTACAGTATACATTATTATTTTCGTGGGAGCCCTTATAACCAAGATTTTGCTTTTCCACTATTGTGAGTTAGCATGTGTGAATTTAACATAATCTTAGACGGTAAAATCCAATTTAGAGATGCCATATACTCTAAAGTTGAAGGCGACAACGTGATAGTCAAAAATATCATTGGTGAATCTAAAGAGTTTAAAGGCTACAGAATCGTTGAGGTTGACGTGCCAAATACAAGGTTAGTACTCTCTGTTGTTTAACAAATAATAAGTGGCAAGTCAAGATCAAGCTTGAGTAAATAGAAAGCTTCGACATATGTTATGCAAACTGTTAGCGAAATCTATCAATCGCAGCTTAAACTATGCAGTCCAGAAATAGTTAATGCTGAAAAACCTTTTGCTAAGTTTTTCGGGCTATCAGTCAATCAATTTATGTGTTTTCATTTTTATATCCTTAAAACAAATAGTCAGGTAATATAATTAACAAGCTGATAGTATTAGCAGGTAAAACGGAATGAGCAACAGGCAAAAATTTGAGCAAGATCTAACTACACTCCTTTGCAGATTAACCTCGGATAGCAGTTCGGAAGTTGAAAATAAACTTAACATGCTAAAAGATTGGCTAATCAAACTGCAGAAGGAAAATGTCGTTAAAATCAACCACTCCGTTATGGAGTTGGTGTGTGCCAAATATCTCATCCAGAAGGGTTTCGAAGTGCAAATCGAGTATCCCCTCAATGATATTTTAACTTGCGACTTGTATGCCATTAAAGGCTACGGAAACCTTGTTGTGGAAATAGAAACGGGATATATACCACCTGAAAACGCTCTCGCACCTTTGACCTACACTACAGCAAGACTAGCTAGCAAAATAATCCGCTACAGCAGTTTCTCAGGAAAATTTGTGTTAGGAGTTCCCCCACATTACATTCTACCTTTCCCGCAGACATTGGCTAAGCCGCCTAGAAACCGTTCAGACCAAGAGATCGCTCAAATCAAACGGCTCTGTGATGTATACTACCAAAAACCGCCTATTACCGATGAAGAAATATGCAATGCACGTATACAAGAAATATACATTATAGATGTTGACAGAGCGAAAGTGCAAGAAATTGACCCTGAAGCTTACCTTAGAAGGGCTATGCAGAAAGGCGTAGTCTACGATTACGTCCCAAATAATGTCATGGAGTAATAAGCGCCAAATGGTGTTCTACGTTTACATACTACAATGTACAGATGGAAGTTTCTACACTGGTTATACCAAGAATTTGCCTGAACGGACAAAACAGCATGAAAATGGAAAGGGTGCAAAATACACTAAATCTCATAAACCCCAAAAAATTGTGTATGTGGAAGATCTTGATTCAAGAAGCCAGGCAATGAAAAGGGAACGTGCAATAAAAAAACTGAGCCGCCAGCAAAAAATCGATCTTATCAATTCGCAAGAAAATAAGTCATGTTAGATAAGTAACGTCAGCGCTAAGCCCGTTATTATTGGCACAAGAATATTATCGTTTATTGGTAGAGGCAAGACTTCAATAGTCATAGCAATCGCTGCTCCAACCAACGCCAAAAGTGGAGACACAAAAAAGGTTCCAGCCAAAAAAGCAAAGAAAAACCCAGCCAATGAACCCTCCCAAGTTTTACCTTTATTAAACGGCAAAGAAGTTGAAATAAGCCCCCCGAATAATGAAGCAGTGCTATCACCTAAGCAAAAAATGGCTATTGCTGCAGCTCCAGCGTTGGAGGGGAAAAGAACCAGAGTAGCCAATATTCCCGCTGCGAAATATAGTGGTGCCGCTGCAAATCCATAAAGTTCCGATTGGGAAGCAGCGTGGCGAGTAATTGTGGAAACAAAGGGCAATTCGCGTCCATCTAGACGAAAGAGTTCAGATGTGGTGTAAATGATGGCTATTAGCAGTATAATTGAAGCAACAATGGGGATGCCGATAAAACCAGCGATGACAGGCATAAAAAAACCCGCCGCGTGAATGTCTTCTCTGACTAAATCATTAGCTGATGGAAAAGAGCGTTGATGAGCTTCCCCATCGATGATGGGCAGAACCGATGAGAGCTTGCCATTTACGACTCTGTCTGCTTTGACTCTAATTATGAAATCCGGGTTGAAGCCGATTTTTAGCACCTCTGGCATAAAAATACAACTGTTATTGCGGTCATCTGCTAGAACTATGCAATCAGCTAGTTGCAAACCCTCTTGATTGAGAATTTCACGCAAAATCTTGAGTTTTCCACTCTTCTCAATTACATCGCCCGCTATTTGACCGGTTAGTTTTCCATTGTTGGTTTCAACTTCGATTCCATAAGCGTAATCAGCACCAAGGATATCGGATAGTTTCTTAACGATAATTGATGGGAGCCCTGAACTTATTAGGGCAATTTTGCAGTTTCGGGACTTGAGTTGACAGAAAAAACTCTGAAGGTATGGTGTAGCAGGGATTTTGCTGAAGATGGTTACTAAAGTTTCTAACTTTATACCTTTCAAATCTTTAAAAATGTGCTTAAACGTTGAATCAAGCTTTAAAATACCTGATTCGTATAGAAATCCGAAGAAAAGAATCTTGATCAATTTTAGAAGACCTAAACTTTTGCCTACTTCAAAAAAGAATCGGTTTTTAGGAATTAGCACTCCTTCAACATCGAAAACCACTAGCCTAGTTTTTTGCGTCAAACCCATTCTCTATCGAAAACCTATAACACCTTTTTCTTAAGAAACAGTGACAACAGCTAAAGATAAAATTATCCTGTACGAGTTTGATTGTTTTCTTTGTTTTGAAGTTCCAAGGGGCATCCGCCACCGCAAACCTGTAGCTGGTTGCACTTTTTGCAATTTTCTTCAACGTATTCTCTTCTGCGTATTTTTTCAGCTAAAGGGTGATGCCAGATCTTTTCCCATGGCTCGGTGAGGATGTTTCCTAAGCTTTCAAAGTAGCTTTGGCATGGGTAAACGTCGCCGTTTGGTCCAACGCAGGCATTAATCATCGCGGCGGTGCAGGATTTGACGCCTAAACCGAGGCTTACTGGGTCGAAGTTGCAGTATTGTGTTGGTGTGTACCAGAGGAACTTTAGGCCAATCATTTGTGCCTTGTTTCGGATACTGGGTAAGAGCGTTTTCAGGTCTTCGGTTGGTAGTGCGAATTCTTGGCTTGCATCTGTAGCTTTGCCAGAGTAGATCAGGCTGTTGCAGCCAAAAGCGTCTACACCTAAGCTTTTGATGAAGTCGATTGTCGATAGGAAGTCGTCGGCGTTGTTTTTGCTTAAGGTTGTGTTAGTTGAGACGTAGATTTGTGATCGAACCGCGTTTTTGATTCCTTCAATTGTTTCTCTCCAACTTCCTTTTGTATTAGTCATCTTATCGTGGATTTCTGATATATGCGATTCTAATGTTACTTGAACGAAGTCTAAGCCTGATTTCTCAAGAACATTGACATACGTCTTATCCTTGAGTTTTCGGCCATTGCTGATTAGTCCTGTAACCATGCCCTTGTTTTGTGCGTACAAGAGCAGTTCAGGTAAGTCTTCACGCAAAGTTGGCTCGCCGCCAGTGAATGTCAAGATGAATATGCCGATTTCGCTGAGTTTATCGATTACGCTTTTCCATTGGACCGTTGTCAATTCAGGTGTTTCGTGAGGTCCACCAGCGTAGCAGTGAATGCAGTCATTTTGGCATTTAAACGTTAAAGCCAAATCCATACGTAGCGGTGCGGAATACTGATATGTGAAGGGCTCTTCCTTCTCAATTTCTAAATATGTAATCGGGTCAATTTTTTCTGTCTGCGCCAAGGTGCTAATCGTGTATACAAGTTTTTCATAATCTGCTTTGGCTGTGTCGATGTTCACACGATACATTCGGCGTATTTTATCTAAAACTTCTTTTTGTTTCAAGCCCTGCATGAAATAATAGGCAAACGCGGTTGCTGTGTGGTTTAGATGCAGAACGGTGTTTGCGTTGATTACCATGACTCCTTGTCCGCTTTGTTCAACGCGCAACTGAAGAGACATTCCTGCAAACTTGTCCTCACCACGGTACATATATCGTCCCGGTGGAACTGCAGGTTTTTTTAGGATTTTTTTTAGAAAATTCATTTAGTGCCCTCCTCCACCTGCACATGCACAGGCACATGAAACGCACGCGCATGCACAGGCGCATGCTGCACATGCGCAAACGCAGTCTGATTTAGGATGTGCGGGGTGATGGGAAGTTTTGGGCGGTGGCGGAACGATTGCGTTTGCGAATTTTTCGAGATTAACCACTATACTGTTTGAAGTGTTCTCGACAGCTGTTGCAATGTTGTTTGCGAAGTCAGCACCTGGAATTGCCGGCGGTGGACCTGACTGCGAGGGAACATTAACGTTTGGGGTGTAAGTGGGGTGTGGATGATAAATTGTGTAGCCGTACCACCACCAGAACCATAAGGGGTTTGGCTGGATAACGCGGTCTCTAAACACTGTTTCTGTACGTGCTCTCTGGTTAGGGTCAAGCATAAGCCAGAGCAGTTGGTCATCATAAGCGTTAGATGCCAATTCAACGGTGCCCGCTTGCTCCACCTGGGTCCAAGCCTGTGAGGTAATTTTTCTGTAGTAATCTTCAGTGTCTTTTCTACTGTATCCCTGCAATTTCTGCTCCATTGTATCGCGAAGAAACATGATGGCATTAGCTAATTTTTCTTCGTTAAGGGTACCGTCAGCTTTGATCGAGTTTAAGAAGTCAATCTCATAGTACCGCAAGGGATTATCTTTTGGGCCAATTTTGTTATCAAACGGAGGCAAAACTTGGAGTTTAAGTGCAGGTTTAGTCTCTTTTGCCCAAACAGCTCTCTTTTTTAGCAAGCTATAGAGAATTTCGGTTACGATTTGTGTGGGTTTAAAAGCAAGAAGATATGAAGCTTCGACTGCAGTTAAACCACGTTTAATGCCTAAAGTTTCCATACCGACCCTAGGCGATGAGTAGGAACTTTTACGAATAACCCTAATTACCAAGACTATTACGAAAAATGCAAACAAAACCCCTGCTAAGCCTAATATTGCACCAAAAACTCCAAAGTCAAAGCCTCCGCTTACCTGACTGGGCACGTAGTTGGGCATGAATCTGGATGGAAAAGAAACCCCTACCAAGAACTTTTCATTTGCTTGTATGACCGGGATTTCCCAGTAAACTGCTACTCTTCCCTCGACGCTTGAGGTGCCGTTATAAAGGTTCTGGGTAGTTTTCACATCGTCAACTGTGACTTCGGGTGGCAAAACAATCTGCACCCGCACATCGCTAATAGGCACATCACTTATCCATTGTGGGATGAACTGCATTCCATAATTACCGGGGTTTGTGGTATCATTTCTTATCATGCCTGCGACATTGGTTGTTGCTTGGAACCAAATCGAGTTGCCAGCAGTCAGGGGCTGGTTTAATGTAACATCAACTCTGTAGTCGCCGCCGTTGCTTGCGTCGACAACTTGCAGGTTATTTCCATATTGGTCTATTGCTTGTCCTGGTGTGAAGTCGCTGTTTGGTTGACCAACATAAAACCCGTGCATAGTTCCCGAGGTAACTGTCACGGTTATGTTGTAAGCTAAGTCGATAGTACCGTCTTGGTTGATGAAGATTTGCGCCCATTCATGATCTACAGAGTAGACTAAGTTTTGGGCGTTGACATTACTTACCAGTGAACCTGACAAAGTAAAAGCGAACAGCACAATTAGGACTAAACTTGTTGGTTTTACCATTTTGGTTCCTCAGTAACCTCAAATGTCGTGCCGCAATAGGGACATTTAACATAAGGAACGCCCGAAACAATTTTGATTTGGTTAGCATCGATGCTGCTACCACAATTGGGGCACTTTATTTGTGCAGCTTTCATAGGACCTGAAACCTCTAGGCGTTGGATTATGGTTTTTGGCTTGCGAGTGGTGAAGTAGATACCTGCAATTACTGCTAATCCCACTACGAAAAGAATGCCGCTGGTCAATAGTCTGGTTTGAGCTGCCTGTGCAGTGAGTGTTGGGTAAGAAGATGCTAAGGCGAATATTATCGCAAAAAAGAATATGATTGCAACTGCGATGGCGCCAAATATTGTTATCAGTTTCATGATTAATTCTGGGTAATGCTTGTGGATTTAAACTTAATCCTTAAAGGAGAAAATTAAATCCGAATAAAGCAAGTCATTCTTCATAACCTTGCAATATTTATTTAAACTTGAAACGCAACAAATAGGCATTATATTAATTAATATATACATGGTGCACAATCAAAATACGAGGATGGCAAAGCTTGGCTTGGTATGATGATCCTATAACAATAGCGTTACTGTTGTTAGTGGTAATCATCGCAATCGGTGCAGTAATTGTTGCAATGAGAAGATTTGGCGGCAAGAAATCCGAGCCTCAAAAGAAAGCTCAACCAACTCAAGAAACGGATCTTGAATACTCCAGAGTTCCGTTTAAGATTTCGAAAAGTATCCAAGGAACGATGGCAAGCAGTGCCAAAGATGAACTACGTATTCTTGATTTAGAACGCGACATTTTGGGAGATGCAATAAGACGTTTATATGAAGCGCACGCTGAAGGTAAAATTACTGAGCAAGAACGCGAAAAGTTAGCAGCGTCGTACAAGATGCGAATGAACTCCATCAAAGAATCAATCTCCAAGGATGAAAACATAATTGCTTTACATGAGCTTGAAGGCATGCAGGAAGACCTCATGAAACTTTTCAGCGAACGCTTTGGTGACTTGACTAGCAAAGTTGAAGACCTTAGGACAAAAATCGATGTTAAGCCCATTAGAGAGATCCCCATAAAGTTGCCTCAGCAGACTCCACAGCAGATTGAGGAAGAAGACGAAGAAGAAGTCCCTGAAAGGAGCGGAGAAGATAAACCTAAAAAGAAACGTAAACTCTCAGAGGCGAAACCTGCCGCAAAAACGGAAGCGGAACGACGGATTGAGTCTATTCGAAGTGAAGTCGAGAAAGTGCTAGACAAATTGGGGCAGATGGAAATTGAAGACTAACCTTGATGCTATTCAACGAGCCAAACAGAATGCAGCTTTAAAAGCGGTCAAACATGTTAAAGACGACTTTGTTGTAGGCTTGGGCAGTGGAAGCACCGCAGCATTTGCAATTGAAGCACTTGGCGAAAGAATTAAAAATGAAAAAATCAGCATCATGGGTGTTCCTACGTCTTACCAAGCGTTCCTATTAGCCGTTGAATACGGAATCCCAATCACAACTTTAGATGAACATCCCCAAGTTGACGTTACCATCGATGGCGCCGACCAAGCAACTCCCGAATTGAATCTTATCAAAGGAATGGGGGCAGCGATGGCAAGAGAAAAAATCGTGGCAGCTGCATCAATGCTTAATGTAATAATCGCTGACCACCAGAAAAAAGTTAAACATTTGGGCGAAAACGGACAGGTTGTGCCTATCGAAGTTTTGCCCTTCGCAATTTCGCTGGTAAAGCAAAAAATCATCGACATCGGAGGAAAGCCCACAGTTCGTGAAGGTAAAGGTAAATTGGGTCCAACAATAACTGATAACGGCAACGCTATCATGGATACTTTTTTTGGCGAGATAAAAAATCCGGTTGAATTAGCAATTAAGGTCAAGATGATTCCGGGCGTGGTTGAAACAGGCTTTTTCATTGGATTAACAGATATCATGTACATTGGGTCAACTGATGGCACTGTAGAGAAAATCGAAAAGAAAAACAAAAAATGACGCTTCTCAAAAATTCTGCTTGAAGAGTCCAAAAGAAATTTTTGCTTTAAAGCCAACTTAATCAGCGAACCCAGGGGTACCGACGGCGTATAACTTCAACCACTAGTTGAGGGGCAATAATGCCTTCTTCACAAATTAAACCGTGTATGTATCGGTTAGGTGTCACATCGAAAGCTGGATTACGTACATTGAGTATTTTGGGTGCTTCACTCCAGACTTCATCTGGGCTGCGTTGCTCAATTTTTTCGTATTCGCCTCTGAGTGTTTCAGGGTCAAATTTTAGCAGTTCAGAAACCACATAGAAGGGTTTGCGTGCTTCGTTCGCTAAAACGGCGATGCCTCCAGTTCCTATTTTATTCACAACGTCGCCTTCAGATGTAATTGCATCTGCTCCAACAAGAACAATATCAACTTCATTTATGAATGTCCTTGCAGCGGAATCAACAATAAATGTAGTTTCAATGCCTAAGTCGGTAAGTTCACGGGCAGTTATATGACCCTGAAAAGCTGGGCGCGTCTCTGTGCATATTACTCTGAAGTTTTTACCTTCTGTTTTGGCTTTTGCAAGCAAACGAGTTACGGTTGAGGAGTGACAATGAGTAAAGACTATTGAGTTGTTTCGGATGCGTTTAGATCCTATCTCTGCGGTGCGTTCTCTTGATTTTTCTAAATTAGAAAGAAAGTGATCTGCGTTGGAAAATAGGAGCTTTTTTAATTCGGCAACTTTATCTGTTTTTGCATCTTGTGTTTGGGTAACTATGAAGCTCATGGCATTGCGCATAAGTGGTTCAGTTTCTCTGGACTTGGCCAAAATATTCTGTGCTTCTTTAAGTTCATCTATGAATTGGGCTTTGTTTTGATTTTTTGTATTTTCTGATAGAGTTTGGATTGCTTTTACCGCTGCTACTGCGACGTTTCGTGCTCCTTGAATTTGGAGTTGTTTGATTTTTTCTGCTGTTGTTTTAATTGTTTCTGCCATTTCTTCTAGCCCTGCGTGTGAGGATGCGTGGTTAATTTTAATTAGTGGAGAAGAATATAAGCAGATTCATCGAGATTATGTGTAGACGACTATGATGGCTAACCAAGATAGTATCAACAATATCCTAAAGCCCTTCATTCAGCCATGGTATGATTCTCTAGATGATCCTGCCAAAGCTCAAGAAAAGGTCTTGGTTGATTTGTTGTCGAAGTATGGTTCAACCGAGTACGGTAAAAAGCACCAAGCGTCCAAATTGAAGAATATAGCTGAGTATCAAACTAATTTTCCTATAATTGACTATGCAGGGCTTGTTCATTATTTCAAGCAGGTAAAAGAAGCGGATTACTTGACGTTTTTGTTTGAACCGCCTGAATGCTGGGTTATGACTCGTGGCTCAACGGGCAAATCTAAGGTGCTCCCTGCAACCCAAACTCATCTTAAACAAATCTTCAACTGTGGCGCAAGAGCAATCATAAACTACGCTATCAGAAAACAAAGCTACGACGTATTTTTGGGCGTCATTCTTAACCTGAATTTTCCCTCAAGCGTCCAAACAATGACCTACGAGGGAAAAGAAGTAACCTACGGCTACAGTTCAGGGACCTATGCAAGGCTTAATCCAATGTTCGACCGTGTAAGTCTTCTACCTCGCCAAGAAGAAATAGACGCTTTAGGCAACGGAATAGATAGAAATGATTGGGAAAAACGCTTCGAACTAGCTTATCAAATGGCAAAAGATCAAAATGTTACCGCAACCATGGGCGTGACTCCCGTGATTTTGGCATTTGCACGATATCTTAAAAATACACATGGAAAAAAACCCTCAGATATTTGGAGCCCTCAAGCCCTATTCTGCACTAGCGTACGCAAAATCCACCACAAGTACGGTCCAATCCTCAAAAAATACTTCGGAGATGTCCCTATCGTTGAAATGTACACAGCTACCGAAGGCGTGTTTGGTCAACAAATTGACGATTATCCATACATAACCCCAAACTATGATTCGTATATTTTTGAAGTAGCAACTGCAAAAGGAATTAAAATGCTTCATGAACTTAAGCGAGGCGAATGGGGAAAACTAATAGTGTCTTCCTGCATGTTTCCAAGATACGACATTGGCGATTTAATTGAAGCAGCGGGCAAAAACTATTACCGCATATTTGGAAGAAACAACCCTTTAACGATTGTGGAGCACAAGTTCTATCGAGCGTTATTGGGATGGTCACTCTAACTTGGTTTAGGCAAATGCCGACGTGCGATAAAGGCAACGTAGACGGCCCCGATTATGATGATAACTCCAATTACCAGCAACATAATTGCCCAACCATTGTCGGCAGTGTAGATGTTACTGAATCGGAGAATCGAAAAAAGACCGAACGTAATCAGTATCAAACCACCGATTAAATAGCCTATAAAGCCCTGCTCGCCTTTTTCTTGATTTTCACTTTTCTCTCGTCGCTCATTCGTCTCTTGTTTCTCGTTTTTCTCTGATTTTTCATTTCTTCTTTGATACGGCGGGGCAGGCGATGGTTGCCCGGTTGGTTGTTGAACACCTTTTAGTGATGCTCCACAATGTGGACAGAAAACCATTGTTTCATCCACTTTATTGCCGCATTTTGGACAATACGACATTCCAATTAATTCCTCTTAAATACAAATTATCTGCTCTGAGTATTTAAAATATACATGTGCACATTCGAGAAGAAACATATATTTGTTCAGAATTCTATACTCGAATGGAGAATATTATTTGAGTAAACCATCCTTCGCTCAAGGCTTGAGTGAAAAAAGAAAAGAAAACTTGCTCACAGCTCTCTACGTAGGATCAATGTTCATAATACTTGCAATTGTCTATTTTGTGAATATTTCAGCGAACCTTTGGGATTCGCTTGTAGAATTTTTCACATCATTGACTCTTGCACAAGTTCCCGGAGCAGGCATATCTTTGCCTGCACCAGCAAACCCCGCCAATTTTATTGGACTCTATGCTGCCGCATTTCAATTCGCCATTGGTTTAGGATTTATGGAAATCATAATTCTGTTTTTAAGAGTGTATTTACATTCTCCCGTTTCTCGTATAGCAGAAACCATTGAGAACATTGTCTTCTGGCTCGGAGCAGGCTATTTGATAAGTACATACCTCGTAAACATGACGTTGCCCACTGAGTGGTTTGTGTTCTGGGCGGGAATAGTAATGATTTTCGGTTTATCACTTGTAGCTCGATCTTTTGTCTTAATAGCCAAGCGTTAAGAGCTATCTTTTCTTTATTTTCATTTTCCACCAAAGTCTCATTATTTGGCGGAACATGTTCCAAGAGTCTTTAAATAAATTAACTTTGGTCCCCTTGCCGCTCTTCCATTCTACGGCAATCTCTTTTACTTTTAAGCCGTGGTGTTGGGCTCTCACTAATATTTCTGTGTCCCAAAACCAATGTTTTGCTTCAACTTCGTCGAGCAAACCTAAAACTGCTTCTCTATTAAAAGCTTTAAAGCCGCATTGATGGTCCCGAAGTTTAGAGCCTAATATGTGCCTGACCAAGAAATTATAAGTTTTAGAACTGATGCTTCGCCTGAAAGTGCGCTCTGCCTTGCTTTCTGGCATCATCCTTGATCCCGTGGAAAAATCATAGTTTTCAAGAGTTATTGCTTGGACAAGAGGCTTAAGGAATTTTATATCAGTTGCCAAGTCCAAATCCATGTAAACTAAAACTTGTCCTCGGCTTTGCTTGAAAGCGTTGTTAAGAGCAGTTCCTCTACCTAAGCGTTGATCGCGGTGAATGCCCCTTATGAACGGGCTTTTTTTGGCTATCTTTTCGGCGTGTTCAGCGGTTCCATCGGTGCTTCCGTCTTCTGCAATAATTATTTCAAATGACGCCGCAAATTGTTTGAGTGCTTGAATGGTTTTTTCAATAGCTGGGTCTAAGCAGTCTATTTCGTTGTATGCAGGAAGCACCAGTGAAACTTGGATTGTTTTGTCGTTTGTTATGCGTAGGCACCCCAACTTGGGAACCATCTAAGATAATCGTTGATGAATGAAGTTGAAACTGGTGCTCCTGAAATTACTGGATAAAACAACAGAAACATTGCTACTGCGGCAGCAAATACGATTAGTGCGGCAACTTTTCCTTTGCGTGTATTCCAGTATTTGTTAATGAAATAGGTTGTTGAGAGACAAATGAGGGGCACGCTGATGTAGAAGTGGTATATGTAGGTGGCTCTACCTATGAAAACGTAAGGGAGCCATGAGAAAATGAACACAACCGCTATGAAAATGGCTGGTACGTCCCAACCTTCGCCTCGAATACTAATTTGTTTGTTTAGAGATGAGTTGGAGAGTCGGTTTTTCAGATTTGTAAGTACAGCTTCGATGTGAAATGCATTGAATGCAAGGATAATCATGGCGGTAAAACCTACCCACCAGACAACGGGGTTTCCGAAGACACTTATTGTCGAAACTACGTTGTTTGGTAGGTAAGTTATGTCGAACCATCGAGGAACATTCATGCCATCGGGTCGAAACATTAAGGGCCAAGACCACCAAGGAGCCGAAGAGGTGTCAACAACAGAACCTGAGTGGAATCCCAGCATTGCGAATTGGAGATTTACAATTGTTGGGAAAGAGTCGCCTAAAAGCATGTCAGGAATGTAGATTGCAAAGTAAATTAATGCTACAATACCAATAGAAGCGATCAGGAGCAAGAATGGGTGGTCAAAGAACGCGAGGTATTTGTCGGATAGGCTGCTTTTTTGTCTCCAAACTTCTTTAAGTCGAACTGCAGCAAGCAAAGCAAGTAAGCCTAAAGCTGGGAAAAGAGGAAAACCGAACTTTGTGGAGAATCCAAGAGCGAAGAAGACCACTGCTAACATTAATGGCAAAATGGATGTTTTCTTCCAGCCATCTTTGATAATTTTCATGAAGTAAATTAAGAAAAATAATTGTGAAAGCAGAGTGAAAAATATGAGGTAGGTGTCTACTGTGCCGATTCGAGCCATTGTAAAATGCATAAAGTCGAAAGTCATTAGAAACGCTGCGGAGAATCCGCCTATCCAGGTTCCGAAGAGTTTCTTGCCTAAAAGGTACATTAGTGCAACAATAAGTGAACCAAATATTACACCCATAATGCGCCATCCGAACGGTGTGGGACCAAGCACTGCTACGCCTATAGCTTGGATAAGTTTGCCAAGGTCAGGATGGGTTCTTTCCAAGGGGATTTGGTGATTGACGAACTCTATCGCTGAACGGGCAAAATAGACTTCATCAAAATACATTTTTGACATGTAAGTCGGGGGGATTTGGAGTAAATCCTGTTCGTCGATCAATTTAGTTAAGGTTGCGTCAGTGTTGTTTTCACCCGTTATCTCAACGATTGCAATTTGTGCGCTGTTTGGGTTTGATATACCGATTTCGGAGATTTCTATAGAGGGGGAAGGTAATTTGTCAGTGGGATTTGGAACTGACCAGTAGAAGTTGGGTCGTGAATCGTATTCGACGGCGGTTAGGTTGAATTCTAAGTATTGTGTTGTTACGTCTAAATCTAGGCTGGGTTGAACCATGTAATCTGTTGCTCTAGATTGAAGGCTGAATTGTTTTTCATAAGTCCAGTTTCCAGGAGAGCCAGTAGAAATTTCGGCTGAAGCATTACCACTTGCAACCCAAAAGTAAATTGACTTAACATGTTGAGTTGAACCCAAATCGATATAAAAGCTCTGAGGTGTTGTACTTTGCCAATTGGTGGTGGGGAAGTTAATTTCGCCCACGTTCCAGGTTGCGATTCCAAAAAACACTATCGATAGTAAGACCATTGTAATAATGTCTTTTCGGGTAAGGTTGAGTTTGAAGTCTATGTTAACTCACCATTCTGGGCGTTTTTCTGTGGAGGAATCTCTGAGGGCTTAAGCAAGGATCTTGCTTTAAGTTCAGCCCACATGATGACTGAACCATAAAGGAATGTTATTAAATTAATAACGCTTACCGCTAGAACAATTAAATCTCCACTCGGAATAAAGGGATTAGGCGAGTTAAGATAGGACAGCACATATGCTTGATTAACAAATAAAGTGGCTGTTAACACAAAGTAAAAGATGCGGGTTCTTTTTGCAATGGGAAACAGTAGAACTAACATGCTTATTGCCGGAAAGAGGTACCGTTCATGAATTCTCGTGGGCAGCATGAAAAATGCAAATAAAAGCATGAAGGCGCAGAAGATCGCTAGAGTGTTTCCTGAAACGTTAAAGCGTTTATGCAAGACATAAATTGAGAAAATAACGAATGCTCCAAACATCATCCAACCGATTAAGAAGAAGTTAGCGTCAGGTAGCCATAATCCGAACATGCCCCAGAAGTTAAAAGCGTTAATCGATGTGTACGCATATCCACTATATGCGCCAAAGTAGATGTTACCTAGGAAAGTTATCGGGTTGCCATTCCAGTCAAATGGTAGAATTACAGCAAAAACTGTCGCTGCAAACACTGCTACCGAGATCAGCGTGTTCTTTAGACCGTTTTTTCTGAAAATCAGATAGGCGACAACAGGTAACATTGCAATGGCTTGTGGTTTAGTTAAAACAGCTATGGCAAAAGCAGCGGCGGAAAGTTTAGGTTTACTTTTAAGCGCTAATATAAGCGAAATAACCAAAAAGAATGTGTAGATTGCGTCAAACTGACCCCAGACTGCCGCATTGAAGATTATTGCTGGGTTAAAGGCATACAGAGCGGTTCCTATGAGACTCTGTTTAGTACTTAATTGTCTTCTAAGGAAAAAGTAGATCAACGTTGCGATCGCCATATCAAAGATGTTTGGGACCAACTTTACGATGTTTGCTGCATCTATACCCCAAACTGACACAACTTTGGATAAAGTGCCAAAGATCCAGAAAATGTAAACATTGAACGGGGGATAATCAATCCAGCCTACTTGTTGAAGCACCACAGTATAGAAGGGGCGGATTCCATTTTCGGCTGCTGTGTTAAACCAATACTGGTATGTCACCAGGTCGTTATGGTAACCTTGCAGAGGAAACAGGAGAACTCTAACTATGAAAGCTGCAGCAATCAAAACTGCTAAAAAAACAAGCTCACGTTTCTGAGGTGAGAAGTTAAGCATGATTCCTCTCTTCAGAAAGATAACTCGTTGCTTTGACATAAGAAGCTTTTCACAAAACATTTCTCATGAGTTTAGAGCCTTCGGCGATATTTGGACCGCCTCATCATATCCTAAATCGTTAACCTAAAAAAACACTAAATACAACCGCCACATACTTTTGTTTGTGGATACTTTGAGCGTTCCTTATTTTAAAAGGAAACTAAAGTTGCTTAAGGCTGAGCTAAAAGAGAACTTCAAAGTGAAAACAATAGGCCTTTTCGGTTCTTATGTGAGAGGTGAGCAAAAGAACAACAGCGACCTTGACATCCTAGTCGATTTTTATGAACCGATCAGTCTTTTCAGGTTTATTGAGCTTGAAGACTTCCTAAGCCAGTGGCTTGGCGTTAAGGTTGATTTGGTTATGCGAGATACCCTTAAGCCACGAATAAAAGACAGTATATTGAACGAGGCAGTTTACGTTTGAAAAGAGACGTTCGCTTGTATCTCGACGATATTTTCGACGCAGTAGAAAAAATAGAAAATTATATTGGGGTTCTCACTTTTGAAGAGTTTTCGCTGGATAGCAAAACGATTGATGCGATTGTGAGAAATTTTGAGATTATCGGTGAAGCAACAAAGCGTATTCCTCAGGAAACAAAAGAGAAGTATTCCCAAATTCCATGGAAGATGATGGCTGGCACTCGGGACAAACTCATCCATGAATATTTTGGTGTAAGCCTGCAGGTACTCTGGAAAGCGGTAAAGGAGGATTTGCCTCCTCTGAAACGTTCGCTTAAGCTATTACTTGAAAAAATGGATAAAGAACTCATGGATTTGTAAATGGAGCCTTCGGCGGGATTTGGACCCGCGACCATTACCTTACCAAGGTAACGCCCCACCGGACTAGGCTACGAAGGCAATTTTTTATTCTTCCCACAAACAACATGCGATAGGAAATAAAATGCTTGCGGTTCAGATGTCGTCAAGGAAAGAAAAGCATCAAACAAAAAATTGAACCTTTACATTAGACTCGCGGCATCCTTCATATCGTAAGAATAGAGCCTCCAACATGCCACACACTCACACTACTATACATAGAAGCAATGATGACTGAATCAAACAACCCCTCTCCCCACACTCAGAACGCAATGGAAAAACAACCTAAACCAAAAAAGCAAACAAACCCAAAGCCACAAGTGTAGTGTGCAATCCTACGACGCCACACCCACACAAAGAGAAAAACAAAGAAACCCTGTGGCAAATAAATAATTATGTTGGTAATTTCCTTGATAATTATAGACACCCATAAGCATTTAGCATCCCAGATCTGGAACTGTTTGTTATGATAGGTCGTTCATCTAAGATGCAGATTCATCAATATATCTGGAAGAAAGCCGTTCAGACAGTAAAAGTGCCAAGTGCAAGAAACTTTTCGAAAAGGCGATGTAATTTTCAGGTATAGCTTTTTGCATTGCTTATTCAGTTATGTTAAGAGTGTTTTGAGCAGAAAGCTAATTCTAGCAACATTTAGCAGTTATGCGCAGAAAAAGAAGGGTTTGCTGAGGCTCTGGCCAACTAAATGGAGAAAAGAGAAAATGCAAAGCTCTCTTTCAATAGCCTTAGCTATTTTGTGAACTGTAACCAGAGCCTTCTCAGCCCCATTCTACTCCAATGCAAATATATTGACTAAAAAAAGGGAAAGATTGTTTTTGTTGTGTTTCTTATGGTCTTTTTCTTATGAGCAATAGAGCCAGTACTATCCCGACAATCACTATTGCCACAATGATGCCTGCGACTGCTGGAACAAAGTATGCGTCAGCCATGGATGATATAGGTGCTTCTGTTGGTGCGGGGGTTGCTGGAGCTGGATCAACTGCGAATGCATTGACAGCGTGTGATGGCCAGTAAGATTCGCTGCCTGTGAATGACGCGTAGACTACGTATTTCCCTTCAATATCGGGCATCCAGTTCAAAGCAAAGAATCCATCAGCATCGCTTGTCGCTATACCTATGTCCCTATAGTTGCCGTTTGCATCAACAACGCTGATAGTAACGGGAACTCCAACTGTATCCATTGGGCGAGGCTTTTGCATGTAAACATATTCCATCCAATCAGCCATGCTTTCATCAGATACCGCTGGGACACCGTTGGGAAATCTTGCGGCTTGTTCGTCCTGTCTTGTGCCTGCGGCGATGTCAGTGACTGTACCTTTGATGGTAATTGATGAACCGAGTGCAACTGCAGCATCAGGTGCTGTGACGATTATGGCGCTTGGTCCTCTGCCGACACAGTATATCTGGTCGTCATAGCCGTTCATGAAGGTTGTGAAGCCATCTGCTATAGCTTGAGTCCAACTTGAGCCGAAATCTGAAAGAGTATATACTTCAGTACCATCAGTGGCGTTGATAGCCCGCGTTCTTGCACCCTTGTAAATCGGTGTATTGACGGTATGCTCAATAACTGATGTGTAGACTACTCCGTTTCCGATAGCCTCTATCATGGTCGGATAATGCCCGTAAGCCAGTTGTGCACCAGAGTTGGTACTGTTGCCTTCACCGCCGTTACCATAAGTCCACAACAGATCCCCAGTTTTGGAATCAAAGCAATATACAATACCTGCCGTTCCACTGTAATAGAATTTGTCGTAAGCCATGAAAACAAGCGATGAGCCGCCAAAGTCGTTGCCGTAGTAATCAAGCGCTAGTGGGTTTGGATCCCCAGTTGGACCCCACATTCTTTCGCCTGTTCGAAGGTTGTATCCTACCCATTGACAAGTCTCCTTATAACTCTCAACGAAAACACCAGCCATTGGGTCAGCTCCGGATATAAAGACCGTGATGCCACCTGCTGGCGCTTCATATGTCTTCTCCCAAAGCACCGAACCCAATTGACCCTTAGTTTCGTTCAGATTGACAGCAAAGTATGTGTAGGGAGCGTCGCTTATTGGTCTGCCAAATGTAGAAGGCGAATCGCCTGAGGGCAATATACCGTTGTAGCATAGCATTATATCGCTGCCGTAAACTGCAGCTACAGTAGGTGCTGAGGTCACAGTATTACGCCATGGTATTGAAACGTTCCAGTCATAAGGATTTGCTGTTGTTGCGTTGATTTCGCCTATAATTTGGCCGTTTGCCATTCTGCCAGTTGTTCCAAGTTTAGATGAGTTCCACTGTAGCAAACGGTAATCGGGATCATCACCGGTGCCTGCATTACTGATTAAGTACTGCAAGTATTCGCCTTGGTCACCCTTTGCTTTTGAGCCTGAGGGAATATCTGTTATGTTAAACAGCCAGTTTCCTGTGTCTGCATCATATCCTACCCACATACCGGCAGGTATTGGACTACCTCTCCCTGAAGTTGCGACTAGAACTGGTTGCATTACCCCGTGGAAATCCAATGTCTGGTAGGAGTAGATATAACCGAATGATGGCATGGGTACATCACTACTTGACCAAAGAAGTTTTCCTGATCGCAAGTCAATGCAGACGGTTGGACCACTAGCGGAACCCCCGTAGTTCAGCGGTTCCTTGTAGAATAGTTTTCCAGCCATTATTATCGGATTTGTAAATCTCTGACTGTATGCAGTGCCTTCAAAGTATGTATCTCCCGGTACGATAAAATCGTCATCTCCGACAACTCCCCCAGTTTGAAGCGGCCTAGTCCACATTATATGGGCAGTTTGAGAACCCACTGCACCAGAAAATGCAACGTTGTATGCAAAATTAAATGATTGGAACTCCGGAGAGCCAGTGCCTAGCCAGTTTGAAGAGATTGCCCACCAGTCGGTGTTCTCGCCGTAAATTGGGCGCGTCCAGTACTCGGTTGGAAGCGGATAGCTTGTTATAGCAGTTACTGGTTCTTGCTGGACTGTAAACGTTGTCGTTGCACTGCTTGCCAGATAGGTGTCGTTCTGGTACAGTCCGTCCCAAGTGTACACTTGTTCAGGGAAGTCGAACTTCAGCGTGTATTCGCCAATTTTGGCTGGAACATAAGAACTGTACTGTGAGGATGTTGTGTCCACAATGATATCCCAATTCTTTGTTGTTATTTCACCGTCTGGGTCTGTAATAGTGAGTTTGTAACCATGGAATCGGACGTCATTGGCTGCTGCTGCCGCGCCTCTTCCTCCAGGTGTCTTGTCAACCCACATTATAATGTTAACTTGTTGACCTACACCTACAGGGTTGGGTGCAACATTGATGAAAGCGAAAGTATGAATTTCAATTGGGGGGGTACGAGCGGTAGTAGTAGGTATTTCAGCAATCGGAACAGTTATAGCAAACATCAGAAACAAAACGAATGCAATTTTCAGTTTTTTCATTTATTTTTTATTCTCCTTTAAACGCGTTTTTTATTTTCTTAGTAAATAGTATATAATTTTTTTTCTATTTATTAGTTAAAATATGAAAATAATTTAACCAATTTGAAGGGATAAGGTTAAAATATTAGACATAAAACTCAGAATAGGATCAAGATTAAGCAGCTAAAGAGGCCAAGTGAATTGCTAGACCACACCGCAATAGATGAAATTGATGAAAGGATTATGAAAGTACTTCTGAAGGACTCTCGAACTAGTTTCACAAAAATCGCCAAAGAATGTAAAATCTCAGTTAATGCCATCAGAAAGCGATACAGTCTTTTGTGGAAAGCAGGCATAATCAATGGAGAAATTATGCTTGTGGACCCGCAGAAATTAGGTTATAAATGTATCGTCACCGCCGAAATCATGACAAAAATAGAAGACGAGCGTAAAGTCATGGAATTTTTGAAAAGCAAACCTTACATTCGCAAGATATTCAAAAACTCATTGGAAAAACTAAACATAGGTTGCATAATTAGCTTGCAAGGTATCCAATATCTATCAGAAATAATACAGGATATTGAAGCCAATCCATTAGTCAAATATGTGAATACTATTCTGTGGAAGAAAACAACAAATAATGAATATCCAGAAAACCTAATATTGAGAAATACCATCAGCAAGAGCGGTGGTAGGGATTTGCAAAAACCTAATTCACCAAACCTAAAAAAAATAGAGTTGGATGAGACAGATAGACAAATTGCCAAAATACTCTCACAAAAATCTCGCACACCCTTCACAAAAATCGCCAAAGAACTTAATATTTCAATAAATAAGATTATACAAAGATATAACAAGCTTGAAGGAACCTTGCTAATAAACTCTACAATAACAATTAATTTAAAAAGACTCGGATATAATGCGATGGTGGACCTGCGATTAAAGCTGACAAATAGAAGTCAAACCCAAGAGATTTTAGCCGAAATTCTCAAAATACCTAATGTAATAGTTGTTCTGGAATATGTTGGTGGAGATTTAGATTTGTTTCCAATAATTGCAATAAAAGATTTCAGTGAATTATTTAGATTAAAACAACAACTCAGTACAATAAAAGGTATTGAACAAGCAAGCATGTTTTTGAATGAACCTTATCACATGTGGCCACTAAACATGTTTGCCTCACTACTCTAATCAAAGGAACCTTAGACCAGCAATCGCAGACTTTTCAAAATTACTATAATTTGCCTTTTGTTTGAATTGCATCTGAACCACCCGGTAATACTCACTTTGCTTACTAATCCTCTTTTTTTGCTTGATAAAAGTTTTAATGTTTGAATTGGAGATTAAGTGTTAAGTTTGGTAACATGGTTTCAATCTTTAATTGCTACCAATGTAATACTTAGGTAATAAATATTAAAGCAACCTAACCTATTTCACACTGCGCAACCGTTTGCAGGGGTCTCCAAGCCAGGTCAACGGAGTAGGGCTTAGGACCCTATCGCGTAG
>CAYPSV010000014.1:0-39444 GCA_964413605.1 uncultured Candidatus Bathyarchaeia archaeon | reverse complement strand
TTGTCTTTTTGCCTCACGCATTGATTGCGCTGTTCATCCTTTTATGGTTAGTGGTATCTAAGATGTAAAGCTACGTGAATTCACGCAGTGTTTTCAATGTTGAGGTAAAGTTGTGGGTGAAACCAGGTCTCTTTGTGTTGTTGATAATTTTGTGTTTGAATCAATTGGCGGCTGTGTATTGGATATATTGTGCTTGGATACCCTCATATGTAAGGGACAAAGCTCTTATAGAACAAATAACAGTGTTATGTTAAATGAGTGGGAGCCTAGATTGATTGCATCCTGCCCAACGGTACAATTCCCCTTTGCTCCCCTCATTTTTTGTTTTTATTAATTTGATTAAGAGATTTATTGATTGGCTGATTTTTTGAAAGAAGATGTTGCGAAAGGGTTGGGATTTCTAGTGGCAGACCAATGCACAGGCATATGCTAATATTGGTCTTAAGTTGATTAGTTATTATTGAGCGCAAATATGTTCAACGTGTTTTGGCTTTTAAAAATTTTATAATCGACTTGAATGTTTCAAATAGATCAGGATAAGCAACTCTTCTAGAAAATTCAGATGAGGCAAACTAATCTTAAAATAACAGTAAATTTAGTGAGTTTATCCTACCATTGTTGGCTACCATGGGAGTTTTAGCAGATTTGGAAATAGGATATAAATCAATAGTAAGACGACGGCAACAATAATTACAGTTGCAATGGCGGCAACGTACTTTCGGTTCGATTTCTTTTTTCTGGGTTGGTTTGCGTCAGAACGCTTCTTTCGCCATCTCCCCGACTTTGTTCTCTCGCGTTCCTTGCTCCATTTGCCATCTTTCACAGTGGGTGCAGGCATTGTGTTTCTCACTTGAGTCTTCTTTGTGAATATCTATCTGTTTGTCCGCTGAAAAGCTTTGCTGATTTCTTTCTATAGTCAAAGCCAGATAAGATGTTAGACTACTGTAGTAACTACTCCCAGTGAGTTGGCCATCGTGAACTTTGAAATAGCTCTGTTCGGAATACCATGAATTTATCCATTTTCGGAGGGCCTTCGAGCATATCTTGGACTCTTTCGATGGCTTTTGCAAATACTTCTTTTTCGGAGCTTTCCAACGACTCTGCATCTGCCCACAGAGTCAAGATTGTTGCTGAGTCTAAGTCTGCAGAGAGCAGAGACATGGACCCTCGGAATCCCTTGTATTGATGGACCATGGTATTTAGTAGATGGTCAAGCTCCAAAAAAGCTTCTTTGCGTTTCCCTTTCTTAAAATTCCATTTACTCATTCTGGCTAAGACCATAGATATTCACGTGAATAATTTATGTCGCTTGTTGCTTAAATAATTTAGATTATTTGCAGGTGGGATTTAGACATTTGACACTTATCTTAGGTGGGTTAAAAATGGGTAGATTTGAAGTTGACTAATACAGACATTACTTGTAGCTTAGATTTTGAAATCATTTGTTTTAGTTAGTTCAGGATGGTAATATTACGTGTTCTGAAATTATGTTTTTATTCTTAACATACTTCAAAGATTATGTTGGATGTTTAATGACGCATTGTCCTAATTGTGGCAAATTAGTTGACAAGCCTTCAAGAGTAGTGACAAATTACTGTTTTACTATTGAAGCCTATTTTTGTGGAAAATGCCATCATAGCTTTAAAGTTACAAATAATGAATCTAAGTATTTGACTTGTTAAGTCCTGAGTGGCTATTGCCCAACAATGATTTTTGATTCGATTAATCTTTATGCTCGAAAAATAGTTTGTCTTTTTTGCTACTTGTTGTTAATAGGTTCATGTAATAATTAATCTTCAAAATAAATGGGGTCTAGTTTGACTAAATTAATCGATGGAAAATCTTATATTTGCATATCATGCAATAAACAAACTTGGGGGAAACAAGAAATAACTTGCCGTAAAATTAGAAAAATTATACTTCTCCCGACGCTAATACTGATATTTGTGATTGGTTGGATCTTAAGCCTTCTCAGCTAAAAAAAAGATTTTTTAATAATTAGTTATTCTTTCTTTTTCACTATCCTTTCCTTGCTAAACTAATTTAAGTCATGGTACAATTGAAAGATAGTCTATAATCAGTCTATTTGATAAGGGCTGTTTATTTCAACTATTCGAGCAATTGTTATGAAACTAGAGCTTTCAACTTCAAAGAGATGGGTTACCAGAGCATCCCAAAATAAGGAAGAAATTGTTTTTACAGTACTCGATTTAGACAAGGGGGAAACTTACCCAAAAAACTTTGTTTGCATTCTGCCAAAGACCTTTGAAAAAGGCGAAAACAATAGTAACTTTCAGAAGATCTTTGGCAAAACAAGTCAGCAAATTGCCATAAAACTATTGAATGATGCTTTAAAGCATGAAAGCGACCCCGAAGTAAAGACTGAGATTGAAAAACGTCTTAAAGATAATCTGCCAAAACCATTAGTGAAAGTTACCTGTATTGATTGTGGCTGTATTTTTGAGGCTAAGAAGTCTGGGCGTTATGTTCAAAGAATCTGTCAAGCTTGCAAAATGAAAATTAGGCGTAGTTCCTGATTTTTTTGTTTGTTCAGCTAATATATGTATTGTATTTTTTATAGGCGAAGATATTGAGACGTAAGAACCTGTTTTTTGGTTCATGTTTATTCAAAAGATTCTCATTACAAACTAGGTGAGGATCGTAACTTTAAGATCTTAATACTTGATCTGCTACTTCTTAGACAGGTTTTTTTTGGGTCTAAGAAGGTTATCTCGTAAATCTAGTATAGTTTTTGAATTGCGGGCTTTTGGTGGGTGTGTCTGGAATATCGTTTGCTAAAGTATCGTTTTTTGATATATTCTATTTCTGAAATCAGGGTTATATATTGTATCTTGTGTGTTAATATTGATGGGTTGGTGAAACAGTGAGTAAAAAATCAAACAAAGACTTATTCGCTGGTTATGACAAAATTTGGAAAACAGGTCCAGAAGTTAACCACAAATTTTCTCGCTTCTTTTGGAGAAACGACTCTTAGAGTCAATGAGGAATAAACTGATGAACAAAAAACATTCTCAAAAATTTAATAACGAACTTGCTGAAAAATGCAGAAAAGCATTAGAACGATCTTATGGCAGTATTGTCCCCGTGCCAAAAAGGCATTAACTAGATAGCTATTTTCTTCAGCTTCCTATTTAGAATGAATTGGAAATCAGATGCTTTTTCTTAGCTAACTTTGTTGAAGCTTGATATAATTTTTTTGCTGGATTAAATATTTAATCCATAGTTTTGTTCTTTTGGCTTTTCTAAAAATTCAAATACACAAACTAAGGTTGGTTAAGTAGGGGATGACTTAAAATGAAGAATTTCTCGCGAGATAAATTCAACAAATTACTTAAACAGTATAAGGCACTGAGTGTTGAAAGATTAGAATTAGAAAATGAGATTCTCAGATCCTATGAGTCTTTAACTGTTGACAGTGCTGAAACAATAACATCCGTATCAGCTATTGAAAAATTCAAAACAATTACATCGTTGAGGGAAAGATTGAAAACCGTGAACCAAGTACTACAGAAGACAGACCGGAAGATAATGAAATTATTCAAAGAAAACTAATTCAACCTTTTTCTTTATGCTTCAAAACAACTCTTAACGGCTGGAGTTGTCTTTAGCTTAAATTACATATTTAGAGCTTGTAAATGAGAAAAAGACAGGTTTAAGTTAGTAATAATATATCACATAACCTAACTATATCCGCATTTGGGACACTTGTAGACTTTTATATCTACCTTAGCCTCACATCGTACACAAAACTTTGTTGACTCAAATTCAGAGTTCTCTTCTACCATAATAATCCCAATTCAGTTATTAAAATAGTATTTTGCTTTCTATTTTACTTAAAAAACTTTGCTAATGCCACGGTATAAAGAATGGGGAATACCTCTGCTAGGCAAGGCATCGAGACAAATCAAAGAAGTTCTATCACCTTAGCAGAACCTAGAATATGGTAACAGAAAACTTGAGTCAATCTATTGAAACCTGTTGACCCAGATCAAGCATCTATCACTAAATCCATTGATCAAACAAAACTCAATTCAACCTTCTATTGCCAAAATTATTGCGGGTGAGAAAGGAACTGAGCCCTCGACCGCCAACTCAGGAGGTTGTTGTAATGCAATATCTCTTAAATAGATCCGTATACAATTATTTAATATGTATACGGGCGACCTGTTTGACCGAGGTTTTATCTGTAAGAGTGAAGAAAAGCTTGAAACTTGAGGCCGAAAAGTTAGGAGTGGACTTAAGGCTAGCTGTAGAGAAAACCCTTGAGGAACTTGTAGCTGAAAAGAAGAAAAATGCGCAACAAATGGCAAGAGAACTAAAAGACCTTATGGTCGTTAAACCTGAAGAGTGGATCAAAGATGTCAAAGCAACAAGGCAAGAAATGTAAGTACCTGCTAGACACCTCAGCACTTTACCCCATACTTATCTCTGGCATTACCCTTAACGCTGACGACTGCGCTGTTAGTACACTGACAGAATATGAAGTTGGGAACGTGCTTTGGAGAGAGAACAAGCAGGGGAAATTGAAGAAACCGAATAGGGTTGCAGCAATTTTTTCGGAATCAATAAGTCACCTTCAAAAAATGGAGCTTGATTCCATCGCTAATGTTCTGACAATTGCTATTGAGCGGAACCTCTCATTCTACGATGCTTCATACGCCTACATCGCTGAAAATAGTAACGTTAAGTTAGTAACACAGGATGCAGACTTATTGAAGAAATGCAAGGCAGCAATTCCAATAGACAGAATGGAATGACGCGGCGAAAGCAAAAGAT
Organism: uncultured Candidatus Bathyarchaeia archaeon; assembly: GCA_964413605.1. Lineage (GTDB taxonomy): Archaea > Thermoproteota > Bathyarchaeia > Bathyarchaeales > Bathycorpusculaceae > Bathycorpusculum. The sequence goes on along the minus strand of CAYPSV010000014.1, from coordinate 34,647 downwards.
AACTACGGCGAGCGGGATTTGAAATAGGAATAAGTGGAGATATCACCCGTAAAAATCTCTTTTTCCAAATGGTCCGGAAGTTCACACAGGCACTTAAGAGTAAACACGAAAAGAAGTCTTAGAACAAAGTCCTTCATCAGGATTAAAACATGAGAAAAAAGAATAAAATATTCTGTCTAAACGATGGTTATTCTGATTGTCTTGTCGCGGAAATGTGTTAACACCCAATATATGAATTTACTAGCCAAATCTACTTCGTCAACTCCAACAGATGTTGCGTAAATTCTCTTATGACCATCCTCCGTATTTTTGGTTCTGCGCAACCTAATGTTGCCTTCACGTCCATGCTTCTCAGTCGCACTGTGGACCAATCTGAATCCGCCCCTGCTTCTTTTTTCAGCATGCCACGGACTATTCTTCAGCTTACTTAGGTGACTGACTATTTCAGCTGCTGTAAAATCAGATTTTATTGTAATTTCTACAACCAATGCCAAAACCGCTAATCCATCTATAATTTTATGTTAATAAATTTTCAGAATCGTGGATATATTGATTGAATGTGTTGACCTTTTTCGGAAGCAGAGCTTTGAGCCCTGCAGCTTGTCGATTTCAAAGAAAACGATTTTGTTGGTAGAGTTGAATATGCTGAAGAAACCTGCCAACTTATAGAATCCGGCTTTGAATTCGTCTGCTATTTTGGAACCAACAAATGTTTTCATAAAACGAAAGTCACCATAACCCGATCCAAAACGGGAGGGGCTTGTCCGTGGCGGGAAGGGATTTGAACCTGCGCTCTAAAAGAAATAGCCATAATTTGCATTTGGTTTTCTCTTTTCTCCATTTAAGCTCAGAGCCTCAGCAAACCCCATTTGCAGCCCATTTCTGTTTACCCTATGTCCTTTTTTGGATACCAGCGGATTTGCCCCCTTGCAGAGTTGAGATATCACCCGCGCACCCTTTTTTTATCAAGTGCAATTGATTTGAAACATATAATCGAAAAAAGCAGAAAGCAATAACTTATAATCCAAGCCAAACCAATAAAAACCGAAGTAAGTGGATAAAATGGACAGAAAACTAAAAACTATTCCTGAACCCAAGAAAGGAACCCGAACCGTTTTTGCATCTAAAACGTTACCAATAATAAAAAGCAAAGGTGGTAATACTAACTATCTATGTGGCAAATGTGGAGCAAAATTAGGCGAAACTATCATCGAAGGAAAATTCAAGAGTGTTGTGTTAAAGTGTCCAACCTGCGACCTCTACAACGAGATATAGTTTAGGTGACGTTTCGCCTCAAGTAACAGAGACTTAACAGAACCATCGAAAGGATTCTGTAGCTCGCGCAAGTGGATCGGGGGTATTTGAACCGCTTTGGGTTCAAAGACTGTTTAGAGTTAATAGAGATAGGAAGACAAAACGGATAAGGGCGAAGGACAGTATGTTAGTGTAGGAGAGTCAATCAAAATAAAAAACAAGGCAAAAAACAAAGCAAAAAATCAAACTAAAAAAGAGAACCAGACAAAAAATAAAGGAAAAAAGGATTGGAAGCAGAGATAAAAAAGAACTGTAAAAAGAAACAACGCCCCAAAATGTGTGGTGTAATTCTCAACTTTCCTCTGCAGTAGATTTCTTTAAAAATCAATTCAGTTTGGTCTAGTTCTTTTTTGGACTGGGGGATTTGAACCCAGGACAGAGAAGAGGATTCACTCTCGAAACCCCATTTTTCTTTTGCATATTTGGCAAAGGTGAATCTGCATGTAACAAAAAGTCTCCAATTGCCCACACTGCGGCAAAATAATCTCTCTCAACGACGAAACTGAACGAACAAAAATAACTTGCCCAGAGTGCAGCAGTACACAAATGAAATCCCGGATGCTGAGAGAGCATTTTTTATTTTAATCTCAATTTTTGTGCCCTTCGATTTGATGCGAGCCATTATATCGCTTCGTTTTTCCTTAGTAAACATGTCAGGCGTGCTTTTCAAACATAGATTCGCTTTACCGTTATTTAAGAGGTTCCAACAAGAAAGTGTCTTTTTTATCGAAGTATTAGAGTTATCCGAAAAAGTTTCATGGAATCTTCATAAATCATCGTTTCAGAAGCTCGTGTTGTCAATTAGAATACTCTGAATAGCTCATTCTTTCCAAAGATCTCGTTCTGTTCCGACTGTATAGCTTTTTGGCTAGAGGTTCCGTTTTCTGGGGGGTATAGTATGACAGGCTTTCCGCGATCATCGGAACCTATAAAAAATAATAATAGCGAGCGCTGACAAGCGAGTGTATGAGAGACATAACCTTACTCCCAACAATAGGAATAAATCACTGGGAATAAAAAGCGTAGTATTAGGTTCATATAGGGGAACTATGGCGGGCGGGGAGGGATTTGAACCCTCGACCCCCAACTTAGGAGGCTGGTGCTCTATCCGTGCTGAGCTACTCGCCCATGGCTTGTTTTGTTGTTTGGTGGCCGCAGCCTCCACGTTGGTGGTCAAGGCTTGCAAATCCCTGTGTTTGACCAGCTTGACCAGAGGCTGTTGTTGTCAGAGAGATTCCTTGCTTGGATAATAAAGTTTTCAATTCTTCTTTGTTGTTTATTTTGCAGTACGTGAATTGTGGCTTCTTAGAATCTTTGTTGATATTGCTGTAATGCTTGGTTCTGGCGTATTTTACTTCTTGTTTTTTGTTGAGGACTAGTTGGATGGAGCCTGTGTTGTGGCAGATTGGGCATTGTGTTTTATAACATTTGTATTTCATTTTGTGTTGCCTGCCCACTTAATGGGGCTGGTCACCTGGACTGGTCAACTCTGCATATAAAGACCCTTAAAGAACAATTTTGGAGCGTAAAGAGGAGTTATTTCGAAAGAATGATTAGTCCTATTTTTGTTTAGTTCTTTGTATGCCTTCAAAAACACTTGAAAAATATCTTTCAAATTACAGTGGAATTAATGATGTGCATCTTGGGGCTTTTCGTCTACTAAAAGAAAAGTATCAAGTGGAACGTGTGTTATACCCTGGAAGCTGGATTCATCTGACTCCTTCCTTAGTTTTTCAGTTTGTTGTCTATGTTGACTTTGTTGCTGGTATAACTTCAATGTTTAAAGATTCAGAACTTTTAGGATACATAGAAGCCAACTCAGAAGTAAATGGTAAACCAATAATCAAACTTCATAAAGCAGATTACAGGGTGGGAATTAAGGAGGACAAAGCAAGTTTTGATCTTTTGATTTCGCTGAGTGGTGGGTTTGTATCCATATATTGTGGTCTATTTCTGAGAAAGATGGGGCTTCTTTTTGTTAACAATGAACATTATGATGCGTGTATGGCTTATGTGAATCCTGATTTTCTGCCAATTGGAGTGTTTGCCAGCAATGGAAAGTTGATTGACGACCCACAGAAAATAGAAGAATATTTTTTAACAAATAAGAATCAGGTTATTACTTTTGAAATGGTTAAAGCAAATAGTAAGAGGGCACCATCTAAAGCAAAATATAAACTCAAAAAGCAGGCACGGTTCTATTTGTTTCAAAAATATTAAGACACTTTTAGCGCTAGCTAAATCTAAGAGCTAATTTTGGAGCGCAAAGAAAACTTACAAAAAGAAGAATAAGAAAAATGTTTTTTCTATTAAATTATTTAGCGATTGCTAGTTTGGCACCACAATTTGAACATTTGCCATCATCTGTTATTTTAGATTGCTCTTTAACTTCACCTTTACAAAGACCACACTTCAAATAATTCACCTCTATTTCTATTTGACAAATTGTATAGTATAATATTGATTGAATGTTTTAAGTTCTTGTTGTTGTGTCTATGCAACAACTAGTCTTCTTTGAAAAGTTCAAGTGATTTCTGTTGATTTCTATTCAGTTTTAGAATTTATTAAAGAACTAGTTTTGGAGCGTTAAAAGACTCTGAGAAAAATGAAATAAGGCAATATAGTTTTTTTTATCTTTCTGTTTTATTTTGAGCTATAAGCGCTAGTGATCGAGCTATATGGATTTTTGTTCTCTGTTCTTTCAGCTGTGTTTTTCTTTTTTTCGATTGCTTTTTCTATGCTATTTGCAGGTGGTAAGTTACCCCAGATAATTGAGCGTGATAGCAGTTTTATTTGTCTATTATGTGGGTTGTGTTTAATTTCTGGAATCGTGATCTCTTTGGTTGTGACGTAGAGTTCTATTATGCAATCTTTAGGTCGTTCTTCTGGGATTCCTCTGACAAGTATTGTATAGTAGTTGTTTTTTCCTCTTGAAACTACGGTTCCCTCTGAGTCAGCGGTTGTCCAATTTAATTTAGCCAATTTGCTTTTCTCTCAGTGATATTTTTTGTTTTGCTGTGTTCTTAATACTTTTTGTTTGAGCCCTTTACTGTTTCAACAATTAGCGATGCAAAAAGTCATACGCGATAAAACATCTTATACATTGCAATCTCTTACAAAAAAACACTCTATAAACCAATCTCCAATTAGCTTAAGATAACTGTCTATTTTCTTTCTATATCTTTCATCTTTCACTATGGTATTCTTCCTAAGTATCTGTTTTCTGCCTTGGATGGTGCATTGACATTATTTTTCTTGCCAGCCTTTAGAGGCTAAGGGATGGAAAATCATGTTGATAATAGGCTTAAGCATGAATAGGTAAGCTCTGGTCATGTAAAAGAGAGGTTTCCAACTTTAAAGGATGGGAGCCAGGTCATGCAGGAACTTTGCATGTATTGAGATAGAGTGGTATTGAATTTTCGTAAAGAAGGTGCCTTGAAATGGTTTTCTATGTTTGCACAAGAGTAATCAGAAAGCCTGTTTTGGCGCCCATTTCCACTAAGAAATGGGTTCTGTCTTAAGGATATCTTTTTGCTCAATAAACTGAAAAGTCACTGGGTCATTGCAGGCAATTTCACCCACCACTTGGGAAGGCATTTTTTCTGTTTCCATCATTTCAATAAGCATTCCCCATGCTGATGCATGAGAATCATAATAAATTGACAAAGTATAGCTGCTATCAGTGCTTGTTTCAAGCCAGTATTTTACTTCATTCATTTTTCGATTACTCAACCTTACAGTAAAATCTATAGCTTCTTGAAGTTCAAGTGCCATTCCCTTTAATTTTCTGATAATCTCTTGCCTATCATTGTCAGACGAAACGTCTTTCCGCCAAATCACCTGACATTTTTCGATTGGAAAGAACCCCATAAGCATCACATATTTGCTGTTTTCTACAAATTTAAACTTCATGCTGATTCTTGTTTGAGACCTAAATTTAGTGCTCCTTTTTATCATACATAGAATTAAAGAGCGGAACTCTCAACCTAAATTTATCTTCAGGCAAAAACACTCAAGTAGATTATGCTCCTCCCAATGAGCATCTCATCGTGCCTGAGGACTCTGTTTCCGCAAAATGAGTTAAAATTGAGAAAGAATTTGATGTATACTAATAACAGAGTTTGGTATAAAATTTCATGAATTAAAAATCTCTTAGCTAGTGCGCATGCTAATGGGCGCTTTTTATATCCGTTCAAATTCTTGAACAGGTTGTTCAAAAGCATTGTATTAAATCATGCGATTACATTTTGGTTAGTTAGTGAATAAAATGTCAATGAACGCCAAAAAACTAAGCATCTATGCAATCGCAGGAATAGCCACAGCAATCATAATAATAGCTGCTATATCCACGTCGGGGATACAGCTTCCAAGCAACGCAGCTCCGGAGAACCCAATAGCTTTGGGAACTCTTGTGGTAGCCATCAAAGATGCCCCTGTAGAGCTATCAAAACTTTACGTGACAATAGATAGTGTCGAAGTTCAAAATCAAGGCAGCGGCTGGACAAAATTGCCCTTTAAGGAAGGGAAAGAATCCGTGAATTTTGATTTGTTACGCCTTACAGATATCAGCGAAGATTTGTCAACTACCCTACTTCCAGAAGGAGACTACTCAAAAATCCGTTTACATATTAAAGATGCAACAGCAACATACTCAGACGACACCACTGCTGATCTGAATGTACCCTCCGACAAAATTGACATAATAATCAAATTCCAAATCAATGAAGGAGAAACAACTACTGTACTCATCGATATGACCGCCTCCATCAGCAACCAAGGAAACCTAAAACCAGTATTCAAAGCAACAGCCACAACCCTTCCCCAAGCTTCCACAACCGATAACTCACCAGACTTAATTGCACCCTCGGCATCTCCAACAGAAACCCCGGAGCCACCCTCAGAAACCGTTGAACCCACACCAACTCCCGAACCCACAACTATAACATAACGTTAACCGGCAACTAAACCCTATGCTGAAAAAACAGCAACCAAACCAACCTTTTTCTTTGATAGAAAGGGTTCAAGAAGGTTAAGATTTGAAAAGAAAAAATTACACTGAATGATAGCTATGTTCGCATCCTCAATAAGATATACTTCAATGTATGCAAACTAAACGAAAATTTTGATACATTAATTGACCTGGCCGGCGAAACAAAAAAGCACATTAAAATTAGCGGGGGCGGTTCCGCCAATTGTTCAGAGCTTCAAACCAAAAAATCACGATACCAAGAATCCCAAGTAGAAAAGCAAAGAAACTATAGAAATTCAAAGTTCTAAATTCGTAAAGATAAAAAATAAACAGCGATGTCCACATCGAAGCATAGATAATCTGTCTAGGAAAAACAAAACCCCGAACCTTTGTAAACTGCTTTAAGACACCCACATCAACTATTTCAGTTACATGATACCCACCCGTAACTTTCTCAACTATACCTAAATCAACTAATTTATCCAAATGATAAACCGCCAAGTTAGGACTTGAAAAACCCAATTTCCTTTGAACATCTCTAGGACCAACAGCCGTCTTGGACGAGTTGATTAAGTACCAGTACACACGAAGGGTATTTCCTTGTAATTCACTTGATAATCGAGAATTACTCATAGCTTACTGTGCCACCGCAATTAACATTCTGCTTTTAACTCATAAAGTATGTGCATTTGAAAAAACCTTAGCTAACCTCGAATTAACCGACAGGAAGGAGAAACGAATACTGAACTTAGATAGCCCCCTCAGAAGTCGAATTAGAAGGAGCACGTTGCGCTTTCCAAGACCCAAAGACACACGCTATTTAATGTTGAGGCTGAGGTGGGTCTAAGAAGTCTGCGCAAAAAATTTATTAGTTAGAATAACATAACATTATGTTAGATAAAGATAATAAAATGTTGGATTTGGATAAATGGAGCCCGGGAAATATGGACAAAAACTTGAAAACAATGTTCGTTTTGGGAATTTTGATTTGTTTACTTGGATCAAGAAGAATTTTGATGGAGCAATTCTGGGCGAAACAACAGGCAAAAACTACGCTGGTACTGGGAATAACTGGAATATGTCCTCTTTCAGGTCAAAGAGGAATAATGAATAGTGGAGGTGAATAGTTATGGGTGCCTTCGGATGGCCAATCATTCTTATCATAAATGCTTTGCTGATTATTCTACTGGGAATATTTGTAATCTGGAAAACCCAGAGAGATAGAAAAGCAGGATACCCGTTAAGAGATGAAAGAACGTCAAAGATTCAGGGGAAAGCAGCTTTGGGAAGCTACTATATCGGTTTGGCATTTATGGTCTCAACGTTGGTTTGGATCATAGTTGGAAACGAGTTTCTAAACTTGCCAGAGATAGAAGCTGGATGGGCTGTAATTGCCATAATGCTGGTATCAGGATTTTCTTATGGTTTATTAAGCTGGTATTACGCCAAAAAAGGAGAATTGTGATGAAGTTTAAAACCAGAATCAAAGAGTTCAGAGCAAGATATGATTTAACTCAAGAAGATCTTGCAAGAGCGGTCGGTGTTAGAAGAGAAACCATCCTTTATCTAGAAAAGGGAAAGTATAATCCATCACTAATACTTGCTTACCAAATAGCTGAAACTCTAAAAACCAAAATAGATGAACTTTTTATTTTTGAAAACCAAAAAAATCAAATGAAACAAGAATAAACGCGTCCTAGATTATCTCTGCAAAGACCAATATGCTTAAGCTAGATTGTCCTTTGTTGGAAAAGCCCAATTCCGTAGGGTTCCAAAATCATAAGAAAGCACCAGTGACGGTTCCACATAACAGTGGAGACTGCAAATTTGACACCTCTGTATTTCTCTCCAATTAAAATCGGATATAGCAGTTCTGATACTAGTTTTAAAAACGGAAATAGATTTCGCATATCCATTTAGCACATAACAAGGTAGAACTAAATATCCTTCCGGACTTACGTTAATTGTTGACCAAGGTTTACAGTTCCATTTTTTCTCTTTAGCAATTACTTTAAAATAGCTTATTGAATTTATGAGAGGATAACCTTTCTTTTTTAATTCAATGAGGTTTCTGGCTGCGTCAATGATTTCTTGACTTTGAGGTGCAGACACTTCAGCGTTGCAGTAATCATGGGCAACAGCAACTGATATTTTTACATCTAATTCCTTTGCCAACTTAACCAGATCTTCAATCTCATAGATATTTTTAGCCATTATCGTCGTATTAATTGCAACAGGAATTTTTTTGGAGGCTGCGCTTATTCCCTCTATTGCCTTTTTGAAACAGCCGCTGACACCCCTGATTAAATCATGAGTTTTGCCTATTCCATCTAGAGAAACATAAATGCCACCGTTAATGTATGGTGTTATTTCATCTATTCTGGATTCCAACATAGTGCCGTTTGTGATAAGGCTCGTTTGCAAAGGTAAAGACCTAGCATAATCAAGAATTTCAACCAAGTCCTTTCTCAGAAGTGGTTCTCCGCCTTCAAATGCGATTCCGCAAACTCCTGAATTATAAATTTGCCTCAGAATGGTTTTTTCTTTCTCTAGGCTCAAATCTGTTGTCGATCTTTTCCAAAATGGGCACATTCTACATTTGAGGTTACAATTATAAGTTAGTTTATGACCACAGAACAGTGGAGTTCTCCCACCAACCAGGTTTGAGATTACTCCGTGACATATTCTTAGACCTAGCCGTATCTTTTCTTGCTGGGTCATATTTCTCCTTTCTTTAGCAGTTGCATACTTAGAAACTTGTTTCATTTCCCTTGCCTTTTAAATACTAACTGTCCGAGCGAAAAAACCACATGATATCAAATAATGCTTTCTGTGAGTTATTAGCATTTTATTAGAGCAACGCAGACAACAACTTGGCTTCGAGCAAACTTTCACTGAGTAAACTGTCTTGCACAAGGAGTATTTTTTGCAGAAAATCAGGAAAAAAGAAGGAAATGCAATATTGACCAAAAGCTACCCTCAAAGAAGGCAGAGCATATTTGAGAAAGAGCGCAGTCTTATCAACGGCGCTAAGGATCTCAGCAAAAAAGAGAATGATGACCACAATTATTCGATTTTCAGACTTCATAGATTGCTTTTTTAGTTGCATTAAAATAATGGTTTATACCAGAATTAGCAAGTGGTGTAATTAAATGCCTAAACCGCGTATCCCCCGATTATTTAAGAGAGCTGCGCACGAACTTGTCTCTAAACCAGCAACGACCAAATATCCGTCTACTAAGCCTACTTTACCTAACGATTACCGTGGCCAACCAATGTTTGACTCAGAACTTTGTATCGGGTGCGGTTTATGCTGCAAAGAATGCCCCTCTAAAGCAATCGAAATGGTTGAAGTGGATGAAAAAAAGAAGCCTCAGGTTCACTTGGATAAATGTATATTCTGCTACCATTGTGTTGATATTTGCCCTAAAAAGGCCATAAAACATTCAAACCAATATGAGTTAGCTACAACAGACAAATCAGCTTTAACTATAAAGCCGAGTTCAACGGAAGAATGTTAGTAGCTAAAAATGATTATATTTTATTCTACGGATTTTTTTGATGTCTAATAGCTGAATTGCAGGCATAAGCCCTTTTGTAATAGCAGGTTGATGAATGAAAAACTCCGCAATAAGATATTCCATCTAGCCGAAAGCCGATATGGTGCCTTAGTTTCATAGAGAATCTAATGAAAATGTTCAAGAAACGTCTTGATACACGTACTATAGGTTCGTATACTCTTAGATTTAATAAAGAATTGGAAACTAAAAAATAGGTTTAGTAGAAGCTCTGGATTGGAGAGTCTTCTATTCGGGTGGTTGTTGCTTTTTTGATTTCTTCTATTTTTGTTTTGGTTAAGCATTTGATGTTGTTAAAGTTTGACATTTCACCATAACTTACAAGGGTTATTGCGGTGCCTTCTTCGCCTTTACGTGCAGTTCTGCCTATACGGTGGAAATATACTGGCGGGTCGTTTGGTACGTCGTAGTTGATTATGTGGGTTATGCCTTCGATGTCTAAGCCCCTTGCGGCTACGTCGGTTGCTACTAGAAGGTTGCGTGTGCCGCGACGGAAATCGTTGATTGATCGGTCGCGTTGGGCTTGCGTAAAGCCTGCATGGAGGACTTGTGTTTTGAAACCTCGTTTGTAGAGTTGGTCAGCTAACCGGCTTGTTTCATGGCGGGTTCTACAGAAAATGATGGCTTTGTCTACTTGGTCATCCTGCAGAAAATCGCAGAGTGCGTTGAGTTTGCCGCCTTGGTTGACGATGGCATAGTATTGTTTCATTTGGGTTAGTGCAATTTCGTCTTTGCTGACAAGAATTTTTTGAGGATTTTTGAGGTATTTGTTGCACACACGCATTACAGAATCGTCGATGGTTGCGCTAAAAAGACTTGTTTGACGGTCTCTTGGTGTTTTTGACAAAATGTATTCGACGTCTTCTGTGAAGCCCATGTCGAGCATTCGGTCAGCTTCATCTAAAACCACAATACGCACAGACGCTAAATTCAGTACGCGTCTTTCCATGAGGTCAATGAGTCTGCCAGGTGTTCCAACTACAATTTGGACACCGCTTGCTAGTGAGTGGATTTGTTTGTTTATGGATTCTCCACCGTAGACAGCTAAAACCTTTAGTTTGGCATATTTGCCGAATTTTGTCATGTTTTCGGCGACTTGAACTGCGAGTTCACGTGTTGGTACCAAAATAAGTCCTTGGACGCCGCGGACTTCGCGGTTTATACAATGAACCATTGGTAAGCCAAAAGCTGCGGTTTTACCTGTGCCGGTTTGGGCTTGCCCGATGACGTCTTTGCCTTCGAGCAGGGGGATTATTGCTTGAGCTTGAATCGGAAAAAGACTTTCAAACCCGAGTTCTTCGATACTTCTCTGGATTTCCCTAGATAAAGGTAAATCCTTAAATGATTGAGTTTGCATTTGCTTGTTTTCTTCTGCCACAGATCCTTTTCTTATCCTAAAAGCTTGTTGGGCTTTGTGATACTGAGTTAATGTGACATTTCAAAGGTTTGTTTTTGAGTATAAAAATCTTTAGTAAGTTTTATTGCAAAGTACATGGTTAGAATTTACATTTTTTAGATAATTTGTGCAATTAGACGCAGCATCACTTAAAAATTTATGATTGGTAACCTTTGTAATACACAAGGATTTATGGCAACTTTTAATTTTGCTTGAACAGTTTTATTTGTGATTGTCATTATGTAATCACATACTCATAAAAGACGTTAAAATTACAATGTCTATTTGTCTAAAACAGAACTTAAAAAAAAGTTAAAATGGAGATGATGATTTGAGTAATAAAACAAAGAAGAAAGCGCCTCCTCATTTCTATCAAGGCCCTCCACTCGATAAAGAGGACAAAGAAGAAGAAACTGATGACATCTACGATGCAGGCGAAAGAGACACAATGCTTGAAGATGACGAAATCACGCCCGCCGAGGAAGGGTTCATGTTAGGGCGAGAACAAGGAGCTCCGAGCAAAAAACAAACACGCAAGAACGCTCAGAGTCATGATGATAGTATTTCAGATGAATTGGCAAAAGAAGACGCAGAGGACAGCTAATTTCACCAGCCTATTTTTTAGGCCTCTAAATTTTTCATCTAAATTTTTGTTCAAATTATACTAATAATATGAGCGAACCTAAAAAATGGGTACTCGAGTTTTTTAGCAAACCCGTTTGCTTAGAGTGTTAAAAGGAAAAATTTCTAAGCCTGTTTTCTTAATTTACCCGTGCGATTGGCAATCAATGCAGCTACTGCGCCTGCAGCAACTCCGCCATCAATGTTAACAACCGCCAGTCCCAACGAACAAGACTGAAGCATCGCCATCAATGCAGCCACGCCTTTTCCTCCAAAACCGAAACTGTTGGAAGTCGGCACTGCGATTACAGGAACATCAATGAGTCCAGAAACAACGGATGCCAAAGCACCTTCCCTGCCAGCAACCACAACAATTACATCAACGTCGTTTGCAATAATTTCTTTAATCGGTTCAAGTAGTCTGTGAATTCCTGCAACTCCCACATCGTAAGCTGACCAAACCCTGCACCCCATTTCTTGAGCAATAATTTTTGCTTCCTCAGCAACCGGGACATCAGAAGTCCCTGCTGTCAAAACTGCAACTCTGCCGCCACTTTGCAACATTGTGTGATCCTTCTTTTTCACAACCACTAATCTCGCTTTGTTATGTACCTCAAGTGTGGCATCTTTATCAAAAGCCTCTTTGAGAGCTTTTACGTATTCATCCGTTGATCTGCTGATGATGACTCTGCCGGTTCTCCTGAGCATACCCCTAGTTATGTCTAAGACTTCGATTGGTGTTTTACCTTCAGCCAGAACAATCTCGGGAACGCCTTTACGTATTTCTCGGTTTCCATCTATCTTGGCTAAGCATCCTACTTGATCGATTGCATTTAGCTTCAAAAGTTTTTCAGCTTGTATTGGTGTAATTTCTTGGTTAGCAACCTTGTCTAAAATATCTTTAAGCGATGACATAAACAAGCAATTTAAAAAAAGACAACACAATATATCTATTATGTTTGTCTTACTAACTAAGTTTTTGTGATAAATCATGTCGGGACCCAAAAAAGTTCTCATAATTGATTGTCAAGTTTCCGGTGTTGCCGGAGATATGATTTTAGGCGCTTTGATTGATCTCGGCGCAGACGCTAGCAAAGTAATTTTGGCAATTAAATCTCTAGAGCACCCAGATCTCGGCTACGGTAAGATCAAAATTGATTTGAAAAAAGTAACACGGGGTGAATTTAAAGCTACACAGATTGATGTAACCTCTGAGTCAACATCGAAAAAAAGTGGTGGCCAACTGGTGGATGTAGTTGAAAACGCTGCAGCAAACTTGAATCTTCCAACGAAAGCCAAAGAGTTTGTTTCCAAAGCGATCCGCTCATTAGTTAGTGTTGAAGCCGATCTGCATCAAGTTTCCTTCGATGATGCACACCTGCACGAAGTAGCCCTTGTCGATACTGCCGCTGAAATACTAGGCATTGCAGTTGCCCTTGAAGACTTGAAGCTTTTTGAATCAAGAATCTACTCAACACCCGTAGCCGTAGGCGGTGGAACATTCAATTTTTCACACGGCGCTGTTTCAAGCCCTGCACCAGCAACGTTAGCAATTCTTCAATCAAAAAACTTCCCTTTCCATGGAGGCCCAATCAATGCAGAACTCGCTACCCCCACAGGAGTATCAATACTAGTAAACTTGGCAGATGAAGTAAGCCGTTTTTATCCCCCCATCGTTCCTATGAAGTTAGGTTATGGCGCTGGAACCAAAGATTTCCCAGGATTACCCGCAGTCCTTAGATTAACTATGGGTGAAGAATATGCCGAAAAGCCATTGAGCGATGAAATAGCCGTTCTGGAAACTAACCTTGATGATACAACTGGCGAAGTACTCGGATACGTAATCGACAAACTCCTAATTGAAGGGGCCAAAGACGTAAGCATAATTCCAATGTTTACAAAGAAAAACCGTCCAGGACAAATAATCAAAGCAATAGCGGAACAAAAAGATGTCCAACATCTATCAAAAGTTCTAATTGACGAAACAGGCACACTCGGTGTAAGGGTCTACTATTGTGAACGCCATATCATAAACAGAGAACTCCATATGGTCGATTTACTCATATTGGGGAACAAAGAAACCGTTAAAGTTAAGATCTCTAAAGACCAAAACGGAGAAATTATCCGTATAAAACCTGAATATGAAGATCTAAAACGCCTTGCAGAGAAAACCAAGAAACCTTTGCGAGAGCTATTAGACCTTGCAGTCTCAGCCACCCAGGAACAGTTTCTCAAATAGGTGAAAAAATGTCAGATCTAAACGTTAAATTAGAAAGACTCAGAGAATTTATTGCAGAAAAGGGAAAGAATGGAGTTGTTATTGCTTTCTCAGGCGGCGTGGACAGCTCAACTCTTTCTGCGGTCGCTCACGAAGTTTTAGGGGACAAAAAAGTAGTAGCGATCATCGCTACGTCTCCTACTTACACTTCTGAAGAATTACAGGATGCTAAAATAACAGCCAAAAACATCGGCATCAACCTGCATATTGTGAAAACGAACGAATTAGACAACTCAGAATTCATCAAAAACCCCGAGAACAGATGCTATTTTTGCAAGAAAGAGCTTCTCCAAACTCTAGTTGAGTCTGCACATAAACTTGGATTCCAAGCAGTTTTCGAAGGCACAAACTCTAGCGATCTAAAAGACCACCGACCAGGCTTTAGAGCAGTCTTAGAATCTAAAGATGTGTACAGTCCTTGGATGATCACCGGTTTCGTTAAAGAAGAGATTCGTCAAGTAGCTAAACAGATGGGTCTTAGTGTGCACGACAAACCAGCTTTGGCGTGTTTAGCATCTAGGATACCTTTCAATGAGAAAATTACCGCTGAAAAACTCCAACGCATCGAAAAAGCAGAACAAGCCATAAAACAGATTGTGCCAGTGAATAATCTAAGAGTCAGAGACCATAACGGTCTAGCGCGTATAGAACTTTCCAAAGACCAACGCGGGCTTTTTTTCGATATAGAGGTTATCGACAGAATAGTTGTAGCATTAAAAAGTCTGGGTTTCGATTATATCACACTTGATTTAGAGGGTTTCCGCTCAGGAAGCATGCTAAAAACACTTGAATATTCTTCACTTTAAGCACCCAAGGTCAATTAATTGAAATAGATGCTGCCGCAGTTAATTCACATCAGTTTTTCAAAAAAAAACGATATGTTGACACCGTTGGACTACGCACAAAACATCAAAAAACTTAAACAATAGCGCGTAGATGTATCGGTGCTGGTGGCGGGGTATCCGAGCCAGGTCTAAATAGGTGGCCAGATCTCTACACCTAAGATATGGAGGAGGACTTAAGATCCTCTGGCGCAGGCCTTCGTGGGTTCAAGTCCCACCCCCGCCACCATTATAATAAAATAAGTCATCCTTACAGCATTGGTTTTTTTATAAACCTGCAATTGTAGTACGGCAGCTTTATTTTTTCAAAAGCCAGCAGAATTAGTCTAGAAGCTCAAGCAAAATAAAAGATTTCGAGCTATTTTTGTTGAATCATTCTTTTAAGCACATATGAATATTTTAGGGTTATCCAATATTTGATATCCTTGTATTTAGCTCCTGCCATCACGTTTACTTTGTATATTCCGTTGCTTTGTTTGTGCCTCTCAAACCACTTCTTTATTTCGTTGATTTTTGGGTGATTATTGATTCCGAGAAATGTCAATGTATCTATTGTTGATAGTAGGTCTGTCCAATGATATGGAAAAGTGAATTTTGTCCAGTACTCAACGCCTCTTCTATCAGAGTACGTATCTCTGGTGAAGACTCTATCCGCTAATAATATCCCCGCATCTTTTACTTTTATTCTATACTGAGGCGTTAAAGAAAATGGTCTTAACACAATACCCGTAACCAAATGAGAGAACGGTTTGGTCCTATCTGGCTCGATTGTTTCTTTATCGTTCCAAGCTTCCAATTCTCTTTTTCTGGTTCTTAGAGGAATAGCCCATCCTCCATCATCCTCCTCATTCCAAGCAACCAGTCAAGTGATTTCTAGATTTTCACGCCATCATAGCCTGCCTTAATTAGGAATTCTGTAATACTTGCACTGTAGTTAGGACTGTACTGGTTGCCGTACATACCTCTGAATTCTCCTTCTTCAGTCTGAAATGAAAATAGAAAATCAACTGCTTTTCTAATTGCTTCATGTTCCTATTTAATCCATAGAATTCCACTAGTTCGGCTATCGTCTTGTAAGTTTGATACTGGTCATAGTTTGTGGGTGAACGCAACGTTGCTTTCTTGTTGGATAGATCCATGAACCATTGGATTGTTGGGCTTCTAATAATTTTTTCACTCTTAGCAAGGTCCATAATTCTTCGAAATCCACTTCTTTCTCAATCAAGTTTCGTTTAGTAAACGCTTTTAAGGCTTCATTACCTGCGTGCAATAGCGTCTTGATTGCTTCTTCCATTTTTATCCCCATCCAAATCTTTAAAATTCACGTTCTCAGCCAAAATTGCTTTTGGCCATAGCTAATCTTGAAATTCACGCTAATACATTTCAACTAGATTGGCTTTTAATGATGTGAAAACTTTTGCCTCTTGCAGAACTTTTTCTTCTGCTTGGTCTCGTTCAAGGCTCCATGTATCTTTGATAAAGGCAGCGACTCTTCCGATCCATAAAATTCGCAGCGCATCTAGCAACAGTAGTGCTGCTCTAGCGTCTTTCTCTCTGTGAAATGCTACGACAAATGTGTAGACGGTGTTAGCCCAAACCTCCGAGGGAAACTCAACGTTCGATGTTTCAAGACTCTTTAATTGTTCAAACCTGGATGTAATGTCTTTGCTTAGTAGTGACCTAAAAGTGGGTGCGTAATTTTCATAGTTGGCTTTAAATGCCGCTATCGTGTTGGGCAGAGAAACCTCGACTGCTTTGGGAATGCTGTTCGATGTATCTTCGCCAATTTTCTCAGTCTCAGATACACCATTGATTTTTTTCCAAATTGGCTCGTATTTCTCAATACATTTGAACAATGTACCCGTTACTTGTCTAAACATGCCTGCTAACTGGCTGGAGGGGTCTTTTGGGTCATGCTCTTTTACACCTAACCTTGCCTCTTTAACTTTAAACCCCTTTGCCAATGCAGTATAGGTCTCAAAAATGTCGATTCCAAAACGGCTAACATAAGGATAATTCCACATCGAAGACTCCAAAATCTCCTCGACTAAGGGTAATGACAATCCGAAATCTCCACCTATTGGCTGCCTAACGTTCTTGCCGAAAAGTGCAGCAGTTAAAGGGTAACACAGAAAGTTTGTAATGGTTCCGTCATATTTGCTTCGATTATACAAAGGCGCTACAAAATCTGTTCCAGTTAATGTGGGTTCAATCAATAGTTTCATCCATTCAGGAGTAATACTCCGCAGATCTGAATCAACAAGTGCTACACTCTTCACTTGAAGGTACCTGGCTGCTTCAAAAATAGCTTGAATCGCTGTTCCTTTTCCGGAAGCTCCGATATATATAGTTGGAATTAGTTTGACGTTGGTTGATTTGATGTCGATTTTTTTAACTGAAGTTAGTGTTTGGTCTCCAGAACCCCCGTCTGATACGAAAACTACTGACTTGTAGTCTGGGAAGTAGGTATCTAATCCCTTGACTATCTGAGATACTACGTAGTTTGCTGTGATTACGTTGTTGTAGGAGGGCATGCCTACAAGGATATCTGCAATAGCAATATCTTGTAAATATTTGGAGGTTTCATTCGAAGAAATTAAACTTGGATTTTTCCTCATTAACAGCGTCTCCTTAGAAATGTACATTATTAGTTCATCAAACTCGCTTTAAAAATCTATCTTGTACCTTGTTAACGTTGAAGAGGAGATTCAGAAATGTTGACAAAATATTGCTTTCTTCTGCTATGAATGCGTATAACGCTAATAGCAAAAAAATTACTAATCACGCTTTTTATCAAATGGATAACTTTTAATAATAATCTATACAAATAAGAGATTAGTGATATTCTTGGTTGACATAGTTGAAGTTTTTAGTAATGTCGCGACGGATATAGTCAATGCCCTTCCTGCTGTGATCGCTGCAATCATTATTATCATAATTGGATGGTTTGTCGGAACTTTCGTAGGCAAAGCAGTAAATAAAATAGTTGAAAAATTAGGGATGGAAAAAAGCTTTGACCAAACAGTAACTGGAAAATCTTTCAGGGCTGCTGGTCTTGACCTATCTAACTTTATCGGAGCAGTAACTAAAGCATTCATTGTAATACTATCAATAATACTCGCCATTCAAGTCCTGAACATCGGAGGAACTTTCGGTGGATATCTAAGTTCAATAGCTGACTATTTGCCAAGGCTCCTTGGAGGAATACTGATAATTGTCTTTGGAACAGTATTCGTAGATTTTCTAGCGACCTTCATTGGCAGAATGCTACGACCCATGTTCCCAGAAGCCAAAGTAGAAATTGCCGATATGCTAAAGAACTTGCTTCTAATTGGACTGATAGCGTTCATAATACTACTTGCTCTCGATACAATGCTGCTCTCAGGCAACACAATCTATCCGCTAATACTTGGCTTCGTCATTATCGGTGCTGGTATAGCCTTAACTGACACATTGATCCAGTCGATTACTGAAGATCACGCTGAATTCAAAACAGTTGCAGGCTACGCAAAATTCGTACTATACAGCATATTCTTAATTATCGGCGCAGGCGCAATTTTCGCCACTTTCCCAGGTGTCACAAATGTCATTGCTAACATTTCTTGGGCTTTTGCTATCGCACTCGCAATAATGTTGATTCCCATCGGGTACGCACTCGCTAAAAAAATATCCAAAGAAACAAACTAAACAACCCCTTCCTTTTTTTAAGGACTTTTTTTGAAATAATTATGCTTTAATTGGTTTAGGTGGCAAGTATCTGTTATCTTTGAAAAACTCACAAAAGAGTACAATATGGTAGAATTTGAAACGAGATACGTTTTCATAGACTAGACTCATATGAAGATTAACGAAAAGCAGTTTTGATAAGCTAATAATGAAATAGAAAAATAAGAACTGAAAATGAATTATGGTTTTGGTAAGTTTTATTAATAAATCATCGATATAACGTCTGGTGGAGTGTCTGATACACTATGAATTTCCGTTACGAATTACTCTATAAAGAAATCTATGTTGAAAACCTAAAAGTGGGTATTGTTACAGACGTAATTATCGATGCTGAAGAGTGGAAAATAACTCATTTTGAAATCGAATTAACCAAAGAAGCAGCAAAAGAGATAATTGGCGTAAATAGCAAATTCAAAAACCTATTGGCTATTTCGGCTGTTGGACCAGCTTCTAAATGCTGTACTTCAAAGAATAGAGTCGACCTTCAAGTTTCAAAAGGGCAGCTTCACATTTATCTTAAACCCCCATAATTCTTTTTCATTTTTTAATCAAAGGCTAAAACATGAGGAGACAAAAAAGATAAACAGTTATTTTTTTTCTGCTCTTTATGCACCTTCTTTTTCTTGAGTTATATGTGCTTAAAAGGCACTGCTGCAAATTAGATTATGTATAGACTTATTAAAGAACTAACGTGTTGGTAAGTCTTATGAGCAAAACCGAAGTTTTAGCTAATGCTCAGATCAACTTTTAACCTCCTAGATGTTCATTGAAATCAAGATTGTTGGTTCGAAACGTTTATTTCTTTCAACATTTATCTTAAATATTCAGATTCAATTAAAGAGGCGATAAAATGTTATCACGAGATTGCGACGGATGCTCTCAAATGTCTTTTGAATGCAAAAGGCGTTATAA
This sequence comes from uncultured Candidatus Bathyarchaeia archaeon, assembly GCA_964413605.1. Classification (GTDB taxonomy): domain Archaea; phylum Thermoproteota; class Bathyarchaeia; order Bathyarchaeales; family Bathycorpusculaceae; genus Bathycorpusculum. The sequence goes on along the minus strand of CAYPSV010000014.1, from coordinate 15,011 downwards.
GAAAACTTCTGTCGGAGAAAAGGTTTACTGTCCAGATGGCACAGTCCACTTAATAGATGGCTAAACCAAAATATCGCAGCAGAATTTGACAATTTTCTTTAGTTCTTCTTGATTTTTACAATTATTAACTTTTTTAGGGTAACTTAGTTGCTGCTTTTCTTTGTAAAAAACTGTTTATCGAATCGATGAGTGCTTCACAAGCAAACCATCGCTCCTCCAAAGAACCATCCGAATCCATATGCCGAATTTTTTTCTTAAAATCATATAACTGGTCAAGAACTGGCTCCTTCTTTTTTTCATACATGTCTTGAAGAATTTTTTGTTGATTTTTTAAATCTAAAATAACCATTTCGAGTTCCGTTTGCCTATTATTCAATTCCTCTACTATCACGATTTCTCTCTGTTCCCTGTCTTTCTTCGAGACGCTCCGAAAAAGACCCGTTTTCATCCGAATAACTTCGTCTTGTTCTCTTTTTAAACGATTTATACTGCTGTTAAGACGCCTGATTTCTCTATTTTTTTGACCCTTAATCTCTGAAGCCTCAATTGAATATTCTGTATTGATTTGTTTTAGGCGTTCTCTGTAGTATGCTAAATTTTTTAGTTCCTGATCAAGCGAAGTTTCTTGGCGACGTCTTTCTTTAAGTTGAAAATTAATGGTGGAGAGCGTTTGAGTACATTCCGCTGCAAATTGCTTGTCCACACTTATGTTTGGGTGGGCCTGAAACTCATCTAGCACGATGGATACATTTGTCAACCAGCGGTTAAAATGCTCACTGAATGGAGAAGAACCAAATTTTTGACTTCCTAAAGTATGTAATCGCCTGAGGGTTGCCTCCGAAATTTCTTTTTCAGTAAAAAAATGTGTCTTTTCAGCCGGCGGACTTCCATGAAGGTTACGGATACATTTTCTATTTTTGCTTTTTTCCCGAAGAGGCTTTCTGTACTGATGAATTGCGTCTCTTGACAACTTTTTTCTCGGCTGGTATCCCATAGACAAAACGTATCTTTCTTAAGTATTTAGCTTATGCTTTGGACATTCAATAAAACTATCAATTAGCTTAGCTGTTAACTTTAAATATGATTTACCCAGAAAATTTACGTTATTTTTCCAGTAAGAGCACTAGCTGCAACTGTTTACATTTCCCATAAGCAGTCAAAATAGAATTTAGACAGTCTAACGACATTACCGTTATTTGTCCAAAAACTAGGAACTATGCTATGCATCGTACGAATATTCACTTCTGTATTATCAAAAATAACTAAACCAACTGGAATGTCTCTATTAATAAATCGAAGGTCAAAGGTAGCTTTGCTTGACAAAAGTTGGAGATTTTTATCTAATGGCGCCTCCTCCGTTTTGTACGTTATCGCTCGAATCTTTATCCCTCTTGCGCTTGCTTTCTGAAACTCATCAAACGTATGAAATACAATGGTCCTTAACCTTTCATCACCGTAAATAATATCGATACTAGATTCTGTTTTAGCGATATCTTCTCTGACTCTTTTCAGAAAAAGAGATCTCTCGGACGTAATAACGAATTGTGATGAATCCTCTTTAGGTTCTACTTCTGGAGCCCCGAAATTCTCCAAAAGAAACTTTGCTTTCTTTTGAACATCTTGATACTCTTTAGTCCTCTTTTTCATTAATTTAGAAATTCCCTCTTCCAATGGTATAGGTCTATATATTGTAGGAATTGCAACAACTTTCTCTACTAGCCCCATTTTTTGAAGTGTAGGCAAAATTCTGTATACATCTTGACGAGCAATCGCTGAGGCACTGGCGATTTTCCTTACCTCCGCTCCAACATCTCCCAGTCTGAGTAATGTTACGTACACTTTTGCTTGAAGATAAGTGAGCCCTAAATTTACAAAAGTCTGATAGTGTTCTTCTTCTTGAGACATGTTGATTTTCCTATCAACTCAAATTTTACTTTTAATAGTTTAAGAATTTTTCCTAAAACAGAGCTACCAGACAATAACTTATGTTTGAAAAAAGCGAGAGCAACATGTATCTAACAAAAATGCTTGAATTGGCTAAGACATTTCTAAAATACTATATTACTAGACATGAAAAAAGGGTAAAAAATAGAACTATTTGTGCTTTAAAAATAAAAATCTAGTATTTCGCGATAAGGTAACCTTTCAAATCTTGGAATACTTTTGCTTCTTCCGCTATTTTAAGCTCCGCTTCCTCTCTGGTTAGATCCGCAGTTTCTTTTAAGAAAACGGCAACTCTGCCGATCCAAAGCACACGCAGTGCATCGATGAGTTTGTCTTTTCCATAGCTGGGGTTCTTATGGAATTCAGCAATAAATGAATAGACTGTTTTAGCCCAAATTTCCGAAGAAAAATCAACCGAACAGGTTTCTATCTGCTTTATTTCCTCAAACTTTTCTTGAATTTTCTGTTCCAGAAATGATTGATAGAAGATTTTGTACTGGTCATATTTGCTTCTGAAAGCTTCAATTGTTTCAGGTAAAGAGACTGGGATGGGTTCGGGTGTAGAGCTACTTTTAGATTCACCAAACATTTCGACCTTAGAAACGCCCTTCGTGTCCTTCCATACTGGTTCATAATGTTCAATACAGCTAAACATAACATTCATGACTTGTCTAAACATTGATGCTAACTGACTGGATGGATCTTTGGCATCATGGTTCTTTACCCCCAAGAAGGCTTCTTTGACCTCATACCCCTTCGCTAACGCAGTACAAGTCTCAAAGATGTCTATCCCAAAACGGTAAACATCCGGATTTTTCCAGATCGGGGAGTCTAACAGGTCTTGCACTAAATCTATTGATAATCCGAAGTCGCCACCTATAGGTTGTCTTATATCCTTACCAAACAAGCTTGTCGTCACTGGATAGCACAAGAAGTTAGTTATTGTTCCATCATACTTGCGACGATTGTAGTAAGGAGCCACAAAACCTGTTCCACCCAAGGTAGGCGTAATTAACAGTTTCATCCATTCAGGAGTTATGCTACGCAAATCTGAATCGACAAGCGCAACGCTCTTAACTTTCAGATGAGTCGCTGCTTCAAATATTGCTCTAACCGCTGTTCCTTTGCCTGAAAGCCCCATATAAATAGCTGGAATTAGCTTAACTTCCGAAGGCAAATTAATCTTCTTGACAGAAGTTAGGGTGTCATCGCTTGAGTTTCCATCTGAAACAAAAATCACTGATCTCAATGTTGGAAAGTATGTGTCTAATCCTTTGACCACTTGAGAGAGGACATAGCTAGCTGTAAGTACATTATTAAATGCTGGAATCCCAACCAAAATATCTGCTCTTTCTATATCGTGGAGATAAATGTGTGCATCTAAAGATAATGCTGATTGATTTTCACTCATTGGCAATCCCAAAGTCTTTTGTCACGATTCTTATGCACCCATTTTTTAAAAATGATTCGCCAGTCAAAAATAAAAAAGTATTCGAGAGCTCTTGACTAGGTACTTATTGTTGTAAAATAGTCAAAATATAATTAATTTCTTTACGAAAAAGAGTAATCGATTAATACAACTGGAAAGTATATTGGTTGCCGGTGAAACTCTGCCATCTCCCAAAGAAGTAATAGTCTCCGGAGAAAAAGCGCTAACTCTAGCTGAAGCGCTAAACACTACAACTTTCTCGATGCTTCAAATATTATCAACGGAGCGCTTAGACATTACAACGATAGCCAAGAAAATAGGATTAAGCGAAGCCTACATAAGTGAACAAATTCGCGCCCTAGAAGAACTGGGGTTAATCAACATTACTTATGAACGAGGAAAAAGAGGAATCCGAAAAATATGCGATTCCACTGTAGAAAAAATTATTCTAGTCATAAACGAACCACAGAAATAAAGAAGAAAAGTTGTCTTCCACAATAAAAAGAAGAAGACATTTTAAGATTAACCAACTTCGGAAGTTGAAGATTGTGTTTGCAGGCTATTTTTAACAAGAGTCCAAATAGTCTTAAGGCTTTGCTCTTTTTCAACAAAAAAGGAACAATCTGAAATCTTTAACATCGAAATATCATTTCTATCGTTACCTACAGCGAAACTCTTGATCGCTCCAAACTTAGAAACATAAAGATCCTTAAGACGTGCAACAGCTTTTCCTTTATCATGAATTCCAATTAGGTTGTAGTATTTTTTTCCTTTTTCATAACGCAAACCTTCGTTTCTTAGTAAACCGGAGAACTCCTCTTCGTTTTTCCCGTAAATGATGCAAGGCTCACTATACTCTCTTTGCTTAGCCAGCATTGCTAGATCGAGGGGAAGCCCAGTACCTTTCGAAACTTCCTCCGCAGTCATATCCCCAAAACCAACTATCTTAAAAGACCCTTTTTCTTCTATTATCCTGATTTTTTCTCTAATTTCTGAATAAGCCAGGCCTAACTCTATAACGTCAAACTCGCTGGTTTGTTTCGAGTAATCATAAGAAAAATCAAAGTACCCCCTCGGAATAAAGATCGCCGCGCCGTTCTCTGAAATGAAGGGATCTTTTATGTCTAATTGGTTTCTATAATATTCTATTTCTGCTCTCGTTTTACTGCTACATAGAACGAATTTAACTTGTTTTTCTAATATTTCAGAAATGATGATTTCAGTTTCTCTTAAACTATAATTGTCATCGATGACGGTTCCATCAATGTCACTAAAGATCACTATTTTTGAATAGATCATTTTTGAATCGCAGCATCTCTTAGTTTCTCTCGTGCATCACTCATTGCCGACAAAGTTCGGAGCCAATCAGGCAACTGGGCACCAGTGGGACATTTCATATACTGTTGTCCAGCAGTAATTATCGCATCCGATAATAGTTCCACACACGTTTCTTCTGCATGCCTATCATAATTTAAGTCATTACATATCGCATCAGCATAATATTGACGAATTCTATCCTGCGCAAACCTTCGATAAGTAACTTGAAGACTCAAAAGAGATGAATTAGATATGTTAATTCCTTCGGTTTCTGTTAAAGTTCTAAGCAACGTAATCAAACTTGTTTCAGCAGTTTTTATCAATGCATCGGGGTCAATTGGTTTGTGCTTATGGTCAAAGAAACCCAGATCAACCTCACATATCCGTTTGCTTGAAGCGTTCCTGTAGAGCTCAGATAGAATCCCTATTTCTAAACCCCAACCACTTGGAATTCTCAGATTCAACGCTATATCAGTAAATATTGCCATTTCACCTGAAAGCGTATATCTAAAAGACTGCAAGTAACGAACGAATGCCGATTTTTGGGGCATTTTCTTATGGAGCGCTTCCAGTAATGGATTAATGAATAAACGGTATATCCTTCCATAGATTACCCTTTTTTCAAGACTGATTCGCGCGTAGTAGCCTTTAGCAAACCAAAAATCTAATCGTGGTTCAACCACTGAATAAAGAAGCTTGGTTGGTAACAGCTCTGAGTAAGTTGTTATATCCGCATCATGAATTGCAATTGCTTGAAGTTCAAGTGATGCGATTCCAAGCGCTATCCAAAGATCTTTTCCCTTTCCTTCTAAATTAGTGACATCAAGCCCTTTTTTTCTCAGTTCACCCAAAACATTTGCTACTTTTTGATTATTGCACCACACTATATCATGTGGGCCTTCTAACTTAGAGAAAGCGTTTACCGCTTTATCGTACCCGTTTTCAGTGTTCGCAGATAAAGCAATGTATGTTTTTTTTAGGTAATCACATTTATTTAAACCGTCAATTATTTTTTCGATTGCAGGCGTATCAAGATCACTTTCAATAAGTGGAATTATTACCCCTGAAGGATGATTTTCACGTAACTCAGTCAACCTCGATTTTAAGTAAACAAAATTCATAGAATAATCATGAATTCGACTTATTCTTCCTTGTTCAATATCCAATTAACACTCGCCTCTTCTGCAATAAAACACAAAATTTCAGTAAGAATCTATAAATTAATAGTTATTTAAATTTTATTTGCACAAAAATTGAATACCTCAACGCATTTTTAATAGTTTCATCTTGTTAGAATGTTTTACTCCTTACGGTTTGTCTGAAAGGTAACTTCATGAATTTTATAGTCTCTTGGGTTTCAAATCTTCAATAAAAGGTAATTTTGCTTTTTCTGGAGAAACCCAAATAAATGATAACTCACGTAGCCTCTTGAGAACAATGAAATCCCAATGTCAAGTTTGTGATGAAAGTTTTCGTGGTATACCATTAAACACTGTTAAAGATGGTAAGAAAGTCGAAGTTTGCCCTAACTGTTACAATGCACTAGATGCCGCTTATAAAAAGAACAGTTGTTTAGCCTGTGTTTTCTTCAATATAGACTCTTGTGAACTCTTTGGTACCGAACTTGAGGAACCTTATCTGCAGAACTTAAAATGCGAATATTTCACTAACGATCCCGACCCAGCCAATGTAGCTAAAGCAAGGATCAAAAAGTTCGAGATGACTGGACGCTTTGAGGATGCAGCCGAGGAATACTCTAAAATAGGAATGCCAGAAAAAGCAGAAGAAACGCGCAAAAAAATCAAAAAACAAAACCTTCCGGAAACCGACATCGATGTCCTTTTAGAGCAATTATCTAGAAGGGGGCAAATCTTAACCTACTATTGCTGTCATTGTGGAGAACCACTAAAACTGGGCGGGAAAAATGAAATTCTGAAAACTTGTCCAAAATGCAAATTCGACTTAACCGTTATAGACACTGTAAAGTTGATAAACCAACACATTTAACCTTCTTTTGACTGATGAGACAAACATTTTTTTTACAATCTATTCACAAATTGATTAATCCAAGCTTTTGATTTGCCTGACAAAAACGACCTATTTTTTTGAAGGTTTTGTGAAGTTAGCGAATACACCTTTGTAATCAAACGTTGCGACCAATTCTTTGAAATTAACTGCTATAAGCGCAATCAAAGTCAAGAATGGAATCAAGGAGTAATAATACAGTGGCGTGGCAACAGCGTTGTTGAAAGCCATTCCTATGAAACTGCTTCCCAGCCCTGGGTAAAAAAGAATCAAATTAGACAAACCTAAAGAGACTATTGCGCTGGCAGCTGCAAGTTTAAGGTTTCGTCGATTATACATTAAGTAAAGCGGGATTGCAAGTAGCCCAAATCGGGGATCAAAAAAACCAAAGGCGAAAGCTATGCCTGACAAGACGGGTCTGCCTCTTTTGCCAAGATAGAAGCTAAGCAGAAGCAAAAATGTGAGGAAGACTTTGGCTTGTCCTTCACCCCATTGCCAATAGTAACTTGGAAATAACCCCCATTGCGTTCCTGGAAGAGGTAGTAACAGAGCAATATTCATAACCACAACATTTGCTGCCAGATGTTTGTCTCTAAGTATCTTGTAGAGAATGTAAGCCATCAAGGGCAATAGCAAGAATTGAATGATGTCAAAAGCTGTTAGAGCTTGTTGGTAATCTAACTTGAGAAATGGGGAAACAAGAAGCAAAAAAGAGGGCAGATACTTGTAGGCTTCAGGCTGCGGTGGCGTGGCTGGTTCATTGCCACCTAGTGCGCCGAAATGGTAAATTTGTGACGGGTTGTTCCAAAACCTCCACGCGCCGACGTAGTAGGCAGAGAAGTCTTTGGATAGTATGTCGCCTGCGGTGTTTATTCCTGGGCTCGGTGTATAAGTTTCGGGGTATGCAGTGATTAGTGTATATAGGTTTAGGGTGATGAGCAAGACTATTGTAACTATGAGGATCTTCTTGGTTAATGTTTGATTCAAGGGTGTTTTCTCTGGGTTGGTTCTTTTTGATTAAGTGATTTGGTTGAATCTTTTATATCTGGTTGTCGGATGCTTCCGAAGGTTAATGTATTACATATGTAATACGCTGGGAAATGCTTTTATGTATTTCATGCTTTGAAGCGTCAAACAGGATTGAAAATAAATGATTCAAAAACAAAGCAGCGCAAAACGTGCCTCAATCATCGCCATATCAGCTGCACTATACGCAGTATTCTTTTTCCTATCATTTGCAACACCCGTACCCAACTTCACCGTTCTATACCTTCCAATAATCCTGCTCGGAGTCTTCCCACTCTGGTTTGGATGGAGCGGTCTAGTAGGAAGCATGATTGGCGCCTTTATAGGCGGAGTCTACGTTGAAGGTTTACCCTTGCATCTAGCTTGGGTTGAAGTCACGACTGCAATAGTAATTTATGGTCTAAACTGGCTGCTTATCCCAAAAATTGCTTCCAGAGCCAACTCAGCAAAAGGAATAACTATACTCTCAAGCATCTACGCCTTAACCTTATTCGCAGGAACGGTCCTAATCTTGTGGCAATTTACACTTGTTGGTCTTTTGCCTGCAGAAATCGCTTGGCCTCTTTTGCCGGGAACCTTTGTATTGAACTTGCCTATAGCTTTGATTGCCTGCCCGGCTTTGATAAGAGCTATTTCACCAAAATTAAAAGCATGGGGTATGTACATAGGCAACTTTGCCGACTGGCGAAACCGCCAAGAAAACTAAAACTAACACCTTTTTTCCTTGCTTTTCTTTTGCCAAATTTCTGTCCAATACTTTTAAGTTATGCGCTCCCGTAAAAACAAACCAGAAGTCATCATGAAACTAAGAATCATAAAGTTAACCCCTGAATATTTAATCTCTCTACTTAAGGGAAAACAAGCCTCTTTTGCCCAAAATCTACCAAGTGATGCTGAAATATTGAGTGCAAAAATGGACTTGTTTGCAAAACAGATATCACTTATTGTAAGAAGTGACAGTTTTGCTGACGTAGCTGAATCAATTCCGATTCCTGAACTTACCCTCTCAGCCTCAGAACCTGAAGTTATGCCCAAGCCTACAATAACAGTCAAAACCGAAGTTTTGGAGGAAAGCAAACCACTAATCCCCAGACCTACTAAGCCACCATTAAGTCGATATGCATCGAAAATGGAAAACGAGTTTACTCCTGATCAACAGAAACTGCTTAACTTCTCTCTAAAAGACGACTATGTCATCGTTAAGCCCGTGACTTTTTTGAAAACTGAATGGGATGACATAAACGAGGTTGTGCGAAGTTTAGGCGGCAAATGGGTGAAAGGCGATATAATCAGCTACTGGGAAATTCCGTTGCAATAGGCAAATCTGGTTTTAGCAAGAAACGAAAAAACTTTAAACAAGAAATAGCTATTCAGATCAGAAGTGAACCGAAAATGGAAGGAACCGACAAACCATTAACTCGCGATGAACTAATTTCTATGCAAGTCATAAATGCAAAAGGGCAATTAGTTGGAAAAGTCAAAGACGTCGTTTTCGCCATTGGAAAAATGGGCATCTCAATAACGATTGAGAAAAAAGACGGAGAAGTTCAAACCATTGGTTGGGACGAGGTTCAAGCTGCCTGCGATTATATAATCTTAAAACCAGTAGCACAATCCGTTCGGACTCATCAGCCCCTTCAACAAACTCAGACTCCTCAAAAAGAACAAACAACTCAACCAACATGTCCAACATGCGGCAAACCTTTAACGTGGATCCCTCAATACCAACGATGGTACTGCTATGACGACAAGAAATATGTCTAAACCTCCTTTTTTTACTTCAAAACTCCCTTCTATTTAGGCAATAGGATACAGTTTCAAAAAAATCGCGGTTATCCAATAACTTGTCTTTTCTCTTTTTATGAAAAGGTAAAAGATTAAGCTGCATTCTAAGTTACTTGACATTAAACAAAGATTTTAGTCAAAAAACTTCAAAAAGAAAAGCTGGATTAATTGCTGAGTGGTTTTTCAAGAACAGTGATTGTTCCGTTTTTGCCCAGTCGCAATTGTTTTTCACCTTTAAACATGGCAACGTGCGCATTCTTGACCTCTATGAAATCGCCCGTAGCAACAGAGTTAATTTGTTGATCCCAAAGGCACAACAAAATCTTTCCAGTTTCATCTCCAACAACTGCATTTGAAACGATTGCATTATCCCTAAACTGGGTGTGAACCCTTGCTGGTTCAGCGGTCTCTAAAACTTCCAAGTTTAAGTTTATTTTTTTCATTCCAACCCGCAAATCCTCGATTTTCAGATGTGAGGGCAATGGGTTTTGTTTGGCGATTTCTTTGCGTATCCTGCTTGCATCCATCCAATTGTCAAAAGAAACGTCTTTTCTTGATAGTGTTTCTTCTGGGACTCTGAATTGTGCAACAACTTTGTCGTCTTTTTTTATGAGGAAGATAGCTTGATCGTTAATACTTCCTCGATATTCTACTGTTAAGTTTGCTATTGCTGTTTTGCCTTCTTCTTTTGATGAAACTAAAGCTTGGAACAGCTCAGTTGGATAAATATCGTTTTGGGCTGAGATAAATGCGAGTTGATCTTCTAAGGTCGGCTTTTTTGGTTTCATAATGTTATCTTACTTCTCCATTTATTTTTAGCGAATCATCTCGAAAAAAGCAAACTGTAGCTAGTAAAATTTACTTTTTCTTGATTAAATTCTGCAATTAAATACTCTTGCGCTGGGTATATAGATGTAACTATAAAAAAACTCTTTTTGCAAGGAAAAAAATTACTTTTTATGCACTTTACAAAAATATTTTCTCCAAAAAGCAAAAGAAGTCGACTGCACATAAAATATTCCAAATCCCACTTTTTGGAGCGCACTTTATGGAAGAACTTAAACGCCTAACTAAAGTTAGCTTAAAAAACTTGAATAAAACATTCTACCCAGAAATCAAAGTAACCAAAGCTCAAGTCATCGAACACTACATCAAAATGGCTCCAAAAATTCTTCCAATCATCGCTAATCGACCTCTAGTTTTAACTCGTTATCCCGATGGAGTAGATCACAAAAAAGTAAGTTTTTACGAAAAAAACGCTCCCCAAGGTACACCAAAATGGGTAAAAACCAAAATTATCTATTCTCCAGCATCCAAACGAGACGTAGCCTACATAGTTTGCAATGACCTAGACACCTTAATTTGGCTCGCAAACTTGGCTTCAATAGAAATTCACATGCCCTTTTCCACTACAGAAGACTTGAACAAACCAGACCTGCTCTTTTTTGATGTTGACCCTGAACCGCCTGCAACATTAAGTGACGCTGCCGAAGTTGCTTTGCTTCTAAAAGACAAACTCTTAGAGCTTGGGCTAACACCGTTTGTCAAAACTTCAGGCAAAAAGGGGCTACATGTTGTGATTCCCATCTTTCCTGAACACTCGTTTGAGAAAACCCGTGCTTTCGTTCACAGCGTAGGAATCGAAATAGCTAAAGAAAACGATTTGGTTGTTTCTGAATTCAAAGACACCAAAAAACCAGGAAAAGTTTTCGCTGATTACCTTCAGAATTCCCCGATGCGGACCATGGTAATACCCTATAGTCTGAGGTCTACTCCAAACGCAACAGTTTCTACGCCGATGGAATGGAGCGAAGTAAAAAAAGGCATAATCCCGTCTGATTACACTCTTTTTAGTGTAGCCAAGCGGAGTAGTAATCCGTGGAAAGATATTTTTGAGAAAAAAAGCAAACTGGAAATTTAACTGACTGCAAAGGAATATTTGGTAAGGTTTAAGAGCGAAAATATTTTATGTTGACTATCCAGTCAACAAAATGTGTTTTCGGTAATAGATGGAGTGTAAAATATGCAATACAGGATTGTTCCAAAAAATGGCGACAAATTATCTGTTCTCGGATTCGGATGTATGCGTCTCCCGATGAAAGAGCAAGTTGTTGATGAAGAACGCGCCATCAAACAAATCCGTTTAGCTATAGAAAACGGCGTAAACTACGTTGATTCTGCTCCACCCTACCATATGGGCAAAAGCGAAAAAGTACTTGGAAAAGCATTACTAGACGGCTACCGAAACAAAGTAAAAATCGCCACTAAACTCACACCCTTCATGCTTCATAAAGCTGAAGATATGGAAAAAATGTTAAACACCCAACTGCAAAAACTCCAAACCGACCACATAGACTACTACTTGCTTCATGGACTTGAGGCAGAGTTCTGGAAAAAAATGCAAAGGTTCGGAGCCCTAAAATTCCTGAAAAAAGCCAAAAAAGAAGGCAAAATCGTTAACTTGGGCTTCTCCTTCCACGGTTCCATTTCAACCTTCAAAGAAATCATAGAAGCCAACGATTGGACTATGTGCCAAATACAATACAATTTTCTTGACGAGAAATTGCAAGCTGGCACTGAAGGCCTAAAGTATGCTGCTTCCAAAAAACTCGCGGTTATGGTTATGGAGCCGTTGCGAGGCGGCAGCTTAGCCAACAAATTGCCAGCTGAAGCCAAAAAAATCTACGATGCAGCGTCAATTAAACGGACTCCTGCCGAATGGGGGCTGCAATGGGTTTGGAATCATCCTGAGGTAACCCTCGTTTTGTCAGGGATGAACCAGAAAAAGCAAATACTCGAAAACATCGCAACTGCTGAATCCGCATTGCCGAACTCCATGAACCCAAATGAACTCAAGGTGATAAAATCTGTTTCCGACGCATATCGCAAACTACTCAAAGTATCCTGCACAGGGTGTCAATATTGCATGCCCTGTCCCAATGGAGTTAACATCCCCCGCAACTTTCAAGCCTACAATGACCTCTACATTTCAGGAGATGAACAGCAGGCCCGTGGCATGTACGCCATGTTTTTAATGGGTGGATTGACCGGCATTCGTGCGGATGCAGCTCTATGCAAAGACTGCAAACAATGTATGGTGCGGTGTCCACAAGGCATAAACATACCTGAGAAACTCGAAGAAGTCGCAAAAGAGATAGGTGGTCCAAAAGCAGAAGCCGCATTGGCTGCATTTAAAGCTAACATGGTGAAGAAACCAAAAAAGAAAACATAAACTGCCCACGAAAATAGGAGCGAGCCATTTTTTCTATATCCCTTTTCCTGTTTTGAGAAAGGTTAAAACCTTGAAAACGCATAGATCTAGTGCTTGATTTTTAAGATTTTTGGAGAGATATCTTTTGGGTTCAGAGCAAGAAGAACAAACAAAAAACTCGGAGCAATCCGAAATAGAAAAAACCAGTGCGCCCGCCCCAAGTAGGTCTATTTGGTCGGGAAACATCACTATCGGCTTGGTGAATGTGCCTGTTAAGTTGTTTTCGATGATTTATGACAAGGGTATTTCGTTTCATTTTTTGCACAAGGTTGATGGTCAACCCTTAAAATACGTTAAAATGTGCACTAAAGACGACAAGATTGTGCCTTGGAATGAAGTTGTACGCGGCTACGAAGTCGCCAAAAACGAGTACATCACTTTTGACCAAAAAGAACTCAACGCCGCCAAACCCGAATCTGACAGGCGCATCCGAATCAGCAAGTTTGTAGATTACTTCTCAGTAGATCCCGTCTACTTTGACCGAACCTATGCTTTGTTACCTGACAAAAGCAAAGACGCCTACAGTCTACTATTTAACGCATTAGAAAAAACAAACAAAGCAGGTGCTGCCCGTATAACCCTGCGAACCAAAGAATACCCCGCATTACTACACACCTACAAAGGCGCTCTAGTCCTAACAACACTCCGCTACGCCTACGACGTCGTAGACCCTACAGACTTTGAACCCTTACACAAACTCGAGACTCCACAGAAAACAGAGTTAGATCTTGCAGTTAAAATCGTATCTGACCTCTCAGGCGAATTTGACATCACAGAATTCGAAGACACCTACATGAAACGTGTCCAAGAACTGGTTAAGCAAAAAGTGAAGGGCGAAAAAATCTACATCGAGAAGCCTCCAGAAATCGAAGCGAAGAGTCTTATGGTTGCTCTACGTGACACCCTCAAACAGTTGGAGCAGAAATGAGTCGCCACATCTACCGTCCGATGCTTGCAAAGGTTGCCGAGAAATCTTTTTCGAATAAAGACTGGATTTTTGAGGTAAAATGGGACGGATTTCGTGCAATCGCCTACCTTGAAGAACCCTTTAGCCTCAAGAGCCGAAATATGAAAGAGCTAAAACAAAACTTTCCCGAACTTACAGAACTAAAAAAGCTTGCCAGTAACATTGTGGTCGACGGCGAAATCATCGTCATGCGAGAAGGCAAACCCGACTTCCAATCTCTGCTGGAGCGTGGGCAAGCAGTTTCCAAACTTGAAATCCAAAGGCACGAAAACAAACTACCTGTAGTCTACATCGTTTTTGACATTTTAGAAAAAGATGGAAAATCACTTACTAATCTGCCCTTGATGAAGCGCAAAGAAATTCTTAAGGACTCGTTGAAAGAAGGAGCAAACGTGCTCTTGTGCGATTTTATAGAGGAAAAGGGGGAAACTTACTTTGAATCGGCTTTGGCGAAAGGCTTGGAAGGGGTTGTGGCGAAAAGAAAGGATAGTGAGTATGAGGAAGGGTTACGGACAGGGAGTTGGCTGAAGATAAAGAAACTCAAAACATGTGACTGCGTAATCTTTGGCTACTCAAGAGGCAGCAAATCTAGAAATGCAACCTTCGGAGCGCTTCTGCTTGGGGTTTTCGACGGGGACAAATCCGTTTATTTGGGGAAGGTTGGCACGGGGTTCACACAGGAAATGATTAAAATTTTACTCGATAAATTCGAAAAAATAAAAACAAAAGTTGCTCCATTCAAACCAGAAACGGGCGATGTAGTGACTTGGCTTGAACCCAAACTAGTTTGCGAAGTAGCCTATCAAGTCTTAACGCGTGATATGAGGTTGAGGATGGCACGATTTAAACGTCTAAGAGACGATAAATTGCCATCACAATGCACCATCGACCAGATCGTCGAAAACAAAAAAATTGACACCACAAACTCAACAGCACTATCAGAATACGCCTCAAAACGCCGTTTTGAAGAAACCCCCGAACCAAAAGCCTCTGTAGAAAAAAATAAAAGCAAACTAATCTTTGTTATCCAAGAGCACCATGCACGAAGACTCCATTATGACCTGCGACTAGAAAAAGAAGGTGTCTTGAAGAGTTGGGCAGTTCCAAAGGGTATCCCTGAAGTTGGACAGAAGGTCTTAGCAGTGGAAGTCGAAGATCACCCTTACGACTATGCAAGTTTTGAAGGGGAAATTCCAAAAGGGCAGTATGGCGCTGGAACAGTAAAAATTTGGGACAAAGGCTACTAT
>CAYPSV010000013.1:0-49638 GCA_964413605.1 uncultured Candidatus Bathyarchaeia archaeon | reverse complement strand
TGGAACAGACGGAGTCTTTGCAAGAGACTATATTATGACAAATATCCCACCAAAATCGTGCAAAAAATTTCGGGCAGAGTCTGCAAGCTTAGATGTTTCAAGAAAAGAGATTGACAGAACTAATTTCTAGCAAAAAAGTTATGTTCCAGCACAACTGATATTCAAATTGGTTAATGCCTTGTCAACGTTATCGACCAATCAGAGATTAAGGATCGCATTAGGAGGATTTGTTTCCTTCACTGGATTCTTAGTTTTGGTCATTGTTATTTTGGTTGCCACGGGTTCAGTAGAAATTCAAGGTCTGTTTCAAAGTGGAGTTATGGTTGGGGCAGTGGCATTTCTGGGTTTTTTGGATGTTTTCTGTGGATTTTTTTTGGTTTTTAGAGAAAAAAGTTTGAAAGAATTATTCGCGTCCGAAAAAAAGAAAACCGACAATAATATTGAGTAAACCTACGAACACCCACAATCCCATACTCAGCGACCCACTTTCTGATGAAACCAAGATACCCGCTGTTTTCCCTGTTACACCCATAAATGCAAATAATAAAACAAGCAAAAAACCAGCTGCAATAACGGTTACACCTATGTATCTACTGATTTTCTTTGGAAATTGAAGTACTTTAAACCTTTCTTCTTCCAGAGACTTTTCAACTGTCTTTTGATATTGCCTTTCCTCAGAAACAGCGGGTTTGGAAGGCGCTTTGACAGTTATTTCCTTATTTTCTTCTTCTGAAGACATACAAAGCTCGCCTCCTAGACATTAGCATTTAATGTTTACAAGTTAAAAATTCTTTTGCCTTCAAACCCATTCGTTGGAAACAAAGAGCAAGTCTTATAGCTCTCTAGCGGGATATCCAGTTAGGTTGATGGTTGACTGCTTTGCAAAAATCCACGGAAAAAACCATTCTGCCTTTTGCGACTTATCAAACCAACGAAATCTTCAACGACGATGCCGAGAAAGCTGCAGTTTTCTGCACCACAGAACTAGATAGACAAAAAGGCGGAAGATTCTTCAAGAAACAAGATTCCGAAAAAATAGTTTTCATTTCGAAAGTGTTTTACCCTTTTTGGATCGTACCTCTAAAGGATTTAAGTATCCTGATAGATGGATTAAACGTTCCTTCTCACACAATAAGCTACACTGTTTTGCCAGACCTCAAAGCATTCATAGAAAAACTAAGAGGCCCGTCAATGACACGCCAAGTTCATGCAACCTTTTTAGCCAATAACCAAAACTACTTCCAAAATTCAAATTCGGTCCAGACCTTAAAAATTGAAGGTTTAATGAACGATACCGAATTTGTTAAGGAATTTTTAGAATACGCAAAACAGGCAGTAACAATTGATTCACCAATAAACGATTCTATACTAGTTACACCTGCTATGAATGAAGCTAATGTTTCAAAAATTGTCCAAAACATCGAAAACACAAGAACGCAACTATCAGAAGAATTAGGAAACCTTAACGAAATTATCAAGCTCTTGAACAATAAAACTCGGGAATCTCAAACTGCCTTAAAGAAAGAAATTAAATCCGTTGAGGATGAATACAAATTCAAAATCCAAAAAGTTAAAGCTGTTTTAAAGATTAATGTCGCTAAAATCAACAAGGCATATTCAGATCAGGTTACCCAAATCACTAATAAGTTCGAGCAAAAAATGGCAAACCTTCACAAAGATTTTGTGAAGTTCGAAAAGGATAAAGAAAAGTTAGATATCGAAATCGAGCGAGCTGAAGCAGAAATAAAGACTTCAGCAATAAACAAAGATGACATAACAGAGCAAAAATGGAAGATAAAACGAAAAAAGCTGAAAGAGAAACAGCCAGAAATAGCTTCAAATTTGAAGGAAATTCAAAAACAAATAAGGGAAGCGGAAGAAATTCAAAAAAACGTCATATTTCAACTCAAACAAGATACAGAGCTGAAGATTAAACAAGCCAGCAAAGATCTGGCCGAACTTGAAGCTTCCCAAGATGCAGAAATCAAAGTTTATCAAAATCAAATAGAAAAGATTGAAGAGTTAACTTCAAACATAATCAAAAAAGTCGACGAATTAGCCATAAGCAGAGAAAATACTTTACCGGAATTTGACCAGTTGGGAGTAAAGGAGAAGAGAGAAATGAAATCGCTGGTTTATATGCCATTTTACCTTTCATGCTACCAATCTAAATCCAAAAAACGCTTCGCATACTTGGCTCCATCAATCGTAAACAAAGATTGTTTAAGCACAAGACTAAAAGCTTTGGGAAAAACAAAAATCAGGCAATTACTTGAACCGAAGTCAAAAAAGATAACTGCAATATTAAATGGGTTCATCCGCCTATTGGAAGAAAATATTGTTTTTAACCGAGAAATTTCCGAAGCTTGCATGAAAGCCAACCTCTTAAGAACCAGAAACGCAAGTGAGGCTACGAAGAACGGACTAAACAAATTAAAGCAAGAAGGTTGGCTATCAAACAGCGAAAGTGAGGATCTCAATCAAGCGGTCATTCAGTATTTTTCTGACTAATACCGCTTTTGTTTGGTGCAGTCTGTTCAAACCGATTTTTCTTTTTTCCTGCGCTAATATTAAAAAAGCCTGTCACAATGAGAATTAGGCTTACGGAAAGCTGGATGTAGTTTGGAATAAAAGGCAAGATATTGAAAAACGAAAATATTGCTAGAAAAACACCTACACCGATACCAATGCCGCCTAGAGCAATTTGCGTGCGATAACGACCCACCATTCTAAGATAATAACTAACAATAACTATCCCTGTAAGCCCAATGCTCGAAATTAAAGCGTCAATCGCATTTCCATCTCCAATAAGTACAGGAATAAAGAGAAGAGCAACTGAGAGAATGACCCCTAAAATTGGCGTAAAGGGATAAAGAGGTGTCTTGAAAGGTCGATCCATGTACGGCTTTGTTTTCCGCAATCGAATCAAAGAAAGGTTGACAACTGCAAAAACCAGAAGAGAGCCAAAACTAGCAGCATAACCTAGAAAGGGTATAGCACCCAGAGAGCTTAATAGCATAATGAAAACTGTTCCAACCATGACAGCGACATGAAAAGTTCCGTATTTCGAATGGATCGAGAGAAGAATTTTAGGAAAGTAGCCGTCTCGACTCATACCGCGGGAAATGCTAGATTGAATAGATAAAGAAGTTCCGAGTGCAGACAGACAAGCCGCCATTCCAGCAATTGAAAAGATTATGCTACCATAGCTGCCAAATACTCTGCCCGCTGCAAAACTCAGAAGAGGAACCTGCTCAAGAACTTCAGCAGGAGTTACGGTACTGACAGCCACTAATGCCAGAAGAACATAAATGGGGATAATAAATAATGCAGATATTATAAGTCCGCGGGAGATGTCTTTTTCTGGTCTTTTAGATTCTGAAGCAGCTGCTACTATAGCTCTAGTTCCAATAAACATTGGAAAAACGTAAACTACTGCAGCGAAGATACCTGATATGCCGCTTCCCAGGGGAGCAGGGGTAAGGTTTACAGTGGTGACACCCTGGAGAAAGCCTCCGATGATAAAACCTACGAACAACAAGATGAAAGCAAGAACAGCTATGTTTCCAATTTGCCTATACCCTCGAACTTCCACAAGACCCATGGCGATAATGAGAACTATTGAGATTATCCATGATTGAGCCAAAATACCGTTTTGGATTTGAGGGGAAATTGCTGAAAAAAGATACGACAGTTGCAGGACAAAAGCCACGGCCGCAAGTGCGGCGGCAAAAATACTGGCAAGCCAGCGGAAGCACCCAAAAATGAAGCTAATGTAACCGCCATAGGCTGTTTTAATGTAAGTGTATTCACCGCCAACTTTTGGCATCGCTGTAGCTAATTCACAGTAACTAAGCATTATTAAGAAATTGATCACCCCACCCAATGCAAGAGCAATAAGCATGTTAGGTCCTGCTAGATGAAAATAAGCATAATTTAGAAGCACAAAGATTTCAAAGCCTATTGCGCCGCTAAGCCCTGCCATTACGATGTCAAATAATCCGAATCCTTTGGTTTTCTTGGTTGGGTTTTGGCTCATAGGTTTTCCCACCATTCATAAACTAGAAAGATGCCGCTTATCAGAAACACAATGCCGAAAATAAAAAGCATAGTTACAAAGAAAAAGACTGTTTGATCTGGAATACTAAGCCATGATTGAACGCCGAATAAATTGAAATTCAACAATAATGATAGGATTAACGCGGAGAGAGCGATAATACTCTGAATTGACGCAAAAATGAATTTGACTGTAATTCTTCCGCCCACACAGCTCCACTCTTCTAAATTGGGAATATTTAACTATATAATTGATTCGGAGAACACCAAGGGAGCAAAAAATTCTTTCTTAGATGGATTTTATTCGTTCTTGAAATATTCCTTCAGTGGATTCCAATAAAATTCTGTCCAACCCTCTTCAATCTCATAGGCTTGCGCTTTAGGAACATTAGAGTGTACCATACATATTTCTGTGCCATCAGGGACTTTGGTAAAGGTTAACTCCAATTTTGAAGCAGGGTAGCCTTCTTCCCAATCCGTAGTAGTCCATTCTTGAATCAAACGTTTACCATCTTCTAGCAACAAAAATTTGCCAAAAATATACCCATCCCAAGCAGTAAATTTTCCGTTAACCGTGGGTTTAGCCGTTGCTTTGCTGTCAGTAAATTCTTCTTGTTTTTTTGGGTCCACATAGGCATCGTATACTTGTCTAGGAGAAACATTTGGGATAATCACTTTTTGTGTTATTGTTGTCACTTCAAGCTTTTTCAAAACTTCACAACCAATAAGGTATAAGCTGGAAGGTTTTTTAACCTTGACGTTTAACTATCGTTTGATAAAAATGGGAAGATGCACAGCTACTAGAGGTCAGCGCAGGATAGGCAAAACAATTCATAAGCTTGAGAACAGTGTAGAGTTAAGCAGTAAAGAAGGCAAAGCAAAATTAGCGGAGCAAAAATACAAGCAGAAAACTCGAGAAAGCCAGGGGTATACAGATGATTATCCAGTTCAAAATTTGCGTGCCGCGATAAGAAGAAAATAATTAAAGTTGCCTAAAGAGAAAAATGCTAACCTAAATCTTCAATGATCCGAATGGTTGTCATTAGCTGTGTGATTGCACCTTGAAACAACAAACCGTTTTAATCTAAACAAACAATATACAAATCACAGGCGGCTAGAAAATGTTTAATATGGCTTGTTTGTCGCCCAATTTCACACCAGAAATTGAATGCCAATGCTTTGACCAAAAACCCTGTGACATACACATAGATGATGGTGGCAACTTAGTTTGCAGACATGGAAGCAATGAAGGTCAAATTGACGGAATTGCTACTGTTATTTGTCCTTTAGAAATAGCGAATGAAAGAAAGAATTGGGAAGAGTTCCTAAGACAGGAAATAAATGGACCATAGTTCTTAAAGCTACAAAGGAAAAGCTCGCTTCAAAATTGGTAAGGTAGTCGTAACTCTGATCTGAGCAAAAATGACAAGCTAAGTAGCTAAAAAAGTAAAATAGTGTGTAACTTACCTTAGTGTGCGAGGGTTAAATCTCGTTGGATGCAGAATGGAACTTTAGATTAACCGAGCAACGTCTAGTAATACTAAAAACCAAAAATGAAAGTGTACGTAAAGCAGCTGCACTTGACGTTTTAACTAACTTACCATTCGCTTTGAACATCTCGTCAGACAAAGTTATAGAAAGCTTGTGCAACGAAAAAGAATACTGGGCAACAATCAATGTTTACTCATCAAACAACCTTGAAGGAGTGGACAAGAATTTTGTTAATTTTTTTACAGCATCGGACATTAACCAAAAAATTGAAGACTTTCTTAAAACATTTTGGATTTATCCAGGAAAAATCCGCTTTGAACTGATCAATTTTGAAGAACCATAGTTTATCTTAAAACCATATTAACGAATTTTTCAGGGTTAAACAGCTCCAAATCTTTGTAAGTCTGCCCAACGCCTATGAAGAGAATCGGTTTCTGCGTAACATAAGTCACGCTTAGCGCTGAACCACCTTTCACGTCTGCGTCGACTTTGGTTAGAATCGTAGCGTCGATGCCGACAGATTTGTTAAATTCTTCAGCTTGCATAATTGCATCGTTACCGATTAAAGAGTCAACGGTAAAGACCGTCAAGTCAGGCTTCACAACTCGTTTAATTTTTATAAGTTCATTCATCAAATTCTGGTTTGTTTGCATTCTCCCTGCAGTATCGATCAAAACTATGTTGATACCGTGAGCTTTTGCATGGTTAACTGCGTCATATGCAACTGCTGCTGGGTCACCGCCGTATGTGCTTTTTATTACACGTATACCAAGGCGCTTTCCGTGCTCTTCTAACTGTTCAATGGAACCAGCGCGGTAAGTGTCAGCACCACATAATACCACAGAATAACCTTTCTCACGTAAAAAATGTGCAACTTTAGCGATGGTTGTGGTTTTTCCCGTTCCGTTAATTCCTACAAAGAGTAAAGAAAATGGTTGATTTTTCTTGCGTTTTTCCTCTGCAAGCGTTAGTAAATCAATTCGACAGTTCGTTAACATTACTTCTAAAAGCACTTGCTTTAGGTTTTCTTCAATGATTTTTTTTCGGTCTTCTAAACGTTTAACTGAAACGCCCACCAAACGTTTTTCCAGTTCATCGCAAATTTTATCTGCGACAGGAAAAGCTACATCATTTTCAGCTAAACCCATTTTAAAATCTGATAAAAGAGGGGTTAAACTCTCAGTTTTAAGCTCAGTTGTAGTAACCTTACTAACTAATCCTTTAAATCCCGACTTTAGTTTCTCAAACATCGCTTTAAGGTTTACCTTCTCGCGCGTTTGAAAGCAAACTTTCAAGTCTGCCTCTGCCGCTATTGATTCTTTCAGCGACTTGGGCAAACTGTTGTTGAGCAGAATTCATGGTTTTCTCGAGGTCGTCAAGACGTTCTTTTAAGATCGCTTTGGCGTCTGGAAGGGGCTTTTCAATGCTTACACCTGAACCCATTCCAACGATTACTTTGTTTGAGTCGGCGAGCTTTACTTTCACGTAAGAACTACCGCCAATTGGAACAAGCATTTCAATGTTTTCTTTTTCTTTTTCAATACCGTCTATAGTGGCGTTTGCGTAGGTTAAGTCTGTGATAGCTGCGTTCACCATATTGATACGTTGCTGTAAGGCTTCTGCTGTTTGTTCAAGGTAACGCATTTCCATGCTGAGTCTACGAAGTTCTTCTTCAGCTTTAGCTCTCTGTGCCAAAAAATTACTCTCCAGTTACCAATTTCTTTAAAATCGGATTTTCGATCTCGTCAGCCTTCATTTCTTGAACACTGGCAATCTTTATGTGGAAACGTTTTACTCGGTGTTTGCTACCTATTTCAGCATAAACCTTCTCAACTGCATGTTCACTCTTGTCGGCAATAATTTCCTTAGCGAATGGCGTGGCAAGATTTGGCTTGTGGATTTCACCGGTTACTTTGAAAGCTTTCATTTTTCATCTTCCTGCACAACATCCATTGCATTCCCAATTATAAACATCTCGGGTCCAGTTGTCATAGATCCTGCAACAGCTGCACGACTATTCGCTATAAGGCCAGTACCAACGTAGGGAACTCCGCAGTTCACGGAACCCACATCAACGGGAACCTTGAAGACGCTTTCCAGAGTTTGTTTTTCTTCTGTTGTCAACATAGGATGAGCTAGAACGCCTTTATTAGTTGCAGTAGCTAAGGATCCGACGTAAGGAAGTTGGGCGATTTGAGTTGGGACTACTTCCACGTCTAGTGCCTCGGAGATTTGTTTGATTTCTCCGGGTTTGAATCTGGGGTCAACCACTGCACCTTTGTCGTTGGCTAAAACTAGGTTACCATAAGCGGTTTTTTTGGTTTCCATGATTTTGATGTTTCCTTCAAAAACTGATTTGATTAGTTCCAACTCTTCGTTGCGAATGTAGCTTGGAAGTAACATCCCGTTGGAATTTGCACATGCCAATGCACCGATGAGAACTGAACCACCGATGTGAGTATGAACTAGCTTAACATTTAACCAGTCAGCAAATTCCCTTGCTTTCTCCTCGGGCACCATGACTGGAATAAAGACTAAGTTTTCGTTTGCCAGTGAATAAACGCCTATGCTTGCGCTTCCAACTATGCTAGATAAATAAACAGCCAAGAACTGGTGCTCCTTCGAAATTGTTAATGCGTTGTTTTCCTTGTTCTACCTATTTTAGATTGCGGTTAAAACAAACAATAAAAACATCATTTAAATGATAAAATGAAAGTTGGTTTATTATGTTTCAGCCAGGTAGACAGTGACGTTTCCGTCTTTGTCTTTGGTTATTCGCACTTTGATTTTGCGCGGAGGTTTCTCGATTCCTCTGCCCCAAATCTTTTCGTTAACTTCTTGGCTAACGATTAAATGAGGCAGTTCTTCTTCTTCCTCTTCTTCTGAGACTTTCATTTCAAGTTTCATGTGCTTAGTTACAAAGACTTTAAGCAATTGCATTGCGCGTGGAGCACGCTTTTTGGGAGGACGGACAAGTGCTCTCTGCAACGGGATTGTGTAGAATCTTTCTTCAACGATTTCATCTTCTTTCTTTTTTCTTTTCGGTTTTGCTTCCTCTTCTACCACGGGGGCTTCTTCTGTTTCCTCTGCAGCAACTTGCTCTTCTAGTGAAGCCGCTGTTTCTTCCTCTGGTAGCTCTGCTAATTCTTCAAGTTCTTCGTCCTCTGGTTTTGTTACTTGTTCTTGTTTAGTTTCTTTCGTCATTGTAATCTGTTTTCTCCTTAGGCCTTTATCTTTCTAGTTCGCCAGTTGCGTCTTTGCTTTGGATTATTTCGGACTTTTCCGTCAGTTCGAGCGATAACCCATGTTGGAACAGATTGTGATTCTTTGCCAGCTTTGGCTAATCTGAGTTTTTTGGCTGTTGGTTTTACTCTTGCCATTTTCTATATCCTTCTGATTTTTGTTTCTCGCTTCCGTGATTGAAGCTGAAGCAGGATAGATTTAAGTTGTGCATCTGACAGCGGAATGGGTAACTTACCTGTTTGTGCCATCTCGATCAATTGCAACTCAATTTGCTCTGCGAATTCAGGCTTAACCATCTTTAGGTTATTTAGCCTTTGCCGAGCTTCAGGCGCCAATATCTTTGCTAACAACGCCTGTTTCTGTTGTTCTAATTGCTGTTGAGCTTGACCTTGTCTTTGCTCGTCACTCATGCGACTTTGCATTGACAAAAGTTTTCTCTTACGTATCTGCTCAAGCTCATCATCAGACATCTTACTATTCGCCTTGATACTTCTTGAGTTCAGGGACAGTTTTAACTATTTCTTTTGCCAAATCGCCAGCTACTTCTTGAAGCAGCTTGCGCCCTTTAGGAGCCATTATTCTTCCTTTCGGCCGTGTAATCTGAATGAAACCAGCAGTTTCAAGTTGCTGAAGAGCTTTGCGGATACCGCTTCCCCCGGCTTTAACGACGCGGTTGGGTTTGCTTCCTCGGTTTTTTCTTCCGCCATAATCAGAGCGCAAGTTTTCAAGACCAATGGGACCGTGAATGTACACTTTACGAAGAATACTTGCGCTTCTTATATACCACCAGTCAGGATTCTGGGGCTGGTGTTGAACATGAGTACCTGTTTTAGTGAAGGGTGCCCAAATGGGAGGTTGGACATCGTCAACGTTTTCCCTTAGATACTTCGCCAATCGATCAATGAATTTTGAAGCCGGAACGTCATGAGGAGTAGTCAAAGATTCTCTATCCTTTAGTTTTTCCTTGCAGTAAAACAATGAAGCCTAATATAAATATTCTCTGAATACAAAGCAAACTCCATACCCAACTTCACCCACCCCTTCTCTATTTGTAAACCCCAAAGTTACCGAAGGTTTCAATGGGGGTTATTGGACTTAGGGTCTATTTTAGAGCTACTTTACTGTTGTTTATTGTATAATTAAGCGTTTCATAAGAAAATACTCCTAATTGCAGAAGAAAATCCTGCTCTAATTAATTTCAACTTCTCTAACAAATCACTTCTGAATAGGTTCAACTTAGCGATATTCACAAAAGCATTAGCGAATAGGCATTGAAATTTTATAGCTTCTATTGTTCGGTTTCTGTTAACGCTCTTCGTTTCCTAAACAGAATAAACACGTGACCTCGTACTTCAACCAATGCAGCATTAGTCGAGTTTGCTGCTTCCGAGGCTATTGATTCAGCTGTTGTGGATTTCTGAAGTGCAGCTGGTAGAATTCGAACTTTAACCATTTTGTTCTTCTGTAGTTGTTTTTCGATTTCAGCCACTAGTTGAGGTGTCAAGCCTTCTTTGCCAACCCAAATTGTCGGGTTCTCTTCCTTTAACACGTGCCTAACGTGGCGTTTCATTCTGGTTGTTATCTTGCTCAATTCTGATTTGCTCCTTTTTTCTTAACATTATCCTGGTTTGATTCCCACAGTTTAAACAGGTAATTACAACATGGGGCTCCCTTTTCTGCTTTACCCTAACACGGCAGTTAAGGCTATGCACAAATAGGCTGTTGCATTTTTTGCATGTTTGACGTCTAAACTCTGCAGGCAACCGAATCCGCGCAGCCATGGCAATTCGACGTGCGGAAGCAACGTATTGGGTAGCCAATTTTGGATTTGCTCTGTAGACTTTTTGGGCTTGATCTAAGAGTATTCGGATACGTCGCTTTGCTATTTGTTTGATGTTGGTTTGTTTCATCAAGTCTATCAGATACGCCAAAGAAGTATAGTTCGGTTAGATAATTATTACGCTATTTAGTTAGATTCTGTGTATAACTCAGATTTAAGTTGCCCTGTTGCGTTAGCCACTTCAGCTCATTGTTCAAGCTATTCTGGCTTTGAATGTTTGCGGAATCTACTTAATGCTTCTAGAGAGCATTTTTTGAACAGCTAATGAAGTCCACCTAGCTTCCAAGGAGTCGGATGCAATATTACGTCAGTTGCAAACGGAGTCCACCAATGTTCATTTTCAATATACCACTTAACAGTAGATTTTAATGACTCCTCAAAGCTGAACTTAGGTTTCCAACCAAGCTCGTTTCTAATTTTTGATGAATCTAAACTATAACGAACATCATGTCCTGGGCGATCTTCGACAAAGGTAATTAAGCTCTCAGGCTTTTTGAGTTCGTTCATTATTTTCTTAGCAATTTGTAGATTGGTTAGTTCGTTGCCAGCTGAGATATTGTATATTTCACCTGCCTTTCCTTTTTCTAGCACGACACTGATGCCTTCGCAGTGATCCTGGACGTAAATCCAATCTCTTATGTTGTTACCTTTGCCGTAAATGGGAATCGGCAAATTCCTCAGTGCACGAATAACGGTTTTTGGAATTAGTTTTTCAGGCATCTGATATTTTCCAAAATTATTAGTACATCTTGTAATTGAAATATTTAATCCGAAGGTTTTATGGTAAGATAAGACAAACATATCCGCGGCCGCCTTTGAAGCAGAGTATGGATTAGATGGTTTAGGCACAGTGGTTTCGGTGAACGAACCCTCTGCGGTTTCACCGTAAATTTCATCGGTGGAAACTTGCAAAAGCCGAGCTTTTTGGTTATGTCGTCTTATAGCTTCCAAAATTGTAAAAGTGCCCAACGTATTATTCTGTAGAAACAAATTGGGGTCAGATATGCTCCGATCAACATGCGTTTCAGCTGCAAAGTTAACTATAACATCGACCTGGTGAATTAGACGATTCATGAGGTGTGGGTTGCATATGTCGCCTTTAATGAAGGTGTATCGTTTGTCATTTTCGACGTCACGCAGATTTGCAGGGTTAGCACCTATTCCGATTTTGTCCACGTTTATCAATTCGTAGTCTGAGTGAGTTGCAAGCATAAGCTTGACAAAGTTGCTTCCGATAAATCCTAATCCGCCGGTCACTAACACTTTCATAGTTAATCACTTGTAAAGAAATAATTCCAGTCCCAACTTTTTTCGACCCGTGGTTCATCTTTGTTGCTGACAAATTTATGGATAAACGTTGGATCGTTCCAAAGGCATCTTTCTCTGTCTGGAGCTTTAGCGATATACAGATTTGGGGTAAAATAAAGCAATATAGAAAGTTGATCGCCTAGCAGATTCATGTATTGAGCTCCTTTCTACACTATGCAATACTCTGGGTATTATTACTTGCTGTTGCCTTATGCTTTTGAGTTAAACGTGGAATATCTTCATCAACATCTCAATCAAGTTAACGAAAACATTCAGTAGCTTAGACAAGGGACCGAAACCTTTTGCAATTTGCCTAATGTTAGTTAAGTCAGTTCTGTTGATGGTTCTGGTAATTATAGATATCAATATAAAGGCAATCGCAAAAATTAGTACACCGAATATTAGTTGTGTAAATAATTGAAGTAGACTACTTGATGGCAATAAAGATAATGAAAAATAGGTTAATAGCCCAGACAGACCTGAAGAAAACAGAATTTTTATTGAAGAACGCCAATCGACTGAAACCCCAAAATTTTTCTTAATGAACCGCAGAGCAAAATACAAACTTGGAATACCAACAGTTGACGTAGCGACAATCAACCCAATAATACCAAATTGAAAGACCATCACAAAACTGAGAGGAAAACCAACTGCAACGGTAAGTATTGTTAAAATTAGATTGTATTTGGTGTATCCTTGTCCATTTATTAGGTTGCCTGCACTGAGGCTTCCAAGCGCAGTAAATAGATAAGCCACAGATTGTAAAACAAGGAAAAGTGGTGCTTCAGGATACTTTGAACCAAAGAGAATAAAAATGCCAGGATGAGCAAGAGCCATAACTAGAAATGTAACTGGAACTACAATAAGAGCAGCATACTTTACAGAAAATTGAAAAACACTTTTAAGCAATTCACCTTCTTTTGCAGAGTCTAACTTAGAAAAAGCAGGAAAAAGCATTGTTGTTACAGGCGTAGCAAAGAAAGTTATTAAAACGACAAAGTTTGTTGAAACGGAATAACTACCGATAAGAGAATTGTCAGTAACAAAATATGCCATTACGGCACTATAAAAATAGGCTAGAAAACCAGCTAGGATAGTGCCAATTGAAAGCGGTAGACCATATTTAATCATGGTTTTTATGGTTTGCATTAATTCCAACTTAACGTGATTTGGATTAGGAAATTCACGATACATTGTAAAAACCAATAATACTCCAACTATTCCAGCCGTTAAGACTGCTAAAATAAAACCGTCAATTGCTCCAAGAGTTCCTAGTCCTAACAAAACTAACCCAATTATTAGACCAGTCTTGAAGACTGATTGAATAATCAGCATAATACTGTTGAGATGCATTTTTTCCATGCCTGTGAATGCAGCAGTTGCTGTGCTTACTAATGCACCAGTTAGGATGAAAAATGAAGCTATTTGAATCAATTGTGTAATGGCAGGACGATTGTAAAATGTAGTGGCGAGAAATCCTGCAAGAACAAGAGATAACAAAGAAAGCGCTAAACCCAATATGATTTCAAACGCAAACCCAGCGACTAAAACGCTGCGGATTTTTGCTATGTTGTTTTCGCTGCGGTATTGCGCGGAATACTTAACAATGGCAGTGTTTATTCCCCAATCCCTAAAATTTGCAATGAGGTTGGGAGCGGCAAGAGCAATCGCATATAACCCTAAATCACCAGGTGACAAGAGTCCGGCGAGAATTATTGTGCCTACTGATGATACGACTGTGGATGCAACAAGACCCCATAAGAGGTGAAAGCCTCCTTTTGCTGAAACTTTCGCCATCTCGGTTGCTTTAGACAAACAACTTTATCTCCTTGTCATCCATTAAATTAGATGTTCTTGTTAGCGAGGTGCTGTTTATCACTTTTGGTTTTAACAGGAAAAACTAAGGGTTGATTCGAAGGCACCAGAGCTTTCTTTTACTCGAAAAGTATTAAATTCTGGTATAACAGTCAATCGCCATAAATATGGCTCTGTAAAGACTCGATAACCAGTTATTAACTAATTTTTTAAGAAAGAAAGATGCAAACGCTAAGCAAGCTGGGTCTTAACATTCTAAATGAAACATAGCGACATAATCCATTATGACAATCCTTTTATCACTAAAAAAGTCACTTGATTAATTGGATGTTTATGCCAACAATAAAAGATATTATGACTAAAGAGGTTGTAACAATCGAAACTAGTAAAACCGTTTTTGAAGCGGCTAAGCTAATGTCCTCTAAGGGCGTAAGCTGCCTAGTCGTTGTTATTCAAGCCTTTCCTGTTGGAATCATTACTGAACGCGACATTGTTAGAAGAATCGTAGCAAAACGGAGCTCTCTTGACGTTAAAGTTACTGAAGTTATGACTAAGACACTTATAACAGTCGACCCGGACTCCTCGTTAAAAGAATCTGCAAGAATAATGTCAAACAACAAAATAAGACGATTACCCGTTCTAAAGAACAATAAATTGGTCGGAATTGTAGCGGCTTCAGATTTTGTGCAAAACGTAGGTAAAAAAACAACAACAGAAGAAATCTTGGATGCACTGGGACGAAACTCAATAAAACCCAAGTAGCAACTTTTCGTTTTTTAAGCTCTTTATTTTTAGATTCCTGCAATAGTTACTCCCCTTGAGACTATTGTTTTATTTTTTCGTCTCATCACAAGCAGTATTAGAGCAGAGCCAAAGATTGAGAGAAGGATTGGTATTATCAGGTAATCAAGAGATATTCTAGATGAGGTGCTGTCCTCTTTTCCCGCGAACAGTTCAGGTGTTGTCTGATAACTGAAAGTCACCGAAATTGTATTTTGGAGATCATTTTCGAAGTTTAAGATGTAAGTACCGTTCTGTTGTGCAACAAATCCGAAGCTGGTCGGTACGTCGATTAAGCCCAAATTGATGACTTGTTCGCCGTTTGGCGCATTCATCCAAACACGGACGCTACCGGTTGCTGAAACAGAACCGTTAAAGATTGATCCGACCGAAAGTACATACAACAATTGCCCAGTTGAATGATTGAGATTAAAAGGTTCAACTTCGGTAGCTTTTACAGGAAAAACCAGAATAACCATTAGAACTGCGAGCAGAGTAAAAATTAACAATTTGATTTTTTTCAAGCCTAATCCCTTTAAATATTAAGACAGTAGAGACAGCCCTTATTAACAATCTCACAAAAGATCGAGAAGTGCTCAAAAAATTAATCGTGACAGCTTGGCGGGTCCGATGGGATTTGAACCCATGACTTTCAGCTTAGAAGGCTGACGCGCTATCCGTACTGCGCCACGGACCCACAAGAGCTTTGATTATGTGGAGACACTTGCACATATAATTTTACCTGTTGTTTTGCGTTAAAACACAAAATCCTTCAACCGGAAAACGCAGCAATTAAGAGCCAATACAAAAAAGTTAGGTTTTCCAATCTGGTCCTGCCTTTTTGCCCAAAGCTAAAACTTGAATGTGACCGATAATGATTATTATCATCCATACGCTGGAGTAAAAGAAGTAATATACAAAAAGTTCATGCAATTTGACTTCTCGAAAACCAAGCTTTCTAGCGAAGCCATAGAAGATAGCAGCAGTTATAGCAAATCCAGACAGAGATATAAGAAGTATTTTGAGGGCGTCTGCAGTGGCCAAAGATAGGAGAAAAACTGGGAGAGCAAAGTTGAATTTCACTGACAAAAATAGTGATACAACTAACAAGGAATTGTACATCCAAAGACTAGGAATTACTGCACTTAAAACAAAAACGCATACAGATGGATACAAGAAAAAGAGGCTGGGTAAGAAAACTTGAGGTTTTTTAATGAACCTTTTAGCAAGTGGTTTGTACCAGTCTTTTAGCCATAGTGCTTGTCCAATTGCCCACCTTCTGCGCTGAGTAAACCATTTCTTCCAACCTGAATGTACAACGTTTTGGACCTCAACATCATGTGTATAAGCAAAAGAACTATCATCAAGAAAAGCTCTAGTAGCAATATCGATATCTTCAGCAACAACTTTTCGAAAACCATGAACCTGCTCGAATTTTTCACGTTTTATTGCAAAAGCAGCACCGTTTACCGCTGGACACTTGTGCATAAACCTCGAAGCTAACCAGGCGCTTATGTTAAAAGTCAAATACTCATAATACGCCATTTTGGAGAGAAAAGAATTGCCCTTGGTGACTTTCTTTTTTATGTCCAAAACATCAGTTTGATGCATTTTCATTACAATTTTCCGTAAATAGTCAGAATCGTTTGGTATTGTAACATCAGAATCCAAGAAAAGAAGCACTTTTCCAGAGGATAACTTTACAGTGTTATTCAACGCGTTAGCCTTTCCAACACGTTCTTTGTTTTGAAGGAACTTGACATCTTTTTGTTCAAGTTGCCTCATTTCTTGACTAAACTCTTCGGTGGGTTGGTCTACGGTTACAAAAATCTCTTTAGAAACATTCTGTGAAACCAGTCTTTTTAGCATCCCCGATAGTTGATCGGATTGCTTGTAAACGGGGATGAAAATGCTGATGTCCACAATTATTCCTCAGTTAGACGAATAAACGTACAAAGTTAATTTTAAGGGTTGCCTTTTTAAATCATTCGATAATTAAGTGACAAGACGATGTTTTTTCATGAAGTCAAAGATAGATGCAAGTTTGCGTTCGCTACAACTTTTCAGCAGCAACCTGCGAAATTGGCCCGACCCGAACAAGAATTTCAGCTTCATGACCATCATTTTCAAAATCTTCTTCGCTAAACAAGAGTTTTTGTTCACATTTTGAGCCTAAGAGCTTTGCCAATTTCAAGAAGTTTTTTCTAGACGTTTTGTTTGAAGGATTTACTGTACCCTCGAAATATTTCGCATTTACCCTTCTTATTTGGTAAAGAAGCATGCGTAATTGCAGACCATTTCCTCGATAGTCTTGATGAACCACTATTTCCCAGCTGAAAAAAGTGTTCGGTCTATTTGGCGGTACATAACCTGAAGAAAACGCAATTATTTTGCCTTCATGTTCAACAACGACGCAAGTATTTGAGAAATCTTTTGCTAAAAGAAAATAGGTGTAGCGGGAATTTAACCCAACGTATGGTCTGTTTGCTATAAGCAACTTGTAGACTTCTTTTACGTCTTCAACTTGAAAGTTCCTGATATTGAAATTCAAGATTTCTTTGTTTTTGGACATAAAACACTTCATTGCTGCTTAACTTTTTTGGCTCTTCGCTCTAACCGCATGTTTCCATGTGGTACAAGCGAAATTTCGTCATTTGAATCCGTGAGCAATCTTTCAATCCCTATTGTTTTTGTTTCGTCACCCTCATCCAATTTCAACTGTAAGTGGCATTCCTTGCATTTTCTGTCACAGAAAATTGGTTCATAGCTGTCGGGTTCTTTGTAGGTGGTTATTATGCCTTCGTAATTTCTTAAGACGACTTTGTTTGTGGACCAAGAAACGATATAGTTTGGCATTGCCGGGATTTTTCCGCCTCCACCTGGAGCATCGATTACATAAGTTGGTACTGCAAATCCACTTGTATGACCTACTAGGCTTTCAATTATTTCTATGCCTTTTCCGATGGGTGTTCGGAAGTGAGAAAGACCTTCAGAGAGGTCACATTGGAAAAGGTAGTAGGGTCGAACCCTGTTTTGGACGAGTTTTTGATTGAGTTTTTTCATAATTCGAGGACAATCGTTAACGCCTGCCAAAAGCACAGATTGGTTTCCTAGCGGAATTCCTGCATCTGCCAGCTTGCTTAATGCTTCCTGAGCCGAATGTGTAAGTTCTCTGGGATGATTAAAATGAGTGTTAAACCAAAGTGGATTATGCTTTTTAAGCATGTTCACCAGTTCATCGGTTATTCGATATGGAAGAACCACGGGCATTCTTGAGCCAATCCGTATTACTTCAACATGCGGAATCTTCCTTAATTCTGTCAAGATCCAGTCCAAGTATTCATCTGGCAACATTAAAGGATCTCCGCCTGAAAGCAGGACATCACGGATTTGGGGGTTATTTTTGATGTATTTGACTCCTTCAAGTATTTGTTTCTTTGAGGGAATATGTTCTGGGTCACCGACTTTTCTTTTACGCGTGCAGTGCCTACAATACATTGAGCAACGGTTACTGACCAAAAAAAGCACTCTATCAGGATAGCGATGTGTAATCCCTTTTGTAGGACTGTCCTTGTCTTCGTGCAACGGGTCCGTCATGTCGTATCGTGAAATGGTGAGTTCTGCAGGGTCAGGAAATGATTGTTTGAATATTGGGTCATTGCAATAATTCTCTTTCTCTATTAAAGAAGCATAGTACGGAGTTATGTTGAGGGGGAATTTTCTTATTGTCCTTTCAAGTTCTTTATGTTCTTCTTCTGTAAAAGTAATGCCTGTGAACTTTTCAAAAGCAGAAATGGTTTTAATCGAATTGGCTAGCTGCCACTTGTAATCTTTCCATTCGCCAAGCGTTATAGGCTTATCAGCATTCCCCGCTATGTATGAATGAAAACCTTTTAGCTTTTCAGTTTTTTTAGAAACCATATGATTAATTTCGCCTACTTAGAATAATTTTTGATTAAGCAAATCACCACTTTTATATCTTTTTTGACAAATAGCCGTTTTTCAACAAAAAAAACACAAATTGCGGTGAAAAAGGTAAAGCTTCAAAAACAAAACAGCGACCAACATGTATGGGCCGTTAGTCAAATTGTTCTCAGTTCATCTCTTTTTTATAATGATTCCTATAGGTAAATTATTATTCGTGGCGATCGAATCTATCAACACTATGACGAAAGTCAAGGCTATCAGTTTACTTTCCGGTGGATTAGACAGCATCCTTGCTACCGAACTCATCCGGCGACAAGGAATTGAAGTGATAACTCTTAACGTTAAAACACCTTTTGGGATTCCTAAAAAAGACGGTACAAGTGATGCTGCCGAAGCCGCCAAACAACTAAAAGTTCCCCTAAAAGTCCTCACTGCCGAAGGTGATTACATTCGCATGCTGCGTAAGCCAAAGCATGGGTATGGCAAAAACCTAAATCCATGTGTAGACTGCAAAATTTTCATCTTAAAAAAAGCAAAAAAATACGCTAAAGAAATCGGTGCCGACTTCCTCTTTACCGGAGAAGTTTTGGGTGAGCGTCCTATGTCCCAACATTTTCTCGCCCTCAAGATTATTGCAGAAGAATCTGGGTTAAAAGGAAAACTTTTGCGTCCACTGTCAGCAAAACTATTGCCCGAAACAGAAGCAGAAAAAAAAGGGCTAGTTGACAGAAACAAATTGCTAAACATTCAGGGCAGGTCGAGGAAGCCTCAGCTTGAGCTTGCCAAGAAATATGAGATTACAACTTTTCCGTCTCCCGCTGGCGGATGTCTATTAACTTGCGAAGAATATACAAAGAAACTTCGAGATCTATTCAACAACAAAAAACGCATTTCGATGGCGGATGTGACTTTGCTTCGTTTTGGCAGGCATTTTAGACTTGGAAAAAACAAGATAATTGTCGGAAGAAATGAATCAGAAAACAAGTTTTTGGCTAATAATAAAATGCCAACAGACTTTTCTTTTGAACTCTCTGACGTCGTGGGACCCACAACTCTTTTGCAGGGACCAAAAACCAAAAAAGCCATTGAAACGGCCGCTAAATTAACAGCTTCTTACTCAGATGCTAAATCGGGTAAAGTTACTGTGAGGTACGGTAGAGACTACCTCAACCAAACAGTAATTGTTGAGTTGCCCCAGAAGGCTGAGGTAGAAAGACTACGAGTGGGAAATGAAAAAACCAAAAAATAGTACATAATAGAAAACCAGATAATTCCCTGCCTTTCTGGAAAGGCCCAATTATCTTTAATAAAATTATTCCTTCCTCATTGCATCTACCTTCAGCTCTTTAGGCATCAGCTCAATAGCATACCTTAAAGCGATTCGCGGCATAATTTTGCGGTTCTTAATGACATAGTTATAGACTTCCTTGAGGTTTTTTCTGCTTTCCTCTTTAAGAAGCCACCCATAGCCCTTCTGCACCATGTCATCCTCATCTACCAAAAGTATGTCACAAATTTCGAGGGCATCCTGCAGGAACAAACCTTTCTTGGCCGGAACAATAAGTGAGACTGCCGAAGCTCGCTTGAGCCAACGATTATCGCTTTTAGACCAACGCTTTAATTCAGAGATAGTTTGGGGATATTTTTGGATTAGCTCGCCGATAGTGTGATTGCAGAACCCATCGCATTTAGCCCAATTATTAATATATTCTTCAATCCAGCATTTGAAAATCAGTAAATCCGAAGGTTCGAGGCATTTAATGTAGTGTGGAAGCCAAAATGCAACTATAAAAGCTTCTTCGGTGTAGTCTGAACGGTAGAGTTCTTCGCATATATTGAAAACAGCTTGTTTGTCGAGAGCTTTCACTTGCAGCCAATATTTTTTAGCTATTTTCCCAACTATCTCTGTTTTGATCCCGTATAATTTTGTCTGTTCTTTGAAGAAACGTTGAGTACTTTTTTTTATTTTTTCATCAGCGTTTTCTTTTAGGTCTGCTCTTATTTGCAATAGAATATTATTCATGAAAGAAAAAGTCTTCTTTTAAAATATGAGCTTTTCTTAAAAAATGAAATTAAAGAAAATAAGGATTAGAAATCTTCCATCTGGTAGAGACCAAAATCAACGTCTAACGTTTTTTCTGATCCGCAACTGTCTTCTAAATCATAGAGATGACTTGTGGTTTTCTCTAACTCACTTTTCTTAACTGTCAATTTTGTCTTAACCATCCTTGCTTTTATTTTACTTTTTGGCTTACGAATTACATGGGTTGAACGAATGACAATGCTGTCATCGATGATTTTTGGTGCGACTTCAACTTTGACGTCGTCAACGCTTAAATCGCATTTCAAATCGTCATGAACATGGTCATGTTCTTGTTTAGTCAACGCCTTTACGCCTCCAAACTTCAGCGCTAATCAGGTCTCGAATAGCGACTCGGATCGCTTCGGCGCGGTTAGGATAGAACCGCTCGCCAACCAGCTGGTCCAAAGCTTTTATATACGTTTCAGGTAGATACAGAGTAATTAATTTCATATAGGATATAGCTCCCTAAGTTTTATGAATATACAACGCTAATTGTAGGTTATACTTCTATATATCATGTGACAAATATGCATATAACATGTTGGTCCCTTCACTTATAAATCAAGGAACATGTATTTTGCAAGTTCCTGTCAATTCAGGCGCTTCAAAGACTACGTTTTTATTTCTTGTTGAAGCAACTAACTTACTGAGATAACCATGTACGGCTCGGTTTTCGTCAAGAATTTTGGATGTTCATCTAACACAGCGGACGGCGAAGTGCTAATAGGGTGTTTGTCAGAAGCTGGTTTTAAGATAACTTCTTCAGAAACAGAGGCTGACCTGATTATCTACAATACCTGTGCAGTGAAAGGACCAACCGAAAACCGCATAATCAATGAAATAAAAAATGCGCCAAAAGGGAAAAAAATCATAGTTGCGGGTTGTTTACCTAAGATTAGTTTTGAGCGATTAGAGCGAGAAACCTATTTCAACGGCGTTGTCGGTCCCGCATTCGGTGCAAAAATAGTCGAGGTTGCCACCCGAGTTTTAGCCGGTGAAACAGTAGTTAACATTGAAGATTCAGAGAAGCCGCTTTTGAGTCTTCCAAAAAAAACATCCAATCCAGTCAGAAGTATTGTTCCAATTAACTTTGGTTGTGTAGGTAGTTGCAGTTACTGCTGTGTGGTTCAGGCTCGCGGTCACCTTCGAAGCTACAGGATTCAAGAAATTGTGGAACGTGCGCAAAAAGACCTTGCTGAAGGTGTAAAAGAGTTATGGTTGACCTCGCAAGATACAGCCAGTTACGGCAGAGATCTAAATACTGATCTTGCAGAGTTGCTTTTTGAACTTGACTGTATAAAAGACAACTTTAAGATTAGGGTGGGCATGATGACTCCGAATTTAGTATTGAAAATGCAAAGTAAACTGATTCGGGCATTCGAATCAAATAAGGTTTTTAAGTTTTTGCATTTGCCTATGCAGAGTGGAGACGATACAGTGCTTCGAAACATGCATCGGTTCTACACATCCGCAGAGTTTAAGGGCATTGTCAAAGCGTTCAGAATCAGCTACCCAAATTTGACGATTGCTACTGATGTGATTTTAGGGTTCCCAGGCGAAACTGAGGAGGCTTTCCGAAATACGCTGAAAGTTTTAGAAGAAGTTAAACCTGATGTAGTTAACGTTTCAAAGTTTTTTGCTCGACCCAAAACTGCCGCTTGGAAAATGAAAGATGGTTTGGTCGAGAAAGAGGAAACTAAACGCAGAAGCACCCTTACGTCAGAGCTTTCGAAGCAGCTTTCTGCTGAACGCAATCGACAATGGTTGAAATGGATTGGAGAGGTACTCGTAGATGAAAAAGGAAAAGTTGAAGGCACATGGATTGGACGAAACTTCGCCTACAAGCCAATCGCTGTAAAAAGCACTGGCAATTTGCTTGGAAAAACTTTGAAGGTTGAAGTTGTTGAAGCTTTTGGAACCTACCTGAAAGGTGAAATAGCCTAGATAAGTGCAACTTTTTCTATAGCACCATTATTTGTCAGAGTTTGTTAAATGTTACAGTATACTGTAAACATGTATTATTAGACCAAGGACCAGAGCGAGACCCCAGATTAAAAAAGTGGGAATCATCAGTCTCCATGTTTTTGAGCATCCGAGTTCCCCTAAAGGATGAGATATCCATGAAATAATGATAACAAAACCCAGAATGATCACAACTATTCCTAAAACAGCATGTAACCAAACAATCGTTGACTCTAAGAATGACAACCCACTTATGATAGAGAAATTGCCACTAAAAACAGGAATCATTACAGAAATTACGGTGGCAAGATTAAGTGCAAGCGCTAAAATACTTAGAAAGCCGTGCAGTATGAGGTTTCTATTCTTAATTCTTATTCGGTAAGGATACACTCCTACTACCAGCAAAATTAATCCGATAACTTGAATAGCAGAAACTACATTCCCCTGAAAATCAAGCACCAAAATCTTTGCCTCTGCGTTTTCAAATATTAAAGACCTAAACTATTTTAATCGTTTTATCAACCGAAAATAAGAAAAACAACCTGGAATAAAATACAAAGCAGATAAGAAATTACTTGGAACTGAAACTACCGGAATAAGCGAGTTGGCTAACGATTATATGAATACTTAAATAATTTCGGTTCTGTATCTTGTTCGGCTGAGAAAGTGATTAAAACACAATCGAGTATCTGCTTTTTTAACACCCTAACACGCAAAAAAGAAACTTTCAATCCTTTAGAAAGTGGAAAAGTGAAGATGTATACGTGTGGACCCACGGTTTACGATTTTGCACACATCGGGAATTTTCGTGCTTTTGTTTTTGAGGACTTGCTTAAGCGCTGGCTGTTGCACCGCGGATTCAAAGTTAAACATGTTATGAACCTAACCGACATTGATGACAAAACAATAATGGGCAGCCAAAAACAGGGCATCCCCCTGAAACAATTCACAGATTTTTACGTGAAAGCTTTCTTTGAAGATATAAAAGCCCTAAACATAGAGAACGCCGACGTCTACCCTAAAGCAACCGATCACATCTCTGAAATGGTTACTTTAATCAAGACGCTTATGGCTAAGGGCTTTGCATACAAAGGTGAAGATAACTCCATTTATTTCTCTGTCTGCAAATTCCCAGATTACGGCAAACTATCCCACATCAAAGTAGACGAACTTAAGGTTGGCTCACGGGTTAGCCAAGACGAATACGCCAAAGAGGAAGCACAAGATTTTGCACTTTGGAAAGCGTGGACCCCTGATGATGGCGACGTTTTTTGGGAAACAGAGTTAGGCAAAGGAAGACCAGGGTGGCACATCGAATGCTCCGCCATGAGCATGAAATACCTAAGCCAGACATTTGATATCCACTGCGGCGGAGTCGACAACATGTTTCCTCATCACGAAAATGAAATTGCCCAAAGTGAGAACGCTACAGGCAAAAGATTCGTTAATTACTGGATGCATAACGAGCACCTGCAGGTGGAGGGCAAAAAAATGGCAAAGAGATTTGGCAATTTTTACACTCTACGTGATCTCTTAACAAAAGGCTATGACCCCATCTCAATAAGGTACCTTTTAATGTCTACTCACTATCGGCAACAATTCAACTTTACGTTTGAAGGACTTGAATCAGCAAAAAGTGCGATAGAGAGGTTACGTAACTTTGTTAGGCGACTTTATGAAGCAGAAGGCAAAGAAAGCGAAGGAAAAGTAACAACATTAATTGAGAAATTAGAAGCATGCTTCGAGGGCTCCATGGATGACGACCTAAATATTGGAGTAGCGCTATCGTCACTGTTTGACTTTGTACGAGAAATCAATAGCCTACTTGATGTAAACGACGTTAGCAAAGAGGAGTCTGCAAAAATCATCAAGGTAATAATGGAGATTGATGATGTATTAGGAGTTATTGGAAAAGTTGAAGTTGAAGAAGCTTTACCCAAAGAAATAGACCTGCTAGTCCAAAAACGTGAAGGTGCTCGAAAAACAAAGAATTGGAAAGAAGCCGACTCAATTAGAGCTCAACTCAAAACCATGGGAATCGTCCTAGAGGATACAGCACAAGGTGTACGGTGGCATAAAGAGAAAACTTAAGCTTTGCCATCGAACGTCCATTTGCCACTATCGTATTTTTCCTTGCAGAGTCTATCCGCAAGCGCCAATTCGTTGGGCGTCAAGTATCCTTCCTCAAGTTGAATCTTCAGGAT
Organism: uncultured Candidatus Bathyarchaeia archaeon; assembly: GCA_964413605.1. Classification (GTDB taxonomy): domain Archaea; phylum Thermoproteota; class Bathyarchaeia; order Bathyarchaeales; family Bathycorpusculaceae; genus Bathycorpusculum. Next base: position 24,929 of record CAYPSV010000013.1, on the reverse strand, counting down.
CGCCTTGAACCCTTGTGTAAGAGCATTAGCAATAGTACCTGGGTTAATCTTATGCCCGAGTTCGTTTTCAATACTAGTTATTTTACGCCTGCCAATATCGGTTGCCAAAGTACAACTAAGGTTTTTGAATTTTATTAGTTGAAACATTTTGGACAAATCTACACTCCTCAAGATGGTACCATGTTGCAGGACGATGCCGCAAGTAATGGTTTGACTGCTACCAGAAATCTTTTTGCCGTTCACAGTTAGGTTTGGGCAGTTCTTGGCATCACCCTCGCTAAAATCAGCTGGAACTCCTAAAATGCGAAGCGCGTCAGTTATTGCTTCGTAAATTTTGAAGTAAACAGCGGTTATGTCGCCTATCCCGAAATCTGCAGCTTTGGCGGTTACACTGTAGGTAACTTCACCCTCGAAATCATGGTAAACTGTACCACCACCGCTAATGCGTCTAACCACATCGACTCCCAATTGCTTGCAAGAGTTGAGGTAAACCTCAGTTTCAGGATTCTGGTTTTTGCCCACGCTAACAGCGGAAGGTTGCCAACGATAAAATCTCAATGTATTGGGAACTTGCCCCTTGATTCGCGAAGTCAGGATTGCTTCGTCGATAGCCATGTTCATAGCAGCATCGTGTATTTCAAGGGGCAGCAAACGCCAAGTATCCATACTGTTCTAATCCTTTTCCTAATAAAAAGTGAGGTAGCGTTTAAAACTGTTATGCAACTAATTTTTAAAAGAAAAAGATGTGACTCTTTATGATGATTAGATAAATGCTTAAAACCAAGCAACGAAATCTCTAAAGAACAGAAACAGTAGATGAAAATAATATGAAGGTAATCTCGGGTCCCGCATCCAAAGAACTTGCTGAAGCAATTTCAGCGCAAACTGGTTTCCCAAACGTTCCCGTTTCATCCAAGTTTTTTCCTGATGGCGAATCCTACGTTCGCCTAGACGGCAATGTCAAAGATGAAGATGTAGCAATTGTTCAGACAACTTGCCCTCCCATGCAAGATAGCAGGCTTTTTCAATTAGCGTTTTTAGCTGATGCAGCTAAACGTGCGGGAGCCGCTAAAGTAACTGCAGTGGTGCCCTATTTGGCGTATGCTAGACAAGACAAAATGTTTCTCGCAGGGGAAGGAATAAGCGTGGAAACCATTTTACGCATGCTAAAAGCAGCAGGAATCGACCGCTTTTTAACCGTCAACATCCACGCGGAACCAACACTCAAGCAATTCCCATTTCCAGCTGAAACCCTAAGTGCTATCCCACTAATAGCAGAATACTTTGCTAAGAAAGGCCACAAAGGCGCATACGCTCTCTCACCTGATAAAGGCGCAATGTACATCGCTAAGCAAGCTCAAGAGGTTTTAGGCGGCGACGTAGGATATCTTAGCAAGACTCGCGACCGCTACACGGGACAAACCGTGCAAACAGCGGAGGGCTTAAACGTAAAGAACAAAACCGTGATTATCCTTGATGACATTATCAGCACAGGCGGCACCATAGTTGGTGCAGCAAAAATTCTTCGGGAACAGGGAGCCAAACATGTCTTTTGCGGTTGCGTCCACGGCTTACTCATTGGTGATGCTGAAAAGCGAATTTCGGATGCAGGAGTTGAAGAAATCGTTGGTACCGACAGCGTTCCAGGAAACATAAGTAAGGTTTCGTTGGCACCACTGATTAGTCAAGCTCTTAAAGGCGCTGTTTAGTGCCGAATCTTTTCTTTTTACTTTCAGGCGAAAACGAGACGTTACCTTCCGCTGAGGTTAAGGCAATTCTGGAAGCAGAAGGGTACATCTACCAGAATCCCCAAGAGTTTGATCAGGTTTTGCGTTTAGAATCCGAAATTGAAAGCACCAAAGTGGTTCAGGTTCGCTCGGCTTACACTCGGGTTTGCGCTCAAGAACTCTTCGTTGCAAACGCAAACATGATGGATATAGCCAAAGCAGCTGCCCAAGTGGACTTCAAAGCAGTGCTCAAACCCAACGAAAGTTTCGTGGTGCGAATAAACCGAATAAAAAACTACGCCGATTCCAAGATAAACACTATGACTCTTGAAGTAGAATTAGGATGTCAAATCCTCAACCAAACCGAAGGAACAAGAGTCAACTTAAAAAATCCTGATAAGACTTTAATCGGCATTATAACAAACGAAAAAATAGTATTAGGCTTAAAACTCACCGATATAACGAGTAAAACGTTCTCAGAACGGCGCCCAAGAAAAAAGCCCTTCTTTCATCCCTCCGCAATGCCCTCAAAGATGGCACGTTGTATGGTGAATTTGTCGCTTGCCAAAACTGAATCCGTATTGTTCGATCCATTTTGCGGAACGGGAACATCACTAATCGAAGCCACCTACATCGGCTGCAGAGCTGTGGGCATCGATGCACAAAGGCGAATGATTTTAGGAACCAAAAAAAACCTTCATTTTTTCAATATCTCAGCTGAAGGCTTGGTACTGGCAGATTCACGCAAAATTCCCTTGTTCAAAGTTGACGCCATCGTAACTGATCCACCATACGGACGATCATCAAGTACCCTGAAATCAACTACTAAACAACTCGTTGAAGAAGTCTTAGCCGCTTCACATTCATTGCTAGGTGTAGGGCAACGAATTTGTATAGCTTCTCCTAAAACATTAAACATCTCACGCATCGGCAAAAAATTGGGCTATCGGCACGTAGAGTCCCACTTTGCCTATGTCCATCAGACCTTGACGCGGGAGATTGCAGTGTTCGAAAAGGTGACCTCATGAGTATTTGCATTGTGTTTTTAGGAACGAGCGGCAGCGTACCAACTTTGAAACGAAGTTTACCAGCGATGGTTGTTCAGTGCCCACGGGAGCAATGGATGTTTGACTGTGGAGAGAACGTTCAGAGGCAAATGATGCAAGCAAAAACAAGTTTCCATAAGAAAATGAAAATCCTAATCACCCACTTGCATGGCGATCACGTTTTGGGTTTGCCCGGACTCTTGCAAACCATGGCTTTGATGGATCGAAAAGAACCCGTACAAGTTTATGGTCCAGTCGGACTAAAAGAATTTCTATTGTGCACAAAAAAAACCCTTAATTTCGGATTAACTTTCCCTGTAGAAATCAGCGAAATATCCGAGGAAGGCGATGTCTGCGAAACAGAAGAATATCGCCTTACAGCAATAAAATCCAACCACGCCGTAGAAAGCTATGCATTTGCATTCATAGAAAAGCCTCGTCCTGGAAAGTTTTATCCCGAGAAAGCTTTAGCCTTGGGAGTTGCAAAGGGTGAGTTATGGTCTCAGCTGCAGAAGGGTAAAGAAATCAAGCTCAAAGACGGTAACACAGTAAAACCAAATGACGTAATGGGTCCCATGCGGGCAGGACGCAAAATCATCTATACAGGTGACACCAAACCCTTCGATTCGTTTGCCAAATTTGCAGAAAACGCAGATCTGGTGGTTCATGACTGCACGTTTGACGATTCTCTTGCCGAAAAAGCATTAGTGGACGGACATTCAACCCCTACTCAAGCAGCGGAACAAGCCAAAGCTGCAGGCGCAAAACGGTTGGTATTATCTCACATAAGTGCAAGGTATCCTGACGCCTCTTTGCTCCTAGATCAAGCCAAAAAAGTTTTCTCAAATACTACTCTGGCAGAAGATTTCCTTGAAATTGAGTTGCCTTTAAGCGAGTAACTGCTTTAATTTAGCTACACTTTCAGGCACCTTATACATAGATTCAACGACGACAGTTTTGTCGTAACCGATTTTCTTGAGCGTATCAGCAAGCCAAACATAATCAATATCGCCGTCTTCCACACCGTAATGTTGGTCGTCTGAACCGTCGTTGTTGCTGGCGTGAATATGCACGATTTTGTCAGCAAGCTGATTAAAGAAAGGCTGAATTTGCCCTTCCAAGTTAGCATGCCCAAGATCCATTGCAATACCGAGGGGTAACTTAGTTTCTTTATACATTTTGTGGAACTCTTCAGGCGTATTTAGCAGAAACCAGTATTTTGCAGGCAAATTTTCCAAAGCAATGTTTATGCCGCACTCTTCCGCTTTTGCATAAAGCAATTGGATGCTCTTGCACATCTGCTTAAAATCAGCACCAGGATAAAATTGCCCGATACCTGTACGTTGCCCAGGGTGAAAAACCCACATTTTCGCATCAATTGCCTTCGCATTAGTTAGCGATCGTGTCAAACGTTTTAATGAAGCATTTAACAGTGGCTTAATTGGCGAGGCAATATTGATGTCGGCAAAAGGCGCATGCAACGAATACTCCAGACCATAAGACTTTGCGGCTTGTTTGAGTTGAGCGATGCGTTCCTTGTTGAGATCGTGGGTGCCATCATCCAAGATTTCTATGTATTTAGTGCCCATCTTCCCCAAACGTTTTACCATACTGTTGAAAGGCTCACCCAAACAATACAGCATAGAAACGCCGACTTTCACTTTAGACATACAAACACCTAATTTGCAAATTGGAATCTTTCTGGTAAGATGTAAGACAAACTAAATAAGTTAACCTTAAAACGCCGAGGATTAAAAACTCATATCAACAACAATCAACAACTTTTCTTCAGAAGCCAGAAAAATAAAGCTAAGAGAAGCTGCTGATGCAACAGTGCTTTGAATTTCAACAGTTGCATCAATCAAAAACTAAACAGACTATCTAGGCTCTAAATCGCATCAAAAATAACATCTATTTGGAATTGTAGCAAAGATAAAGCAGCCTTTCAAAAATTTAAGGAAACAACTGCCTACCCCAGTGAAACGGTTCAGAACATAATGGTCGAGTAGTTTTATATTGAATCTTTCTAAGCCCCAAAGCAAGTTCAATGAATTCTTTTATTGTTGTATTGCGGAAATCCCAAGTCGGCTGTCCAAATCGCAAACCACTACACATAGTGTCCGCGTAAACATAAAGTCTTTTTCCCATATAATCGAATGCCGCTTGTTTTGGTTCGCCATACTTGGGGGCAGCAAGAATTTTGAAAGGCCATATTTTGCATGCTTCGGGTTTGATGCCCTGTAAACGGCAAGAATAGGTGTTTGATTTGCTGCAAAGGAACCCGCAGGAACCATCGTTTTCACGTCTTATATAGAAGCGATCCAATCCTGTTACTGTGGTATCAAAGCCAAATGTTTTAGAGATTTTGAGCCACTCAGGAAAGCCTAACACTACACTATAGAGTTTACAGCAGTAACCACATGCTTTGCATTGCCAGTCAGCAACATTCTGCCAAGGAACAAACTGCATCTTTACCATAACACTCTGAAAAGACAAAGCAAAAAGAATTAAAGTCTTTTCCAAACAACAGAAAAGAGACTATGTTTTTCTATAGAGGTAGATTGTGTGCGCAGGATAACCCAACTTTGGATTTTCACAAAAAGTCTCTATCTTTTCAGGTCTCCAACCGATAATTTCGTAGTCATGGGAAACTACACGAGCACCTTTTTTGAGGTCACTTTCAAGCTTTGGCCTGATTTTGTCGTTTGCACTCGTCGTTAAATACAAATACACAACATCAGCAGATGTCAAATTAACTTTAAACATATCATCATTTAGAATAGTTACCCTGTTATCAAGACCACTCTCGTGAATGATCCCCATTGCTCTTTTCGCCAAGTCTTCTCGCAATTCAATTCCAACACCCCGTGCACCAAAAGTCTTAGCTGCCATAATCACGGTTCTACCGTCCCCAGCACCCATATCAAAGAGGACTTCGCCAGCTTTCAAATCAGCCAATTTCAGCATGCACTCTACAACAACACTTGGACTCGGAACAAAAGGAGCAATAAACGTGCTTCAACACTCCCTAAACAAGTTATTAACCACTCTATCAAGCCACATAAGCGTCTTTTTTAGGTTGGGGTCTACGTGCTTCTCCACATTTTAAGCAACTCTGAGCGCAGAGTTCAAGATATTTTTCTTCATCCGCCGAACTAACAGCTTCTGCTGCTTTCATGCAAAGATCACTTGGTTCGCTGCAACCTTCTTGCTTGCAAAGACCAGAAATGAATTGGCAAACTTCTTGCACATCCTTAGGTTCCAAAACCGCCCTGTTAGTACGAACCAGTAAGCATAATTCTCTTGCCATTACACAAGTTTTAACGTATTTAATGCGTTCAAGAACTTCATCGCGTAATTTTTTTCGGCTAATTTCCACTTTTAATTCTCCTGTGGCATAAGCAAACTTGAATTAAGATATTCATGACTTAAAAAGTTGCTGATAAAACAATAAAGACAAACACTTTGAATACATTGTTTACTTAAAACGTTTGCTTAGGGATTTGCGTTCTGCTTCCAAAACTAATTCATAAAACTTGTCTGTCGGCTTCTGCTCCTTGTTCAAAACATTCAAAGCTGCTATTATTGAAATTCGCCGGGCACTCAATACAACAGTAGCTGTTTTACCGTATTTCTCAATTAGTTCGGCTGTTTGTTTAGCAATTAAACGCATCTTTTCCTCGTTCTTTGCCAAATGCTCACCCCTTTTCTCTACCAATGGCAAAGCCTTCTCTTCCTCGATCTTCAACATTCCAATCTGAAACGAGCCACATCGAGGGCACTCAGGTTTGTCAGGCAGATCTTTTATACGAATCATCTCCATATAATCCCAGCAACTAGTGCAAACAAAGTTACCAGTCTCACTAAGCAACCTAGCCTTGGCAGATTCAACTAGAACAGCGCGCATCTGTTCAGGAGGAATCAGATCAGTTTTCATACTAACCCTCTCGATGCCAACGCGGGCAACTGGAGTCGGATTACCTCCTGTCTCAACAACCTGAAACCGTACCAATCCATCATGTAAACGACCTAAAACCATCACCAACCCTTCAGAATCAAGATCCTTGGAAAAAACCTCTTTTAGACCCTCTTCGTAGATGGGTGTCCCCTCAAAACTTGAAATCAACTTCTGCAAACTAACATTGCTAAAGTCAGCCCATTTCTTAAGAGCCCCAAAACGCCTAGCCACCTGTATAACTCGTCGTTTAAACAAACCCGTTTTAACAGCTGACTGTGTCAGTGTACTTCGAATCGTTTGTTCACCCATGTCTTTTATCTCGTTTAAGACTTCAACGAGTCTGTCAGCGGTCATTGCACCGATTGTTTGCACGAAAATTCGGTAGGGGTCATGCTGAACAATTATTCCACGACCCAGCTTGTCAGACAGCACTTGCCCAAGCAGCTGCCCCAAAGCACGATTTATGTTAGAACCAAAATTTGAGTGAACAATAATAAATTCTCCCCACTCCTCCACGACTATACGATTAGGAGTGGGAACACAAAAGCCACTATTGACTTGCTCGATGGTTTCGGCTAATGCATGCAAGATTGTTTCGGCGTCAGCTGGATAAAGTTCAGAAAGCAAAGTACTAATCTGCTCAGCTGAAGCTCCACTTCGATGCTTTTCTTCTACGAACCCTCGGATTTCCGCAACATTCTGCGCTACCTCATAAGGAACAGGGATTTCTTCTCCGATCCAACTCGGAATTGAACCAGTTGGATCCTCAACGGGACGAACATAAACTTTGTCTTCAGTGGCATGCATGATTTGCCAAGGACTGCCTCGAATGATGAATTTAGTGCCCGGCTTTCCATACTCAGCCATGAAAGCTTCATCTAAAACACCTATTGAAGAATCTATGGATTCATCAATAACTAGAAATTGCTTTTCCTCAGGAATCATAGAGAGATTATCAAAATAGTACTCAAACAGGGCTTTGGTTCGTAGAGGTCTTAGAACCACTTGGTCTTCAAAAGATGCCCAAGCCAAGCGTGGAAAACGCTGGTGCATATATTTGATAATTTTCTCAATATCACCCAAATTGAGGTTTTCAAAAGGTGCCGCATTCTTGAATATTTCTAGAATTTCATTGAAAGTTAATCGCCGATTCTTTAACAACAACCCAGCGATTTGATGTGATAAAACATCGTAGGGGTTATCAGGTATTTGCAGGGGCTCCAACTCCTCCCGCAAAGCTCTGCGTGCGATAGCCATAGCCTCGAGAGTGTCATCTGAATCCATGCCGACTATTATACCTTCAGACAAATGTCCGTAAGTATGCCCCGCTCTACCGATCCGCTGAATTAAACGCGAAACCTGTCGTGGACTCATATATTGAATAACAAGATCAATATGACCAATATCTATACCAAGCTCAAGGCTGCTAGTCGCAATTAACCCCTTTAACTCTCCTCTCTTCAGGCCTACTTCTGCAGCAATACGGGAAGGCTTTGTTAAAGAACCATGATGAATGGATATTGGAAAATCAGCATCCCAAACTTTGAAGCGGGAAGCTAACACCTCAGAAACTGAACGCGTATTCGTAAAAAGGAGAACAGATTTACGTTTAGTCATATAATCACGTATAATCCGCAACCTTGCTGCAACTTCTGGATGAGTATAAATTTTTGAAGCAAAACGATTGTCTTCTTCTGTTGGCTTAGGATAAATAACCTGCAATTTCACCATTTTAGCGACCGGTACTCGGACGATTTCGACAGGACGCCCATCTCCGACAAGAAAGTGTGCCACTTTTTCTGGACTACCAACCGTCGCGGACAAGCCAACCATCTGAAAGTCTTTACCGATTAAACCTCTTACACGTTCCAATGCTAAAGACAATTGGCTTCCTCGCTTGCTATCCGCTAATTCGTGCACTTCATCAACTATAACCCAACGAAGACTTTGCAAGTGCTGTCGCAAAAGCCAACCTGTAAGAATTGCCTGCAACGTTTCAGGCGTAGTTATAAGAATGTCTGGAGGGCATTGAGACTGGCGCAAACGCTCCTTTGTATCTGTGTCGCCATGTCTCACTGCCAATTTAATATCTAAATTATTACACCACCACCGCATCCGATCAAGTAAATCACGATTCAACGCGCGCAACGGCGTGATGTAAAGCACCTTTATACCCGGAGTCTTAGGTGCTTGCAAGAGCATACTGAGTACTGGCAGAAAAGCAGCTTCCGTTTTGCCTGTGGCTGTCGGTGAAATGAGAAGAATGTTTTTGCCAGCGAGAATTTTTGGCATAGTTTTCTGTTGGGGGTCAGTTGGTTTAGAGAATCCTCTCTGTTGAACGAGCCTACGCACTGGCTTGACGAGCATTTCAAAAGCGTTTTCAGAAATTGCCTGCAATTTCGTATCCTTAGATGCTAAAATGAATAGCTTCAATTGTTCTATAAAATAATATTGGGAAAAACACAGAATTTTGAGGAGCTTTATGGTGGTTCTTACAGTGTTGATGTATAAGTGATTTATTGGTACCGTTTCAGGCGATTTACTTGAGTATATACAGGGTCGTTAAACATTTCATTAGCTTACTCTCCAAAGCTTTGACAAAAAAATGTCTAATCTTAATGTTAAAAAAATAAATATCTATGGAAAAACTATGGAAAGTTTTTTATCCAATGATACTAAACCATGGAAAAGACAACAGGAGGAAAAAAGTAAATGGGTAAATGTCCAAAATGCGGAACGGAAGTAGCAAAGCCAAAAAAGACATGGAAAATGGCAGGCCGTCCAGATAAAGCTGGAAAACGTATGCAACTAGAAATCGGACTCTACGAATGCCCAAAATGCGGCAACGTATTCCGAGAAGTTTTAAGCAAACAGAAAATCTAAATGACCAAAGAGTAGATTAACTCTCTTTTTTTCTTTTTTAGCGGTAGTTTTAAAACTAAAATTGATGTAACTAAGCGCTACTTGAGGCAAAGAAGTGTTATCTGCAAAGAAGATCTGGAAAAAAGAATCGGTCAAAATCATAATCGCCGCAGCTTTGGTCGTGACAGCTGGTTTGGGGTTTTTCTATATAATGCAGCTCGCATTGAATACACAAACACCTTTTTTGATTTTGGAGAGTAACAGTATGTGTATTTCAGAGGGCGGCAACTGTGATGGATGGAATCACCCTTTTGGCGAAACCCTTCACCTTGGTGATCTGCTAATTATTCAAGGAGTCAATCCAGCGGATTTAAACTCTAATTACCCCAACAGCGACATTATTGTTTTCAAGGACCAAATGGGCGGCAACTTTATTGTTCACCGCATTATATCCGAACAAATAATCAAAAACACTGAGTATTTCAAAACTAAAGGAGACGGAGCCGGTCCAATCGTTTGGCCTAATATTCCTAATTATTTTGACGATATTCCAACTTCGCTTGGCGTTCCTCAAGACCAAGTTCTCGGTAGGGTCGCTATTCGAATTCCATGGGTTGGCGGGATAGCTCTCTTCCTGAAGAATAATCCGTGGATTATAATAGTGGTCATTGCCTCAGTCCTTTTACTGGCAGTTGGAAAAATTGTGGCTACTTCTACAAAGAAAAAAAGCAAACTGCACAACAAAAAAGATTAAAATTGCAGTCATAGATGTATTTATAAAGTCAGCTTTTGATAAGTTGATATTTAAGGGGCAAGTTCGTAAGAGGAGAAAAATGATTGCCGAAAGTTAAAGCATCAATCAGCATAGAAAACGTTGTAGCGTCTGCAACCCTCAACCAGAAAGTCGATTTAAACGCAGTAGTAAAAGGATACCCAGGAGTAGAATATCGCCCTGAACAATTTCCAGGTTTAGTTTTCCGCCTAAAACGCCCAAAAACCGCTACATTGATTTTTAGTTCAGGAAAAATGGTTTGCACAGGCGCTAAATCCGAAAAAGAAGCCAAACGGGCAGTCATGAAAGTAGTAAAAGAACTTAAAAGAGGCGGCATAATCATTATCGGAAAACCTGAACTAAAAATTCAAAACATTGTTGCCTCAGGAGGTTTAGGAGGAATGATTGACCTAGAAAAAGCAGCCTACACACTTGGACATGCAATGTACGAACCTGAACAGTTCCCAGGTTTAATCTACCGTATGGTAGAACCAAAAGTTGTAATTCTACTGTTTGCAAGCGGTAAACTCGTCTGCACAGGCGCTAAAAAAGAACAAGACGTCTTCACAGCAGTGGAAAATATACATGAACTACTTGAAGAAACAGATTTAATCTATTACGAATAAAACCTTATTGCTTCTTTATTTGTTTTCGAATAGTTTTTAAACTATCTTGATCAATTGCACCTATTTCATAGAGCGTATTTGCGATCTCACTAATTCTCAGAATCGAATGCAGTGTCACCCCAGTCTTTTCCAACAAATTCCTTCCACCTTCTTCACGATCAAGAAACACAACAGCATCAGTTACAACTCCACCTTCTGCACGCACAACATCAGCGGCTTTTTTTAATGTTGAACCTGTAGTCAACAAATCGTCAACAAGTAACACTCTGTCACCTGACACCAAAATTCCCTCCACTCGACGCTCCCTTCCACTAAGACGGACGCCTTTACGCATATACAAGAAGGGTTTTTTGAGGTTGTAGGCAATTTGACTTGAAAACGGAATACCCGCAATCGGGATACCTGCAATTCGGACAAAATTCTTCAGCCCTATTTCAGCCATTATTGTTTGGGCATAAAACTCACAGATTTCGCTAAATACATCCGGAAAACTGGGAATTACTCTTAGGTCAATATAATAGGGGCTTGCTTTTCCAGTTGAAAGCTTGAAGACACCGAACTTGAGTGCATCAATTTTAAGCAGTATGTTAGCCATTTCATCCTTTTTGTCTCGAGAGTTGGTTGTTTTTTTCATTTTTAAATCCTCTTTGAGAGTTGGTAGATCTTGTTTTGTTCAGGAATCAAGCATGATGTTCTAGGCAGTTCTTTTTTGAGAAGTTTGGCAAATTCTTCTTGGCTTTGCAAATTTGCAGTGTGATAGGGTATAGCCAGCGGAGGTTTAGTTAGGCGGGCTATTTCAAAACCTGTTTGCGGTGTCGCGTTGGGAGCAATGCCAACTGTGCAAAAAACGGTGTCGAATTTTTCTTTCTGACCCATTAACGCTAATTCAGGAAACGGCAACGTGTCAGCAGTATGGTATATTTTGAGGTTGTCTTCGCTTGTTATTATGTATGTCACTGGGGCTTGGGCTGGATGGTTACATTTTTCTGCTTTCAAGGTGACTTCGCCGATTTTGGTTTCCATCCCTGGTCTGGCTTCTTGGATTTTTTCCTTGGGGACAGCATATTGAAGTTTCTTAGCTGAGGCAGAATCTGCAATAACAGAACAATTAGTTGTTTTTTGGATTTCTTCTATTAGTGGAGGGTCAAGGTGGTCGTAATGTTCATGTGTTATCAGGATAGCGTCAACTGTTTTGAAGTTTTTTGCTTTTATATCAACTGGGTCGATGACAAGCATTTTGCTGGGAGTCTTTAGCGAGATTCCAGCATACTGATTGAACCAAGTAAAAAGCACAGTGTTTGGATTGGACATTTTATTAATTGACATAACTCGAATCCTCACAGACTAATATAAGAAGGGCGTTTTAAAAGAATTTGTGCATTTCTGAATGAAGACATTGATAGTTTTTCTTCTATTATATATTAAAAGATGAAAGTAAAGAGTTGGCCCAGAAAAATGCCTCGGGTATCCAAAAAAAGAACGCTTCTTGGGCGTTGAAGAATAACGGCGGCTCTCGGAAAAACTCGTCAATGATTAACCACGAATCTTTAACAACATAAAATAGTAACATCCCCTCAGAAATTAAGCTTAGTTTGATAAGGCTTAATAGTTTCTTGCACCGAGTACATTTTAAAATATAGATGGTTTGACTTGTAATGGTTGATGTTTGGTTGCCTTATGGAAAAACCGATGTCTGTGTACGAATACCTGCTCGAAATTTGCTGGGAATAATCGAACCTAAAGAGCGACAAGGTGCCCCTGACGCGAAAATCGAGGTTGACCGCGCCCTCAAAGAACCTATAGGAAGCAGACGACTCTGCGAAATCGCCAAACCCGAAAGCAAGGTCGCCATAGTTGTGGATGATGCCACCAGAAAAGCACCAAGTGAAGCAATGCTTTTACCAGTTCTCTCTGAATTAAATTTAGCAGGTGTTAAAGATGAGAATATCACGGTTATTTTTGGTTGCGGAACCCACCGAGCTGTAAGTGAGAAAGAGGCAGAGGAACTCCTCGGTAGCGAAGCGCTAAAAAGGGTGAAAACCATCAGCCATTGCTGCAATACCGCTACAGACTTAGTTTACGTCGGAACAACAAAAACCTATGGCAACAAAGTGCACCTCAACCGTATTTTTGCCGAAGCAGATGTCAAAGTACTCTTAGGCGATGTTGGTTTCCACTATTATGCAGGTTATGGCGGCGGCAGAAAAAGCATCTTACCTGCAGTTTGTGGAGAAGAAACTATCAAGCAAAACCACGCTTTATTACTGCACGCTAGTGCCAGAACGGGGATCTTAGAAAATAATCCGGTCCACATCGATATGACCGAAGCCGCAAGGCTTGCAAAAGTAGATTTTATTGTTAACGTGGTTGAAAACAAGAATGGGGAAGTTGCAAAATCCTTCGCCGGAGACCTAGAAGCAGCATTTTTGGAAGCAGTCAAACTGGTAGATGAATTGTACCGCGTGAAAGTGGATCGCCGAGCAGATATTATCGTTGTAAGTGCAGGCGGACACCCTTCAGACGTGAACCTCTACCAAGCCTACAAAGGCTTAGACAACGCGCTAGATGCAGTTAAACGAGGCGGGGTCATAATCTTAGTTGCTGAATGCCCCGAGGGACACGGCAATCAAGTCTTCTATGATTGGATGACAAGACTTGTCGACCTTAAAACCATTGAACGTGAAATTAAACGAAATTTCGTCATGGGAGGACACAAAGCCTATTACCTCTTAAAAGCCTTACAAAATCACCAGATAATTTTGGTATCCTCGCTACCTGACTTCTACGCCACAAGCATTTTTAAACTAAAAACTGCTCGAGCCGTTAACGACGCTCTAAACGAAGCAATGAAAATTACAGGTTCAGCCTCAAGAGTTTGGGCGATGCCTCAAGGAAGTTACACACTACCCGTTTTTAAAACTCTTGAAGAAAACAAAAACTAACGAACCAAACTTGAAAGCGCAACCTTTAAGTCTACACATTGAAATTTGGATTAGCAAGGCGAAACAATGCAGCAAACATTTACGCTACGCAAATTTGTTCCTGATGACCTGCAGAGCGTAATGCAAATCAACCGCGTCTGCTTACCAGAAAATTATACCGACTTTTTCTTCATTGACCTGCATCAGAGGTTCCCAGAAACGTTCATAGTATCAGAAGAAAAAGGAAAAATTTTGGGTTATATTATGTGCCGCATTGAAGTAGGGTTATCTAACTATGGGTTTGGCGGCTTAGTCCGAAAAGGGCACATAGTCTCCATTGCAGTTTTGCCCCAAGCCAGACGCCAAGGCGCCGCTAAAGCATTGATTAACAAAGCATTGGAAGGCATGGCTTATTATCGGGCAAAACAAGGCTTTTTAGAAGTTCGCGTCACTAACGAAATAGCAATTTCATTATACAAACAACTTGGTTTTGAAATCACACGAACAATCAACGGCTATTACTCAGATGGCGAAGACGCATACGTTATGACAAAAAAAATCTAAGAGGACTTTCTGATTTGGATACCACCCATAGAAAAATATTGTCCTCTAAACTAAATAATTACAAAGGCTGCAGAGAAAACTGAAAAATAATAGCAATTCGAGTTGAAAACCTGAAATAGAACTTTTTTAAAAAAAAATACAATAATTTAGAGGAAATAAGATAGGTTGCTAAGCAGCTTTTGGCTTAACTTTGCCAACCGCACCGCTTAGACTGTTCATTTCCAAATCAGCTTTCCGAATTAGGTCTGCTATGGTTTCTTTGGTAGGTATTGCTGCCCCGACCGACAATGCAATTGCTTTCCGGTGTGCTTGTTGCAGTAAGGGTTTGATCGTTTCTTTGCTTGTATAGCTGATACTCAGAGCGAGGGCGAATGCTTCTTGGTTGCTTGACTCTACACTTCGTCTAGTTGCGGCAACATCAACTTTTAGTTGGTCACCAGTTATTATCAGTCCGTTGTCAAAGACTGCACGCATTGAAATTCCTAATTCAACAGCTTTAATTCCAAGTTTTGATAGAACACTTGCTAAGCGTTCGTTTATAACTTCCCCTTTTCTAACTACTAATGTATCTTTGCTGACCCACACGCTGCCGTTTTCGATTCTTGTCGGCAAACCTACAGCGTTTAATTGGCTGATAACTGGACCTGGAGGTTGACCGGTGTTGCTTGCAGGAATAACTACGTCCATAGCTGCGATGTCGTTAGCTTTGGCTGTTGATTTCACTTTGCCGCGTTCTAGGAGCAATGCGAGCTTGAAAGGGTTTAGATCAGTAAATAAGAAAACGTTCGATCCATCCAAGTATTCTTCAAGTTTTTTGAGTTCTACTTGGTCCATTTCTTCGAGAGCAATTTTTATGAGGGTGTTTTTAAGAACACGCAAATAGACTTTGCCCTCCATTGTCTTCTTAAGCCCTTGAAGTTGGGAAGCACGAACCTTCTTGAGACTGGCAATGCCGATGGACTTGTACTCTTTAAATATATCCTTGATTGCTTCTACTTCGTTTGATTTTTCTTCTAATACTTGTTGGGATGGCATGATACATCAAACTCTATTTTTATGGTTTAATTTTAACGGGCTCACCCATGGATGTCTTAACGAAAGCATATTTTACGTTCTTTAGTCCACGCTTTAGTTTTCCATCCAAGACACGAAGAATAGTCATAGTGTTCTCGACTAGCTCTTCATCTTTCATCTGCTGGGTACCCACTGAAACTTGAATAATGGGTTGATTACGCATTCTAACAAGCACAGTCTTTCGGTGTTTAATGATTAGAGGTGCAATATCTGCGTTTGGTGGAACTGGAATGGGCATTTTGCCGCGGGGACCCAGAACTGGACCCAAAATTTTACCGACAAGTGGCATCAAGGGAGCTTCAGCTATAAAGACATCGTAGTTGGATCCAAGCTTGCGCAATTCCTTCTTTTTGCCGTTTAAGGATTCTAAGTCTTCGCGTTCAACAACACGATCAGCTTGGGAATTCTTTGCTTTAAAGGCAAACTCGCCTTGAGCAATAACACAGATTTTATTTGGTTTGCCTGTTTCATGAGGCAACTCTACAATTTCTTGGATTTTACCTTCTGGCGCTTTCATGTCGATTTCCTGAATATCTAAGATCAAATCGACAGCCTGGTTGAATTTTTTCTCGCCAGATTTTGCTTTTGCCTGTTTTATTGCTTCAGATATAGTCTTGTTGTCTAGGGGCATTTTTAAGCCTCGTGCCAATGGGTGATAAGAAACCCATTATAAAAATATTCGCCTATCATTATTCGGTACCAAATAGCCCATCATAGGTGCCAGCATCAATTTCGTTCTGCACATCTTGAGGATCTTTGCCTTCAACAGTAACACCTAGACTTACGCAGGTGCCAAGCAACTCTTTAGTTGCCTTCTTTACGTTGGGAGCTAAAAGTTGAGGTCCCTTGATTTTTGCAATGCGTACAATTTGCTCCATTGTTAAGTCACCGACCTTAACCGAGTTTGGTGTGCCTGAGCCTTTTTCAACTTTTAATTCAGCAACGATTAGTGCGGATGCAGTAGGTGTACCAACAGTAACTTCAAAGGTTTTATCCTCAGTCTCAACACTAATTTTCACTGGAACTTTCATTCCAGCGTATTCTTTTGTAACTTCGTTGATTTTGTTGACTATAGCAACTATGTTCACGCCTAATGGACCAAGAGCTGGACCTAATGGTGGACCTGCATTAGCTTGTCCACCGCTGACAATCAATTCTACAACTTTTTTATCTGCCATTTGTATTCACTTTATGCTTTTGCTTTTTCTACTAGTTTTACATAGTCTGAATGTACTGTGATGGGCAAAGTAAACGTCGCCTCGAGTAGTTCAAGGGTGACTTCACCTTTTGCTTTGTCGAGTCGTGTGATTTTAGCACGCATGCCTTTGAATGGTCCACCTGTGATTTCAACTACGTCGTCTTCGTTGAGGTCTTCCATAACTGGTTTGCGCACGATATATCTTTCAATTTCATTAAAACTAATTAGCCCAGGAATTCTTGATCGTACATGCCTTACTCCCGAGATGGCTTCTTCCACTAAATGTGGACCGTCTGCTTCAATGAAGATGTAGCCTTTGAGTGTATCTGGTATAAGAAGAGCTTTGATTGGTATGTGGGTCATTTCAACTTTTGAAGATATTAATCTTGCAACATTGCGTTCTTGACCTGTGGTAGTTTTTATTGCAAAAATCTTTACTTGAGATTGCTCTTCTTTCTTAGACATTTTATACACCTATGCTGTTGAAGCAGCCCCTGATGTTGCGCCGCCGACGGCATAAGACAAGAGTTTAATTACAAAACCGATTAAACCGACTGCACCAATACCTAGCAGACTAATTTTTACTGAGAGCCAAAGCTCTTCCCTGCCGGGTTTTACGGCTAGTTTCAATGTTCTTGCCGCCTGAGTAAGCCAAGATTTTATTCCCATATTTACCGCACACTCAAGATTTCACTATTCAATAATAAACATTACTGTAATTTTTTAGACTAACAACTACCGCATTGCGCTTTAAGGTTCCTTTAGGATTTTTT
This sequence comes from uncultured Candidatus Bathyarchaeia archaeon, assembly GCA_964413605.1. Lineage (GTDB taxonomy): Archaea > Thermoproteota > Bathyarchaeia > Bathyarchaeales > Bathycorpusculaceae > Bathycorpusculum. The sequence continues at coordinate 7,408 of CAYPSV010000013.1, read as the reverse complement.
TACTATACTTTTTTGAAAAACAATTCAACCTCTTGCAATGTTGAAATAAGGTTCTGTTTATCCTCGCTTCTAATTCCCTTCCAATCCAGAACAGCCGTAGACACCCGTTCCAAAGTACAGTTGATACACTGAGTCAACATCTCAACATCAAGCAAATGCACAGCATATTTTGGAATCATATGCCCAAAAAACGCTTTATCTTCCAAAGCCATTTTAGTGAATTTTTGGTTGTAGTGAGTTCCGCCAATCCCTAAAACCGCCGATTTGGTCGAAACTGAGAACTTTAAGATTGCAGCCATAGTTGCGTCACCAACTGCTCGGGCGGCTTGCAAGTCGCCCCATTGAGGCAGAGAACTTCCCAATTCAACAAACATTGTAGGAACATCTATACTTGGACCGTGATGAGTGCATTCATAGGAGACTTCGTAATTGAGTTTCATCTCTTCTTTTTTGACATTTAGGGCTTTTAGAGCGGTATGCATTGCAAATGCAGGCGCAATGGAAAGTTTTCTCGGTCGACCGCCTAATTCTGAGTCGCCAAAGTTACCTGTTGTATGAACTGATAGAGTAGGTCTACCGCTTTTGCTGCTATGTCTAGATATGAAGACAATTAGGTCAGTATTTGGAAAATCATCTGGGAGGTTTTGGGCTTTGACTGACTCGTCACCTAAGGTTGCCAAAATCACCTCTTGCCCACTTACTTGCTTAGTGTAAAGAGGGTTACGCTGGAAGGTTTTTTCTAATTCACAGAAGGAGTGGTACTTTAGAATTTGCCGTCTAATGTTCAAGCTTGCAATATCTGTGTTTGAGGCAACTATCAGAATCATACTTTTCTCTTAATCTTGTTTATCCTAGTTAAGGAAAAAGTTATTGCATAAAGCTTTATAATTATATGTTAGATTCAGCGTTATTGAAGGCGCCAATTAGAATGCATTTGATCAATTTCAAAGAACTTTCAGGTAAAGACCTCAACGCATTAGTCGATTTAGGTATAGAAACCAAGAAAAACCCTAAAAAATTTGTTAAAACCCTTGAGGGCAAATCTACTGCGTTAATTTTTCAAAAAACTTCCACCCGCACGAGGGTTTCTTTTGAGGTAGCAATGACTCAGTTGGGCGGCCATGCATTATTTATTGATTGGAGAACAACCAACTTTGCATTAGCCGACATAGCAGATGAGTTACAGTACTTATCTAGAAATGTGGATTGTATTATGGCGCGGTTGCTATACAATTCAGACTTGTTAAAGATGGCAAAAGCTTCAAAGGTTCCATTGATAAATGGTTGCGACGAAATGTATCATCCAAGCCAAGCGTTAGCCGACTTGATTACTATTAAAGAGAAAATGGGCAAACTGGAGGGTACAAAAATCGTCTATATCGGAGTACATAACAACGTAACCAACTCTCTAATTGAAGGCTGCACCAAAACAGGAGTCAATATAACCACTGTAACTCCAATCTTTAATGAAGCAGCACGCGACGAAGAATTGCTCACTGAAGCAAAAAAAACTGGGTTGTGGCAATCAACATTGGACGTTAGAAAAGCCGTTTTCGACGTAGATTTTGTATATACGGACACATGGATTGACATGGAGTATTTTACCGACCCTAAATTCGCAAATGAAAAAAAGAAGCGAATTAAAATTATGATGCCATTCCAAATCAACACGAAACTCCTAAAAAACAGCAATGCCTACATTATGCACGATATGCCCATCCATCGCGGCTACGAAATTAGCGCTGAGGTAATTGAGAATCCTAAAGCTGTGATTTATGAGCAAGCAGAAAACAGACTTCACTCAGCTAAAGCCATTTTTCTAAAACTCATGGGCTAAGCCCTTATCCGAATCAAGAAGGTAATAACTTGAGTCATAAGCACGAGATAAAGAAGACGCATATTACAATTGAAGAGTTCGATGATGTTATTACAGATAGGCTTGCCAAGAACAGCAAGTACTTTGGCGAAGGAAATTCAAAAGGACGAATATTGGAGTTTGATTTTGAGTACTGCCTTGGCTGTGACCTAAGGTTGCTTAACAATCAAACAATAATGACCAAAGACATTTTAGAAGAAGAGTTCGAAGAATTCGTGATGAAGGCAAAAAACGGCAACTTTGTTAGTTCTGAAAAAACAATTATGCAGCATACCGATTTTGAAACCTTTGAGCGATTGATTCTAAAGGCAGTGGCATTTGGCAAATTAAGGGATAAGAATAACAGTTACAGGAAGAAAATCTAATCATTTTCTTTTCTTCTTAGGGAAACCTGAGGTCTTTTAATCGACAAATGCTTTGCAAGTTTTAAAGACTATTTTAACAGCGGCTTAGGGGTTAATCACTTGCTAAAAATCTTTAAAGATTATCTTTTAAAAAAAATAACACCATAACATTTCAAAGTAAACCGGCTTAATGGAGTTAGATTTTTAACATTCGTATAAGAGGAAAATCTAAATGGTAGTTTCTGCAGATTAATTGCAAGTGATGATTCATGAGCAATATTAGAGAAGATCCTATTAAAATGCACAAGGACGCTAATGCGTTGATGGAAAACGGCAAATATACCGAAGCCCTAGACCTATTTGTCAAAGTAGCTGAACTCTACTATAAAGGTCAAAACTATTTTGGTTCAGCTGAAATGACTTATAAAGCAGGTGAGTGTAGCTTTGCAATGAAAGATTATCAGAAAGCTGTAGAGTTATTCACAAAGGCATCTGAAATATCCTTTTCGAAAGGTTTTGAACGTTATGGTTTAAGTGCGCTTGAGCAGGCACGTGATAGTTATCAAGCACTGGGCAATACAAAGGAAGTAGAAGAGCTCAACAAAAGAATCAGTGACTTGAACAAAAAAGAGGAAGAAGATTCGGGCGAATCATCGTTCTCGGTATTCTCCTAAATCTCAGATTCAAGAGTGGCGTATGCCCTACTTTATTTCTTTTCTGAATGAAAAATAGTTTCAGAGTTTAACCAGCCAAGGCGGTGCTTAAGATGAGTTCGCAATATTACAACCTGGACAAAAATAGATTCCCCCCGTTATCTCTTTGAAGCTGACACGATTAAAGGGGGTTAGGGGAAATATATGATAAGGCTGTTTCACAATAAAGGCAAATGTAAGAGTGGATTTGGAGATGACTACGGTGGACGCAACAGATAAAGAAGAGTTTTCTAGGGAGTTTTACAGTCGCCAAACCATACTCAAAGAAATGGGGGACCCCGGGCAGAGAAAACTTGCCAAATCTAAAATTGCCGTTGTCGGCGCAGGCGGATTAGGCACAGTTTCTTCGCTCTACCTTGCACTGGGGGGGGTGGGCTACATCCGCTTAATCGACCAAGACACAATCGAAACACACAACCTCCATCGACAAATCCTCTACAACCCTGACGACATACACTACCCCAAAACTGAAATTGCGGCTAACAGACTTGAAAAACAAAACCCAAGCATAACAGTCGAGGCAATCCCAGAAAACGTTAACGCAGACAACGTTGAACGCCTTCTATCTGGAGTGGATTGTGTAGTCGATGGCTTAGATAACATGGTTACCCGCTACCTTGTTAACCGGGCTTGCATAAAACTGAGCATCCCCTACGTTTTCGGCGCTGCCATAGGGATAGAAGGCAATCTTTCAGTTTTTGCACCACCTGAAACAGGTTGTTTGGATTGTTTGATGCCTAACTTGTCAGATAAAGATATTATGACATGCAACACTCGCGGCGTCTTGGGAGCAACAACTGGAATTATCGGTTCATTGCAAGCAATGGAAACAATAAAACTTCTCACCGGAATTGGCTCAACCTTGAAAGGCAAACTATTGGTCTGCGACTTCAATGACATGGATTTCACAATTATAGACATTTCCAAAAACATTCATTGCCAAATCTGTCACGGAAAAGTCTCAGAAATTTCAGGGGGTGAACGGTTGGTATGGCTATGTGGCAAAAACACAGCCAATGTTAATCCAGAAAGACCCATGAGTCTAGACCTTAATGAGGCTTATCAGAGGATAAGTAAGTTATTCAAAACACGATTAAGGTCAAAATTAGCGTTGATGTTCACATACAGAAATTATGAAGTTAGTCTGTTTAACGGCGGACGCATGCTAATCAAAGGCGTAACAGATGAAAAAACGGCTCTTGCGGCGTATAGAGAAATTTTAAAGCAAATAAACGCACGCTAACCTTTTTAGCGCTACCTCAAATATCTGTGAACAAGATAAAATAAAACTTGATTGCGAACTATAACTGAGATCCAGCAGCGATTTGTACAATTAACATTTTCACTTTCAGCTTACTCTCCCCTACTCAGGATTGTTGTTCTGATGATGGCTTAAATAGACTCTACGGACCTAAACGTTTTTTGTGGAAATACTATGCAACAGCAACTAATAATTAAGTCCGCAATGTCTCAAACCACTCTAACGAGGTTTACTTTTAACGTTCCAGATATAGATAGTCTGTTTCCAGGATTCAAACCAGGAGACTTTGCTGTTCTATACGGACCGCAAACAGTTACTTCAATAGCTACTTCACTTTGCGCTCGAGCCCAGTTACCAAATCGGCTCGGCGGACTAGATAGTAATATTGTTTTCATCGACTGCGCCAACAGCTCTTCTCTATCAAATATCGAACAACTCTCACATCCCCAACAAATAGACCCAGAAACAACACTCAGAAGAATTCACAATATACGCGTATACACCGCCTATCGACTAACAACCCTAATAATGGAAAAACTACGAGAAGTAGTAGAAACAAACGATGCCAAACTGGTAGTAATTTCCGATATAGCGGCTCGATTCTTAAACGACAACGTCGATAACCAAGAAGCAAAAACAGTCTACAGTCAAATAATGAGCTACCTCACAAATTTTGCTAGAAAACATAAGCTAATCATAATAGCGACCTACCTCTCTCATGAAAGTAGTATAAGAAATAGTTTTCTTCAAGAAATAACTACTGCGAAAGCAAGCACAGTGCTGCGCTTTACAAAAACCCCTTATACCAAAGAAGTAGAACTGGAAAAGCACCCATCCTACATGTTAGGCGTAGCTGACTTAACCTCTGAAAACCAAGTTCTAAATGATTGCATACGAACAACAAAAAAGATACCTCTCTATTTTTGATCTAATGAAGCGCAAAAATAAAGAATAAAAGGTAGTTTACGTTTTCTTTGTTTTGCTTGGCCGTAGTGACCGAACAGTTGCGCCTGCACGCCACATTTCACTGCTACCCATTTCTTTGAGTTCGTCAGCGAGCTTCTGGCGATAATCAGGTACCTTGCTCTTTTCAAGCACTATCCGTGTTTCTTCGCCCGCTGCAACAAGCTCGTAGAGCGAGTCAAACACTGGTTGGGTCGCCTCACGAAACCTGCTTCTCCATCGTAATGCACCGATCCGCGCGGTTTCGCTACAGTTGCAATACATCCAGTCCATGCCGTTTTCGTCGACAAGACGGATAAGGCTCTGTGTGAGTTCTTCTACACTTTCATTGAATGCTTCACTTGGGCTGTGTCCGTGTTCACGCAAGGTTTTGTATTGGGCTTCAAGAATGCCTGCGAGAGCGCCCATTAACGTTCCTCGTTCCCCCGTAAGGTCGCTGAAGGTTTCTTTCTCAAAAGTTGTTGGGAATAGGTATCCCCCACCAATAGCAATCCCGAGAGCTTTGGCTCGTTCTTCCGCTTTACCAGTTGCATTTTGAAACACAGCAAAACTGCAGTTTATGCCGCTTCCATCAATAAAGTTTCTACGGACACTGGTGCCAGAGCCTTTAGGTGCAACAAGTATAACGTCTATGTCTTTTGGCGGAATTACACCCGTTTGTTCTTTATAAACTATGCTAAAGCCGTGGCTAAAGTAGAGGGCATCTCCAGCTTTAAGACTATCTTTCACTTTTGGCCAGACAGCTTTTTGTCCTGCGTCAGTGAGAAGGAACATTTTGATGGTTCCTTTTTTAGCTGCTTCTTCCATAGGGAAAAGGTTTTCACCTGGTTTCCAACCATCAGCTATTGCCTTGTCCCATTCTTTTTTGAACACACCTTCTTTTTCTTGACCTATGATTACTTTTATTCCTTGATCACGCATGTTTAGCGATTGTGCTTGACCTTGAATTCCGTAACCGAGTGAGACAACAACTTCGTCTTTTAGGATTTTTTGGGCTTTTGTCAATGTAAATTCTTCTCGAGTGATGACGTCTTCTTTGACGCCTCCGAAATCCATCTTTACCATTTTAAATATTACCTCGCCAACTCATTGGCGGACGCGGTAATTAAGAATTACCCTGACTGGGGTAGGCAGTAATTGTCAAAAATACACAAGTTTTAAAACCAGTCAAGTGAGGAATACATTTTGACTACAATGACTGAACTACGTGATAATTGGCTTAATAGCTATTCCTCAGGCAGATTATGGCTCAACAAGTTAGGTTCGCCACATACCAAAAAGAAGTTTACTGAATACTTCTGGACCTATTGTGAAGCTGTTAAAAAAACACCTGACGAGTTAATTGCTTTAAAGATTGAGGGGCTCCAAAACGTTGGTACTGTCAAAGAGTGGCAAGCCGAAGACTTGCTCGAAGGATTCTTCGCCCAGACTGATATGAAGCCAACTGCTAAATTGATGCTTAAGAACTCAGTTTTTAGTTTTTACAAACACAATCGAAGAGCCTTAGAAGCGCAAACAGCAAGCAATGTGAAAAACGAAACACCTGAAAGCAAGAAAAGAAAGCCAACACTTGAAGACCTGAAAAATTTGGAAAACGCTGGACACTTAGCAAGAGACAAGGCAATCGTTTGGTTTATAGCTTCAACATCTTGCAGAGTGGGAACAGTTGCTTTACTCAATTGGCAAGATTTGAAGCCCACTGGAAATCCAGAAGTGCCATATTCGCTTGAAATAGAAAGTAAACGCCTCAAGGGTGCTGGAATTGGCAAATATAAGGGCTTGAAGCAAATCACGTTTTTGCATAAATATGCCAGCGAGAAGCTCGAAGCATACAAGCAAGAAGCTAAGTTGAAAGGCTATGACTTGAAGCCAGAGTCACCTCTGTTTATTCGGTATTGGAATAAAGGTGAAATCAAACGGTTAGCTCCTAAAGCATTCGGCTTATTCTTTGACAACTTAAGCCTTAACGCATGGGGTGACTTGGAACAGAAGCGTTTTAGTCCACATGACCTTAGAGAGTTCTTCCAAAGTGCTATGGAGAACGCTGGTGTAAACCCTAATACTATAAGCCCAATTATGGGGCACAAAGTCAAAGGTGTTGACCAGCACTATTCCAGTCATGACATTGAGGAGTTGCTTGTCAAGTATCAAACTGCACTGCCGTGGATGGTGCTTGAGACAGTGGAGCAAGTGAAGGCTGAGACACAAAAGAAGCTGGATGCAGAGCAGAAGCTGATAACTAACCTTGAAT
>CAYPSV010000012.1:0-50535 GCA_964413605.1 uncultured Candidatus Bathyarchaeia archaeon | reverse complement strand
CAACAACAAGAATTTTTAGGTGTTGTTGTTCTAGCAGACAAACAAAAATAACACAAAATAAACAAACATCACAATTTTGCACATCCCTAAATAATTAGTAAAACTCATTACTTATTGTAAATCAAGTAAATTATAGGACTTTCTAATGCAATGATAAAAAATAAACCCCAACTGATCAAAAACGGTGAAACTGAAGCCATTAGGAACGCTCGAATTTTAGCTCTCGAGAGCCTTGAATCTGCATTAAAAGCTGCCGACCCCAAAACAATCGTAAAAAACAAGCTTGCCTTGAACGGTTCACTTCTTCAAATTGAACAATGTTGTTTTGACATAAACAAATTCAAGCATGTATACGTGGTTGGCGGTGGAAAAGCATCTGGTTCGATGGCGGAAGCTTTGGAAGAAATCTTGGGCCCCAATATTAATGAAGGCATTATAAACGTTCCACATGGAAGTTTGCAGAAAGCAAAAAAAATAAAGCTACATGGAGCAAGCCACCCTCTACCAGACCAAGCTTCCGTGGAAGGAACAAAACAAATTTTGGCGATCGTGGAAAAAGCCACAGAAGCTGATTTGGTTATTTGCTTAATCTCTGGGGGTGGTTCAAGCCTTATGTCCCTTCCACGAGAAGGTATAACACTAAAGGAAAAGCGAGAATTAACAAACACTCTTCTACGATCCGGAGCAACAATAAGAGAAATTAATTCAGTTAGAAAGCACCTATCTGGGTTTAAAGGAGGCTGGCTAGCAAAAAAAGCTTATCCTGCAACCATTCTAAACATAATTCTTTCAGATGTTGTAGGCGACCCATTAGACACCATAGCATCTGGCCCAACCGTACCTGACGAAACTACTTTTGCAGAAGCCAAAACAGTTTTAGAAAAATATGAACTGTGGCAGCATTTGCCTTATTCGATGCGAAAAGTTTTTGAGGATGGCGAAACGGGCACAATTCAAGAAACGCCCAAATCTCAAGATAAAATTTTCGACAGAGTCTACAATTTTGTTATTGGAAATAACCGCACAGCTAGTTTAGCAGCTTGCCAATACCTTAAGTCTCAACAAATAAACACGATTTTGCTGACTTCCACTATAGAAGGAGAAGCTAGATGCGTAGGTACCTTGCTAGCATCAATTGCGAACGAGATCATTGTTTCACATAATCCCTCTGACAAGCCAGTTGCAATAATTGTAGGAGGCGAAACCACGGTCAAAGTTGCTGGAAACGGTTTAGGTGGAAGAAACCAAGAACTTGTCTTAGCCGCCGTCTTTCACATAAAGAATAACCTCGATTGTACAATTGTAGCTGCCTCTTTGGGCACCGACGGTGTGGACGGACCAACTGATGCCGCAGGAGCAATAGTTGACAATAATACCTATGTAAGGTCACTTAAGTTGGGATTGAAACCTGAAGTCTTTTTGGCTGAAAATGACTCTTACCACTTATTCTCTAACTTGAATGACCTCATTTTTACAGGGCAAACAGGAACAAATGTTAACGACATATCTTTAATTATCGTGCTATGACATAATGTTGGGAGAGACATGGTGATTACTGTCAAACTAATAGGTGCGTTACGTCATCTATCGGGTAGGAGTCAATTCCAAATAAACAATCATGGTGGTTTTTCTCTCAGACATTTAATTGAACAAATGGGCCAAGAAATGACGAATCTGAAATCCATCCTCAGCGACCAAGAACTCAACGATTCAAACTCGAACTCTCTTATACTAATTAACGGCACAGAAATCAGTGTCCTTAACGGGTTCGAAACAAAATTGTGTGACGGCGACGAAATTGTTTTTGTTCCAGTAGTTCATGGCGGTTAAATATAGTTGATAACTCTAACCAGCGATTTTGGACTCAAAGACCCCTATGTGGCCCAGATGAAAGGTGTATTTTTATCCATAAATCCAAAAGCCACTTTAGTTGATTTGACACATAGCGTTGAAAAATATAATATTCGTCATGGCGCATTTATGTTAGCTTCTGCAGCACCTTTCTTTCCAAAAGGCACTGTTCACTTAGCAGTTGTTGATCCTGGTGTTGGTACTGAAAGGCGAGCTATAGTAATTCAGACTAAACAAGCTTTTTTTGTTGGACCAGACAACGGCGTTTTGATGTTATCAGCCCAAAACCAAGGTATAAAACATATCTATCAAATTACAAATCCCAAGTTTATTCTTTCTCAAGTATCCAACACGTTTCACGGAAGAGACATTTTTGCACCCGTTGCAGCCTACCTAGATAATGGAGTTACACCTTCAGCTTTTGGTCCTGAACTGACTGATGCGGTTGAGCCTAAATTTGTTATAGTGAAAAAGAAAGCTAATTACTTCGTCGGCGAAATTTTACACATCGATGGCTTTGGTAACATAGTCTCAAACATCACCACACACGAAGCTAGTTTTGCCAAGACAGTCAAAGTTAAACTGTCAAACCAAAAACATCAACTTTTATTCTGCAAAACTTATGGTCAAGCCAAGCTAAACCAAGCAATTGCATTATTTGGTAGTCATGGATTTTTGGAAATAGCTCTAAACCAAGGAAACGCTGCAGAAAATTTTTCGGTCAAAGTTGGCGACGCGATTGAAATAGAGTTTAAGGTTTAATCATTTCCACTGCTTTTTCAATGGCGTCAACCGGATTTTCCAACTGTGCAAGTTTATCCTCAACGTTGACTCTTCTACCTAAATACTTTTTAGCGTACCAAAGTATCTTCTTTTCAGTTGTTATGAACAGTGGAAAACCTTTCTGAGCAACATATCGGTTCACGTAGGTTTTTGCCATATCTGAGACTGCAATGCTAGGAATACCTTGCAATGCAGCTTCTCTTGCTATTGTTCCGCCAAAACTCACTACTAAATCTGCATTTGCAACAAGATTCGCCGAATCTAAAAAGTCTTCTTTGTTGCTGAAATTCTCACCCTGTTTGTTGTATCTTTGTATAAGATGTACTGTTCCTATTTCACCCAGTTTTTTAGCGATGGTTTTTGCGAGATCTTCTTTATCTTGGGCATAGACGGCTTTGGCTTCTATTTGTCTTACAACAATTAAGGGTTTTTTTAAGCCAGTAATTTTGGCTGGTTTGAAATCTTTAATCCATGCAACCTCATCGACGCCTTGGAAGAAAACTGTTTTTTTTGCACAATATTCTTTAGTAAACTTCTTTGGTAACGCTTCGGAAACTACAACAGTGCGGGCAAAGGGAATAGTTAGCTTATTCACGGCGTAAGCATATGGTGTATCGGCTGTTAGAATTATTGGGATTCCTAAGCCGAAAGCAGTTCGGCATAGCTCCACGGATTGGTGAGCAATGGCGACGTCTGGCTGGTTATTTCTAAAGAGTTTTGCAAATTCGATTGTACGTTCAGCACTTTCTAGCAGCCTTGAGGAAAGTGTTGAGGGATTGTATTTGCCTATAACTATGGGTTTTTCTGCCAGAATTTTGGACAGTGAAATAGTGTCTGGGTGTTCTCTTGTAGTGAATATAAATTCGTGTCCTTTCTTCCTCAAACGCTGGCCAATGGCTACTGCATATCGAACTTGTTTGCCGGTGCAAGCGTCATACCATATTTTCATTTTTGCACCTTGTTTTGTGCTTTTATGAAAGCGTCACGCTTCGCTTCATAACTCGGCAAATTCATAACGAATTTTGCAGGTGCCCCAGCCACAACAGTTTTTGATTCAACGTCTTTAGTAATTACACTTCCTCCGCCAACGACTGCTTTTTCTCCAACTGTAACATTGGGCAAAATAGTTACTCCTCCTCCGATTTGAGCTCCATCTTTTATTATAGGCGGGGTCAAAAATGGGCTTTTTGGGTATTTGTCATTTAGTAGACTGGTGTTTGGAGCGATAAACACGTTGTCGCCAAGAATGCACCCGTTTGAGATTGTTACATGTGCTTGTATGTTGCAGTTTTTTCCTAAAATCACATTCTTGCCGATATCCACAAAGCTTCCGATTATGGTTCCTTCGCCAATTTTTGAGTTGTCGCCTAATACAACATAGTTCCAGATGGCAACGTTTGATCCTATTTCCACGTTTGCACCGATAACTATTCCAACACCGCGCTTTGCATTTTGCATAACTTGTCTTCTCTATCTTCTGATTAAAAAAGTTTAACAAAAAACAGGTTTTAAAAATAAATTTGAAAGCAAAGTCCAAGAATTGTTGCCTTTGACAATTCAGCTGAAAGGGCTTTCTTCTTTAAAATTTTTCTGCAATTACCTCTTTTGCAAAACCCGCGATGAATTCTACATTGCGCCTAGTTAAATACCAAAATGTTGTGGAACTTGCATTTATGAGCGCTGCAAACGGTGTAAAAATAAATCTCGCTACCATTCTTCTTGCCAGTTTGTATAGTCCAAAGTGTCCATATCGTCTGTAAGTTATTCCGATAATAACATAATTTTTTGATGTGCCTAGATGTGTTGCGCCAAGAAAGGGTAAAACTTTCCAGATATAGCCTGTTTTCTGGACATAATGTTTAAAGTACTGATCTTCCCCAAAAAATAATCGTGGAGGCTCATAATTTTCCATAAGTTTGCGACGAATTATGATGTTGTTTATATGTGGATTAGTGTCTATTTTGTCAAGTTTATAGACAGTTCCAACAACTCGCTCATAAGCAGCAACATGCTTGTTTTTGTGCACGGCAACTGTGCCAATGGCACCCACTTTTGGTTCAATAGCTTTTGTAACTAATTTTAGCCAATCATGCGGTAAAAGCATATCATCATCGACCATAGCCACCCATTCAGTATTAGCCTGCAAAACTCCATGTTTTCGTGCGACGCTGAGCGGTCTTTCATGTGTATTAATGATTTCTCCCGCACAGGGCATCTGCCCAAGAATGTGTAACAATTTTTGGTTGGGTTTATCTTTTGAAGGAACAACAAAATCCACTTTGATGTTGTCCTCTGAACATGAAGACATAGGTGCCAATATGATTTCCTGAAAGATAAATAGTTTATCGCTGTTGCTCTTTTTCAAACGAGACTACATGTTTAGGATTTTGATAGCTTTCTGAGCGGCTCGTTTGTAGCTTCTCTTTGTAATCATGCCCTTCTGAATGCCGTTTAGCAATTGTAGAATCATGCCTTGTTTAACGTGCTCAACCATTTGTTGTTCGCTTATTCCTGGGAGGTTCATGCAGTTTCCTATTTTGACGTTGTAGGTCGCGATGTTGAATTTTTTGGCAATGTCATAGAGTTTTGAGCCTATGATTGGGTTCGTTATTGACCAAGAAATATACTCGATGAGGTTGTTTTTTAGGCAGTTTTTTGCAAATTCTAAAGTATTATTGACTTCTTCTGGAGTTTCATATTCGAGTTTGCCATTTATTTCCCACGCGTTGTAGAGCATCAGGAAACCATATACTTTGATGTGATGCTTTTTTAACAGTTCCAGGGTTCGTATATTGTCGGCTTGTGTCGCGTTTTTACCTATTCCTTTGAGCACGCGTTCGTTTGCGGATTCAAGGCCAATATGTGCAAGCCAAACGTGCATGTCGCGGAGTTTTTGTGCTAACTCGTTGGTTAGGTTATCTGCACGTAGGTTGCATTGGAACATCATGTCTTTGAGGTTTAGTTTTTCAATTTCGCTGCAAACTTCCAAGCACCATTTAATATTAACGTTAAACGTGTCAGATCGAAGATAGATTTCTCTTATGCCTCTGCCGTAGAGGTAGTTGATTTCTTGGGCAATGTTTTTAGGTGAACGTTGCCGTATCCACGGCTTTTCAAGCTTCCATACTGGATTGGAGCAGTATGTGCAATAGTTTGGGCACCCTCGGATGGGGAGCAAATATGCCATACGTTTTTTTTTGCTTACTGCGATGTCGTAATTTTCAAAATCAATTATTTCCCATGCTGGGAAGAAGTCTATATCTTTTAGGAGTGGTCTTACCCCGTTATTTTTTTGCTGGTTAACCGTTCCAGCAACATTTGAAATCCGCTCTTTGGATTGAACATTTTTTAGCAACTCAGTTACGGTTTCTTCACCCTCCCCTATGATGCAAATCTCAATTGGTGTGTTTTTAAGGACGTCTTGCGGGTCAATTGTTGGGTGAGCTCCACCTGCTACCATAAGCATTTTCAAACCCAACTTGCTCACTCCATTTATAGTCTTAAAAGACAACTCTCTTCTCGGAGTAGTGAAAGATATTGCGTAAACATTAGGCTTTATTTGTTTGATTTTTTCGAGATGCTCCTCCATTGATAGAAAAGGCTCAAGATACGTGAATTCAACATTTGGCAAACGCGATTTAGCATAGCTGATTATGTATAGAATTCCAAGATTCGGCGACTCAGTCACAGCCTCACCTTTGGATTCGCGACCAAACGGCGGGTCCGCGAAAACAACTTTCAACTTTTCAGTAGATTCTTTTTGCTTTTTTTTCACCAAGTTGCCATCCATTACTCAACTTTCCATGCTTGTGTATATATTTTCCTGCAAAATTTATTTCAAACGGCTAAAATGTATTTCTTTTATTCTGCGACCGGGACTTTTTCAAGTTGGTAACCTTCTTAAACTGCAAGAGGGAACTGTAACTTACCTGAGAGCTGAAAGACTTGGCAACCTTCCTTGTAGTTCATCCATACCTTGATATTTACGGCGGCGGAGAACGCGTATGTCACAATGTGATAAAAACTCTGCTTGTTAACGAGCAAAGTGTGGAGTTACTGACTTTTAATTTTGATGCGGATAAATACCGTGATATTGTGGGTGAGGACTTAAGCAAAGAAGTAGTAATTCATTCATTGGGCAAGCGAATCGAAGTTAACCCACCTTTTACAATTTACAAAAGGCACCGCAACTTTGTTAATCTCTTAAAACGATATAAAAACAAGTTGGACTATGATTATTTGTTTTCCACACAATCCTCCTCTCCTTTTGAGCCTGTTTTTCTAAGCAAATCTAGAAAGAACATTGCGTATGTGCATTTTCCCGAAATACATTATGATTATGCTCGTGGCAACTTTAAAAGAAAACTTTATTTGTGGTTATTTAAGAGGTGGGTTGAACAGGGTATCGGCAAACTAGACCTTATTTTATGCAATAGCAATTATACCAAGGATGCCATAGAGCGCTACTGGAAAAACCGCTATGTTAGAGGTCCTGTTGTGGTTTATCCTCCAGTAAACCTTTCTAAATTCTGGTGTGATAAGCCTATGTCTAAGCGAAAGAAACGGGTAGTGTATGTTGCAAGATTCATACCTGCAAAACGTCATGAGATAATGAAGCGTTTAGCTTTAGATATCCCCGATTGTGAGTTCATAAGCATAGGAGGTTTGATAGACGCAGAAAAAGCATGGTTTGATAACTTTAATAAGAATTTGCCTCCGAACTATTCTCTTAAGACTAACTTGCCGGGAAATCAACTTCTAGATATCCTTCAGAACTCTCGAATCTACGTTCATCTCATGGAAGGTGAACACTTCGGAATAGCCCCTATTGAAGGCTTAGCAAGTGGTTGCATTACTGTTGTCCATGACAGCGGAGGGATGCAAGAATTTATTCCAGAGGAATTTCGCTGGAAAACTTATTTTGATCTGAAGGACAAAATTGTTAACTTGATAGACAGAGTTGATAAAGATTCGTACTGGGAGAAAAAGCGAGAATCACTTTGGAGGGATATTTCCGTTCTCACTCCTGAGAATTTCCAAAATAACATCTGGAGTCTAATTCAGACCTTTTAGTTAGTGGATAAACAAAATATTACTAAAAAGTTCTGAGCAAACCTATTTTTTAGATATTATTTATTTTGTTTTTTGCAGAGATTCCTTACCTTGTGAATTGCTGCGACTTTTACCATATGTTTAAATTAAGATGGTGTGTTAAAAAATTACTGATATTCGCAAAACTATGATGCATATGGTAACTGGCAAAAAATTTCATAATCTTAGTGTATTAACTTCCGTTTTGTTACTTGCGAGTGTAGAGATTAAAAAGAAAAATTTATTTTATAATAATTGGCGTTTCAACAAGAAAACTAAAAGTCTGTTAGTGGCTGTAATAATTTTTGGTATTCTACTCTCTGTTTTTGCGTTCTTGCCAAGGGGGAATCAAGCAACTTCAGATAGACAGAATCTTTTTGACTCCTCAACTCCAACCCCTGACCCAACTGATTCCACTACAGATATTAGTACTCCAACGGTTGGACCGGAAAAGACACAGAATCCTACTCCCAAAGTTACCCCTACACTAACCCCGAAACCCAAGCCTCCAGGCCTGATAGAGTCTGCTCAAGCTATGAACAGCACGTTTTGGCAAAAGGTTGCTGAAACAGCTTGGAAATACTATGCTCCTGGTGTAGGTTTGGACGTAAAAACTGGGTTGCCTTGGGGTAGCACTGGATCGCCTTACATTACTGATTGGGATATAGGTGTTTACATTCAAGCGGTAATCGACGCGTCAAAACTCAACCTAACGCAGCCAACAGGTGATTGGGGGTTTAATTCAAGAATAGACAAGGTTCTAGAGTTTCTTGAAACCCGCGAACTAAACAATTATAGTTACCCTTTCTGGTTCTACCAAGCAACTGATGCAAAGGTCTGGCATCAAAATTCAGACAAAGCCACCGATCCAGTTGACGTAGTTGATACTGGAAGACTTTTTGTGGCATTGAATAACCTGAGAAATTATGACAGCAATTTTACAGCGCGAATAAACAACTTTGTATACAATCAGCAAGGTAATAGGTCAAATTATGCGGCCATTGTCCCAAGTCTAATTAGTGAAGGAAATGCCTCTACTAGTATATACTCCTACATTATCTGTAGCGGTTTTGCAAGTTTCTGGCCTAGTACGCTTGGCAACCTAACTACGAAAATACTCGACAACATTTATTCACCTGCAAATGGGAATGTGACTATCAACGGCGTGGTTGTTCCAAAGTCTGCAATCACAACGGACGTATTGCTTACCGCGGTATTTGACACTAACACAACCGATTCTAGGTTAAATACCTTAATGAATCAGGTCTATCTAGCACACGAAGCTTATTACACTCAGACTGGTAAATTCCGTGCCTTTGGTGAGGGTCCACAACTTACAAGTGAATGGCAATGGGAATGGGTAGTCTTGCCCGACGGAAGTTGTTGGGCAGCATTAGCTGCGGACTATAAAGGAATTGAACTTCCCCCCATGATTTACACAAAAGTAGCCATAGGATTTCTTGCTCTCTACAATACCACGTTCTCAAGAGACCTTTGTGTCAATTTGGAACGTCATAATTCAGAGCCTATATTTGGATTTCGTGTAGGCGTCGATGAACAAGGACATCAACTCGATGGGTTCAGTAGCCTGACAAATGGTCTAATCTTGGGTGCCGCGCTATACAGTGTACAGAATAGTCTTTGATGAACCTATGTCTCTTGAAAAAAATTAAATCTGAAAATAATGCAAACTGAAACCAAATTTATTATAGATATATATATTTAAGTTAATTAAAAGTGAGAAGCTAAATGGTTACCTTAAAGGGCTTAACTCGAACATTGACTATTGTAAAAAACCCTTTCTCTGCAATCTTGTTAAAATTTAGAAACAAACGAACAAATATTACTTTTTCTAATGGCTCTATTTTTCTGGTCACTTGGTCCCAATTCCGTTTTCTTAGGGATCACTACGATCTTGTAAAAAAATATAACTTGAAGCAGCTAGATTCCGAAACTTTCAAGATTACGACTGATCGTTATCAACTTATTGGGTCACAAATTCTCATTGGTACCTTAAATGAGATTGAATCAGGAATATATGATTGTGACTGCAAGGGAAAAGTCGTTTTGGATATCGGAGGTTTCGAAGGAGAATCAGCAGTTTACCTCTGGACTTTGGGTGCAAGCAAAGTCGTAATTTATGAACCAGTCGTTGAACATCGGAAGTATATAGAAGAAAATATTCGCTTAAACAATATGAATGCAGAATTGTATAGCGAAGGAATAGGCAATTTAGATGGCGAAGTAACAATCGGTTACAACAAGACCGATAATTGCTTTGGCCTAAATACTGAAATCCAAAATAACAAAATTAAGATAAAGATCAAGGACATCTCAAGAATTATTTCCGAGAGTGGCGCTGAAGTGGCTAAGATTGATTGTGAAGGGGCCGAAATCTCTTTAGTTGACGTACCAAAAGAGGTTCTTAGAAAAATCGAATATGCGATGATAGAGGTTCATTCAGTTCAAATAAGACGGGCACTTATACAAAAGTTTGAGAGTTCAGGGTTTGTTCTCGAAAAAAGTGAAGAATGCGAAGGACCTGTTTCACTTGTCTATTTTAAAAGGCTTAATTGATTCTGGTTTGTTGAACATATTTTTGAGGCAGCTAATCGCAATCCTATTGTGAGTCATCGTTGGGAGGCAATCTCTGATTATTTGGCAAGTTTAATAGATTTTCTTCTCATCTAAAGCTTCATACTTTGTTACGCTGCCCCAACTTGTACCCGTCTTCGAGGTGAGGGAATCGAACATTTCGACATTGATACATCCAACAACAAGCCCCAAATACATTAAACCCATTGAATGTACGTTGCGGCCAATTACGCCGGTAAAAATATTGTCTAGGGTGGGTTTATTAATAGTGCCTTTACAATTCGCGGCAGATCCAATTTTGGATATTTCTATTATTGGAACAGGTATTGTTAAATAACTTCGGAAAGACTGTTTTTTGGGAGGCTATGGCATCAATTTAAATATTAATCAATCGAGATTTGTTCCTGTATTTAAGTTGTTGTCGCCTGTTTCAGCGTATGGGCTTTACTACAACCACAGCCATTTAATGTACCTTACAAAACTATCGAAAGACAAATTACTCTCCGAGGGAAAAGCAATTCCTGTCTTTCACGCTATGGCATCTTTCTTGAGTGGATACATAAAAGAAAATACGGGACACTCAGTCTCTATTGCGCCCCAATTTAGGAGTTAAATGAAGGTAGGTTTTTTGGGTGTTTTTGTTGAAGTGGATGTAAATGGTCAAAAATATGGTAAAGACGATCGAACTAATCGCTATGGAGTCTTTTAAAAGACTTCATCGGCACCAAATGCATTTCCCAGCTAATCCACTTGTACTTGAAATTAATCTGGTCACTTCTTGGAATAAGCATTGCGGAATATCAACTTATTCTGCGTTCTTCGCTCAAGAACTTAGAAAAAAAGCCAGAGTATTTGTGACTGATCTTCGAAAAAAAAGTGCGTTTAGCCCTTATTTTGTCTTGTTAGGGCGCAAAGTGGCCAACTCCCACGATATCGTTCATATCCAGTTCGAGTACGGGTTGTTTTCAGATCTTAGAATTGGTGGAAAAACCTTGACAGCTTTCGCAAGTCTTTTATTCTATTTTGGGTTGGCGCAAGGAAATCGGCCCGTAATAACAACAATGCATGAGCCACGAAAAGCCATTTCCGCGGGCGGAAGAGGCGGATTCCTATACACAAGGCTTCTGGATAAACTGATTTTTGCAGCGTCAGATCTGATCATTGTTCACACTCAAGAGAGCAAACTACTGCTGGAAAACTTCTATCGAGTAGACTCTTCAAAACTGTATGTGATTCCCCATGGCAGCTATCAGAAACCGCAAATTCAAAACAAAGAAGACTGTAAACGCGCGTTGGGGTTGCAAGGAAAAACCGTTCTGACGATTCTAGGGTTTGTTACACGTAAGAAAGGCCACGATATAGTAATTCCACAACTCGCCAGGCTTGATCCAAAAGTCCAGCTTGTCGTGGCAGGTGGTCCACAAACCGATGCAGACGTCGAGTTCTTATCTAATCTTAAAGGGCTTGCAAAGCGACATGGTGTCTTGGACCGGGTAACATTCACTGGGTATCTTCCCAACCTCTCGCCAATACTGAGTGCGACAGACCTTGCACTGCTTCCCTATAGGTATGTAACCGATAGCGGTGTGCTTCACTTGCTTGTCTCCTACAAAGTGCCTACCTTGACCTCCGATTTGCCTGCGTTTAAGGAGATTCATCGACAATATGGGTGTATAGAGCTATTCAAGTCTGAGGATACTCAGGACCTACTGCTAAAAATCCAAAACCTGCTTTCTTTTGGCAAGCTACAAAGTGAATTGAAGTGTCAATGCGAGGAGATGTGGAACCAAACAAAATGGAGCAAAATTGCCGAAGAGCACATAGAACTATACCATGAAGTTCTGTCAAACCGCACTCATGAAGCGTACAAGGGTTTATAACATAAAAAAGTCCCTTAGTTGCCAATTGAGTCAAGCAATGATAAAACTGCGAATCGACGTCGATTACCCCTATCCTTCACGACCCAAAAGCTTCCTTTATGTAGCTCTGGGGATCAAAAGCAAAAAAGGTAGCTACCTAAAAAACGCCCGTATCATCGCAAGGATGATTAACGAGTCACCGCGCATCGTCAAAGCGTATTGGTTCTTTACCCCCTATACGATACCCGACCAAGGGCTGCTTGAACTTTTGAACCAGCCGCGGCATGAAGTGGCGATTCACTTGGCTAACAGCCCTCTCAAAGAATGGAAAACCCTTGAAAAGGAAACAGGACGCCAAATAAAACTTTACACTATTCATGGCACTTCGGGAAAGCTCGCACGGTTAATTTGGCGGCGCAAATTGAGAGGACCACAAGTAGTAATTCCACCTGATTTTCCTTTAGAGGATTTTCACAAAAACGAAACATTTAGCATCGACCGCGACCGCTATAAGTATGGTTTCGACAAAATCGTTTCCCTAATTGGAGAGTGGATTGGTCAGGGGGTAGTTTTGTCTTTTCATCCGGAGTGGCTCTTTGAAAAAAACGATAAAACCCAAAGAGGGCCAGTCTACGATGCACTATGTGCAGTCCTCAAAGTCGACGGTGCCCTTGAAGATCTAAGCGTAAGAAAAAAAGCAGGTCTCAAAATCGCCCGTGACGTGAAAGAATACGAAAAAAACATCGCGCCAACCCCCGATTTTTTAGAGAAGCTGCGGGAGCGAGATGTTGATATCTACACTTTTCTTGATCGATCCTGGTGTTGCCCTATTTCTAATCCGCTGGCTTGTTGGACTAGAACTAATGATAATGTTGCTATGCTTGAAGTAACAACTATAGATGCTTGGTTAAGTGCAGTGGGGAAGAAAACTCGCAACATGGTTCGCCGTGCGGAAAAAAACTGTGTACGAGTAAGTGTTGTTGAACTTACCCCGAAACTGTCAGAAGGTATATGGAAAATCTACAATGAAACTCCAATTCGTCAGGGCAGAGCGTTCCCGCATTATGGGGAATCACTCAAATCTGTCACCTACAACATGGAACTGGCAAAAAAAACTACCTTCATCGGTGCTTACCTCGATGATGAGTTAGTCGGTTTCATCCAGATAATCTACGGCGACAACATAGCCATTATATCGCAGATTCTCTCTTTGCAAAGACATTGGGATAAAGCCCTAAACAATGCTCTGATCGCTAAAGCCGTGGAAGTTTGTGCCGACAACGGCAACCGTTGGCTTATGTATGGACGCATAGGAAACCATCCCTCGCTTGACAAGTTTAAAGAAAGCAATGGATTCAAGAAATACCCTATAGCGCGTTATTACGTGCCAATAACATGGAAGGGCAAGCTGGCCATACGTATGGGAATTCATCGAGAATTAAAAGATGCTTTGCCACAATCACTTAAGGGTCCGCTTATTCCCCTCTTCAACTGGATAAGCAGAAACAAAGCACTGAAGTTTCGTTGTTGAAATTGAAAATCGGCATAACAAGTTTTGAAAGTTACTCTATTTTTCAAGAAAAATTGGGGTGCCTGCTGGTTCTTAAAAATTGCATGCGTAGCCACTGACAATATTATTAATGCTATTGGATAATGGTTCAGTTAGAAATTCATGTTCTGCCGCAACTTTGGGTGCCCAAAAGTTTTAGGTAAAAGAAGATTAATAATTGGAAGTAATCGATTTTCCTTTAGATTACTCTAAAGTAGAAGTTTCTCTAGAAGACTGTTTAGTGCTTGCTTGTTTTTTACACCTCGGAAAATAGCTTTCCCGCTGGAGTAAAGTCGAAAAGATTGATCTTGAAAGGTTAACTCAAAAATTATTCCCGCAATCTTATTTTTAACTGTAGCTTTTTTTAGAATGTTTGCGATGGCCTCATCTTTCTTTTCAAATTTGAAAACAACAATGACATCTTTTTCTGCGCCACATGTTCCCTCAATTTGAGATACATAATCATCTACATTGACCATTAGAGTTGATCGAGCTCCTTTAGAATTTCAATGAAGCGGTCAACTTCTGCCTCTGTATTGTAAACATAAAAGCTCGCTCGGGCGGAAGAATCCAATTTGAAAATTTGATGCAAGGGCTGGGCACAATGATAGCCGCTCCGTATCATTACACCATAATTATCAAAAAGTAACGCAACATCATGCGAAGACAAACCTTCAATGCTAAAAGATATGATGCCCAATTTCTCGGATAGATTTTCAGGTCCATGGACAACGACTTTGTTATTTTTCTGCATACGTTTAAGAGCGTACTTGGCTAATTGTTTCTCGTGGTCCAACACGTTATCCATCCCTATTTCATCAAGATATTTCACTGCGGCGCCTAGTCCAATTGCGCCTTCAATGTTTGGGGTTCCTGCTTCAAACTTCCACGGTAACTCATTCCATACTATCCCGCATTTTTCTTTTCTTTGATTATAAGCAACTTCCCTAATCATTTCGCCGCCACCTTGGAATGGACTCATTTTTTCTAGAACTTCTTTTTTACCATATAGAACGCCAATTCCTGTGGGACCCAGCATTTTATGCCCCGAAAAAGCCATGAAATCCATATCCAAATCCTCAACATCTACAGGCATGTGAGGCACTGATTGCGCACCGTCGACCAGCATTAAAGCGCCATTTTCATGAGCGATTTTTCCTATGAGTTTAACATCGTTTATAACGCCAGTGACGTTTGAGACATGGCTAAGACAGACAATCTTGGTTTTGTTGCAGAGCTTTCTTTCAAAATCAGTATAATCTAGTGTGCCATCATTGTTGACTTTGGAATATTTTATTTCAAAACCCTTGAGTTTGGCGATGATTTCCCAAGGCACAATATTGCTGTGGTGTTCCATAATGGAAACTAAGACTTCGTCGCCTTTTCCGAGGTTATTTAAGCCCCACGAGTAAGCAACTAAGTTTATGGCTTCAGTTGTACCACGGACAAAGACTACTCCGTTTGAGTTTTTAGCGTTAATGAATTTGGCGATTCTTTCTCTTGCTTTCTCGTACAAGTCGGTTGCCTCCAGTGAGAGTGTGTGGACGGCACGGTGAACGTTTCCATTGTGATTTTCGTAAAAGTCATTTATGGCATCGATGACTTGGCGAGGTTTTTGGGTGGTTGCGGCGTTGTCAAAATAAACTAGTGGGTTGCCGTTTATTTGCCTGTTTAATATGGGGAAGTCTTGCCTGATTGATTCGGAGTTAATTATTTTTTTTCTGCCTCAGGTTTTAGTCTCTTAGAAAGTGTCTTTGCTAGTTCCTCTTCTTCTAATGCCTGTTTTTCTTCGAATGTGTGTTCTTTAGGTAACCAGCTTGGATTTTCAAGGCCTTTTTGAGAGAAGTATTGTCTAATTGCACGTTTTAGTGCGCCAACAGCGAGTACTCCACAGTGGAATTTAACGCTTGGAAGTCCGCCGATTTCCTCAGTGACTTTTTTCCATGTTATATCTTTCCAAGCAACTTCCAGAGTTAACCCTTTTATCAATTCAGTAACAATGCTGGAGGTAGCGATGTTCGCAGCGCACCCATAGCTTTCAAAGGTAGCTTTCTCGATTACTTGTTTTACTTCGTCGATCTTTAGGTAGAAAGTTATCATATCTCCGCATGCCGGATTTCCTGCAACTGCTACAACGGTTGCGTCTTCCATTTTGCCGAGGTTCTTGGGATTACGAAATAAATCCATAACTTTCGGGTTGTAGGGTAAAGGTATTCGTGACATATTTAATCCGTTCCTGTTGAGCCTACTATTCCTCTTATTCGTTTAACGGCTGTAGGTAAAACTTCTAAAACGCAAGCTATATCCTCTTCTGTATGTGACCGTGTCGTTTTCATTAAAATGCTTCCATGAGCTTCACTGAATCTTCTTCCAATTGCAACTAAGACGTGACTGGGTTGGAGTAATCTTCGACTGCATGCACTTCCACTGGATACATATATTCCTTTCAAGCTTAGTTCGATGGTTAAAGCTTCACCTTCGCAACGTAGGATGCTAATGTTTGCGTTGTCAGGGCTTCTTTTTTCGCCTGTTGGGCCATTGAAGCGCAAATCATCAAGTTCATTGAATATACCGTCAACAAGCTTATCGCGTAGCGTACGCATTTTCATGATGTTATCATTAAAGTTTTCAAAAGCAAGCTCTGAGGCTTTAGTAAAGCCAACAATTAAGGGAGTGTTTTCCACACCAGGCCACAATTTTTGGGTTCCAATTTGTCCTTCGAGTATACGCTCCATGTTTATACCCTCCCGCAAATACATAGCCCCCATGCCTCTTGGACCTTGAATCTTGTAACTCCCAACTGTAGCTAAGTCTACGTTTAATTTTTGTGCGTTGAAAGGTATTCTACCGTACGCGTCTGATGCGTCAGTGTGGAAAAGAGTTTGTGGATTTTTGGATTTAACAATGTCGACTGCTTCTTTGATTGGTTGAATTGTACCCAACTCGTTATTCACGGATGAGATGCTGACAAGGATTGTTTCGTTGTCGACAGCTTCTTTTAGCTTCTCTAAGTCGACAAAGCCTTCCTGATTAACCGGAATTTTGGTGGTTGAAAAACCAAACTTTTCCATCATCTCTGCTACTTGCAAGACGTTGATGGGTTCGATTTCTGAAATAATTATTTTTTTTCCTTTGGTTTTCTGTGCAAAGCATGACCCCATAATTGCTAAATTGTTGGCTTCGGTTTCGCTTGGTGTAAAGGTGATCTCTTCGAGGATTTTTGCTCCCATAAAATTTGCGATTTTTTGGAAGCTGTTCATGATAACTTCAAAGGCTTCCCAACCAGGTTTGTGAGTGAGTGTTGGGTTACCGTATGCTACCTTGTTGTAGTAGGGTATCATTGCTTCGACAACGTCTTTGGGCACGATGCTGCTGTTTTCGTTGTCTAAGTAAACTTCATGTGTTATTCCTTCATGGAGTTTGAGGAGTTCTTTTACGTTTTCAACCATACAATATCCTACCATAAATTTTGGAACAGATAACTCGTTATAGTGCTAATGCAATTTCAACTAAAAAAACGTAACCTCACAGAGCCGAGCTACTGGAGAATGTTGTTTTGATGTGAGTTCGAGTTTAGGCATTATCCCAGAATATGTGATATTAAAAAAACCAAACCCTTGAACTTAAAATAAACACTAATAACCCACCCAAACCCATAGACAATATCACTTTATATTAAGTAGGGAAAGCATGAAAATCGCAGAACTATTGATACCTCAACCCGTCAAAGATGTACTGGAAGGCATAGGTATAGCCGAGTTGTTTCCTCCCCAAGAAGATACCATAAAGGCAGGTGCTTTGGAGGGACAAAACATAGTTCTTGCGTCCCCAACAGCTTCTGGAAAAACTCTGATTGCGGAGCTCTGCGCTATTAAAAGTGTGCTCGAAAAACATGGTAAAGTCATTTATTTGTCACCCCTTCGAGCTTTAGCAAGTGAAAAGTTTGAGGACTTCCAAAAATACACTTCAATCAGAAAGGACAACGGCAAAAAAGTACGCGTGGGCATAAGCACGGGCGATTTTGATGCTGCTGACAACTGGCTGGAACGTTACGATATTATAATAACAACAAACGAGAAAGCTGATTCATTATTGCGGCACCGCGCCAAATGGCTCGACAGCATTTCACTAGTGATCGCAGACGAAATTCACCTTTTAAATGAAGCAGAACGCGGACCGACTCTAGAAATTGTTTTAGCAAGGCTTGTGCAGGTTAACCCTCACATCCAAATATTAGCCCTAAGTGCAACTGTCAACAATGTGGATGAAATTGCAGGATGGCTAAACGCCAAGTACATCCTTACCGAATGGCGACCAATAAACCTTAAAGAAGGCGTGATCTTGCTCGATGAAATCCAGTACAAGGATGGAGACTCAAAAAAAATTGAGCAAAAAACTCGTCAAGCCTTCGTTAACTTAGTTTTGAACACTCTTAAGGATGGTGGACAAGCGTTGATTTTTTCTTCGACCCGACGTAATGCAGTTTCGGCCGCAAAAACCGTTGCAAGTCACATGGGCAAGGCACTCTTTCCTAAATCAGGCTCCAAACTTGTCAAACGTTCATTGGAGGAGCAAACTAAAGCCGTTTTGAATAAAGAAGCAAAAAAAATTCTCGATGCAGGTGAACGTACAGGGATGAGCGAGGAACTTGCCGAATTAATTAGGTGCGCTACAGCCTATCATCATGCTGGGTTGCCGGGGGCTTACCGCAAAATTATCGAAAACGCTTTTAAAGAAAGAAAAATAAAAGTTTTAACTGCAACACCTACCCTTGCCTGGGGCGTTAATCTTCCTGCCAGAATTGTTATCATTCAAGATTATCGACGTTTTGAGGCTGGATACGGCAACTATCCCATAAGCGTTTTGGATTACAAACAGATGGCTGGGCGCGCGGGGCGGCCAAAATATGACAAATTTGGGGAATCTGTGCTAATTGCTAAAACTGCCGATGAAGCCGACTATCTTATGGAAAGTTACGTTCTCGCGAAAACCGAGCGGATTTGGTCAAGGTTGGCAGTTGAGAAAATTATGCGTGGACACGTTTTAGCTACGGTTGCCTCCGATTTTGCCCACACTGAGCATGGAATCTACGAATTTTTCGGCAAAACATTCTACGCATACCAGTACGATGTGAAAGCAATCAAAAATGTAATTAACAAAATCCTTAGGTTCCTCCACGATGAAGAGATGATTTGTGTTGTGGGGGACAACATTTTAGCTACCAAGTTTGGCAAACGGATTAGCGAACTCTACATCGACCCCCTTTCAGGAGTCATAATTCGGGATGCTTTGCAAGGCAAGCCGTCGATACTGACTGAATTCAGTTTGTTCCATCTGATTTCGCATACTCCCGACATGGGTCCTGTTTTACGCCCATACCAACGCGAAATGGACAAGTTAGCCATAATCACCGAGGACCATAAACAAGAGCTTTTCATAGAAATCCCTGACCAATGGGGCGATCACATTGGTTATGCGGATTTTTTGGGTGAAATTAAAACCGCTATGGTTATGAACAACTGGATAGAAGAGTTGCCGGAAGAAAAAATCATCGAACGCTTCAATGTTCAACCCGGCGACTTGTATCGCACTATTGAAAACGCTAAGTGGCTATTGCATGCCATTGAGGAGCTTTCGTCTGTGGTTTCCAAAAATAAAGAGGTTTCAGTTCTAAGTCACGAGTTAGTTGAGAGGGTTTCTAAAGGTATAAAGCGTGAGCTATTGCCTATCGTGGCCTTG
Organism: uncultured Candidatus Bathyarchaeia archaeon; assembly: GCA_964413605.1. GTDB lineage: Archaea > Thermoproteota > Bathyarchaeia > Bathyarchaeales > Bathycorpusculaceae > Bathycorpusculum. The sequence continues at coordinate 31,068 of CAYPSV010000012.1, read as the reverse complement.
GAAGGCGTGGGCAGAGTCCGAGGGCGCATCATATTTAACGCTGGATACCGAACAATAGAAGACCTCAAACACGCCTCCATAGAAGAATTAACCAATTTGCCTTCTGGGGGTCCAAGGTTAGCTAAAAAAATAAAGGAGCAAGTCGGAGGTTTTGTCAACAAGGAAACCTGGGAGAATTTAGGAAAAGCAGAAGAAGCCGAACAAAAAGGGCTTTTTGATTTTTAGGTGCTTTTGGCGAATTTTTCTGCCTGTTTAACTGCCGTGCCCAAATAGTTCTTCGGGTCTAAAGCTTGATTGATTTCTTCTTCAGTTAGCTTGCTGTTCACAAATTCGTCTTCAATAAGAACTTGCTTGAAGAGTTTCTTTTCGACTGCACTTCTAATTGTTAATTGTCTTAGGAGTTCATGGGCGTCTTGCCGGTTCACTTTTTTTTGAGTTAATGCCATCATAACTGATTCTGACATTGCGCGTCCTTCAGTTAGCGAAAGGTTTTGGATCATTCGGTTGCTATCTACTCGCAGGTTAGCAATGATATTGCACATAAGGCTGAGCATATAATCAAGCAGTATTGAAGATTCAGGGATAATGAAACGCTCAGCTGAGGACTGTGATAGATCGCGTTCGTGCCAAGTAATCATGTCTTCAAGTGCTGGGGTGTTAAGGCTTCGCACAATCCGGGCTAATCCGCATATACGCTCGCATATTTCAGGGTTCTGCTTGTGAGGCATTGTGGAACTTCCTACCTGTTTTTTTGTTTCAAAGGATTCAAAGATTTCACCGATTTCAGGACGTTGTAATTCACGGATTTCAGTCGCAAAGTTTTCTAGCGAGGAAGCAATCATGGCATAAATGCATATTAACTCTGCATGACGGTCCCGCTGGACAATCTGGGTTGAAATCTCTGCTGTCGACAATCCTAAACGCTTCATTACGAGTGCTTGAATTTGCTCGGCGTGTTCACCTAGACCTGCTTGTGTACCAACAGCACCGCTGACCTTTCCAGCTAAAACTCTCTTCTTGCACTCATTTAAACGTTGAAGGTGCCTGTTAACTTCATATCCCCAAACTGCAAATTTGAATCCGAGCGTAATAGGTAAAGCGTGTTGACCATGGGTTCTTCCGATCATAATTGTGTCTTTGTGCTTGGCAGCTTGCTTTTGTAGAATCATCTTAAATTCTTCAAGTCTCTTCTCAAAAACTGCTATTGCGTCTTTTAGTTGCAGGGCATTGGCTGTATCAACGATGTCATAACTTGTAGCGCCAAGGTGCACAAAAGCACCACTTCTACCACAGACTTCAGAGAGCGCTCGAACTAGCGAGGCGATATCATGCTTAATGTCCTTTTCAATGGCCTTAATGCGTTCAACTTTGACGTATTTAGTGGATGCCTTTTTAGCAATTATTTCTGCATCTTTCTTGGGTATGTTACCTACTTGAGAATGAGCCAAAGCAAGAGCTGCTTCCACATCAAGCAGCTTTTGAACGCGCATTTGTTCCTCAAAAATCTTGAGCATTTCAGGCGTTCCGTATCGGCCAGTGTCTATCGGCGTTATTGGCAATCAAGATTCCTCAAACAAGGTTATACAGATTAAAGATTAATGTTTTACCAATGTGTAAGTGCAATGCATATGGTTCAGGTGTATTTGGCATGAAAGTTACCGTTGCTGTTTTAAGCAAAAAAGGCAAAAGCGTTGCAGGTATAGTTTTGGATGTTCTGAAATCGTTTGATCTTGGAACACCTCTTTATTTTGGTTTAGTTGCACCTAAAAAGAGCATTTTTGACAAAAGCATTGCTTTGTTAAGTAAACAGTGTGAGGATTGGTCAACGCTGTCGGGATTCGCAAGTACTCAGTCAAAAGAGAAAAGTGGTTATGATTTTCTTCAATTAGACGATGGTTCCCTTTTCTTTGAAGGTAGCGTTTATTCTCCAGTGTCGAAATCAGGAGTCACTGAACAGTTACTCAAGCAACCGCATCATTGTGAAACACTTCTGCAAAACCTAATCCAGCAAACTGATGGTGATTATTCATTTGTATTTCTCAAAGAAGGTCGGATTACGGCTGGACGTGATCCAATAGGAGTTCAACCGTTTTACTATGGTGAAAACGAAGAAATCGTCGCTTTCTCCACGAGACGCAAACCTCTGTGGGAACTCGGAATCGAAAAGCCGCTATCTTTTCTACCCGGAAATTTAGTGGTTGCCCAAAAAGAAGGGTTCAAGTTCAAACCAATCAGAACCTTGACTTACACAGATCCTCAACGTTTGTCAATTGATGAGGCTGCAATTAAACTACAGGCTCTTCTTGAAGAATCAATCAAACGAAGAGTGTTTGAGTTAAAAAAAGTTGCAGTTGCATTTTCCGGAGGATTAGATAGTGGTGTTGTGTCTTTTTTGGCAAACAAACTTGGCGCGAAAGTCAATTTGATTCATGTGAGTATGGAAAATCAACCGGAAACTGAAGAAGCTATAGTAGCTGCTGAAGCTTTGAATTTACCGCTTCAAATTGATTTGTTTAAAGAATCGGACGTGGAGAAAACCTTACCCAAAGTTGTCGAGTTAATTGAAGAGCCTGATCCCATTAAAGCTAGTATTGGGGTGCCGTTTTATTGGACCGCGGAAAAAGCTTCTGAGGCAGGCTTTAACGTTGTCTTGGCTGGGCAGGGTGCTGATGAGTTGTTTGCCGGTTACCAGCGTTATGTCAGCGAATACTGCCGGGAAGGAAATTTAAACGTTCAGAAAACCATGTTCAACGATGTTATGAACATTTATGAAAGTAACCTTGAAAGGGATCTAAAAATTATGGGCACTTTTGATGTGGAGTTACGTTTGCCATTTGCAATGTATACGCTTGCGCAGTTTGCAATGAATTTGCCCTTGAATTGTAAGATGGAGCAGAAGTCAAATACGCTACGAAAGCTTGTATTAAGAAAGGTTGCTTTAAACTTTGGTTTGCCAAAATCGATAGCAGATAAACCTAAAAAAGCTGTTCAGTACTCTACAGGAATTAATGATGCGGTGAAAAGAATTGCCAAAAAAAACCAAAAAACAGTTAAAGACTTTATATCAGAGCTGTTCCAACAAAGTAGAAATAACCTAATGTCCTGATCTTGATTCTGTGAAAAGGATATAGCGGGTTAGCTAGTTTTTTTGCTTAGGGGGTAAGACGCACTCTGTCTCGTGGGTAAAGGGTTGCCTCGCGAATGTTCTTTTTGCCAGTTAAAATCATTGTGAGTCGCTCAAGTCCAATTGCCCAACCAGCATGCGGTGGCATACCATAATCGTATGCTTGCAAGTGACACTTGAAGGATTCAGGTTTTAAGCCCTTTTCCTGAAGACGTTGAATTAATTGCTGTTTATCGGAAATTCTTGTTCCACCCGATACCAATTCGATATAGCGCCACATTAAATCGAAACCTTCGCACACCTCAGCTTTGTCTTGGCGAGGTTTAATGTAGAATGCTTTGATATTTGTAGGCCACTCAGTTATGAAGTAGAAGTAGGGGTACAGTTTACCAAGTTCACGGAAAGCTTCGGTTGGGATATCTTCACCCCATGCAATAGCTACGCCTTGCTTTTTTAGATCATTTAGGACTTGGTTATAGGTCAAGCGTTTGAATGGGCATTTGGGTACTTCAAAATTGTAGCCAAGTAAAGAAAGCTCAAATTCACATTTCTCTTTAACAACAACACATGCATAATGGATAACTTGTTCTAGCAGTCTCATCACATCTTTACCATCAGCGAAAGCCTGCTCTATATCAACCGACGTAAACTCGCTAAGGTGTCTTCTTGTGTGGGATTCTTCGGCTCGAAAAAACGGTCCCACTTCAAATACTTTTTCGAAACTGAGTGTCAACTCTTCTTTGTATAGTTGCGGGCTTTGGGCAAGATATGCTTTTTGCCCAAAATAATCGACGCAAAACAACTCTGCTCCGCCTTCCGTTGCAGAAGCAATGATTCTGGGGGTGTGTGTCTCCAAAAAACCTTGTTCGAAGAGATAGCTACGGATTGCTTGTAGAGCGACGTGTTGGATCTTAAAAGTTGCAAGATTCTGCTCCATTGTTAGATCAATTGGTCTTGCGTCTAAGCGTGCTTCGATGTTGGCTGGCGTTTTCCCTGTTATGTCTATTGGTAATTGTTCCGTTGCAGTACTCAATATTTTTAATTCGCTCGGGATGACTTCTACGCCTCTTGGCGTCATGGTAGTTTTCTTAATGGTTCCTTTGACGGCAATGCAGAATCTTTTCTGTAACTGGGTTGTTTTTTCCAAGACTTCAGGTTGGCATTTCTTTTTAAAGATAGTTAGTTGGATAGTGCCTTCACGGTCCTGCAGAATGACAAAGCGGATACCACCTAAGTCGCGGATGTCCTGGACCCAGCCAAATAATGTTACTTCTTGTCCATCAAAGTCTTGAGTAATTGCAATAGTATAATGTGTCCTAGTCCATTCACCGATAGAGTCCAAATCCATGCTTCTTTCGCCAACCTTAATCTGCAATTTCAACGCGCAAAGACATTTTGCGTACTTTATTTGCGATTTCCTTTAGCGCTTTTAGATCCATTGGCAATTGTGTTCCACGTTTCCTTTTCAGGATCACTCTTGTTTCGGTGGTGCCATCAGGAAGCCAAATTGTGTTGATCGTGAGAATGCTAAAGGGTACAAATAGGTCTTCGAGGAATTTACGGTCGTCTACGCCGTGCTCCAAGACCCGGATATTTTTACGAGTCTCGTCACTGAGGGTTTTGACGATTTTACCTCCATAACCTAAAATTTTGGGGACGTCTCCATGTCCAACCAAGATGGCTAAGGTCTTTTCAACCTCGACTGCTTTGTAGAAGCAGACGTTTTGCAGGGAAGGAAACTTTTCCTCCAGGTTGAGCAGCAAACGGGCGATTTTCAGGTCTAAGTCACTGATTTCGCCAGCTTTTACTTTGGCGGAACATTTTTGGCATAAGATGCCGCTTTTTAGGCAGAAACTACACAGTTCTGTTTTCATTAAGAGTCGGTTTTCCTGCAAAGAAGGAGTTCGGCTTGGTTCGTGATTTATCTCATCAACGTTATTTCTATTGTACTGACGTTTGTTGCCCCTTGGTTGACTTCTTCTCGGTCTATCGGTAGAAACTTATCTGTCCCGATTCCGACGTTCTTGATTTTCACGTCAGGTAGAAATCTGTGACGAACAACTTCTGCTACGTCGATTGCCCTACTTATAGATCTGCCGCGTGCCTTTATACTGACTTCTTTTGCGCCGCCATGGAAGAAGGTGATGCATGCGAGAACATAGTTCATTATGGGCTTTTTGCCAATTAAGACAGCGTTGATGGTTTCTGTCACGGTTCCGCTTCACTCCTAGTTTACTTTTTAATGGTTTGTGTTAGCTTTTTTTTTGAATAAATAGGTTGTGGTGTTAACTTTGTGTTCTTGCTGGAAACATTTTGCCATTTTTTTTGTTTACAAACAATGATTTTGATATGTTTTACTTTTTTACAGTTTAGAATTTTCATATGATATAATTTCATTTGTGGCTAAAGGGTTGTTTGGATTAAAGGCTCATTGTTTTAACAGTCAAATTATTAAGCAAGTTACGCTACTATTGTAAAAGTTTACATTAACAAAACGGCAATAAAGTGATTGTTTTGGAACCACTAACGAAACGCTCGATTCAACTGCTCAAAACACTTTACGAGAAAGGAAAATCCACAAACACCTACACGTTAAGGGTAAAACAAGATGAACTTTCAAATCAAGTGGGCGTAAGTAGGCAAGCTCTAAACGTACATTTACGTAAGCTGAAAAACCGTGGTTATATCCGCACAGGGAGAGGTTTTATCGACGTAACAGAGAAAGGTTTGACTGCTCTTGGCGTATCTACCACACCTGCATTCATATTGCTCAAAATTTCGCCCATAAAGCGAATTCACGTATACGAGCAAATTCATGAACTTTCTGTTTCTCGAGCTTTCCGCGTAGCAGGTGAAGTGGACGCCTTAATAATTGTGGAAAGAGAAAACCTTGATGAAATTCTCAAGAAGCTCTACACAATTGATGGAATTGAAGACACACGTTCTTACGTTACCATTGAGGAAATTAAGTAAATAGTTAACATCTATCTTACAACTATAGACAAAAGGTATATTTGATACTAAACTATCAAGACTTACAAAAATAGAAGGTTCACAATCAATGCCGATATTAGATCCAATAAAGAAAACTATAGCCCAAAAACACAGGTTATACATGAAAATCTGTCGAGATTGCGGTGCTCGCAACGCGGAAACAGCTCTAAAATGCAGAAAATGTAAAGGCAAAAACCTGCGTTGGAAGAAGCGAGAAATAGTGAAGTAGATAACTCTTCTTTTATCCATCACACATTATGTTATTCCAACTCCTATACCAGAACGCATTCTCTCATAGAGGTAAATAATAACCACAATCCCTTAATCGTAAAGGGAAACGACGGATCTTGGGTCAATAAAGGCCTATTGGGGCAAGAATTCTCGCTTAAAGGAACAAATGTGATGGAATCTTTAATTCGACAAATTAGAATTTGGTTGAGATTTTAATTTGTTGCCATAATTTTAATCTTGTCAAATGGAATGACTTGGACAAAGAATAGGAACTGCCTTTTACCATGAAGTTTGATCCTTTTCTTTGAGGTCATGACATAGGAGCGTTTCATTTAATGAGCTTTAATTAGAATAGTACGTTTTTGAGCTCAAGGCTAACTGAGAAGAAAACGAGGATTGAATTTAAAGGACTTTTACAAGTGTTTCTACGTTAAAAATAGTATTTGCGCACCCATTTTTAATTAATGGTATACCCTGACCCGCAACATCCATGCAACTCAAAAGTGGACTTAGCATCTTCATCTCTTCCCCGCAAGCCACGCCGACAATGCCCTCATACTTACTCGACTTTAGAATCTTCGGAATACAGGATCCACCAGGCAGAAGGTAGACATCGTACCCCTTCTTCTTAGCATATTGGTCAGCTTTGTTTACCAAACAATCGTCTGAACAATGTGAGCAAATATAAGAAGGGATTTCGGAGTTGAATGTTGCTTTGCATCGACAATCCATGTATTTGCGCGCACAATGAGGTAGGAAAAGTGCTCTTGCTTTAGTTTGCAGGAACTTCCTTCTTTCTATAGTATTAATGGCTTGTAAGTCGATGAGATCCTGAAGCAAAACTACTGCATCAGACAAGTTAAGTCCGGTTGCTTCTTGAATGCGAAACTTTAAAATTAAATCTCTTGCAGTTTTTAGGAACGTTTTATGCATGCCCTTCTGGTAAGTAATCAATGCAAGTTCAGTGAAGAAAAAACGAGGCACCTTTGAGAGGTCGAAAGTAAATTTATAGGGCATAAAATAAGGATAGCATCCCTCTTGCTTAAAAAAATTGCTTATTAACTATACGGAATCTTAAGTTTGTTGTTTCTTCTGATTAAGGGTCAAATCTTCTTTGAGCAATTTACGTATTATGTTAGACTTTTCCAATCAGGTATATCTGTTGGTTCCCGTCTCTATTTAGATTATCAGACTGATGTAGTAATTTCAGGCCTTGAGTTCAGCATCTCTGTTCTTGCCGAATCCAGAAATATTCTATCTTAACCATAGCTAACTTTTTAAAAGCTTAACTTTTCCTTACTTTCTCGATTGAAATCAGCCCAAGTTTTGTCTTAATCCAACTAATTAGAAAAGGGCTTTAGATACTTATTTGAAACAAAAGCCTTTCAGCGAGTTCTTTGTACCTGTTGCGGATGGTTACTTCAGTAACCTGCGCGATTTCAGCAATTTCTCTTTGTGTCTTACGTTCTCCAGTTAATACTGATGCTACATAGCTTGCTGCAGCTGCTATCCCTGTCGGTCCTCTCCCTGATGTGAGTTTAAGTTCTTTTGCAGAAGCCAAGATTTTGTGGGCGATTTCTTCAACTTTACCTTGCATTGTGAGCTGGTTAGAAAACTTTGTTATGTATTGACTTGGTCGCAGAGGCGGAATTGAATAGTTAAGTTCTCGGATTAGGAAACGGTAGCTTCTTCCCACTTCTTTCTTGTTAACGGTTGATGATTGAGATATTTCATCTAGTGTTCTAGGTAAGCCGCATTGTCTACATGCCAAATAAATCGCTGCTGAAGTGACACCTTGAATTGACCTGCCGCGGATCAAACGTTCCTTCACCGCTTTGCGGTAAATAACTGAGGCTGTTTCCAGAATACTTTTAGGCAGATTGAGGTTGTTAGAAATCTTCGTGATTTCAGAAAGCGCAAACGCCAAGTTCCTTTCAGTAGCGTCGGAAACTCTGATACGTCGCTGCCATTTTCTTAGACGGTAAACCTGGGCTTTCTGTCCAGGAGAAAGACTCTTGCCATATACGTCTCGATCATGCCAATCAATAGTGGTCGAAAGGCCTTTATCATGTATTGTATACGTTAGGGGCGCTCCAACGCGGGTTCTTTTCGATCTTTGTTCATCATCAAAAGCCCTCCATTCGGGTCCACGGTCGGTTAGTTTCTGTTGAACTACAATGCCGCAGTCCATGCATACTATTTCGGCAGCTTCAGAATCATGCATAAGTCGAGTACTGCCACATTCTGGGCAAACCCGAGATTTCTGGGGTTCGGCTTGAGGTGAGGTTTGATCGCGGTTTACTGTTTCCTGTAACTTGTCTCTAATCATTCATTTTTTGCTCCGTTGCGTTTTCGAGAGCAGCAAGTACACCGGTTTATTTAGTAGTCTAGCAGGTTCGATGTTAGTTGGTTTGATCACTGCGTAGGGTGCTGTGACTGGGCCAATTATATCAAAAACTTTACCGACAACTTTCAGGTTCTCGTCGACAACTTCAGAGCCAAGTTTAGGAGTATTTTCAGCTTTAACTATAACATTTCGTGAAGGAGATACATTTGAAACCCTGCCCAATCTTTGCAAACGACCATTCCCCTCTCGAAAACATGTACGTCAACGTACCTGTACATTTAAAGCTTTCTGGATGGTTATTGATCCGAAGTATAAGTATGCATTTTTATCGTCGAAAGATTATTAAACATGAAGTGTGGATAAGACTGTGCCTTAACAAGGGTGAGGCTAAGAAATATGTCAAAACCATTCTATGTAAAATATGAAGTCCCAAAAGAGCTAATAGATGCAGCCTATGAAGCCCTAACGATTGCTTCAAAATCAGGATCAGTTAGGAAAGGCACAAACGAAGCCACAAAAGCTGTAGAACGTTCCCAAGCAAAACTTGTTGTTATCGCTGAAGATGTTGACCCGCCGGAAGTAATTGCACACTTACCACTGCTCTGCGATGAAAGAAAAATTCCATACGTTTTCGTTCCAAGCAAGGAACAACTCGGCAAATCCATAGGCATTGATGTTCCATGTGCGGCAGCATGCATCATAAGAGAAGGAGAAGCAACAGGTTTAATCAAGGAAATCGTAACTCGAATCGATCAGGTTAAACGAGGAACTCAGTAATGAGTAAAGAAGCAGCTGAGGAACTAATTCCATCTGAAGTTATACAAATTATCGGTCGTACAGGGGTAACCGGTGAAATCACACAAGTACGCGTTCGTATCATGGAAGGAAAAGACAAAGGCAGAATCATCACACGCAATGTTAAAGGCCCTGTTCGTGTTCAAGATATCCTGATGCTGCGAGAAACCGAAAGAGAAGCAAAGAAAATTACACGCTAAACTTAGGAGAAATGTGTCATGCCAAAACCGAGAAAATGTTCATTCTGTGGTGCTGATTTCCCAGCTGGCACAGGCATGATGTTCGTTAAGAACGACGGCTCAATCCTCTGGTTCGATTCAAGCAAATGCAAGAAAAGCAGCCTACAGTTTAAACGCGATGCACGCAAACTAAAGTGGACTCAGTACTTTGGCAAAGAAGAAAAAGGCAAAGGTTAAGCAAGGCAGTTCTTTAGGGTCCAAATTTACTTTTCCATTTTTTATTTTTTTATTTACTGAAACTTTATTTTCTAGCTAATACGCTCCACTCAGGGTAACAAATTGCCGCTATTATTTGCGCGAAAAGAAGTTTTCGAATGGCTTAAGCAAGGTAAAAAAACAATCGATGTGAGAAAAGGTACAGGTAAAAATGGAGACTTTGCCCTTTTCCAATGTGGTCCGCATATTCTACGGTTTTTAATAGTCAAACGTGAGGTGGGGAAATTAGACGATGTTGTGCGTTTGGACAACTATCTTCAAATTATTCCTACAGCTGCAGATGTCCAGGATGCAATTAATTTTTTTTACAGGTTATATGGTGCTTGTGATGGCTTTTTTACAGCTTATCATGTTCGGTCGTTAGAGCACGTTGCGGAAAAAGAGAAATAAATACTGATGGTCTTATACTAAGCAGTTAATTTTCCGTTTTTCGTAGAAAAAATAATTAAAACGTAACGCTTAAATACCGATCCCATGAATGATTCTTAATAAAAGAAGGAATATAAATTGGCATCATTCAATGGTTGTTACACTGCACTAATAACCCCCATGAACCGGACTCACCAAGTCGACTACGAAGGATTAGCGGAACTAGTGGATTTTCAAGTAAAAAACGGTGTTACCGGCATCCTAGCAGTCGGCACAACCGGCGAAAGCCCCACTCTGTCTTGGAAGGAGCACAGCAAAGTCATTGAGCAAGTGGACCAAGACTCAGGTAAACGCTGCCTGACCATAGCGGGTACAGGTAGCAACTCGACAGAAGAAGCCATTGCAGGCACAGAACGTGCCCAAAACGCAGGGATAAAAGCTGTCTTGCTGGTTGACCCCTATTATAATGGACCCAGTTCGCTTGAGATTCGCCGTGAATATATAGAACCAATTGCTCAGCGGTTTCCCGAAGTCCAAGTCATCCCATATATAATCCCAGGCAGAACAGGGACACAGTTGTTTCCTCCAGACCTTGCCATTTTGCATCATCAGTATCCTAATGTGAGTTGCGTAAAAGAAGCCACAGGTGATTTAAAGAATGCAGAGTTAACACGCAAACTTTGCGGCAACGATTTTGACATACTCAGCGGTGATGATGAAAAGACTCTCACTATGATGATTTCACCTGACATACGAGCAAACGGTGTCATTTCTGTCATGTCTAATATTGCACCGCGTGCGGTCTCCGACATGGTTCATTACTGTTTAGACGGCAACGAGGAAGCTGCAAGTGTAATTGTTCAAGCTCTTAAGCCGCTCTTTGATCTCGTCACTGTAAAAACACAGGAGCAGACACCATATGGATCCGTAATATGCAAAGCTCGAAATCCGCTTGCATGCAAAACCCTTATGAACGTATTGGGGATGCCTGCTGGTCCTTGTAGGCAACCGTTGGGTAAAATGACACACAACGGGTTAGAAATTGTGTTGAATAATGCACGCAAGGTCTACGAGGCAAACCCTCAAGTTTTAGAACCAATTACCCGACACTTCAACGTTGACTTAAAAGATCGTCTATATAACGAGAAGTATCTTGAGGGACTAACATATGCTTAAGCTATGCGTCGCAGGAGCAGCGGGTAGAATGGGAGTTGCAATAATACGGGAAGCAAGAGCAAAAGGAATAATGACTGTTGGTGCAACCGAGGCTCCAGTTCAGCCAATGGCTACTTCTGGAACCCCGACAATTGGTAAGACTTTACGCCAGCTTGGTATATCAGACCAGGATACAGTAATTCAAAGCTCCGACAATTTAGCGGATGCACTTATAGACGCCGACATTTTCGTAAGCTTCACAACTCCAGAAGCAGACATCACCAACATTCCAATAGCGGCTAATATGCATAAACGGATAATTTTGGGCACAACAGGTTTTACTCAAGACCAAAACCGGCAGTTAACTATTGCGATGTCGGGCAAAGTACCTGTTGTTTTCTCGCCAAACTACAGCGTAGGGGTCAATATACTCTTCAAACTAGCTGAAGCTCTAAATGCATTTCCAGCAGGCTACGATTTTAGCCTTAGCGAAATACACCATACGGGCAAAAGGGATGCTCCAAGCGGAACCGCAAAGAGGCTTGAACAAATAATAATGCAAGCCAGAGGCTACACCAAGACAATTTATGGCAGAGATGGCATTAGCCCACGTCAACCTACTGAATTTGAGTCTGTTGCGCTGCGTGCGGGTGGGGTTGCCGGGATTCATGATGTCATAGTTGCTGGGCCAAACGAAATGCTGCGTATTGAACACACCGCATTTTCCCGAAACGTATTTGCACAGGGTGCAGTTTACGCAGCTGAATGGTTGAGCAGGCAAACAGAGCCTAAAATTTTCAGTATGGCAGACGTTTTGGGCTTAAACTAAACCATTAAGTATTTTATCGAGGAACAAATACAGTGAAAAGATCAAAAGGAAGAAGTAGAAGATGTCGAATAAGCGAAAAGTAGCTATATTAGGTGCAACTGGAGCCGTGGGTCAACGTTACATTCAGCTCTTGCAAAATCACCCCTGGTTCAAGATTGAGGTACTTGCTGCTTCAGAGCGGTCATCAGGGAAAAAATATGGCGCCGCATGCAACTGGCTAATGGAGTCTGAGTTGCCTGCAGAAATAGCTGAAATGCCCGTAGTCAACTCCACTATTGAATCAGTAGAAAACGTTAGCGACGTGGACTTGGTCTTTTCTGCTTTGCCAGGAGATTTAGCCGGTTCAGTTGAGTCAGAATTTGCCTCAATATATCCAGTGTTCAGCAAGGCTAGTGCTCACAGAATGGAAAAAGACGTTCCATTGATCATTCCAGAAATCAATCCTGACCATGTTGAATTAATCAAGATTCAACAAGAGGTTCGGGGTTGGAAAGGTTTCATTTCTACAGATCCCAACTGCAGTACAATCCAAATGGCAATTACCTTAAAACCACTCATGCAATTTGGTCTAACGCAAGTAATGGTTACTACATTGCAGGCACTAAGCGGTGCAGGCTACCCCGGTGTTGCTTCACTTGACATAATTGATAACGTAGTTCCCTTCATTTCAGGAGAAGAGGCTAAGATGGAAACCGAAGCTAAAAAAATTCTCGGAACCCTCAATCAAGGAATTATTCATAATGCTAATTTCGATCTTAGTGCCAGTTGCAACCGTGTTAACGTCAAAGATGGACACTTAGAATGTATATCTGTAAAACTGGACCAAGAACCATCAATCGATCAAATTGAAGCAGCCTTTGAAGATTTCAATGGTGCTCCGCAACTGCTCCATCTGCCCTCCGCTCCAGCAAGGCCCATCATTGTTCGCCGAGAAAAGAATCGTCCTCAACCACGATATGACCGAAATGCAGGTAACGGCCAAAGTGTAGTAGTTGGAAGAATACGCAAAGATCCCATAATGACTATCAAGTATGTATGTTTGGGGCACAATACAGTTCGGGGCGCCGCCGGAGGAGGCATTCTAAGCGCAGAGCTGTATGTAGCTAATGGCTTGGTCTAAAATCAATTATTCGCTTCACAAATCCCTTTGGTGTAATGAATGGTTAAAAGAAAACTTCGTGAACCCTTAGAAAATCGAAAAGGGAGTCTCTTCTTTGACGGCGTTTCCGTGAAGGAGTTGGCTAAAAAATACGATACACCACTTTACGTTATCAGCGAGAAACGCATCCGAGACAACTATACCCGTGTCCAAAATGCCCTAATCAAAAACTACAAGCATCTTCGAATCTACTATGCAGCAAAGGCAAACACCAACGTGGCAGTTTTAAAAATTCTGCAATCAGAGGGTGCTTACTTGGATACAGTGAGCCCCGGAGAAGTCTTCATTGGCTTAAGCAGCGGGTTTACCTCAAATCGCATCCTTTTCACGGGGACTAGCGTACGAAACGATGAATTAAAGATGTTAGTCGACGCAAATGTAACTATAAACATAGATTCCCAATCCGAGCTTGAGCGCTTGCTAAAGATTGCTGTACCTTCAATTATTTCGATTCGTGTTAACCCTGAAATCGGAGCTGGGCATCATAGCCATTGTGTAACTGCAGGTCCGGAATCAAAATTCGGACTCTGGGAAGAAGACGCGATTAAAGCTTATGCGACTGCGAAGAAAGCACGAGTAGAGCGCTTCGGAATCCACATGCACATTGGCTCAGGCATTATAAACGTTGAACCTTATGTCTTAGCAGTTGAAAAACTGTTGAAAATTGCTAAGAGGGTCCATGAAGAAATCGGTGTTGAGTTTGAGTTCATTGATATTGGCGGCGGATTCGGGGTTCCTTACAATTCCCCAGATGATGAATTAGATTTAGCAGAGTTCTCAGCTAGAGTTATTTCTCCTTTTAAGACCCAAGTTAAGGAATACGGACTTGGCAAGCCTTTTCTTTGCATTGAACCGGGGAGATACTTGGTATCTGATGCATCCACTTTGTTGACTACAGTCAACACTGTCAAAGTCACGCCTTCACGCAAGTATGTCGGCGTTGACGCTGGCTTCAACACGTTGGTTCGTCCCACAATGTATGGTTCTTATCACCAGATCATAATTGATAAAAAGCTTGAACATGCCGACAAAGAAACCTACGATGTAGTAGGTCCTATTTGCGAGTCAGGAGACATCTTGGCTAAAGGACGAACACTTCCAACGATAAAGGAAGGCGATTTGCTTGCAATTCTTAATGCCGGCGCATATGGATTTAGTATGAGTTCGCAGTACAATTCTCGTCCAAGAGCAGCTGAAGTAATGGTTAGGCAGGGAAAAGTCTTAGTAGTTAGGGAGCGCGAGCAGCTAGCAGATTTAACGATTAAACAACGGATGGAGGAGTAAGAAAATGCTTTTTTGGAAGATGCACGGCTTAGGCAACGACTATATAGTGGTCGATAGCAAAAAACAGGGAATTAGCGAGCAACAGGTTCCAAAGTTAGCTAAAAAATTGTGCCAACGACGCTTCTCCATAGGTGCAGATGGCCTGTTGCTTGTTTGCCCTTCCAATGTTGCAGATGTTAAGATGCGGATTTTTAATGCTGACGGTAGTGAAGCAGAAATGTGCGGTAATGGCATTCGTTGCTTCTCAAAATACTGCTATGAAAACGGTATAGTTTCCAAAAACCCGTTTAATGTTGAAACACTTTCGGGCGTAAAACAAATATGGTTGACTATAAAAGGTAGCGACGTTTACTCTGTTAAAGTGGATATGGGCGCACCAAACTGGGAACGCTCAGCCCTATCTATTCACGGTCAAGGAACCTTCATCAATGAAACCTTAGAAATTGGTAACAAGCCTTACTCTATAACTTGTCTTTCTATGGGAAATCCGCATTGCATACTATTTGTCGAAAAAGTTGAGGAATTCCCCGTTAATATTATCGGTCCGATTGTTGAGAATTACAAAGCTTTCCCAAACAGAACCAATGTTGCTTTTGTTCAAGTCTTAAACCGAAACGAGCTCAAAGTTAGGGTTTGGGAACGCGGTTGTGGAGAAACGTTGGCATGTGGAACAGGAACGTGTGCTGCTGTCGCAGCTGCAAACAGGCTTGGAAGAGTTAATAACAATGTCACAGTTCATCTTCTCGGCGGCGATTTAGAAGTCGAAGTGGGTAAAACCCTGCTCTTGATTGGAGCAGCCGAGAAAGTTTTCGAAGGAACTTTATTTCAGGAGCCATGAAACATGACATTTGAATTTTCTGATAGAATTAAACGTTTGCCCCCCTATCTATTTGCTGAACTAGAAACGCTTGCACGAGAAAAGAAACGTTGCGGTGTTGATCTCATCTCACTTAGCATAGGTGATCCTGACCTTCCGCCGCCACCGTTTATATTAGAATCTCTAAAAGAAGAAGCTGGTGACCTAAAGAACCATAATTATTCTTTTAGCCAAGGCGAACCAGCGTTCCGAACCGCGGTGACTGAATGGTGCAAGGAACGGTTCGGCGTTGATTTAAAGAATGACCAAGTAATTTCCCTTTTAGGCTCAAAGGAAGGTATTGCAAACACAGCTCGCGCATTCATAAATCCGGGTGATCGCGTTTTGGTCCCAGATCCCGCCTACCCAGTGTATGCCAATGGCAGCGCAATTCTTTGCGATGGCAAAACCGTGCCTATTCCTTTGTTGGAGGAGAATAATTTCAAACCAGACTTCGATACAATCAATACAGAAGGCGCCAAAATGATGTTTCTCAATTACCCCAACAACCCCACCGCTGCAACAGTTGACAAAAACTTCCTCAAAGATGCTATTGATTTCGCAAAAGAACACAATATTATTTTATGCTATGACAACGCTTACTCCGAAATCACATACGATGACTATCGTGCTCCAAGCATTTTGGAAGTTGACGGGGCTATAGATGTTGCTTTGGAGTTTCATTCTCTTTCCAAGACTTTCAACATGACTGGCGATCGCATCGCTTTTGCGGTTGGAAACAAAAAGTTAGTTGATGGATTGGCTAAAGTGAAGACCCAAATCGATAGTGGGCCACCTGTTTATACCCAAAAAGCTGCAACAAAAGCACTTGCATCATACAAGAATCATGAAGTCCCAGCCTTCCTGAAAAAGAATAATCAAACCTTGCAAGAACGCCGTGACCTGCTCGTTACCACCCTCTGTAAGTTGGGCTATGAAGTTGAAAGCCCCAAAGCCACCTTTTATGTTTGGGTTAACTGCAAGTGCGATTCTATGAAGTTTGCTGCAAGACTGCTTGATGTGGGTGTAGCTATAACTCCTGGTCTTGGTTTTGGTAAGTATGGAGAAGGCTATGCGCGAATTACTTTTACACAGCCTAAAGAACGCATTGTGGAAGCTTGCAACCGAATTGCAGCTGCCTTCTAATTCTTTTGTTTGAAAATTCTTTTAATACTCTGAGCAAATACTTTTTTCGGTTTTTGATTTTGTAGAAACAGGCACAAAAAGAAGGAAGAAGTTTTTGCTGCTTGGACAAAGCTAAAGGTTTGCTGAATCAGCTAAAAAATCATTTTGGGTACATCCGTCTTTCTTAACAATCAGAGTCTTCTGACTTGTCACTACTTACTTCTTTGGTAACTTGTGAGCACGATTGGCGTCAATCTATCCCAACTGCCAAAACCAAGAATCTGGTCGCAACAATATATGATTTTGCAATAAATAGACTTGCGATTGCAAAAGAAACAGCAATTCCAGTCTCAAAAAGCGAAGGGTTTCTATTTTTTAACATAAATGGTGTTTGTTGGGAAAGCCATCTCTATGCCTTCCTGCTCAAAAGCTTCCTTTATGGCGAAATTAATTTTTTCTTGGGTCTCCAAATATTGCCCCCAGTCTGATGAATCAACATAGTAGATGACGAGGAATTTCAGGCTAAAATCACCAAACTCGGTAAAATTCACTCGATTAAAAATTGCTAATTCTGTTTTCTTGATTATTTCTGAAATAATTACTGGTATTTTTCTGAGCTTTTCAACAGAAGTATCGTAGGTTACACCAATAGCAAACGATACACGCCTTTTTTCAAGTTTTCTAAAATTACGCACGCTACCGCTTGTTAGTTCTTTGTTTGAGATCACTAGTTCTTCACCTTGTAGAAGTTGAAGTCTGGTTGATCTGATTCCGATATTATTGACTGTTCCACTGTATTCTCCAACAACGATGAAATCACCGATTTCAAACGGTCTGTCAAAGTAAATTGAGAACGCGCTAAAGAAATCGCTTAAGGTACTTTGCAGGGCAAATGCTATGGCGATGCCTCCCACTCCTAAGCCTACCACTGCGCCAGTGAGGTCAACATTGAATATGTATAGTAGAAGAAGAAAGGCGCTGATATACACCACTAATTGAATAATTTTTTTCAAAATAAATAGCAAATGATGGCTGTTTTTTCCTGCCATAAGAGCTGTTCTGCTTGTATACCAGTCGGCTATTATGTTTGAGACGCGGGTAACTGCAAATGCACCTAAGAAAACTTCTAAGATGGTAAATATTGCCGTTAGCGTGCTGTTGAACGGTTGAAGAAACGAGAGCGGTTGAAGAGCATATTCAATTCCGATTATGACGATCATTATGATAATTATGACTTTGACAGCTGCAAAAATATCGTCATCTAGGGTAGTTTCCGTCTTCTTTGCCCATTTGGAAAAATACTTGTTAAAAATCATGTAGGCGCCCCATCCAACTAGGACGACCACTAAAAATATGATTATGGAAGATATAATTTCCGCAGTTCCACTATCCAAATTAAGAAATTGCTGGAGAGTATCGGTGAGGATAGCCATCTTACTTTGTTGATAATCAGACATTATATTTAAATTTCTTGTAAATATTTTCAATAATTTTCTTTTTCAAAAAGAACTTTACTATCTGCAATTTAATAATAGCGACTTACTAGAAAATAAGAAAAAAAGATAAAAATGGTCGCCTTTTAGGCTTTCGTTTTGGCTAATTTCTTCAAAATCTGTGCTTTACCAATGTCGTATGCAATAGCGTAGTCGAATAGACCTTGAGATGCTGCGGTCGCACGTTTAATCATGTCAGTTTCAATCTTGATTTTTAGTTTGCCAATGGCTAATGCTCCGATTCCGAAAACCCCATTTTTAATTTCTTTACCGTCATCATTTGATTCTAAGCCTTCAACTCCGACCGGTTTAATTGCATTAATATCTGCCACGATTTTGCATTTAGTCGCGTTTCTTTTTAGGTCTTCACTGCTGAGAAGTTGGATTCCTCCTGCTCCCGCTGATAGAATGATTTCTGCATTCTTTATTGATGCTGCAGTTTGTTCAGGTTTCGCAACTTCCACTACTTTAACCCGTTCTGTACCTGCTTCTCTATTGATTTTGTCAGCGACAGCCTGTCCTTTTGCAATTGAACGAGATGTGATGATCACGTTTGCTTTTTCTGAGGCATAAATTCTTGCTGCCGTTTGTCCTACAGGTCCTGTTCCCGCTAGCACTGTGACGTTTTTGCCTTCCAATGTTTCGATACCTTTTTCTAAAGATAAGCTTAGGGTTTTTGCGACGGCACCTGCTGCAGTAGAGTATGCACCTCTTGGGTCAACGATGATAGAGTTCCCCCATGGTGCGGATGCCATTGCCTTCTGAGTAGCAGCAACGACTTGTTCGACCATTTCAAAGTTGCTACCGTTGATGAAGATTTTTGTGTGCGCTGCACCCATTGGTCCTCGTGGAAAGAGCGCGTCGAATACGATTTTTGATGCATCGTCAGCTGTAACATTTTCATATTTGAATATCATTGAGTCTGGGAAAGCGTCGATTGCTACTAGCATGTCAAATGGACTACAGTATTTGTCTGTGTCTAAGAAAACGAAAACTGTTTTGAAACTTGGTTGTGCCATTTTGTACACCTTTAATCCTTGTGTGATACAGTTTAATGATTTAAGATTTGTCCAGAATGCAAATAATCACTTTAACCGCAACCGTTTAATAACAAAACCCTTAAACCATCTACATTACATCAAGAAGGCACATTAACTTGTCCATAAACGAAATCTTAGAGGTTCTCTCAAACGCCTGTGGAGTAACAGGCAGAGAAAGCCAAGTTAAAGATATAATGGTTCACCTCCTTAAACCCTACTCAGACGAAATTCAAATTGACAAACTAGAAAATGTTATTGCAGTCAAAAATGGGAAACCTAAAGCTCCAAAAATCATGCTTGCAGCCCACATGGATGAAGTCGGTTTAATGGTGAAAACAATCACCAAAGATGGCTTTGTCAAGTTTTCAAAGATGGGCGGCATTGACGACCGCATTTTACTAGCTCAAAAAGTCATCATTTATACCCAAAAGGGTGCACGTTTAGGTATTATCGGTTCCAAACCACCACACATACAAAAAGAGGAAGAACGCAAAAAAATCATAACATACGATGACCTTTTCATTGACGTAGGTGCGGAAAGCAAAGAAGATGCCTCCAAAATTGGTGTAGCGATAGGTGACCCAATAGCGTTTGATATTAAATACACTAATCTTGGTAATGATGTTGCTATCGGTAAAGCATTCGACAACCGTGTAGGGTGCGTTGTAATGGTTGAAACCCTAAAATTGCTTAAAAGAACAGATTGTACTGTATGCGCAGTTGGAACTATCCAAGAAGAAGTTGGTCTGAGAGGTGCGGCAGCGGCTGCTTTTGGCGTCGATCCTGACCTTGCTTTAGCTTTAGATGTTACAATAGCCGGTGATGTTCCTGGAGTCAGAGAATTTGATGCCAGTGCAAAGATGGGCAAAGGGCCGGCATTAACTATTTCAGATTCCGGTTTGATAACTCATCCAAAAGTCTTACGGTGGCTAATAGATTCGGCGGAAGAGAAAAAAATCCCGTTTCAACTCGAATCGGGGTTGCTTGGTAGTACGGATGCAGCAAGGATCTCCATCACGCGTCAAGGAATTCCATGCGGAACAATTTCAGTACCAACAAGGTATATCCATAGCCCTGTTGGAATGGTCCACCTCAAAGATATCGAAGATTCTGCAAGCCTAACCGCAACAGCCATCCAAAGAATCGCAAAACACTTCTAAATCAAAAACTTTTACCTTTTTATATTTCAGAGATCAACAAAGAAGAGGCTCTTTAAACCAAAGTAAACGGTTAATGGAATAATGCTTTAATGTATTTTCCGATTAGTTGTGGCTGTTCAAATGCTGTTTTCAGAACTATACGCGGATTTTTTAGGTGGTTTATTAATGATAGTCTCTTGTATTGAGCCATAGCTCTAGCTGCTATCTCTTTCACTTGCGCGGGGGTAAAATCTTTAGTAGTTATTAGTGGCATCCCCTTGGGTTGTCTGGCCTGAGCAAAAGAGTTCCAGGTCAAGTTCTCTTCAACGTATCCTTTTGTTATGCATTCTTCATATAATCGGGTTCCGAAAGAGGGTGTTGCAACAAACAAATGCATCCCAACATCATAATCTCGCTTGAGTCTTAACGCAAAATTCACCGTTTTTTGCATGTTTTCCTTTGTTTCTCCTGGAAAACCTATAATGTAGAAAGCCCCTGTTTTTAACCCTATTTCCTTAGCGTCCTTAGCAAATTCTACCACACGGTTTAAGTCAAGACTCTTACGTATAACTTTGTTAAGGATTTGCTGGTCCCCTGATTCCACTCCAATAAAAACACTCTTGCAGCCTGACTGTTTCATTTTATTTAGCAGTTCCCTATTTAGACAGTCCGCCCTTACACCATTTGGTGTTTCCCAACCAATCTTGATATTTCGTGAAATAATATCGTTGCAGATGTTTTCGAATCGTTCGATGTCAAGGGTTAAATTATCATCTTCAAAAAAAACGTTCCGGACTTTGAACTTCTTAACGACAAATTGAATATGATCAACTACATAGTTTGCTGAATGAGCCCTAAAATACCTGCCCATATGTAAGTGGACTGCACAAAAGCAGCAATTGAAAGGGCAGCCGCGGCTGGTAATCATTGAAATGGCTCGATCCTTGAAGCTTCGGTAACCAATCTTTTTTGAGCTCAAATAACGCTCCATATCCACTAAATTATACGCTGGATAGGGTAATTCATCCAAATTTTTAATAAGAGGTCTAGGAGAATTTAGTCTGATTTTTCCACGTTGACGATAGGCAATTCCTAATATTCTGTCCATTTGTTTTCTGTCTTCAAAAGCTTGAGCTATTTCAAGCATGGTGTATTCGCCTTCACCTCTGACCACTATGTCTACGTCTTTTGCTTCCTTCAAAAACGCTTCAGGCGCCAAAGTAACATGGGGACCACCAGTTACTGTTAGTATATTCGGATTAGCTTCTTTGACTAAATTGCTGATTTTGACAGCGTTATCAATTTGGCAAGTAAAAGGTCCAGATATGCCTACTACGTCAGGTTTTCTTTTGATTAATTCCTGCCTTATTCTTGTCAATGGCATGCCAACGATTGTTTCAACACCATTTCTTTGGAACACTGAGTCAACCATAAAGGCATCCAAAATCTCAACTTTGAAATTAGCCTTTTGAAGTAAAGCGGCTAGGTACATCAAGCCTATAGGTAGGTTCCCAGCCGGCTGTTCTGAGCCCGGATAAAAAGTTTGGGGCGGATTTATCAGGAGCACTTTCATTTTAGTACCCAGTATTATTGTTTAGTTGACTGTGGGAAATATTTAAATCAATTTACAATCAAGCATAATTTTAGTCGTAGACGCATTAGGGGATTTATGCGCTATTCAATTGTGATACAGTTCTTTTGAAAAAAATAGCTGGCATGTTACTGCTATACTACAACAACATAAGTTTATGAACAGTTCTTCAGCTTTATTTATGATATCTTTTTCGCAGTTTAATGGGAGGTGAGTTTTTGAGTACACGAACTGAAGAAACCAAAAAAGGAAAAATGACTGTGGCTGAGGCAGGAAGAAGAGGCGGAGAGAAAACTGCCGCAACTCACGGGCGAGAATTCTACGAAGCGATAGGTCGCAAAGGAGGCGAAAAAGTCTCAATGGAGCGAGGTTCAGAATTTTACAGTGAAATAGGCAGCAAAGGAGGTTCAGAAAGAGCCAAACAACATGAAGGTTCACCGGAAGCATATGGTAAAACTAGTTTAGAGGAAGCGGGCCACCGTGGTGGGCAAAAAGTAAGAAAACATATCCGATAAGCAATATGCGATTGCAGAAAAACCTTTGTTTACTCTTTTCTTCCGTCTAAAAGGTAAAAGGTTCCTTTATGCTACTTCTATATAGAAAAGATACCTTTTGAGCTAAATAAATTAAGAACAACTGTAAACTTTGAATATCAAGCAAACTATCAGGAAAGAGTCGAAAGAGTATTCTGAAATAAAAAATTGATAAATCTACTTATTTTTATTTATAGTAAGCAAAGGTTGAAATATTCTAATTCTAAATTTATTTTTATGAAAAAAATACTAATTCTATACTACAGTCGGACAGGCAACACTGAAAGAATGGCCAATGCTGTGGCTGAAGGGGCAAAAAGCAACGATGTAGAAGTTGAAGTCTCTTTTCACGTTGACGCTGATAGTCTCGATTCTTTTGACGCAATAGTTGTTGGCGCACCAACTTATCATCATGACATACCTGTCGACTTCAAGAATCTTTTTGAGGAGGCAGCAATTAAGGGCATAAACTTGAAAGGAAAAGTGGGTGGAGTCTTTGGTTCTTATGGGTGGAGCGGAGAAGCCCCAAAACTTATTTTGGAAATAATGAAGAACAAGTTTGAAATGGACATTGTGCAATTGCCTTTGCTCGCAAGATATCTGCCTGATCAGCAAACACTAATCGCTTGCAGGGAACTTGGACAGAAGATTTCCGAAAGCTTGATGAAGAAGGCTTAACATTTAGCGATAGGAGAAAATTATGGAAAAAAAGAACATCGATCTCCTCGATTTTTTGAAAAATCAGATTAAGGTTGAGAACCAAATAGTCGAATCATTGGAGAAAGCTATAGTTGACATGAAAAACCCCGCTGTCAAAGGTGTACTGAAAGGAGTGTCTTTAGATTCTGTTAAGCACGCTGAACTTTATTCTGCAGCTATTACTTTGTTAACTCAGGCTTCCACAGCATTAAATCAAGGTAACCTAGACGAGCAAAGAGTTTTAATAAAGAAGCACATAGAAATTGAAGCGGAATTAATCAAAAAACTCCAAGAAATGATCCCGGACATTGAGAATGAGAAGGTTGTTTTCCTCTTAAAAGCCATATTAAACGACGAATGCAGACACCATGCCATGTTGAAGATGGTTTTGGAAATAATAGTTCACGGAGAAACTATAACAGAGGCGGATTGGTGGAAAATGCTCTGGGAAAACGTTCCATTTCACGGTGCTCCCGGCTAAAGACAAAAGAAAAATTATTGCTATTTACATAGTGCAACTACGCATTGTTGCAACTGTTATTGAAGATCTGCTGAGAAGAAATCCATGTTTCGTCGACAATTTGCTGTACTTCTTGCAAAACTGAAGCTAGCATTTCCCCTTTATCTGTCAAACCATAGGCTTTTGGTGTTCTTCTTATGAAAACGAGTTTTTTACCTTTCAAGCCTCTGAGGTACTTGTAAGTCCTTCTCATTGAGAGTTCTGTTTCTTTTGCAAGTTTTCCAGCGGATATCCCTTCTTTGGGTATGGCTTCATAAATTTTTCTTTCAGTTGTGGCAAAGGCTTCCTTGTTTGGATCTCGTTTAGATTTAAAGAAGAAAATGTAGTCTCTCTCTTCAGGAGTTTGGATTAGACCGACTTGACGAAGGCGTTTTAAGATTCTGGAAGCTATTTTTGGGGAAATTATGGTTTCAATGCTCTCGAAGGTTTTTGGTCCAGATAATAAAGCTCTTAGGAGCATTTCCTCGTAGCATTCAGAATGTGCAGGTAGGACTTCAACAAATTCTGGAAATTCGATAAGCAGTTCGGTTAGTCTTCCGCCGAATGTTGTTGCGTAGTATTCATCACGTGATTCAGTTGCTAAGCCCACTGCCATTAAGGGTTGAAGATATTCCTCATTGATGGTTTCTTGGCTGTGTGAGTGTCCAGTTTTTTTTAGTTCCTGCTGGAGTTGGTTGACTGAATATCGACCATTAACGATCGATTTTAGAATGTGTAAGCGTGTCTCATTTTTCAAAGCATTATAAAGTTCTTTAAGGTAGTTGGGTTTGTTCATTGTTTCACGTAGTTTTCGAAGTTCGTTTTTGAGTTTGTACACATGACAACGGTTAATACACTCTAGCGGTGTTATTGGCGCGCAGTTTCGACATTCAGCATCTAACGTTTTGAGCATTGTGGATAAGTCTTTATTGTTTTCGCTATTTCTGATTGATAGGACATTACCCATTTGCTTTTTTCTCCTATTGCGTGTAATCGTAACGGGGAGGTATTGAGAAGTCTGGTAAAATTTTTGTTAGCTATCCCGTTTTGACACGCGTCATAACTTATGACAAGCGTCATATTTAAATACGTTTTCCCCGGAAATACCCTTAATCGGTGTAAGAACTTGATACTACCATGTGAAGTCGGAGTTAAAACAGTCTTGCCAGCAGTCAAAGCCATAATGGCAAGATCAATCGTAGAAAAACATGGCTTAAACGAAAAACAAACCGCTAACATCCTTGGTCTATCACAATCTGCTGTCAGCAGATACATTGGAAGAGAAAGAGGTAACCAACTCCCACTTGAAGATGCAAGTGAAGTGTTAACGTTAATAGACCAAATGGTAATCAGCCTTCTAAAACATCCCGAGAACAAAGCTGAAATCCTAAAGCTCTTCTGTAAAACCTGTCAAGCAATCCGAGAACAAGGTTTAATGTGTAAACGCTGTCAAAAAGAAATGCCTGACGAATGGGCGAAAACTTGTTTCTTTTGCCGTGAATAATCATTTTAAGATTTATTAAAACGTATTTTTGTTGATTTTTGGAATCAATAAATGTACGATGAGAAACCTATATGTTAGACATTATAAAGGAAGTCAGCAAAAGCGTCATAAAAATAAGTATAGTGAAAATGTTACCAATCAATGTATCCTGCTGTTCAGTTTGTGGTATGGTGATTTAGAATGATAAGCCTTATGATACTGCGTTGAAAGCGGGGCTGATTGCGGTTATGGATAAGTGCTTAATGGTTGAGCGCGGTCGTTTTGTTTTAGCTTTTATATTGCTCCAAGTATCAGGGACACAACAGTTGCGATTATAACGATTACTAATGTTTCGACAAGGGTTACTTTCCAGTTTACTCGAGTCTTCTTGGAACGGTATCTAACTAGAAATACTCCTGAAATAGTTGCAACTTCAGTAAAGGCCAAAATTATGTTTAGAGGAGAGATCTCCTGCAAAAGTAAGTAAGTTCCTATTGGTAGGATTCCTGCAAAAAATGTTGTTGTTCCTGAAATTATCGCTCCAAAAAGGTTTGAGCGATGTATCTGCTTACTGAGCAAAGTAAAAAGTTTTTGGACCAGCAGCAAAGATTTGTCGCGTTCTTTCTTGTCAGGTATGTCGCTTAAACTGTAGTTCATCAGATTTTGAAGAGTAATGATGTCTGCCAAGTCTGCGGTTATTCCGCCGAGGAGAAAACTTGAGAAATTTGTTATGGCTACAGCACTAAGCGTTAGCAATGCAGCGAAAATTAGTGTTTTGGGTTCTCCAAGCAAGGTCGCGCCCGTAAAGGTTGCTATTATTGCCGAAAGAATGACTACTAAGCTTGTTATGGCGCCGTCGACTAAACCCGCAACTACCTCCATTATAGGTTCCTTTTTTAGAAGCAGGTTTTCCCATTCTTTGCTTAGTTTTTGGCCCTGAACTGTTAATTGTACTGTGCCATCTTTTTCGAAGATGAGTCCTTCAATGGCCATTTCTTTCAGAGCTTTGTCGAGCTCTTCCATTTCTACGCAGGTGTAGTTTACGCAGACACGGTCAATTCGGTTCTTTAAAGTTGTTTTCTTAATTTTAGTACCTTTGCTCAAATTTAAAAGAACAATAACCCGAATGACATCGGGCAAATCTTGAATTTCAAAGGCCACTTTGGGTAATTCACCAAATACTTGATTAAACTATCTTTTTAAAGCTAATAATTTTTGTGCTAAAAAAACGAAAACTTCCATGGAACGTTTTTGTTATGCGGATTCTCTATTGTTACAGTTAGCACTCTTTTTAGACGTCTAACCTTAAAAATTTCATTCGTCAATCTTACTAGCGGTTATAATGTCTGACTATTCAGAATGGGATGAATACTATAAGAATTATCCTCTTGCAGAATTAGGTTGGGAACTTGGTAGGCCACGCCCCATATTGGTTGAGTATGTTAAAAAAGGTTTTATTCCAAATGGCAAAGTCTTGGATCTTTGTTGTGGGGCGGGAACCAATGTATTATATCTGGCAGAAAATGGCTTTGACGTAACGGGTATAGATATCTCCAAAACCGCAATAAAAATTGCCGGGAAAAAATCGCGATTAGCCAAGGCAAAAATTGATTTCTTGTGTGAAAGCTTTGTTGATTTGTCTTTTGTCGATGGAGAATTTGATTTTGTTTTTGATATGGGCTGTTTTCACCATGTTGAGCTTGAAGACCAAGTAAAGTTCATAATGGGAGTTCACCGCATTCTTCGCGGAGGTGGTTTGTATATGCTCACATGTTTTAGCTATAGAAACGGACGAAGATGGAATCACTTTACTCTGCAGCATATAATGAACTTATTCAGTGAATTCTTTGTGATAGGAAAGGTAAGGCATTATTCTTCTCTCGAAGGAGACGGAGTAGTAAGGTTCTTTTATACAGTTTTGATGGAAAAGAAGCTGTAAATTATGCCATTTGTTCAAGAGTTTTTTGGATTTCCCCATATTTAGGTTCAATCAAGGGATCTTCAGATATCCAGACATAACGCACTACACCCTTTTCATCTATAACAAAGATTGAACGTTTAGCAACTGTATAACCTTTAAGTCCGGCAAAATCGGGAAATACCAAATCGTACTTCTGGATTACTTCACGGTTGTAATCGCTGAGAACTGGGAATGGTAATCTGTTTTTTTCCGAAAAAGCCTTGTTGGAGAAGGGGTCGCTTACACCAATTCCTATGACCTGAGCGTTCAAATCAATAAGTCGAGCCATTGAATCACGGAACGCACATACCTCTTTGGTGCAAACAGAAGTAAATGCGCCAACAAAGAACGCGATAACTACTTTTTTACCCAAAAAATCATGGAGGCTTATGGGCTTCAAATTAGTGTCGGGTAGCGTGAAATCCGGGGCTTTATCTCCCGTTTTTATCTGGTTTGTCATAAAATTAGTCCTCGTAGAATTGAATGTGCTGGTTGTATAAATGGTTGATGTTAACTGGAGGTGAAGGCCGAAGGGCAAATTTTGTTTAGTGTACAAATTTCGCATTTTGGCTTTTGTGCATTGCAAACTTGTCTACCATGAAAAATTAAAAGGTCAGTTAGTCTCATCCATTTCTCTTTTGGAGTAATCAACATGAGGTCTTGCTCTATTTTGTCCTGGTCTTTTTGTTCAGTTAATCCCAATCTCAATGATAGTCTACGTACATGTGTATCCACAGCGATACCCACGATGATCCCATAAGCATTGTATAGAACGATGTTAGCAGTTTTTCTTGCTACTCCCGGCAGTTCTATTAACTCATCCATTGTTTTTGGCACTTGTGAGTGAAATTTTTCTACAAGCAGTTTGCAGCATTTTTGAAGATTTTTAGCCTTATTATGGTAAAAGCCAGTTGAGTGGATATCTTGTTCAAGTTCTTTTAAGTCGGCATTAGCATAGTCATGCGCTGTACGATATTTCTTAAAAAGAGTTTGGGTTACTATGTTGACTCTTGTGTCGGTTGTTTGGGCTGATAGCATTGTTGCGACTAGTAACTCTAATGGGTTAGAGTAGTTCAGAGCAGTTTTTGCAGTTGAATATTGTTTTTCTAAGAGTTCAATTATTGTTGTAACCCTTTGGTTTGGTTCAAGATAAATTTCTGGCTTGTTCAATGCTTTTCCTCCGAGGAAATGTTTTGTTTCTAATGGAGGTAGAATCATTTGAGGTAAAAGAGTTTTACTCTAAATTATCGCTGCTATTTACATTTGTTTGATTTATTAAGTTATTAATTGAAATTTGCTAACTATTAACATTAAATTATTGCACAATATTTATATAATTTTTTATTTAATTGAAATTATGTTAAAAGCGTCAGATCAAAGAGTTGAGATAAAGGAGCACTTGACAAAGTTCTGAGTCGAGGTAAAGCCCATTTCTACTGCGCGAGAGAGTTAATGCCGATAGGATTAGTAAATTCTGCTAAATACACGATGTTGAGAAGGAAGCCGCAGATACGGGCAAAAAAATAATAACACTATAAAAGATCACAATTAAGACTTATTTTTTAAAGTCTTATTAAAAAAAAATAAAAGAAAAACTTAAAAAATTCAAGATGAAACTTGAATGCTTAGATAACCTTTTTTATGCTTTTTGTTTTTTACTCTTTGCATGTATGGTGATATAAATGGGTTTGAAGCTTAAAGTAGATAATAAAGAAATTCCTCTTAACGAGTTTGTTGAAAGAATTATTAATGGAACAATAACCGGCGCCGTTTCATCTCTAAAAGGCATAAAAGAAGATTGGAAAAAAATCGAAGTAGAAATCGAAAAATAGTTAGCCCTTAAACTCTATATTTGCCTCTACTTTAGCAAACATTTCTTTTTTAGCTTTGCATATAGGGCAGACATAAGGTGGATCTTCTCGGTAGACCACATAACCACATTGCTTGCAGTACCATAGTTTCTTTTTCACTTCTGTGTTTTTTGCAGGTTGCGTCTTTGTCGTTGATGAGGGTTTGCTTTCTTCTTGGGCTGGTGCAAGCACATTTTTTAATCCGTAGGCTCTGCCTTGTTTTTCTAGGGGTCTTCGTTCTGGTACTTCTGGTAGGTTTTTGCTTTCGAAAACGGCTCTGTTTACGTATAGTCTGCAGTAGCATGCGCCAAATTCTGCTACGTCGGGGTCGCGATAGTCGCAGGGGCAGATTATGTCTCGGTCGACTTCAAAGTTGCCTGTGGCGAGTCTGCATGGGCATGATGGGTATCCATAGCGGTCCTCGTTAGTTTTTAACCCTTCAAGAAACATCTGCAGTAGGTCATGTTGGGGTGTTAGGTAGTAACCGTAGCTTTTTGCGTCTGCCTCTGCTCTTTTTCGGGTTTCTTCTATTGTTGTCAAATGCCCAGAGCCTCTTTTAGCTGGTCTTTGCGAAAACCAGTGATTACGATTTTGTCGTCTACTATGGTGGTTGGGTAGCTTAGCATGCCACCTTTGCTTGTTATGGCTTGATGCGCTTTGTCTTTGTCTTGTGAATCGAGTAAGTCTACATCTACAAATTCATATTCGATTGCGTTATCTGTTAGGAATTGTTTTGTCATTTTGCACCAAACACAAGTGCTTAGCGCATAGAGAGTGACCTTGTGGTCATTTTTTTTACCAGAAACCTTTGAGAAATTCATATTCTCACAAACTTAACTTTGCCTTAAGCCGCATATAACTGTTTAGATAACCCAAAGGCATCAAACTAAGAGCAGGTGTTAAAGCCAAGCTGGGAAGTTCTGGATGCTCAACAAAGCAATCTTAAAACCCCGTAACACTGAAACGAGGTAACAAATATGCTTGAATCTGAATACGGCCAGTTTTGCATCAAATCGCTCCGTGAATAGAACTCGATGTAAATAACTAGAATGGTCAAGGCAAACAAATTTTTCAAAGTAAGGGTTGCTGGAAAATCTTTTATTCGAGTTAAATGTAAGTTTTATTGGAGGATTTTTTATGGCTAAAAAACCTATGACTGCAGAAGAGGAAAAGAAAAAACAGGCTTATTATAGTAAAACTGAGAAGAAAGCTAAAGAAGTTAAAAAGTAACCTTGTTTTGCAGAAAAGTTGGCAGGCACCGTTTGTCGTGGACGGGGTCGAAGCTTTCTATTTCTTCTTTTTTTAGCGGTAGCACTTTTCTTGAGACTATTCCATTTAGACTGTAAGGCAGCCGGATTAAACGGTACTCGCCTGAAGTTACCCATTCATCAATGTGAAAGCCTTCCTGCTTAGCTTGACGTGCAATGTTTAATCTCTGCTGAGTATTCAGGTTGTAGGCTTCTTTATCAAACACATGAATGTGGAAACCTCTGCCTGAATATACGATCCTTAAATCTGAAAAAAGCTTCTGCAAATATTCGTGAAGCGCGACGGTTTCTTTCTTTATCCTATCCAGCTCCAACTTGCAAAAACTTAACCCTTGCTTCCTTTTCATCTTATCCGCTAAGGTGCCGTGGATTGGGCATGTAATGTTTTCTGGGTCAAGGTCAAAAGCGAGTTCCTGACCTATGGTGTGGTCCTTTCCATCGTAGAGGTTGCGGTCATAGTATACCGCTTCAGGTAAGAACTCAAGAACCTGTTCTTGCACATTATTTATAGTTTTGTATTCGTCGATAATTATTGTTGTAGCGGCATCTTGCTGGTATTTTTCTGGGAAAATCTTTGTGTGCCTTCCAATGATAACAGCAAACTTTGTTCTGCCCATAGCGTTAGAGAGCCATTGTGTAGCTTGCTGTGGGTTGAATTCTTGTGTGTAGAATTCTTTGCGTTCTTCAAGCGTCGAAAACCGCATTCCAGGAGGTAAGTAATACTGTGCCATTCTATCCTTAATTTAGATGCAACAAGTTGCCAAAAACCTTTGTGGCAACCAAGAGTAGC
>CAYPSV010000011.1:13993-50672 GCA_964413605.1 uncultured Candidatus Bathyarchaeia archaeon | reverse complement strand
CCGAAGTCGTCATGGCAATGGATGCTTATCGGAACGGTGACAACGGTTTTTAAGTCTTCGATTAGTTTGGCAGTTGTCTTGGGGATCATTATTCCCACGGTATCGGGGACGTTTAAGGTGTCCATGCCTGCATCTTGTGCAGCTTTGCATATTTTTTTCAAGAAAGGCAGTTCGCTGCGTGTAGCATCCATTGGTGAAAACTCACATTTAATGCCGTGCTTCTTTACGTACTGTATGGATTCGACTGCCGAAGCCAACACTTGTTCCTCAGTTAAATTCACGGCATGTTTCATTTGTACAAGGGAGGTTGGGATGAAAACGTGAATTAAGTCAACGTCGCAACTCAGCGCTGCGTCGATGTCTCCTTTAGTTGCCCTTGACAAAGCGCATATTTCCGAGGACAAACCCAGTTCAGCGATTTCTTTAACCACTTTTCGCTCGCCATCTGAAGAACTTGGAAAACCGGCTTCAATAACATCAACGCCAAGCATGCTTAGTTGACGCGCTATCTCAATTTTATCATCGGCAGTTAAAGAAACTCCGGGGGTTTGTTCCCCGTCTCTTAAGGTGGTATCTAAAATACGAATAGTTCTTTGTGTTCTGTCTGGAGTCATTTTAGCCACTTTTTTCTGTTAAGGCTGCAGCAATGGCTTCTGCCATTCCCACGGTTGTGGTTTTGCCGCCGCAGTCTGGAACAGATTGGCCGTTGCGCAAAGCGTACACTACTCCTTTCTCTATGGCTGCACCTGCTTGTAAGCATTTCTTGTCTCCGTACTTTTCGCCCAGCCAATCCAGCATCATTTTTGCTGATAAAATCATGCTAATTGGGTTTGCGGTGTGTTTGCCTGCACGGTTAGGTGCGGAACCATGTATGGGTTCGAATAAGCCAAAGTTGTCGCCGATGTTTGCGCCTGGAGCCATACCCAAACCGCCGATCAATTGTGCTGCCTCGTCACTGAGAATGTCACCGAACATATTGCATGTGCAAAGAACGTCGAAGATTTGGGGTTCTTTTATCAGACGCATTGAAGCTGCATCAACATAGAGTTCGTTGAAGGCGATGTCTGGGTAGCTTTTGGATACTTCCCTGCAAACGCTTGCAAATAAGCCGTCAGTGACGCGCATAACGTTTGCCTTGTGGATTGCTGTGACTTTCTTTTTGCCGTTTCTTAGGCGTGCGATTTCGAATGCTTTTTTGGCGATGCGTTCGCTGTTTTTGCGTGTGATAACACGCAAGCAGAGTGTGGTATCGTTGCCTATGGTGAATTCTAATCCTTTGTAGACATCTTCAGTGTTTTCACGAACAAAGAACATGTCGATGTCTGAACGGGCAACAGGAACTGCTGGGAAAGCTTTCAATGGACGCAGGTTTGCATAAAGATCAAACATGCAACGTAGTTTTACTATGACATCTGCTGCGGACTCACCGACTGGACCTTTAAGGCAGGCGTGGGAGTCCTTGATTTTTTCCACAGTGTTCGCTGGTAACGCGGCGCCAAATGTTTCAAGGGCTATGTCACCTGCTGGGGCATCAATAATTTTGAATTTTAATTCGAATTTTTTCTCTGCCGCTTCAAGAACTTTTAGTGTGGCTTCGGATAATTCGGGTCCGATACCATCGCCTTGAATTAAGGATATTTTGTATTCTGTCATTTTTTCATTTTTCTCCGTAAGTTTTCAATTAGACCGCCGTCCGTTAGGATTTGCATTATGAAGGGAGGTAATTTTTCCACTTGGAATTTTTTGCTGTTTATATTGTTCTCGATTTTGCCAGTTTCAAAGTCTACGGCTATTTCGTCGCCTGTCTTAACCGCCTCTGATATGCCTTTGCATTCGATTACAGGTAAACCTATGTTGATCGAGTTGCGGAAAAATATTCTTGCAAAGGATTCGGCGATAACGCATTTTACGCCTGAGTATTTCAGGGCTATGGGGGCTTGTTCTCTGCTAGATCCGCATCCGAAGTTCTTGCCTCCGACCAGAATGATTCCGCCTTTGGCTTTCGCTACAAATTCGGTGTCTAAACTTTCCAAGGCATGTTTGCCCAGCTCTTTTGGGTCAACTAAGATTAGATATTTGCCTGGTAGGATGACGTCGGTGTCGATGTTATTGCTAAAAACTATTGCTTTTGCTTTAATTTTGCTGTTCATCATGGTTTTGCCTCCAAGGTAGCTGGATCGGTGATTTTTCCTGTAACGGCGGATGCTGCAACTGTGGCAGGTGACGCCAAGTAAACATTTGCTTGGGTGCTGCCCATTCTGCCTATAAAGTTGCGATTAGATGAACTGACACATGTTTCACCCGCTGCCAATAAGCCGATGTGGCCGCCTAAACATGGTCCACACGCAGAGCCGCATACGATTGCGCCTGCGTCTGTAAAGATTTCCAATAAGCCTTCTTGCATTGCTTGACGGTAAACCTCCTGAGATGCAGGGATGATTAATGCTCGGACGCCATCTTTGACTTTTCTATCCTTAAGTACCTGAGCTGCGATTTGCAGGTCTTCCAATCTGCCGTTGGTGCATGATCCGATAAAAGCTTGCTCGATTGGGACAGTTCCGATTTCTGAGACAGGTTTCACGTTGTCTACAGATGATGGACAGGCGACTTGGGATGGCATTTTTGAAACGTCGAATTCGATGTTGCGTTCGTACTTAGCGTCTTTGTCGCTTTGAAGAGTGTTGAAGTCTGGTAATTTCTTTGCTCGGCTTGATAGGAATTTGTGTGTGGTTTCGTCGGGTGCGATTATGCCGTTTTTGGCTCCCATTTCAACCGCCATGTTGCATACTGTCATTCTTCCAGCTATGCTCATGTTTTGGATGGTTGGTCCTGTGAATTCTACAGCTTTGTAAATGGCACCGTCTACCCTCAGTTTGCCAATGATTGACAATATTAGATCTTTTGCTGTGACATATTTGGAGAAATTGCCATTTACGTTTATTTTTATTGTTGGTGGCACTTTGAACCAGATTTTGCCTGTTGCAAACACTGCTGCTGCTTCGGTTGAGCCGATACCTGTTGCAAAGGCTCCGAATGCTCCATATGTGCAGGTGTGGCTGTCTGCGCCAACAATAACATTTCCTGGAATTACGTGTCCTTTTTCGGGCATTACTTGATGACAGATTCCGCCTCTGCCTACATCGTAGAAGGTAATGTTTTGGTCTTTTGCAAATTGTCGCATGGTCTTGTGCAGTTCCGCTGCTTTGACGGATTCGGCAGGGACTTGATGGTCCAGAATTGCAACTACTTTTTTGTTATCCCACACTTTTGGGGTGCCTATTTTTTTGAAGGCTTCAACCGCTAAGGGTCCAGTTAAGTCGTGTACCATAACCATGTCGACGTTAGTGTCGATGATTTCGCCTGGATGCACGTTTTTTTTGCCTGCGCCTTTAGCTAAGATTTTTTCTGTAATATTCATCATTTTTGCCTTGCCTTTTGAATTAGCTTAAATGGAGTTGAATAAAAGGGGATTTTAAAAGAACAGGGAATTAAGTATTTCCACTTGATTGATACGGTTTATTCGTCGATTTTTATCGATTTTGCGCCCCGTGCAAGTGCTGTTATGCCTGTCCGTGCTAGTTCAATGATTCCATAAGTTTTCATGAGATTGAGGATTGCGTCGATTTTGTCGGGGGTTCCCGTGATTTCAACTGTTAAGCTGTCTGTTGAGACGTCGATGATTCTGCCCCGAAAAACTTCGACGCAGTTTATTATGTCGCTACGTTCTTTGCTAGATGCAACGTTAACTTTTATCAGTGCTAGTTCACGCATAACAAAGCTGCCTTGCGAAAGTTCGTCAACTGTTAAGACATCAATTTGTTTGGCTACTTGTTTGACTACTTGATCGATGGTTTTTTCGTCTTCGTTAACGGTTATTGTCATCCGTGCAATTTCTTTTTGTTGGGTGGGACCGACGGTGATGGATTCGATGTTAAAGTTTCGGCGTCGAAACAGGTTGGCTATTGTGTGGAGGACTCCTGGTTTGTTTTCAACCAGAACAGAGATAACTTTGGTTTTTCCGGTTTCCATTAGTAGTCACCTTTCTGTTGGGGTAATCCGCAGCCCGGAGGAACAAAGGGAACGACATCGTTCTCGGAGCCAATGGGTACGTCAATTACCGTTGTAACATTATTGGCTAGTGCAGTCTTAACTGCTTTGTGGAACTCCTCGATTGAAGTTACACGTATGCCCTGTGCTCCGTAAGCTTCTGCCAACTTGACAAAGTCAGGTGTTTTGCCCAAATTAACTGCCATGTAGCGACGATTATATAGCATTCGTTGCCACTGTGCCACCATACCTAAAACAGAGTTGTTTAACACTATGACTATCACAGGGATGTTTTCGCTGACGCTGCATGCTAACTCTTGTTCCGACATTATGAAGCTGCCGTCTCCTGCAATGTCGACGACGACTCGATCTGGGCACGCCACTTTAGCTCCGATAGCTGCAGGAAAACCAAATCCCATGGTTCCAAGTCCACCTGAACTGATGAAGGTTCTCGGCATCAAGCTCTGGAAATACAGAGCAGACCACATTTGGTTTTGTCCCACTTCAGTGGTGATAATTGCGTTTTCCGGCAGCAACTTGCGTAACTCGCTTAGCAATGATTTAGGCACCAGATCGCGCGGCAAGTCTTTGATTAATGGACTTAATTGCTCTCTTGCTTCTTTGGCTCGTTTAGTCCATGCAGTGGCTTCGCCTTTTTTCAGTTTCTCATTTAATGCTGCTAATAGCATCTTCATTGCTATTTTGGCGTCTGCGACGATAGCTAAGTCCACTTCTATGTTTTTGTTGATTTCAGCGTTATCTATGTCGATTTGGATTTTCTTTGCGTTGTGCGCGAATGAATCAAGGTTAGCAGTTGCACGATCAGAGAATCTCGTGCCGATAGCCAACATCAGGTCTGCTTCGCCCATCAATTTATTTGCTGCTGGGTTTCCGTGCATGCCGATGCTTCCCAACGATAACGGATGAGTTTCTGGGAAAGCACCTTTACCCATGAAGGTGGTGGCCACAGGTGCCATGAGAAGATCCGACATTGCAACTATTTCGTTAGATGCACCCGAAATTATCGCTCCGCCTCCTGCTAAAATGATTGGACGTTCAGCTTTAGCTAACAATTCGGCAGCTTTGCTTATCCTGCTGGGGCTGGGTTGGGTAATTAATTTGTAACCTCGTAAATCGATTTTATCGGTCAATTCAATATCAGCGATTCCAGCTTGAACATTTTTCGGCAAGTCAATAAGAACTGGGCCAGGTCTACCCGTGGTGGCCAAGTGGAAAGCGTTATTAACCATAACTGGAATTTCCCCTACGCTTCGGGGCTGATAACTATATTTAGTAACGGCGGTAACAATGCCGATGATATCAGATTCTTGGAAGGCATCTCTGCCAATCATGTAGCTAGTGTTTGCGCCTGAGCTGGGAACTTGACCCGTCAAAGCGATTATCGGGGAAGAGTCCATATATGCATTTGCTATGCCTGTTACTAAGTTGGTGGCTCCTGGACCACTAGTTGCCATGCAAACGCCTGCGCGTCCGCTGGCTCTTGCATACCCTTCAGCTTCATGGGCAGCGCATTGTTCGTGTCGAGCAAGGATGTGGCGAATTTTCTTGTTACCACATAATTCATCGTATACTGGAAGTATGGCTCCACCTAAGATGCCAAAGATTGTATCAACTTTTTGTCTTTCAAGGGATTCTAAGAGTGCTTGTGCACCAGACATTTTTGTCATTTTCAGTTTTCTCTCCTGTATTTTGAATTGTTTATACTCGCGTCTAGAAAAATTGTGTGCGAGAATTTTTCCGTGGCTTTTTTAGAGGTTAACCTGGATGCATCAGAGAATTTGTACCCGACGATCCCAGCTATCGAGGTGACGATCCCTCATATTCATGCCTCTTTAAACTCCGCGTACTTTTAAAGTTACATCCCTGAGAAAATAAAAAGTTTGTGGTGTTTGCTAAAATAATACGCAGCAATCTGTAAACAACAATCAAGATTAAAGTATAACTTTTGACCTGATTTTACAGTTCAATCAAAGCGATGAATTTAGAATCATGAAGCGTTTCTAGTTCTAATATTGACTTCAGTGCTGTTATTATGGTTGTAATCAGTTGTGAGTACGTTCATGCCGCTTATTACTGCGTCCATGCTGGCTTTCACGATGTCTTCGCGGACGCCCAAGGCAGTGACCCTTCGGTTGCCTTTTCGCATGTGAACAACCACTTCAACCATTGCATCTGTTCCACCTGTTATAGCTTTGACGTTGTATTGTTCTAGCGTTATCGGTTCTGTTTCTTTAATTGCGTCTTTGACGGCGTTTATGGCTGCATCGACAGGTCCAACTCCGACTGCTGTCCCCCAAACATCTTTACCATTTACGTTAAGACGTACTGAAGCAGTTGCGGTGACTTTGTTTCCTCCCACAAAGGTCATTTCCTGCAGTTGAATCGGTTTAACTGCGCTTAAGCCCATAACGGTTTCGGCAATAGCCAGCACGTCCGCATCCATCACAGTTTTGCCTTTATCACCCAGTTCTTTAACTCTTTGAAAAATTTCTTTGAACTGCTCCTCACTAGGTTTTAATCCCATATATTCGAGGTTAGCGCGTATTGCGTGCGAACCTGAGTGTTTTCCTGCGGATATACGGCGGGTGCAACCGACTAGTTCAGGAGCGATTGGCTCATAAGTCAACGGGTTAGAGAGCAAACCTTGAGTGTGGATGCCTGACTCATGTGTGAAGGCGTTTTCGCCGACTATGGCTTTGTTTGGTTGTACATGTATGCCAGTTAACCTTGAAACCAGCTGCGAGGTGCCATATAATAGCTCAGTTTTTATTTTTAAGTCCAATTTGTAGAGTGATTTGAGAGTGATTACGACTTCTTCTAGTGCTGCGTTGCCTGCACGTTCACCTAAACCGTTTATGGTTGCATGAACTTCTTCTGCTCCAACACCCAAAGCAGCAACTGAATTGGCTACAGCCATTCCAAAGTCGTTGTGGCAATGTACGCCCACTGGGACTTTTATGTTTTCTTTTAGTTTTAAGAAATACTCTACTGTTCTTTCAGGAGTTAAAATACCCACAGTGTCACATGGGACAACTCTGTCAACTCCACAAACGACAGCTTTCTGAAAGACCTGGACAAGATAATCAAAATTTGAGCGTGTTGCATCCTCAGCCAACAACTCCACTATCAAACCGTGTTCTTTCGCGTAAGTCACACAGTCCTCTGTTGCTTTAAGAATCTGTTCACGAGTCTTTTTCAGCTTACATTCAATATGCAAATCTGAAGTAGGTATGATCATACTTATGGTGGATGCGTCACTCTTCAAAACAGCGTCTATGTCGTTTTTTGTTCCTCTAGCTGCGCTGCTAACTTGCGCCCTTAGACCTTGTTTGGCTACGAGTTTGACGGATTCCATTTCACCTTCAGAAACCGCGGCAAACCCCGCCTCAATCACATCTACACCTAGGTCGTCTAGACGTTGTGCTATGCGAAGTTTGTTTTCTGGAACAAGAGAAACTCCGGGTGTTTGTTCACCATCGCGAAGGGTGGTGTCTAAAAATTCAATGGTTTTAGGGAAGCGGTTGAATAAAGCAATACCCCATTTAAATCACATCTCTTGTTTCACCGTCAAGCCAAGATATAAAATTTATGGTGGCAGATTCATGCACGTTTGCGATCTGGGTTGGTTAGGCCAAGGGGGTAATTAAGAAAATTGTTTAGAACTAAACTCATGTGTTACAGAAGAAAAACGATCTGTAACCCTGAACCAGAATACCGTGACTTCACAAAAACAATTGACCATCAGGTTTGGGATCCGAAAGGATTAACATTTGTTGCTGTGAAGGCACAATCACAAGTTTTTAAATAGAGTCAAAAGCCTCTTAATTTACCCAAATAGGAGATGAAATTTTTTATGGCAGATATAGTTGATACCGCAGTAGCGGCAGGTAATTTTAAAAAACTCGTAGCAGCTGTAACGGCAGCAAAATTAGTTGACACATTAAAAAGCAAAGGTCCATTCACGGTTTTTGCACCCACAGACGAAGCATTCGCAAAATTACCCAAAGGTACAGTTGAAGGATTACTAAAAGACATCCCTAAACTCACAGCAATTCTAAAATATCATGTCGTTGAGGGAGCGGTACCTG
The DNA here is from genome assembly GCA_964413605.1 of uncultured Candidatus Bathyarchaeia archaeon. Classification (GTDB taxonomy): domain Archaea; phylum Thermoproteota; class Bathyarchaeia; order Bathyarchaeales; family Bathycorpusculaceae; genus Bathycorpusculum. Next base: position 42,516 of record CAYPSV010000011.1, on the reverse strand, counting down.
CGGCAGACGTGGTACAGCACAAAAACATAACAACACTCCAAGGTCAAGACCTAAAAGTTGACGCTGTTAAATGGCATCTTCACAAGAATGTAAAGATAAACGACGCTGACATAGTAAAAGCGGACATAACTACGGATAACGGAGTAATACACGTAATCGACAAAGTATTGTTGCCAACGTAGAGCAAAGCAAAAATACCTTCTTTTTTTATTGTTATTTTGTTCATTGGTGGATATAATAGTGGAAGACATAGCAGTTGTCGATGACCTGCATAAAACTTATGGAAAAAATGTAATTGCTGTAGACGGCATATCGTTTAATGTTAAGAAAGGAGAGATTTTTGGTTTCTTGGGCCCAAACGGCGCAGGCAAAAGCACGACGATCAAAATCCTCACAACATTATTAGAAAAAACCTCTGGAAAAGCCACTATCGATGGACTTGACATTGATGCTGACCAGGTAAAAGTGAGGCGAATAATCGGTTACTCCTCACAGGAAGTGGGAGTGGATGACGACCTCACCGCACGGGAGAACCTTATGCTTCAATGCAGCTTCCACCACATTCCAAAAGAAAAAGCAAAAACCAAGGTAAGCGAGCTTCTCCAAACAATTCGTCTCTTTGAGGCTGCCGATAGACGATTGAAAACGTTTTCGGGAGGCATGAGAAAACGACTAGACTTAGCCTCATCATTAGTTTCAGATCCAAAAATCCTGTTCTTAGATGAGCCAACAACAGGGTTAGATCCTCAGAGTAGACAAGATATCTGGGAGTACATAATCAAACTGAACCGCGAAGGGATGACAATATTTCTAACAACACAATACATGGAAGAGGCAGATCGCTTAGCGAATAGATTATGCATTGTAGACCAAGGAAAAATCGTAGCCGAAGGCACACCCGCCGAACTCAAAGCACAGGTAGGAGCAGACAAGATCACTCTCCGTTTCAAAATAGATGATCATAAGGGCTGTGAGAAAGCCAAAGACTTAATGTCCAAGTTGCAGGGAATCGAAGCTGTTGGTAAATGTGGAGACGGGGTAGTTGCTGAAAATAGTTTAACAATAATGACCAAAAACGGCTCCGCCATAGTCACACAGGTAGTAAGAGCTTTGGATGGAGCCGGAATAAACGTGGAACAACTCAACCTTTCAGCTCCCACTCTTGATGAAGTCTTCTTAAAGCTTACAGGAAAAACCCTCAATGTAGTGGAACGCAAGCAAAAAACAGGTGGATGGGGAAGAAGGAGAAGATGAATATGATGGATATGGTATCGGAAGTCGTTGCGATTTTCTCCCGTTGGAACAAAAAACTACTCCGCCAACCTATTTTGATCTTTTTCAATCTTATTCAACCTTTGGTGTGGTTCCTGCTTTTTACCCAAGCCTTCTCAGCAATAGGAAACATACCTTCATTCCAGTTGCTCACCGGCACTAGCAGCTACATCACATTCTTCACTGCCGCTGTCATTATACAAACCATAGCCTCCTCAGCGCTTAACACCGGAATCGGCTTAGTCAACGACTTTGACAGCGGATTCATGGACAAAATGAGAGTGGCCCCAATCAACAAATCCTCCATCTTGTTCGGCAGACTATTCAGCAGTGCCCTTACCACGGTCATCCAGGTTGCTATAATATTACTTATAGGCCTAGTTTTGGGGGTGAACATAGCTTCCGGCGTTTTGGGTGCAATCGTTATTTTCATCTTAGCTGCCTTGTTCGGAATTGCTTGGTCAGGCATATCTCTGTTTGTAGCTCTAAACACAAAGAACGCAGAGACAACTCTTTCTGTGGGGTTACTTACCACTTTTCCGTTGTTATTCCTTTCTGCATCCGTAATGCCAATAGGGTTACTACCGAGCTGGGTACAGCAAGTAGCGAACGTTAATCCATTCACCTATATCGCAGAGGCGTTCCAATCACTAATCATCAACGGTTTTATCTGGCAAAAAATAGAATACGCTTTAATCGCCATTTTCATCGTTGGAGTGATAAGCTTAGGTGCAAGCATATTACTGTTCAGACGAAAAGTATCCTGACCAAAAAAAACTTTGCATAAATCCCAAAACAATCCGCCATCTGAGCTAAACACCAAATTAGTATAAAGCAGACACCAAATTTTTTATACATAAAACACGAAATAAGCATAAGGAAGATTAAAATTGGCGGCCAACAATTCAGTCTTGCTTAAATGGTCAAACATAGTTGCTTTTGTGTTCACCGTAATAGTTAACAGTTTAGCAGGCAGCACCAAATTAATAGGTGGGGTCACTACAGCTCAGATTTCCGATGCGAACCCCACATTAATTACTCCCGCAGGCTACGTTTTCTCTATATGGGGAATAATCTATATTTTATTAGGCGTTTTTGTTGTCTTCCAAGCTCTACCAAGTCAAAAAGGAAAAGAATATACCAAAAAAATCGGCTGGCTATTTGTCCTAAGCAGCATAATAAACATTGCTTGGCTTTTCCTATGGCAATACAACTTCCTTAGCCTATCTGTTGTGCTTATTTTTCTGCTTTTGATAACTCTAATATTTATCTACACTCGCCTTGGAATAGGCAAAACTCAAGCTAAGTTAAGTGAAAAACTAGCAACCCAGTTACCCTTCAGCGTTTACTTGGGTTGGATAACAATAGCCTCAATCGCTAACGTTTCAGTTACATTGGTTTCGATAGGCTGGGACGGCTTTGGAATAGGAACTGAAACGTGGGCAACGTTGATTGTAATAGTTGCATTAGCTATTACCTTACTAGTGTTAGCTACGAGAAGAGACCTCGGTTATGGTCTCGTTATTGTCTGGGCGCTTATTGGTATTGCTGTGAAACAAAGTGGAAACCAAAACATCCTTACATTGCTCGAGGCAAGCATAATTATTGTGATAATAGCAATTGTTACAACACTCATTGTTAGTAGATTGAAAAAACATTGATAACTTAATAATAGCGCGCTTGCGCAAATGTGTAATTTGTTATTCTTAGCGCTATAAAAAAAGAAAAGATTTAGAGTTTTTCTGGAGCGCAGAGGTTTTCGGCTTTCGCAGCAGTTCTGTAGCAGCCTTTGCAAATGTACTTTGCATCTTTCACTAATGGCTTTATCTTTTCTATTGGTACTTTGTCCTCTACCATTTTGCAGAGGTGATGTTCATGTCCAGGATGAGGTTGAACTTTAGACAAAATATAACACCTAAACTAGAAGAGAAACGTGGCTTGGTATATAATTATCGGTAGCGCCAACTACATAGAGCGCAGAAAGCTCCATACAAAAAGTTTCAAAAACTATTGTTCAAATTCGATAGGAACCGCCACTTCATTTCTTCGCATAAACCACGGAGTAAAGGGACCATTATATCTCATCGAAAAAACGTTGCCTTGGGTCTTAATGTTAGCCTTTTTGAGTTCTTCTAGCAACTCTTTGGATTTCTTTTTGAATAATGAATTGGACCAACGACCAGAAAACCGTAATACGGCAACAACTCTTTCAGGAATTTCTACAATTTTAACCTGGTTATCAAGAGGCTCAGGCGTACTTTCAAGCGTAAACCCTTCGGGCATCACAAAAGCTATCGAACCTGCCTCAGACAATACTGGCGCGGTCATGGCTATTTCCTCAGAAACAACAGGAGCAGTCATTGCAACATTTGATTTTTGCCTATTATTGCCAGTGATGAAACTGAAAAGTAAGTTGAAGCCTCCATCACCATAACCATCTACCCTTGCTATTACTAAAAGCGGGTAGCGTCTGATCTCAACTTTGCCAATTTCTCTGAGAACCTCGTACTTTGCCTGAGCAACCATAATGCTATAGAGAAAACTGGCAGGATATAATGATTTTCATTAAATTGTTGACCCTCTTTGTTATGCATAGATTAAGCTTAAAAAGAAATTTCAACAATATAATAAGTGAGGTTATTTGTTGAATTTTAAAGAAAGACAGGAAATAATTGCGAAATCACCCATATCTTTTAGATACCTAAAGAAATTCAACACTGGTGCAGGAACACTGCAACTGTTAAATGGAATTGCCATTCTGGTATTGACTTTTCTTTTGACTTGGCCTAAAGGAACAGACATCTACACCTTTTATCTAACATTTGCCCATGTTAGTCCAACAAACCCGGCAATTTTCGCTGTGCCAAACCCCCAAGTTCTCTTCACCGTAACTCATTTGGGGTTGCTACTTGCCGCATTCCCGTTAATCTCAGCCTTTGCACATTTCATGATTGCTTTTCCAAAAAACAAAGCCTACAACGAAAACCTAAAGAAAGGAATGAATCCCTATCGATGGTACGAATACGCTTTCTCAAGCTCGATAATGATCTGGATAATTGCCACTTTCGTTGGAATCTGGGACTTTTGGTCGTTAGCAATGATATTTGTTTTAAACGCCATGATGATAATGTTTGGATACCTCATGGAGTTGGTAAATCAGAAAACAGAGAAAACAAACTGGTCATCGTTCCTTCTGGGATGCATTTCAGGTGGATTTCCATGGGTTGTCCTTTTCTCATACTTCACAGGCGCTGTCATAAATAGTGAAAACAACGTTCCAAACTTCGTCTACGTCATATTCATCATATATCTAGTGCTGTTCATGAGTTTCGCAGTCAACCAGGTTCTGCAATACAAGGGCGTTGGTAAATGGAAAGATTATCTTTACGGCGAAAGAACCTACATAGTCCTTAGCTTCATAGCAAAGACATTTCTGGTTTGGTTAGTGTTTGTTGGTCTATTCAGACCCTTCTAACCTCTCCCTTTTCTTTTTGATAATGAAGCATAATTCAATTAACCAAATGATAAACAAACGATTTTCTGACAAATATTGCGCTATTTCCACTTAACACGCGCGGTTAAGAAAAAGCAATCGATTAAGTCAGACAAGGAAATGTTGATTAAATTGTCTTGATTAAAAAGGTTAAAATCTACAACTTCTCCAGCAATTGCACTGTAGCAGTTACCGTTTGATTTTGTTGTAGCTCTCTGGAGATGGTGGCTGCATTGTCTCCTGTTTGGTTCCCATACCAACCGAAGAAAGCATGATTGCCTCCAGAAATTTCCAATCGAACAGTTGAAGGCGGAAGAAGCTTCAAAGAATCATCAATTTGTGCTTCACTAACCAGTCCGTCGTTGGTACCGTGAATGGTAGTTACTAGCAGATTGCTACTTGACAGGTTTACTCCAGAAGGCGGATACGCTGCCAGCAGCACTAATCCTTCGATATTTGAAGGGTTATCATAAGCAAACTGAGTAGCCATACTGCCCCCAAGAGAATGCCCTCCGATTGCCCAAGCACTAATTTGCGGGTAAGATTTGATTACGTCGTTTGCTATGTTTACTCCAAAAACAGCCAAATTAAACGGCATCTGAGGAATTACAACAAGATATCCTTGGGAAGCTATTGCATGCGCATAGGGTGCATAAGATAGGTAATTAACTCTCCCACCGGGATAGAAAATAAAACCTGTCGTGTAGTTGGTAGCCTTGGGCTCAAATACTATCCATTGCCCCTGAGAAACATTAACGTTTGTATCAGACTTTAAAGCATCGTAGGCTTGTTGCATCGGAGTTGGAGGCGTTTCAGCCCAAATGATAAAACCAGAAAAAACAACCAATATAGCAACCAATACAACAATGAGTATTTTGTAACGTCTACGCATTTCTGTTTCACCTATCTTAAACTCAGAAGTCGACCTGTTTCATTCCAAAGTCGTTCCTGTATTTCTTGGTCATACGACGCTGGGCAAGTTTCAACTGTTTTCTTTTTAGAGAAGCATTCGCCTGTAAGATCCTTAACTTCATCAGATGAAGCCAAATAAACCGATGTTTCTGCACCTTTCTTAGCGTTCACCTGCATTGGACGACCCATCTTAAACATAAGGGATGAACTGAGGCTGCCACTGTTTTTTCCAAGATTAGTCGCGACAAAACCCGGCATGAGGACATTTGCAGTGACTCCGGTACCTTTTAGTCGCCTTGCTAGTTCATACGTGAACATCATTAGCATCAGTTTAGTGTTAGCGTAAACCGGTGCCCGCACGCGAGCATATGCTTTCGTTCCTGCGTAGTTCTTTTGACTCTGTAGGTCATCAAGATCTACATTGCCGTTTTTGGCTAGTCCGGAACTTACGTTGATTATTCGAGAAGGAGCGCTCGATTTAAGCAAATCCAACAATTCATGTGTTAGTAGAAATGGCCCTAAATAATTGACGGCAAACGTACGTTCAAAACCCTCTGGTGTAACCTCTCTTTTATTGAACATAGCTCCAGCATTATTAACCAGTACATCGAGTCTATCATCTTTCTTCTTAAATTCCTGTGAAAAGTGCCTGATTGAATCCATAGAAGACAGGTCGCAAATCATCAAATCGATGGATTTGTTTCCGGTTTGCCTCACTATTTCAAATTGTGCTTTTTCGCCTCGGTCTTGGTTGCGAACGACCATAACAACGTGGGCATCCATCTTAGCTAAGCTTAAGACCGTTTCTTTCCCAATTCCAGAGTTGCTGCCCGTTACAATGCAAATTTTCCCTTTCATTTCGCTCATATACCATCGTCCCACTTCAGTTTAAAAGCGCAATTATAAACAAGTCGAAAGCTGTTTCTCAAATACTTTTTCGTTCTTAACAGTCCAGATCGCACAGTAGAAGACCTTTGAGTCGGCTTTCCTTGAGTTAAGTGGAGTCATTTAAATAAAAAATCAATAAAATCCTATGCAGCATTCAATAATAAAAAAGATTTGACTACACCAACTTCTGCTAATTAAGAATTATGTTCTCTGTGCAATTTTGTTGTTAAAAAATTGCTGTCACAGCGTCTGCCAAATCCAAACAAGGAAAGAAATAAGCCCTCTCAGACGGTTGATAAATCTGCCTACGGCGTACTGCTTGTTTGGTTTTCTGTATTCTTGCGTGGCTCGCAAATAACTCCGGGAATGAACAATACTCTTCCAACTGTGGGTAAGATGAGCACACGCTTACCTTGTCCCGATATTGTATGGAGGAGATGTTTAGTTTGCTAATATTTCGCGCTGTCGATGCAGTTTCAGGTTTTTTGAGCCTCTTTGCCATCTGCAGCGACTCTGGCAGACGAGAACGGTCCAGTATTAATTTTTCTTCTTATTCCATCTGCGGTTACCAGGTGGTCCTATAAGAAAATAACCTATTACCATAATAGCAATGGTTACAACGATAATTATCACAGCTGTTACTTCAGTCGTTACTCTCACCTCTATTTTTAGTGTCTAAGTCTAAATGCTTCCACTTAGCGCGAGCGAAATTTTTTTCGGTTTTTTATTACTTCAACCTGGAACTTTTTTGCCATTGACTTCTATGGCGGTGTATTTTAGAAGAGGTTCACAATAACGATAATGTTATGTTTTTCAGTTTCAAAATTGGATTTTGTTATTTCTTCCGCCACTTATAAACACAATAGAATGTACTTGCGACATTTCAAACTTGCCCTTGCTTAAACTCCAAAATAAACCTATAAATTTGGGAAAGCCAATGCGCTAATCCTAAGAATGGAAAAAAGATGGACTGAATATAGAGAATCCACACAGACGAGAATCATACCCTATAAATGTGTTATTCGACCTTTTCAGTCTTTTTCTGCTGCGGCTTATAAATAACACTGGCAATCAGCAATACTACTCCAACAACGGGCAAGATGAGCGTAGCTTCAATTCCTCTCACAAAATAAAGGACAATACCCAAAACAATTAGTATAATTCCCATTGCAAGGAGTCATCCCTTTATCCTCCAGTCCACTGTTCCACCTCCCCGCCCCTTCGCTTCAAACTTTGTTACTTCCACTTTGTCAGTATTTCCTCTCGTTGAAAAGCTGATCTACTTACGAAATAAAGAGCGACATCAACTGCGGAAAGAATACCTGCAATTATGAGAAAACCGTTTATGTCCAGACTTATTATACTCACTTCGCTAAGTATATAAATCGCTAAAAGTGGAAACAAAATAAATATCCCATAACTGCTTGCACTGCGCACATCGTTAGCTCTCGACGAAACAATCACGCTATATAGAACACTCATTACAACAGCGACGGGGACTACAATTAGTAGCAAAACGCCAAAATTCCAATTTGGAAAATAATTATATCCAAGTCTACCGATCGTTGTGGCATCGATGCCAATCGTAAAGACTATGGAGGCTACATACATTGCCACTAAAGTTGGCAACACAGCAGAGATTGCTTTCCCAAGCAAAATCTCCCCATCTGTCAACGGAGTGGCGAGTAGCGGTTCCAAACTCTTTTCGACTTTTTCGCCGACTATACTGTAAGAGGCAATTCCTAATGGAATGTACGCTGCTCCAATAACAAAAAAGAACGAAAATGAATTCAATAGATTTGGAAGGACGCCCGGAGCTGCAAGCCCGCCGCTGTTTCGTAGTTGAGTGAACTCTAGTATGGCTGGAAAGAGAACAGAAATTATTACTGGAAAAACGATGATTGAAATCAAAATATTTTTCTGTCGTCTAAATATCTTAAAGTCCCTTGAGGCTATAAGCCATGCTTTGGATATTCTCATGTTGACTCCCTCACAAGCTTCAAATACACATCCTCCAAAGAGGACCCAACAACATTAACTGTATTAACATGACCGCCCGCTAAAACCATAGCTTCCACAGCACCCCAATTCTCCTTATCTGGATCTGACACATCGAACGTTACCTTATTGCCCTCGCTGGTCAAATTCTTAAGTGATAGTTTTTTCAAAGCGCTAAGAATTTTTTCGTTAACTTGTTCCAATGAGACAATGGTTTTCTTACCCTTAACTTCCTGTTCAAGGTCTTGAGGGGTACCAGTCACACGGAGCTTCGTGTTCAAAATCCCTATTGTATCACATATCCTCTGTGCCTCATCAAGGTTATGAGTATTTAGGAAAATGGTTTTCTTCTGCTTTTTCAGTTCAAGAATAAACTCCCTGACTGTCTTCGCAGATTCAGGATCCAGGTTCGCTGTCGGCTCATCCAAAAACAATACTTGCGGATCATGAATAAGAGCACGTGCAATGGCTAACTTTTGCTTCATACCTTTAGAAAAGGTTCCCGCCAAATCATTCCGCTTTTCCCAAAGCCCTAGCATCTCAAGGAAACGCTTAATGCTTTCTTTCCTTTGAGTTTCCGAGCGATCATATATTTTTGCATAAAAGTCTAGGTTATCATAAGCAGTTAGATTTTCAGATAGTCCGACATTATCAGGAACCAACCCAATCATTTTACGTATCTTTAGAGAACCTTCTTTATTGCCTATTTCATACCCGCCTATTGTGGCGCTTCCACTTGTCTTTGATATTAGGCAACAAAGCATCCTAATGGTGGTGGTTTTTCCTGCACCGTTAGGTCCAAGGAAGCCAAAAACTTCTCCGTCATTAACTCGTAGCGTAACGTTCTCTACGGCTGTTAAATCACCGAATTTTTTGGTTAAATTTTCAGTTTCAATCAACTGTATCACTGAAGGCAAAAGATTGGTTTTTTTTATCTATTTTTCATCTTAAGGCATCTGTATTTAACTAATTGCTTTTAAGCATTTTAAAAAATTATAGCTCTGCTTTCAATTTAGTCGCACAAAATTTAACAACGACGCTGGGCAAATAGTTCCTGAAGTATTTCATTGAGGTATCTGAGTTGAAAAGTGACGCAGTTAAGAAGGGAATAGAGAAAGCGCCTCACCGTGCGCTCTTCAAATCTTTAGGTTTAGAAGACGATGACATAGCGAAGCCATTAATCGGTATAGCTAACAGCTACACAAATATCGTCCCCGGGCATATACATCTGCGCACAATTGGCGAAGCCGTAAAAGAAGGCATCCTATCCGCAGGCGGAACACCCTTCGAATTCAACACTATCGCTGTTTGTGACGGCATAGCGATGGGACATGAAGGTATGCGCTACTCTTTACCCTCAAGAGAAATAATTGCTGACTCAGTGGAAATTATGCTTCAAGCCCACAGCTTAGATGGGCTTGTTATGATTTCCAACTGCGACAAAATAACCCCTGGGATGCTTATGGCAGCTGCGCGAGTTAACATCCCGGCCATAATGGTGACAGGTGGACCAATGGCAGCAGGACGCCACCACGGCAAAAAAATAAGTTATTCTGCAATGCCTGAAGCGCTCGGACAAGTAGCCGCTGGAAAAATGGCTGAAGGCGAATTACTGGAGATGGAATCAAACGCCTGTCCAGGATGCGGATCCTGCAGTGGAATGTTCACCGCAAACACCATGGCATGCATGACCGAAGCGTTAGGGTTATCCTTGCCTTATTGTGCAACATCACTTGCAAACAGCGCATTCAAAGCCCGATTAGCCAGAGCCACTGGCAAACAAATCATTAAACTTGTCCAAGATGACCTCAAACCATCACAAATTCTAACCAAAGAAGCCTTCCAAAACGCTATCGCACTTGACATGGCACTCGGCGGCTCCACCAACACCACTTTGCACTTGCCCGCCATCGCCAAAGAAGCCGGCATAAACCTGCCTCTGTCAACCTTTGATGAAATCGGCAGAAAGGTACCACACCTATGCAGCATGATCCCCAGCGGAATCTACGCGCTGGAGGACTTGGATGCAGCAGGCGGCGTCCCGGCCGTTATGCATGAACTCAGCAATCTGCTTCACACAGAGTTACCAACTGTTTCTGGAAAGACAGTTAGCGAAAACATCAAAGACGCCCAAGTGCTCGACCGGGAAGTTATCCACAGTCTTTCTAACCCCGTTCACAAGGAAGGCGGCATAGCCATTCTCACAGGTAACCTCGCACCCAAAGGTAGCGTTATCAAAACCGCAGGCGTTTCACCCAATATGCAAAGACACACAGGTCCAGCAAAAGTCTATGATTCAGAAAAAGACGCCCTAACCGCCATACGGGGCAAAGAAATCAAGCCAGGTGATGTAGTCATAATTCGTTATGAAGGCCCAAGAGGCGGACCAGGTATGCCTGAAATGTTGTTTCCAACTGCAACAATCGCTGGTATGGGTTTAGCTGAAAGTGTTGCATTAATCACTGATGGACGCTTCTCCGGCGCAACACGTGGCGGAAGCATAGGACATGTAGCTCCAGAAGCCTTCGACGGTGGACCAATAGCTGTCATCCAAAATGGCGACACCATAACCATCGACATCCCAAATCGAGTGCTAAAAGTCGAATTGACTGATAACGAACTCAAAGCACGCCTAGCCGCCTGGAAACCTAGACCACCTAAAATCAGCAAGGGCATCCTCTCAAGATATCAACCAACAGCAATAGAATAAAAAAGCAAAACCAAGTGGACCTCGTCAATACTGGCTTAACCAAAAATCAAGCCCAAACACATCCTCTTTTGGGCTATTGACCATACCAAGGTTGCTTCTGTTATAATAAGTTCAAATCTGTTGATTGAATATTTGTGGTTGTAGGTGGACTACTGCAAAAACCTTTTAGAAACTAGATCTTGATTTTAATGAGTGCAGGTCTACAAATTGATCGTTAATTTATAAGGTTTAAAACAAAAAAAGTTGATTTTAATGTTAATTGACGGAATAAAACTAAAAGTTGAGCTTATTCCAAAAAGTAAACTTGCGGCGGTTTGGAAAACCTTAAGCGAACAGCCTTTTCCAAACGTAAAAGCTTTGAAGCTAAATGATGACGATTTTAATTTTGTCCTTCAACGCATGCATTGCATCGAAGACGATTTTCGAGAAATCGAGGAATGGGGAAGAATACTTTCTACCAAGTGCACCGATGCCTGCGTCTTTAACGCTGACGAAAATGAGACCGAGGACTTTGTTATCTTAATCAGAGAAAACCCCTATCATAGCTTAGAAGAAATCTTGCTTCATGAATTGTCGCATATTGCCCGAGGAGATCTATAGTTTACACATTTTTGAGGATTTTTTCAGCAAATATCTTCAGACTGTTGACCTTTGGCAGATCAGCAAAGTACAGCATAAAGTAAGTTACCCCAAGATCTAGGTAAGCCTGCAGCTGTTCTATGCATTCCTCAGGTGTCCCAACTAAGGTAGCCTTTTTGAAGTCAGTCAAAGTCATTGTGTTAGGTTTTGCTTCTTTAATTTTAGCACTTAGTTCTTTCTGATTTTCGGCAATAAGCACTTGCCCTGCAGGCCAACAGGATTTTTCAATCTTACTAAAAACTCTGCCAATCTCATTGCAGTTTTTTTCTAAAATCCCAAGTTTATTTTGAAACGATTCAATAGATAAATTGCCCCAGTCAAACCTGTCAGCGTATCTTGCAGTTACTTTCAGAAGTTTTTCTCCATTTCCGCCAATAATGATAGGTGGATTGGGCTTCTGAAGAGGTTTTGGTTCGCAAACCGCATCTTTAAGCGAGTAATGATTACTTTGGTAGCTTGTTTTGTCCTCTCTCCATAATTGTGTTATCACTTCGAGGGCTTGACCTAAGATTTCTACCCTCTCACTATATTTCGGAAAACCAAAACCAAACGCCGCATGCTCAGCTTTTTGTATCCCTGCCCCAACTCCAAACTCTAATCTGCCACCCGAGATGGCATCAAGAGTGGCGGCTGATTTTGCTACTAACACGGGGTTTCTATGGCTAATACAGGAAACCATTGTTCCTAACCTGATTCTACTTGTCTTAGTGGCAAGCGCAGAGAGGGTTGTCCAAGACTCCAATATAGACCAATGATTATACATTAAATGGTCATCTAGCCAAACAGAATCATAATCCAAACTTTCGCATTCTAAAACTAAGTCTAAGAGTTGTTGGTAGTGTGCTGTTGGGTTTTGAGTTTGAAAAGCGTAGAAAGGCAAAAAGACGCCGAATTTAATTTTGCGCACGCCACGCCTCCATTGTGTTTAGACAATAGGTAGGTTTGGGGTATTAGGCTTTAGGTTACTTTTCGCTCCGGACTTCTTTACCTCTGACAAATGACAGAATTCCTGCAATTGTTAGTATTATAATTGACGCGTAGAAGGCGTTGTGTATTCCTCCTAGGAAAGCGTCACTGATACTGCCTGTTAGGTTAGAGGTTCCTATGAAAACTTCTAAAGCAACTTGTCGTGGAACAGAAGCAGCTGCAACTGAAATAGCTAAAACGTAGCTTCCGACTAGCCCGATGTTTTGCAATGTTCTAAGTAGGCCGGAGATGCTGCCAAATGAGCCAAATCTTGCGTTTGCCATGACGGCGCTGTTATTTGCGGGGAAGAACATGGAGGTTCCTATACCTGAAACCGTTGATGCTAACAGCACTATCCAAAGCGGGGAGGTAGTTGTCATTGTTAAGTAGATAAGTATAGCAGCTCCTAAGAAGAAAACGCCCGAGGTAGCGATATCTCTTGAGCCATATTTGTCGCTGAGTCTCCCCATGACAGGTCCTAAAAAGCTGCCTGCAACATAACCTGGCACCAGAAGCAAAGATGCATCCAAAGGTGACAGTCCTCTTATGCCCTGCAAATACATAATCACCAAGAAAACTACGCTGAAATAGCCGACGCTTAGGAAAAACGCCGAAAAAATTGCGTTCCGTAGAACTTTGATTTTAAAGGCTTCAAAATCAATCAGAGAATTCTTTGAACGACGATCATACCATAAAAACACTGGAATAAGCAACGCACCAGCTAACGCGATAGCGAAATTGAAAACGTTAAATCCTTGCGCCGCAAAATTGACCAAACCCAAAGCCAGTAGAACTAACGCTGTTGCAAGCAGCCCCATGCTTAATAGGTTTAGTTTAGCGTCTGATTTTTGATTATCTTTTATGTATTTGATGCCGACTGCTGTGGCAACTAATCCGATGGGGATGTTTATGAAGAATATAAACTGCCAATTTACAAATGTGGCTATTACTCCGCCTAGCACTATGCCAAGCATGGCTCCGCTTGTGAAGCCTAAAGCATTATATCCATATGCTCTACCTCGGACTTTGGACGGAAAAACGTCGGCTATAATGGCTCCACTGGTTGCCTGCATTATAGCGCCTCCAGTTGCTTGAATTACTCTAAAAGCGATCAGCATGTAGATGTGCGAAGAAAAACCACATAGCGCCGAACCCACAGTAAAGATCACAAAGCCAAGGTTGAAGATTTTACTTCTGCCGTATATATCGCCGATTCTACCCATCTGTGTAGTGGCTACCGCAATTACAAGCAAATAAGCTAGAATTATCCAAATAGTTGTAGCAAGGTCAGAATGGAGACTGTCATTAATGACCGGAAATGCCAACAAAACGATGGTGCTGTCAAGCGCACCCATCATGGTGCCAAGCACAATAATTGTCAATATTATTCGACTATGCGGTTTAGAAAAATTAGCAACAGGTTTGTTCTGCAGTTGACCTTGACTCATCAAGTCCCTTCTAATAAAAAACAAGACAAGTTCTTCTTTAATATAAACAAACCCATAATGAAAAAATCTTTTTTCCTACCATAGTGATTACTTAAAGCAAGAAGATAAGTAATTATAATTCATAGAACCTATTTTTATAAGTCCAACCAGAAGTAAGTGGTTTTCACATGCCTTCCAAACCGCCCTCTATCTTCGAATTGATGAACGAAGAAAGCGAAAGCAAGGTCAGCGAAGAAGAAGAACGGCGTCAGCGCCGAAGGGAACTCCTTGAACCCACAGGAGTAAAAGAGCTCTTCAAAGAAGGCAAAATTGACATAAACAAATTTACCTGCGTAGGTGGTCAATGTAAACTATGCATCAAAGCTTGCCCAACAAACGCACTTTATTGGAGCACGGGGCAAGTAGGCATAATCGAAGATTTATGTGTCTATTGCGGAGCTTGCGTGCTCAACTGCATGGTAGATGACTGTATAAAAGTCGAACGAAAACGCGAAGACGGAAAAACCGAATATTTCAGCAAACCCCGAGATGTGATAAAAATGGCAGAAAAACTCAACAGCCAAAAACGTTTTGAACGAGTAAAAACAAACGCAGCAACATTACGACGAAGCTACAAAGAAGACAACGTCAAGAAATATCAAAACCTGAAGAAACTCTACTCGGACCAAAGTAAAATTTAGGGCATTGTTTGATTTAGAAAAAGAAAACCCGATAGGAACGCTGATAAGTAAAAACATTATTTAAACAAAAACATAGGAAGTCAGACTAGTGAGTAAAACTTACAATATAGCTGCACTCAAAGGCGACGGCATTGGACCTGAAGTAACCGAAGCCACCATTAAAGTGCTTGAAGCAGTTGAAAAAAAATCCAACATCAAACTTAACATTCTCTATGGAGAAGCAGGAGCCCACTGCATACCCCAGTTTGGAACGAATTTACCCAAAGAAACAGTGGATCTTATAAAACAGACAAACGCCTGCCTCAAAGGACCCATGACCACCCCCGAGGAACCAGGCGCTCCAGTCAGTGTAGCAGTTACCCTACGACGAATGTTTAACTTATATGCTAACGTTCGTCCATGCCGCACTTTCCCAAACGTTGAATCCCTCAAACCCAACGTTGACCTAGTTGTTGTTCGCGAAAACACAGAGGGCATGTATTCGGGTATGGAATCGGTTTTGTCTCCTGGCGTCGGCGTTGCCCTACGAATAATTACCCACGAGGCTTCGCTAAAAGTTGCTGACTTCGCCTTCAAACTTGCAATGCAACGCAGAAAACACCTCACATACGTTCACAAGGGGAACATTCTGCGTGTAACTGATGGGATCTTCAAGGATGCAGTCAAAGAAGCCCAGAAGAATTATCCTGATGTAGACGTCGATGATTTACATATTGATGCAGCCACGATGCAGCTTATCAAACAACCCGAAAAATACGATGTTATGGTAACCACAAACCTCTTCGGCGACATCATCAGTGATGAAGCAGCTCAAGTAACTGGCAGCTTAGGATTGGCAGCAGGTGCAAACATCGGACCATCCTACGGGATGTTTGAACCTGTTCACGGCTCCGCACCAAAATACACGGGCATGAACAGGGTGAACCCCATCGCAACCATAATGGCTGGTGCAATGATGTTAGATTATCTCGGTGAAAAAGTAGCCTCAAAGAAAATAGAGGATGCAGTAATAGCTGTGCTCACCGAAGGCAAAGTTAGAACACACGACTTAGGCGGGTCAGCTAAAGGTACCGAAATAACAGATGCTATCGAACAAAAAATTTAACAACTTTCTTTTTTTATTTTAATACATCGACAAAGGTGTTTGAGTCTACGTGAACTTCTATCTTGCCATTTTGGTTTTCCTTTACTCTTGCGTTAACTAACAGCAATCGTGGGCTATCTCTAAGCAAGACTTCTATCTCAGCAACCTTTTCATTCCAAGCAACTATCATAACTTCACCTGAGTCATCCCTGAAAGCCAAACGCATAACTACTCCATCGCTATCGTCGCTTCGTGAAAATGCTTTCTTGCCTAAAACCGCTTTTACTGCTCCTGAGAGGTGTACTTTTCCTGAGGTGTTGCTCAAAGACTGGATTTTTGAGGCAAACTTTTCGATCGAAGAATAATTAAGGTTTTGAGCTGGACCTTTGATTTCAATTTGGCTTTTACTGCCCATATGCAGTTCAACTGCGCCGTTGCAATCCTGCTTGGTGTAACCGTGCATTAGCTTAATTATTTGTCCCGCTTTAAGTTCGCCCTGCTCAACCAACTCAACTTTTGAATCCCACAAGACTACCCGCAAAATCCCATTGCTATCCATCAACATAACGGTAACTAACTTTCCAGATTTTTCAGCACCTTGAAAGGACTTGACTGGGTAAATTGCAACTAATTGTCCTTCAACCGTAACATTGTTCAAACCTGCCAACAATTGATTGGTTTGCAAGATTCCTTTATTGTCAACGTGATTTTGCTGGACTTGAAGGCCGAATTTAGCAGCAATCAAACGCAAAAGTGTTTCATCACTCAATAGACCGCCCGTCCGGCTTCTTTCTGCTTTAAGTCTTTCTTGAATTTGTTCAAGACTTATTTGAGGATCTTGACTTTGGATTTCTTTGATGAGGTCTTGGGTTGTCATTTGCGTCGACACGAATAGAACGATAAGGGTTTTTAACTTTTAGCTTAATTACAACTTTTAACATTAAATATTGAATACAGATAGATGAGCAACCAGGAGAAACGAGCTTGGACGCGTCAATATTTTACGCACTCGGAATTACCCTTTTCATTGTTGGAGTAATAGTCATAATTACAGCCATTATACTTGCATCCTCCGGCAACCTAAAGAAAGGAAAAATGAAAGGTGCAGGTGTAATCATGATTGGTCCAATTCCCATAATTTTTGGCACAGACAAGAAATCTGTAAAGATGGTGATAGCGTTGGCTTTGGCACTTGTGATAATCATGTTAATTATTACAGTAATATATTGGTTGATGAGGTAGCAAGAATGCTTACTAAAGAATACGAGGATGCAGGTTTAGACATTTCAAATAAGACTCTGTGGCTTTTGTTTTTGGGTATAACTTTAGTTTTTGTGGGAATATTCGTTGTATTTGCTGCCTCAGTGGTTTTCGGAGGGTCAGGAAGCGTTGGAGGAGTTATTCTGATCGGGCCCATCCCCATTGTTTTTGGAGCTGGTCCCGAATCTGGGTTACTTATCACCGTTGGAATAGTGATTACAATAATTAGCGTCGTTTTATTTTGGGTTTTTAATAAACGCATTAAGAAAAAAAACGATTAGTCCTTACTTATTCGTTGTCTTGATCTTCATCTCTGCCAAAATAAGCATACATGAATATTAGGATTAGAGCAATAAAAATTGAACCCATCAAGATATATTGCAATGTTACGAAGTATGCGCCTAAATCCATAGAGATTCCCCTTGCATTTTACTCTACACTTGTAACTCTTCATATTTAAGGAGTAGCTTTTTTCCACTCATCCATTAGCATACCAAAGCATTCATCACTTTCCTCAAAAGCCTCAAACCAACCAAGGTTCTGCGCCATCTTCTGAGTCAATAAATGATAGCACATGTGAACTCTCTTATCCAAAACACGAAAATAGAAGTCATCACATGTGCAAAATTCAGCTTCAGGCATAATCAAATAATCACGCTCCCGCCCCACAACAATCCAAACTGTTCTACCGCTGGGTTTGAAAACGTATTTTTTTACTCTGCCTTCTTTTAGGGCTTCTAACGCTTTGGTGAAGCGTTGTCCAAAGAGTTCATAGAGCTCAGTGAGGTTTTCACCTGACAGTTTCCCCGCTGTCTTTGCTTCCCTACATACAGAGTTTAAGGTTTCTATTTCTGACTTTCCGCTCATTTTTACACTAGCTACTATGAACTAAGGAAAGTAAAAGAGTTTTTAACCTATGTTGATAGGTTCGCCTTTAGGTTTTGAAGCTTCTGCTTTCGGAAGCACAACTTCTAGGACGCCGTTTTTATAGCTCGAGCTCGCTTCTTTAACTTTAACTTTTACAGGCAACTTAACTTCTTTGTAGTATTTGTATTGAGGTGTATCAACGGCAATCTCCAGTGAACTTTCTGTTCCGTGAAGGTTGATGTCGATTTTTTCCACTCCTGGAAGCTCAACAACAACATGAACATCGTCGTTTGTTTCAACAATGTCAACAAGCGGTTCACGCTCTTCTCTAACCTGAGGGGTGCCCTTTAGTCCTTTCTTGATGTTTCCGAACTCTTGAATTTCAGGTTTCCCATCGGACCCAATTTTCATACTATAACCATAAACAAACGGCCCAAGCTCTTTAACTGTGCTGCCGTCTGGAAGTTTACGCTCCTTGACATACTCCTTAGGAACTTTTTGTGTAAAGTTCTTCAGTTCTTCATCCATCATTTTCTCCATATCATGAAACATTTCATCTATATTGCCAAAGAATGGATCTTTTGACGTGCGCCGTTTTCTGAACCATTCGGGGAAATCGTCATTATTTGAAGACACACAAATCACCAACCATAATCATGGATTTTTCAATCCAATAAATTTATTGTTGCAACTAAGACTAATTGCATGTTAACAAAAAATCAGCACCAACTGCCTGTCAAAAAAAGAGAAATCCATTCAACCACCACAAATCTACGCAGGCAACCTAAAACTCAAGAAATATGTTTTAAAAGTTTAAATGAAGGAAAATAAACTAAAATGGCAACGGCTCAAAAACCGAGCGGCAATATGCCGGGGTAGCCTAGCCTGGCTAGGGCGCCAGACTCATAATCTGGAGAGTCACAGGGCCAAGCGCCTTAACCCAGAAGTCGCGGGCTCGAATCCCGCCCCCGGCACCATTTTTTTAAAACGCACCCTTCATAAAATAAGGTCTAGTTGGCTCGAAACCCAGACGCTGTCCATTTTCAATAATCTATTCTTTTTAAGATTCTGCTTCATAACCCCGACAACGTCTTTGTCTTTTGTTCTGACCTACTTCTCAAACAACTTCTTGCTTTCCTCAGGATTAGCCGCAACGGCGACGCCCGAGGTCCAGGAAGCCCCGATTCTTTCTGTAGGTAACTATCCCAGTCATCAAGTGACCTTAGTTTCTCCGTGTAATAATCTATTTTGCTTACCATGGTCCCTTCGACAAATTAAACTATTGAATAATTGTTTTACGATTATAAATTATATGTTTGATCAATCCAGAAAAAGGCCGATTATCCTAAGAAGAAAAACGATCAAAGTTTCTAAGACGGTGCCAAAGTCACTTCCAACATGCAGCCCTCAAGGTTGGACCTGCCCGTCTTAGCAAATCCAATGTTTGCTTAGGGATTACTATTCTACCATCTCTGCCCATTCTTGTCAAAAAACTCCGAGAATCAGCACACCAAACCCCCAGAAGACTTACTGTAACTTCTAAAATCTGATAACTCTCAAGCTTGAATCGCCACCGCACCATCTTTGGAACCTGCACACGCTTACCTATCTGCAATCTCGCTTGAAACCTGACTTTCTCAGCTAACGGCACACATCATACCTCGTACAACGTAAATTGACTCTCTGTGACGTTCTATGACGTTCAGTGACGAATGCAGACGCACTCTGCAAACGCAACAAACCCTAAACCAAAGAAGCAACCTAAAAAAAGCTTATTACTGCAACAAAAAACCCCGTTGTTGTTCTATCAGAGAAAGTAAATTAGCATAATCATTTGATGGCAACAGTTTTTACCTTTATCACCAAATAACTCTAAGAGCAAACAACATGAAAAACGAACCTTCCTGGTTTAGCCACTGGCCTACCGGAGTACCAAAACACATCAATTACCCAAACACTCCTCTACAAAAAATCCTAACAAAAACCGCTGAAAACTACCCAAAACGAACCGCCATAACCTGTAATGAACGAGAAATCAGTTACTCCCAACTGGAAACGCTCTCAAACAAGTTTGCTAACTCATTAATCAAACTAGGAGTGAATAAAGGGGATAGAGTAGCTCTTTTCTTACCCAACATCCCCCCGTTTATTATTTCATATTTTGGCGCCCTCAAGGCAGGCGCAGTGGTTACAGCCATCAGTCCGCTGCATCGAGAACGCGAAGTCGAGTACCAACTAGCAGATTCAAGCGCAGACACAATCGTCACGTTAGATTCAACACTGCCAATTATCCAAAACGTCAAGCAAAAAACCCAACTTAAAAACATAATCACCACAAGTCTGCAAGATTACAGCTCCCAACCAGAAACCTCTACGCCAACACTTAACACCCTATCTTTCAAAGCCCTAATCGACGAATCCTCAGAAAAAACCCTAAAAGTACAGCTAAATCCCGCTGAAGACTTAGCAGCTCTGCAATACACAGGCGGAACAACAGGAATATCCAAAGGCGCCATGCTCACCCACACAAACCTCGTTTCAAACGCCATAGCCTTCGCAGCTTGGATAAAAGGCACCCCCACACAAGAAACATTCCTAACAGCCTTGCCACTATTCCACATATACGGCATGACAACAAGCATGACCGTCCCCATCAGCTTAGCAGCAAAAATGATCTTAATCCCAAAATTCGACCCCCAAAAAATCATGCAAACCATCCAGAACCAAAAGGTCACAGTTTTCTGCGGTGTCCCAACAATGTACTCAACACTAATCGCCAACCCAGAGCTTAACAAATACAACCTAACCTCCATTCGAGTGTGCATTTCAGGCGCTTCCCCCTTGCCGCCTCAAGTGCAAAAGCGATTTATGGAGGTCACAGGTGGTTTTCTAGCTGAAGGTTACGGATTAACAGAAGCCTCACCTGTTACGCATTGCACCCCTGTTGACAAGTCTATGCGCACAGTGAAGGTTGGTTCCATAGGATTGCCCCTACCCGACACAGAAGCTCAAATTGTCGATTTAGAAACGGGCAAACCATTAAACGTTGACAAAGTAGGGGAACTCGCTGTTAAAGGACCACAAGTAATGAAGGGTTACTGGAACAAACCCACAGAAACCTCTTTAGTAATGCATGAAGAGTGGCTGCTAACAGGCGACATTGCACGCATGGATTCCAATGGTTACTTCTACATCACTGACCGCAAAAAAGACCTCATAAAATACAAAGACTACAGCGTTTACCCCCGAGAAATCGAAGACGTTCTCTACGAACATCCTGCCGTAAAACTCTGCGCAGTCATCGGAAAGCCAGACGCATTTGCAGGCGAAATTCCCAAAGCCTACATTGTCCTCAAAGACGGAGCGTTATCATCAGAAAAAGAAATCATGACATTCGCAAACGACAAAGTCGCCCCCTACAAAGCCATCCGCGAAATCGAATTCAGACAAGAACTGCCCCTAAGCGGAGCAGGTAAAGTCTTAAAACTACAACTCAAAGCCAACATATAAGAAAAGAGTTGTTCTGAACTAAAATCCTTATTTTAATTAAAAACAAGGTTTAATCTTGTTGATTATTCTCAACACTATTTTTTCGCCAAGCCAGCTAAAAAACAACACAACAAAAAAAGGTCCAAGAAAGAATGCAAAGACGTAATCGTTGTTAACGGTTGCTGCTTGCCCCAAAATTTCAGGATAGATTAGTATTCCCGCAATAACCAAGACAGCCGTTATGATGAATGCAACGACGAAAGTGACCCATCTCATAACTTCACATACAAAATTGAAAGGTTTAAGTATTCTTAAGGTTTGATTCGAAACGTATAAGAGAAAACACCAATCTCAAATAAGGGAAGGCTCACTGCTTGCGGCTAAAACTTAGCGTTACAGGAATTGTTCAAGGGGTAGGATTTCGCCCATTCATCTACCGCATAGCAGTGCGCAATAACTTGACGGGTTTTGTACGAAATAGAGGCGATGCAGGCGTTGAAGTACTACTCGAAGGAACAGCACAAAACATCAAAAAGTTCACGCAAGACTTAACCTCAAAAAAACCACCCCTAGCACAAATAGAAAACCTAAACCAAACCAAGCTTTCAGACAAAAATGAATACAAAAACTTTACCATTCACCATAGTTCACAAGAAACTGAGCTTTCAGGCTCTATCATCCCTCCTGACATCGCCATCTGCAACCAATGCCTCAAGGAACTTCGTGACCCCAAAAACCCACGCTACGAATACTTTTTCATCACATGCACAGACTGCGGACCACGCTTCACAATCATCGAACACCTACCCTATGACCGCGAAAACACCACCATGCGAGAATTCCCACTATGCGGTTTCTGCCAAAAAGAATACGTCGACCCTACAAATCGACGATTCCACGCGCAAACAGTGGCTTGCCCAACTTGCGGTCCCAAAGCATATTTAACAACAAACAAAGGCGAACCCATAGAATCAAAAGACCCCATACGTTTAGCTGGAAAACTACTTTCAGAGGGCAAAATCATCGCTGTGAAAGGATATGGAGGCTTCCACCTTGCCGCATCCACAATTCTTGAAGAGCCCCTGCTTAGGCTTAGAAAAACAAAACACCGAACCGAGAAACCCTTTGCCATCATGGCAAAAAACCTCCGCGTCGCAAAAACCTTTGCCAAAGTGAGCATAAAAGAACAGAAATTGCTGACATCATCTGCACGACCAATCGTCTTACTAAACAAAAGCCCAAGCTACAACCTCTCCCACCTAGTTGCACCTTCCCTGCACAACATCGGCGTTATGCTCCCCTACACAGGTCTACACTACATGCTATTTGACCAAGTTCCTGACTTATCGTTTGTAATGACCAGCGCCAATCCAGCAAACCAGCCCATAGTAAAAGACAACAAAGCAGCGCTTGAAATTCTGGGCGAAACTGTGGATTATTTCTTATTTCACAACCGCAAAATCGCCTACCGATGCGATGACTCAGTTATGCGGCTACATAGTGTTCGCCCTGTGTTTCTCCGGCGAAGCAGAGGTTACGCTCCCGTTCCCATTAGGTTGAAACGAAAATCAACCCGCTGCGTAGTGGGATTGGGCGGCGAATTAAACAACACCTCTTGTCTACTGATAGACGACAAAGCCTTCATAAGTCAACACATAGGCGACGTTGAAAACATCGAAACCCGAAGCTTCCTCCAAGAAGCCACAACACACCTTCAACGCTTAACCAATTGTCACCCTGAATTGGTAGCTTGCGATTTGCACCCCAAATTCAACACAACCCTTCTAGCTCAAGAAATGGCAGGGGCTGATGCTTTGGGTTTAATTAGAGTGCAACATCATCATGCACATGCAGCGGCACTGATGGCTGAACATGGTTTAGATGAGATTGTAGCGGTTACTTGTGACGGATACGGATATGGCTTAGATGGCGGGGCATGGGGAGGTGAAATTCTTCACTGCACGTTAGAATCAGCAGACTTTACGCGGATTGGACATTTGGAGCCACAACCCCTGTTGGGAGGCGACTTAGCAAGTCGTTACCCACTAAGGATAGCAGCTGGAATGCTTCAAAAATCAGGATTAAACATCGAAAAATGGCTCCTGCAAAACAGCAAACAATTACCCTATGGCGAAGCCGAAGCCAACCTAATTCTTGAACAACTCAAAAGCGGAAAAAGCAGCATTGAAACAACCAGTTGCGGTAGAGTTTTAGATGCAGTTGCTGCAATCTTAGGGGTTTGCCACAAACGAACCTACGAGGGAGAACCTGCAATAAAACTAGAGTCCACAGCACTATCTGGCACCGACGTATTACAGCTAAAAAGCCGAATTCACGGAAGCGTTTTAGATACATCCAATATGCTTGAAGTAATTTACAGCAGTTTGGGCAGCGGGGTTTCTACCTCAAATTTAGCTTACAGTGCCCACTCCTACTTAGCAAGAGGTCTAGCAGCACTGGCAATTGAAGGCGCAAATAGAAAAAAAATCAAAAATGTAGGCTTTTCAGGTGGCGCGGCATGCAACCAAATCCTCACCCAACTAATACGCGAAACAGTCGAGGCAGCAGGTTTACAGTTTTTTGTCCACGAATCTGTACCAGCAGGAGATGGCGGAGTATCGTTAGGTCAGGCAGTTGTTGCTGCATTTTCAGACTTTTAGACCAATCTGTTTTTATCGCCGTTTAACGCGTTATTTTTTTACTGATTGTTATGTGCTTAGCAATTCCCGCTAAAGTTATTGGTCTGGACGGCACCAAAGCTCACGTCGATTTTGGTCAAGGCGTTCTACGAGACGTGAACATATCTCTAGTAAACGTCAAAGTTGGACAATACGTATTGGTTCACGCAGGCTACGCAATCCAAGTTCTGGAAGAAGAAGAAGCTTTAGAAACTCTCAGCATTTGGAAAGACGTATTAGCCGCTGGAGAATAAGCGAAATTGACACAGACCACGCGGTTCCGAAACCCTGAACTCGTCAAAAACATAGCCGAAAAAATCAAAGAAGTCGCACCTAAAAAAAGCAAAGTCAAGATGTGCCATGTCTGCGGAACCCATGAATGGACTATAACCCACTTTGGTCTGCGCAGCCTTCTACCCGAAAACGTAGAAGTTATCGCTGGACCAGGATGCCCTGTCTGCATTGTACCCGCCGCAGAAATAGATGAAGCCGTGCAACTATCAAAGAAAGACATAGTTGTTACCTGTTTTGGAGATGTCTTGCGTGTACCAGGCAGTGAATTCTCACTTTTAGAGGCAAAAGCAGAGGGCGCAGACGTCCGAGTTGTCTACTCAGTTTCAGACGCAGTTGAAATGGCAAAACAAGAACCCAACAAAGAATTCGTTTTCCATGCGGTCGGCTTTGAAACTACAGCGCCCATTACAGCAGTTGAAGCACTCGGTGATTTGCCTAAAAACTTCAGCTTTTTAGTATCACACCGTCTAATTCCACCCGCCATGGAACTGCTTCTGGGCCTAGGCGACCTGGAAATTTCCGGATTCATCGCGCCTGGACACGTAAGCGCCATAATCGGGCTTAAACCCTATGAGCTATTCGCCAGGGTTTACCGGATGCCCACAGTAGTGGCCGGCTTTGAACCAGTCGATGTCATGATGGGCATCTACATGATTCTAAAACAGGTGCATGAAAATACAGCACGCCTGGAGAATGAGTATTCACGAGTAGTTAAGCCCGAAGGCAACATTAAAGCCCAAGAATTAATGACACAAGCATTCAAGGTGACTGCAGGCAACTGGCGCGGAATCGGAAGGCTTCCTGACTCAGCGCTACAGCTTAGACCCACACTGGTCCAGTTTGATGCCCGAGAAAAATTCGATGTACGCGTAGAGCAAGGCAAAGACATCTTGTTGGGATGCGAATGCCACCTAGTTGTCATCGGAAAGATCAAACCCAGCGAATGCCCTATGTTCCTGA
The DNA here is from genome assembly GCA_964413605.1 of uncultured Candidatus Bathyarchaeia archaeon. GTDB lineage: Archaea > Thermoproteota > Bathyarchaeia > Bathyarchaeales > Bathycorpusculaceae > Bathycorpusculum. The sequence continues at coordinate 16,878 of CAYPSV010000011.1, read as the reverse complement.
AAGGTTGCACCCCAGCCAAACCCATCGGTGCTTGCATGGTTAGCAGCGAGGGAACCTGCCGTGTCTGGGCAAAAAATGTCGCAGTCCAAACTTAGCAAATTCTTGGCACAGGATCGCCGACTGGTCTTGCAATTATTCTTTTACCGCCCACTGCGGTTTGCATTGCAACGCCTCTAAATTGGGTTGTCGCTTGACCGATTATTTGCGCGTCTTTGCCTTCAGGGGTCTGTTTAAGAAACTTTAGTAATTCTTCGGCTTTTTCTGATATCACGCCAATTATAAGTTTGCCTTCATTTCCTATTTCTAAGGGGTCTAAGCCGAGCATTTCACACGCAGTTCTTACGTCCTCGCGGATTGGAACTTTATCTTCATCAATTAGGATGCCAATTCTTGATTTTTCCGCCCATTCATTAGTTGCATCAGCCAAGCCACCTCTAGTGGGATCTTTCATGGCAACAACGCCCCCCACTACGCCAAGGAAGTTTTGAACCAAACGGTTTAAGGGCTTCACGTCAGAGAGAATTTGGCTTCCAAACGTTAAACCTTGTTGTGCTGAGAGAACCGCCAACCCGTGGTCCCCAATAGTGCCTGTTAGAATGACTGCGTCACCTTCAGCAAGGTTAGAGTCAAGAGTCCATCGGGCATTAAGTTCTCGATATCTCCTGACAACTGCAAGGTTACTTTCAAGAGCTGAGGTGCGTTTGCCGATGCCGGAGACGTTCATGACACAACCGCCCAACGCACCCTTTTCCACAACTTTGGTGTCCCCAGTAACGATGCCCACGCCTGCTTCTATGCAGGTTTGCTTCATGCTGTCTAAAATCCGTTCTAGATCTGACAGAGCTAGCCCTTCCTCTAAGATTAAACCACAAGCCAAGGCATAAGGCATCGCCCCTAGACAAGATATGTCGTTCACCGTTCCAGATATGGCAATGCGTCCTATGTCGCCACCAGGAAAAAAGATTGGCTTGACAGCATGGGAATCACTTTTTAGGACGATATCGCCGATGACTGCGGCGTCATCCATGGCTTCAAGGGGCACTTCGGCTAAATTTCCTATACTGCCTAAATATTTAACAACGTAGTTTTTAACTAATTCATGCATGACTGTGCCCCCAGCGCCGTGCAACATGGTTATTTTAGCTGTTTTGTCCATAAAATTTGAAGTCTCCTGTCCTTTTTGCTTTAATAGACTACCTAATTCTGAAAAATAAACACATCGCAAGAATCTGTAGAATTACACCGTTAGTTTATTGACTAATTTTCAGCATACCCAATAAGAAGTACAAAGTAACGTTCAATCACTTCAAACAATTAAATTCACAAAAACTTCCACGCAACATCTTCTGAATAAATCGATTGGCAAAAATGTCATTATCTACTTAGATAAAACTAGATAAAACGGTGAATCTATCAAAGAAATTTGGTTACATCAAGAATATGTCATTTTTCAATCGCAAATACAGTAAATAGTTCAAACTTTTTTCGTGTTTGTCCTTTTCTGAAGGCTTTTTTGGGCAAACTATAAAAGCCTAAATGTAATCCAAAAACTGTACACACCTCACGCGTTCGAATTGTTCCCTCGCAGGAACCTACATATTCAACTTTGAGTAAAATCTTAGTTCTGATACGGAAAGCCATATAAATTGCTTTTACGTGTTTGATTGCGCATCGGAGAAATCATAAATGCCAAAATGGGGATACTCGATAATCGAGGAAATGCTTAATCCAGAAAAAACAGCGAAAGCCAGCGGAAGAGAACTCAAAGTATCCCATAAAGCAGCACGTGAAGTCTGCAAAGCTGTTAAAGGCATGTCCCTCTCACAATCCAAAGAATTCTTACGTGAAGTTATGGCGAAGAAAAAACCAGTCCCATACACACGTTACACAAAGAAACTCGGGCACAAAGGCGGAATGCCCGGTCGATTCGTAGGCAGATATCCAATAAAAGCTTCAGAACATATTCTTCACGTAATCGAAGCAGCTGAAGCCAATGCTGAAAACAAAGGATTAGACGTTGACCGCCTCCGTATATTTCACGCTGCAGCGTATCAAGGTATCAAACTAAAGCGTTATACACCAAGAGCACACGGTAGAGCCAGTCCAAAATATAACACGACAACACATGTTGAAATCGTGCTCGAAGAGAAAGCATCCCAAGGAGAACAGTAAATGAGCATAGTTAAGCGTTTTATTACAGAATCTATTAAACGAACCGAAATAGATGAATTCTTACAGAAAAAACTAGAAAGAGCCGGATACGGTGGAGTTAACCTATCAAAAACTCCACTCGGAACACACGTAGTCATATACGCCATGCGCCCCGGCATAGTTATCGGCAGAGGAGGAGAAACCATCAAAGAACTCGCTTCCGCCCTGGAAAACAATTTCAAAGTAACTAACCCCCAAATTTCTGTCTCAGAAATAGAAGTCCCAGAATTCAACGCACACGTTGTCGCCAACCGCGTAACCTCAGCTCTTGAACGAGGTGTTCACTTCAGGCGCGCAGGTTTCTGGGCACTTAATCAAGTTATGGAAGCAGGTGCATTAGGCGCAGAAATAGTTATCAGCGGCAAACTAACCACCGAAAGAGCCAGGTTCGAAAAGTTCCGCGCAGGCAACTTCCCTAGATGCGGTGAACCTGCACTCAAAGCTTTGAAAACTGCAGAAGCACACGTACAACTAAAACCCGGCATTATTGGCGTCCGCGTAAAACTAATGCCACCAGATGCATATTTCCCAGACAAAGTCACAATTGCTCAGGCTGAACCGCCAGTGGAAGAGAACGCAGTTACCCCCCAAACCCCCTCGCCAACAACTCCAGTTCAAGAACCAGCTACTGATCAACCCCCACAACCAGACGCTCCAGCAGAGTCACAACCAGA
>CAYPSV010000011.1:0-13893 GCA_964413605.1 uncultured Candidatus Bathyarchaeia archaeon | reverse complement strand
CACAACCAGACGCTCCAGCAGAGTCACAACCAGAAGTGCAAACAACAGAAATCAAAGACGAACAAAAACCTGAGGAGGCAAAAGAATAATGCCAATACTGCGAGTCAAGGACATCGTTTCAATGTCCGCCGAAGACAAAACAAACAAACTCTACGATTTACGCGCAGAACTTGCCCGCATAAGAACCATGATAAACGCAGGCGGCGCCGTTGAAAACCCAACAAAAGTTAGAGAACTACGCAAAGCCATAGCACAAATTCTAACAGTTCAAAACGAAGAAAAACTCGGCATTCGAAAAACATCTGAACCTAAAGCAGCAAAGAAGGCTGAAAAACCAAAAGCAAACAAAGCAAAAAAACAACCCAAGGAGAAAACTCCTAAATGAAAGTAACTCCCGATATCATTCGATATGAATTCATCGGCTCCCACTGCAAGGTAGCGCAAAGCCCACACACAGACTACGTCGGGCTCAACGGGACCGTCATATCAGAATCAAGAAACACCTTCACCTTCCAACATGAAGGAAAAACCAAAAATATAATCAAAGAATCAGCAATTTTCAACTTCAAATTTGACGATGGCACCATCGTCCAAATTGATGGCAAACTATTAGTCGGAAGACCTGAGGACAGGTTAAAAAAAACCATGAAGAGGCTATGGTAACATGTCGATGACTTTCAAGAAACCAAAAAAGACCTGTGAAGACCGAAACTGCCCATTCCACGGAACACTTTCCGTAAGAGGACGTGTTATGGAAGGCATCGTTCACACAGCAAAGATGGATAAAACCGTTATTGTTGACAGGGAATTTCTCCAGTTCTCATCAAAATTCGTGCGCTACGAACGTAGACACGGACACATCCCATCACATAATCCACCATGTATAGACGTCAAAGAAGGCGACCGAGTAAAAATCGCTGAATGTAGACCGATAAGCAAAACTGTTTCCTTTGTTGTCGTAGAAAAATTAGGAGAGGAAAAGTAAAATGGCTGCGAAAGCGAAACAGAGAGCCCTTGTAGCAAAAGGTATGTTGTCCCATGGACAAAAAATCAGTCGTGGACTATTAGCAGGATCCGAAATGAAATGTACCGATAACACAGGTGCACGTGTATTGCGCTTGATTCAAGCAATGGGCTACAAAGGTCGCCTAAGACGCTATCCTTCAGCAACAGTTGGTGACAAAGTCACCGTTTCAGTACGCCAAGGTTCGCCAGACATGCGTAAAAAGATTTTCCAAGCAGTTATCGTACGTCAAAGAAAAACTTATAGACGAATTGACGGAGTTTGGGTACAATTTGAAGATAACGCAGCAGTAATCATAACTCCAGACGGAGAAATGAAAGGTTCAGAAATTCGAGGTCCAGTAGCAAGAGAGGCAGCCGAAAGATGGCCCAGAATCGCAAGTGCCTCAAGCATAATCGTATAGGTGAAAAAAAATGCAGACAAACCGAGTAAAGAATCCGAGAAAACAAAGAAAAATGCTATACAATGCCCCTGCTCACAAACGTCACAAACTCATGGCAGCTCCATTGTCAAATGAACTTGCCGCTTCAAAAGGACCAAAAACTCTTCCAGTACGCAAAGGCGACACTGTTCGCATTCAACGTGGAGACCACAAAGGCTTTGAAGGAAAAGTTTCCCGTGTTGACCTCAGAGAATACCGCATATACCTCGAAGGTTTAACTCGAGAAAAAACCGATGGAACGAACATTTTCCTTCCAATTCATCCATCAAAGGTTCAAATACGCACCCTAAACTTGGACGATAAATGGCGAAAAAACATCCTTGGCAGAAAGAAGGTCTCAGCCAAAGAAGAAAAGGCAAAAGCCAAACCAAAGAAAGCTGAAACTACAGCCAAGATAGAAGAAGCAGCACCTGAAAAAGACAATATTGCTGTCGAAGCCAAACCAACCAAGAATCTTTCAGTTAAACCAAAAGCAAAAAGAAAGAAAACAGTTAAAGAAACAGAGGAAACAGAAGCCGCTCCAAAAGAACGAGCTAAGAAAACCTCTGAGAAAAAGGAGGAATAAAACTTGGGTAAAAAAGGAAAAACTGCACGGCTAAAACGCAAGCCAGCACCGGCATTCTGGCCCATTCACAGAAAAGAATTGCCATGGATAGTTAAGCCTTCACCAGGCTCACACTCTCTCAAAAAATGCTTGCCCCTGACAATGGTGTTGCGCGATATTCTGGGCGTAGCTCAAACAAGAAAAGAAGCCAAACTCATACTTGACCAAGGCAAAGTCCTATTGGATGGCAAAATCTGCAAACAAGATGACATTCCCGTAGGCTTGATGGATGTAATCTCAATACCTGAAATGGACAAATACTACCGCGTCATGCCCTCTCACAAAGGTCTTGTATTAAATCCAATAAGCAAAGAAGAATCAAAAATGAAGCTATTCCGAGTAGAAAACAAAACCACAGTCCATAACGGTATACAAATTGCACTACACGACGGTTCCAACATTCTAGTAAAAGTAGCTGACTCCAAAAATCCTCACGAAGCCACATATGAAACATTTGACGTCATAAAAGTGGCCTATCCAGAAAAGCAAGTTGTCCAAACTCTGAAAACAAAAGAAGGCAACATTGCCGTAATTACAGGCGGAAAAAACATCGGCAAACAAGGCAAAATTGTTGAAATCGAAAAAACAGAAGCAAAAAAACGTCACCAAGCCCTCGTGCTAATTGAAGACTCAAAAGGTACACGGTACCAGACAATCCTTGACTTTGTCTTCTCTATCGGTGAAACAGAACAACTCGTAACCACAACGGAGGCATCTCAAATTGTCTGAAGAAGAAGCATTCACTAAGACTTGGGAAGAACATCCAATGCGTTTACCCCGCATTGAAAAAGTTGTTGTTAACCTAAACGTCGGCAAATCAGGGGAACCACTAGAAAAAGCAAACAAAGTCCTCGAAGAAATCACAGGTCAAACCCCGGTTAAGAGGAAAGCAAAGAAGACTATTCGCGACTTTGGTATACGAGAAGGCGAATCAATCGCAGTAGTAGTTACTTTGCGTAAACAAAAAGCAATAGACTTCCTTAAAAAAATCCTGCCAATTGTTGACAATAAAATTTCAGCCAGATCCTTTGATGTGCGTGGAAACTTTTCTTTCGGACTTAAAGAACATATCGAGATTCCAGGCGTCAAATATGATCCTGATGTTGGAATCTTCGGTATGGATGTATGTGTTACCATTAACCGACCAGGTCAAAGAGTAAAAATTCGCAGAAAACAGGACAAGTCGATAGGTCCTAAACATGTACTCACGCCTGAAGAATCAATAGTCTTTGTTAAACAATTATTGGGAGTAGAAATAACCTAACCTGAGTGTGAAATTATGGGAAAACAGCAAGTAAAGAAAGAAAGAAAATACGGTAAAGGTTCACGGCCATGTGTAAGATGCGGTTCTTATGGTCCAGTCATCAGACGTTATGATTTATATTTATGTCGGCATTGCTTTAGAGAAGCTGCCCCAAAATTAGGGTTCAAAAAATATGAGTAGGAGCTAAAGGAAAACAATGGATACTTTAACAAACGGTCTCATCACCATCATAAACAACGAAACACGCAACAAGCGTGAATGCATAATCAGCCCTGCCTCCAAACTCTTGGGGCGAGTGCTACGAATCATGCAACTCAACGGTTACATTGGCGAATTCGAATTCATTGATGACGGTCGCCAAGGAAAATTCAAAGTTCAACTTCTAGGCAGAATCAATAAATGTGGTCCAGTTAAACCACGTTTCGCAGTGAAAGCTAATGAATTTGAAAATTGGGAAAAGAAATTTCTGCCGTCACGTGACGTCGGTTTGATGGTTGTTTCAACATCCAAAGGTGTAATTGCCCACAAGAATGCCGAAGAAAAAAACCTTGGAGGAAGGCTATTAGCCTTCATATATTAGGAGTGGTAACGTAATGCGGCTTCCAGAAATATCCAAAACAGTCGAAGTTCCCGAAGACGTAAGCTTAAGTTTAAAAGGCAAAAAAGTAAGTGTCAAAGGCGAAAAAGGCTCCTTAACACGTGACTTCTCCTATGCAACAGTAGCCATCGAAAGTGAAGGCAAAAATGTCCGTATCTCAGCTAAATGGCCCCGCAAAAAGGAAGCTGCCCTTGTAGGAACAATCTATTCACACATCCAAAACATGATAACAGGCGTAACCAAAGGTTACAACTACAGGCTGAAAATCGTATTTTCACACTTCCCCATATCTGCAAAAATCCAGGATAAGTCTGTCGTAATTGAAAATTTTACAGGAGAACGAAGGGCACGCCAAATAAAAATCGTTGGCGACGTCAAGGTAAAGATTGACCCTGAAGACATAATCATCTCCGGCATAAACCTTGAAGAAGTAAGCCAAACCGCAGCTAACATTGAACAATCAACTCGCGTCCGAGGAAAAGACCCTCGTGTCTTCCTTGACGGTGTATATGTTTATGAAAGAAACGAAGGCATGACATAATGACTGAAAAGAAAATCTCACCATCACAAAAAGCGCTCAAAGTAAGAGCACGCGCCAAAGCAAAAAAACCAAAGTTTGTGCGTGCCGAAAGCTGGAGATATGCACGCTTTAGTTTAAGCTGGAGAAAACCCCGTGGTCTTGACAATAAAATCCGCAGAAAAATCTTAGGTTGGCCACCAGGACCAAGCATGGGTTATAAGGGACCAAAAATCGCACGATACCTGCATCCATCAGGGTATCGCGAAGTAATGGTTAACAATGTAGCAGACCTATTACCAATTGACCCAAGCACACACGCAGCGCGAATATCCCATACTGTAGGCAAACGCAAACGCGCAGACATAATCGCAAAAGCCAAAGAACTTAATGTTAAGATTTTGAATATTAAAATCACCGCTGAGACAGAAGAAAAGGAAGCTGAGGAAGAAGCAGACGCTGAAGTTGCTGAAGAAAAGGTCAAGAAAGAAGAGAAGAAACCAAAGAAAACGAAAAAAGAGGAAAAGAAAGCCCCAAAAGCAAAAGCTAAAGCAAAGAAGGAGAAAAAGAAACAATGACTGACTTAAAAGGGCAAAGACGCCTCGCTGCTCAAATCCTCAAGATTGGACAAAACCGTGTTTGGATTAACCCTGAACGTATGAGCGATGTAGACGGCGCCATAACAAGAGAAGAAGTACGTAAGCTTATTCACGAGAAAATCATAATCTCATTACCTCAGAAAGGCGTCAGCCGCTCAAGAGCTAAAAGCATTCGAGCTAAAAAAGCCCTAGGCAGACGTAGCGGACCAGGCTCCGTTACAGGTGCTGGCCAAGCAAAAGTAACCAAGAAAGAAGCCTGGATGATAAGAATCCGTTCCCTGCGCCGCAAACTTCGAGAGTTAAAAGCAAGCAGAGTCATAACAGAAACAACCTACACTCAATACTACAGAATGGCCGGTAGCGGAAGGTTCAACTCCATTGCAGAACTGGAGCGTAACCTGAAAGAGCATGATCTATGGAGGAAACGTTAGATGGCAAATAGCAGTAATTACCGAGTGCAACTAAGACGTAGGCGTGAAGGAAAAACCGACTATCAAGCACGTAAGGCCCTAGTGATATCTAGACGCCCACGACTTGTAACACGCACTTCAATCCGTAACGTAAATGCACAAATAATAGTTGCAAAACAAAAAGGCGACCAGGTTTTGGCAGCAGCCAACAGTCGTGAGCTAATCAAAAAATACGGTTGGAAAGCTCCCACAGGTAACATTCCGGCAGCTTACCTAACGGGCTTGCTTGTTGGCTTGAAAGCCAAAGCTGCAGGTATCGATGGATCAATACTAGATATTGGGCTAATCACTCCGACGAAAGGCGCCCGAATCTTCGCTGTCCTAAGTGGCGTAGTAGATGCCGGTGTCGAAGTTCCTCACAGTGAAGAAAAACTCGACAAAAACCGCTTAAAAGGCGATCATATTGCATGGTATGCTAAGAATTTAGGTCCAGACTCAGAAGAATACAACGCAAAATTCAGCAAATATAGAGCTGGTGGTGTTGCACCTGAAAAGGTTGCAGAACACTTCAGCAAGATCCGAGCTGAAATTGTAAGTTCCTTTAAGGGGGCAAAGGTTGCTCCTGAACCACAAAGCGCTCCTGAGCCTAAAATCAAAGTTCCTAAACAAATAGCCAAAGCTACTTCTACATCAAAAGCGGATCTTAAAGCTAAAGTTGAGCAAAAAGCCCAACCAAAGGTTGGAGTCAAGCAAGTTCCAAAGGTTGAAGCAGAATCTGCCTCCAAAACTGAAGTTAAACCAGAAACCAAAAGTGCAGAAGAAAAAGTAGCTATAGCAAAGCCTCCTAAAGCAAAGGAAAAACCTGCTCCTAAAGAGAAAGCGGGGGTCAAGGCAAAAGTAATCAAAGAGGCACCGAAAACAAAATCAGCCTCCAAAGAAGAAACTTTGCCAAGAAAAGTAGTGCCAAAAGTTGAAACTGCGAAAAAAGTAGAGGCACCTAAAGAAAAGCCAGCTAAGAAAGGTGGAAAGAAAGTATGAGTCAAAGAGATAGAAGTAGAGATAGCGATAGACGCCAAGCAAGCCTAGAAGCTTGGGTTCCCAAAACTCGTCTTGGCAGGATGATTCAGGAAGGAAAAATTACAACAATCGAGGATGTGTTTCTAAGCGGCATAAAAATTAGCGAACCTCAAATCGTTGATTCCTTGATTCCTGATTTGCAAGAAGAAGTTATAAACGTTAACCTCGTTCAGAAACAAACCGATGCAGGCGAAAAATCCCGATTCAAAGCAATTGTTGCAGTGGGTAACCGGGATGGTTACATCGGCTTGGGAAGTGGAAAAGCTAATCAAGTGCGTAACGCCATCGAGAAGGCCGCAGCAAATGCCCGCCTAAACATAATTCCCGTTAAGCGTGGATGTGGAAGTTGGGAGTGCGGCTGTGGAAAACAGCATTCGATTCCTTTCCAAGTGGAGGGAAGATGTGGTGGTGTTCGTGTAATAATTGTTCCAGGTCCTAGAGGCTTAGGGCTTGTTTCGAGCGAAGTGGCCAAGGTCATCTTAGGGCTAGCAGGAGTAAAGGATCTTTGGATGCGAAGCTACGGTTCTACAAGAACTGTCCCCTCATATGCGTGCGCAATCTTTGATGGCTTACGGAAAACCTACAATTTGATTACTACAGTGGACTGGGTGAAATAAGCATGACGCCAAAAACTGAACAAGCCAAAACCTTACTGGTCGTAAAGATTCGTGGGACAGTTAGAGCGCAACGAGAGACCCGAGAAACCCTTGACCTCTTGCGTTTAGGTCATACTAACCACGCTATTTTAATTGACAGCCGACCAGCCTACAAAGGCATGCTTCAACGTATAAACAGCTACGTCACGTATGGAGAACCTAGCAAAGATCTCGTCGCAGCCATGATAGCTAAACGTGGACGACTTGCGGGTGACAAAAAAATTACTGACGAATACCTCCAGAAAACAGGATATAAAAACGTTGACGAACTTGCAGAAGCTATAACAACACTCCAAACAGAATACAAAAACCTGCCTAATATAGAACCACGCTTCAAATTGCATCCTCCAAGCAAAGGCTTTAAGGGTCAAATTAAGAAAGGTTTTAAAGCAGGCGGCGAAGCTGGTTATCGCGGAGAAGCCATAAACGATCTTGTAAAACGAATGATCTAACAACCATCGCATCTAATTTTTGTTTTTACTTATTTTTTTCGAAACTTAGATTTTCAGTCTTGAGTTGCAGCGATAATTAGAAATATCATTTCAATGTTGATTTGCGTTTTTCTCATTTCTATTTGATTTACTCTGAAAGGTTGGTTAAAGCGAGAAAATGAGTTGAGGGACTTTTTACTATAAAAATAAACGATGCAGTACTCAAGCTAAAGTCTACATCGCTAACGGTCTGTACTCAGTATTTTCATAGCTATTTTGCATTTTGTTCTTCGGCTCTTTTCTTACCTTTTGTGTGCGATACGTTTTATAATATCCAACGTGCACTTCGTTAGGTAATTGGAGGGGGAATTGAAACGAGTGCAAGATGGAGAAGAACCTACAAGAGCAAGAAATGGCTGGATTTTAACTCACCAAAAACCCAAAAATCCCAAACTAAAAATTCAAAAACTATTTCCATCCATTCAAGTTTTAGGTCATCTAAAAGCTTTGCGAAGAAAAAACTTGTTGAGCCCAAACCTTTAATTGACATTTTTCAGGATGCCAATAATATAACGATAGTTGCTGAAATCGCAGGCTTTAATAAGGAAACCTTTAAAATTAATGTGAAAGACCAGAAAATTACGCTTTCGGCAAAATCAAAAGAGCGAAGATACTATAAAAGTTTAAATTTACCGAAGGTAGTCATACCAAACGCAATGCACACCAAATACAAGAATGGCGTGCTAGAAATCAAATTAAAAAAAGCAGAAACAGAAGCTGACCAACATGCCCCATAAACTAAGAAAAATCAGAAAATTTAGAGGCACCAGAACACAAGGTTACGGAAGAATCGGTCAACACCGAGACAGTGGCAGCAAAGGCAACCGCAAAGTCGGACGCCACAAACACCTCTGGAGCAAAATCGTAACCTCTGAACCAAACTATTTCGGGAAACACGGATTCCACTCACCTCAAGCTATACACAAGATCGAGAGGACTATAAACCTGCAAAAGATCGACCAAATGGCCGTTAGTTCAGAACTTAATTTAACAGAATTGGGATACACGAAACTTCTCGGCTCAGGGAAAATTACCCGAGCATTAACTATCCAAGTTAAAGAAGCCTCAAAATCCGCCCAGCAAAAAGTTCAAAATGCCGGCGGAAAACTAATTTTGTCAATAGCCGAAGAAGAATTCGAAACAACTGAGGAGTAAATCAGTTAAATGCCCGGAAGATTTCTCAGCCTCTTCAAACCCATAGGAAGAGTCTTACCAGAAATCAAAAAACCCGAACGCAAAGTTTCTTTTAACGAAAAAATCTTCTGGACAGCCCTAGTTCTTGTTGTTTTCCTTGTAATGACCGAGATTCCACTCTTCGGCGTTGCCCAAAGCGCCCAAGATCAATTCGGTGCTCTTCGCGTTATTTTCGCATCCAACCGAGGGACGCTAATGGAACTTGGTATTGGACCCATCGTCACCGCTGGATTAATCTTACAATTACTTGCTGGCTCAAGCATAATAAAATGTGATATGTCAAACCCTGAAGACAGAGGACTCTTTACCTCCGCAAGTAAAGTTTTCAGTATCTTACTTACTGGTATTCAAGCAGGTGCTTATCTTCTAAGCGGTATGTACGGAGCCCCATTCACTACCGATCTTCCTGGAGGCGTAGTGCTTATCATTTTCCTTCAGCTACTAGGCGCTGGTATAATTGTCATGCTTATGGACGAACTTGTCCAAAAAGGATGGGGATTAGGCAGCGGCATCAGCCTCTTCATCATGGCTGGAGTTGCCCAAAACATTATGTGGTCAACATTCTCGCCCCAAACAGGTTTATTTGTCGGAGGTCTTTCAGCGTTCTTAAGCCGCGTTTCCCCCTTCGATGTCGGAAACCCGACATTAACATATCTATTCGGTTCGGCAGGAGGAATTTATCCATCTGTGCTGGGCTTAATCGCAACCATAGTGGTGTTCCTGATAGTTATCTACCTGCAAGGCGTAAGAGTTGAACTCCCCATGAGTTATGCAGGCTACAAAGGGTTCCGTAGCAGATACCCAATCAAACTCCTCTACGTCAGCAATCTGCCAGTTATCTTTGCTTCCGCGCTATTCGCCAACGTGTACTTCTTTAGTCAACTACTCTGGGCCAATTTCGGACGACCAGCGCCAGGTACTAACCTGTTCTTCCAAATTATCGGTGATTACAACCAAACCGTCTCAAGCACTGGTGCAACTAGCATAACGCCTGTCGGGGGATTAGCCTACTTTGTTACAGCACCACATAGCATACAAGGAGTTATTGCTGCTCCACTTCAAGCTGCAGTTTACCTAGGCGTAATAGTGGTCTTTTGTGCTGTCTTCTCATTAATATGGCTTGAAGTAGGCGGCTTAGGACCTGCCAAAGTTGCTAAGCAACTCATGGATAGTGGAATGCAAATCCCTGGATACCGACGGAGCGGACGCCCCATTGAAGCAATCCTCAAACGCTATATCCCAGTCGTTACAGTTCTTGGTGGTATATTCGTTGGGTTATTGGCTGGTCTTTCGGACTTCTTTGGAGCATTCGGCACCGGCACAGGTATCTTGCTTTCAGTAGGCATTATATACCAGTATTACGAGCTGCTTATGCGGGAACGTGCTGCAGAAATGTTCCCGGCCTTCAGAAGAATATTAGGAGAATAAGCTCTGAATAAATAGGCAAAATTTGCTTTTTTATTCTTTATATCATATTTTTCTTTGTTCGAACGTATTATTAATTAACGTCCTGAAGGGTTTGAATGTGATTTCATTACCAGACTAAATCAGTTGAAAACAATGAAAGCTTTAGTAATTTATGGATCAAGATGGGGAGGAACTGTTGCTGTGGCACAAAAAATAGGTAGCGTTCTTGCAGAGGAACATTATAATGTTGATATAGTTAATGCCAAGGAGAAATTACCAGATCTTGCAGTATATGACCTTGTTATTGTGGGTAGCGGTATAAGGGCTGATAAATGGACTAACGAAACTCTGACTTTTCTAGAAAAAAACGCGAAACAATTGAAAGACAAAAAGACCGCTTTGTTTGTGAGTTGCCAAATGGCAGATCGCCCAGAAAAAGAAGTTTATGGCAAGGCAAAAAATCAATATCTTGAAGAAACCGCTCTGCGATATGGATTACAACCTATTTCATACGGTTTTTTTGGCGGATTTATGGATTTTTCCCAGAGCCACGGTTTGATTGTGGACATTATGATTAGAGTTAACCGAAAGAGTCTGCGTAAGAACGGCTTGGACACACGGAAAGTACACGATACTCGAAATTGGTCTACCATAACTTCTTGGACTCGTCAAACAGCAAAATTAGCTAAACAAAAATGAAAACATCGATTCTGAAATCTTTTTTTCCCTTTTCCATTAATTGTTGCATGAACAATTTTTGTTTTTTTGAGAGTGAACTTCCTTTTTCTTAATTTGTTTCATTATACTTGGTGAAAATAGTTATAAACAAGAAACATGTACGCATAGACGACTAAGGTTAGAAACAATTTGGGGTCTTAAGCAGGTTAGAACACATGAAAATACTGAAAAAAATAACATTTATCACGCTTATTGCTTTGCTGTCAATTTCAGCCTTGGGTATTTTGAACTCAGCAAAAGCATCCTCAGACATTGACTATCAAGTTAGTATTTCAGCTAACAAGAAAGGCGTATCAGAAGTTGCTTCATACACATTCATCCTTAGCAACACAGGTACGGACAATTTAGCTGCTATTAACATTACAGTCCCCGCATATTCACCAGGCGGATATATGAATATCCAAAACCTCGCGATAACCCAACAACCCCCTTCACAAACATGGAATATCACTCACGATAATGGATTTATTCTTCTTTCAGATTCCCAAGGGCTGAGCACAGGGCAGACTCTAACCTTTATTTTTGACGCAAAAAATCCACAATTGGCCGGAACTTATCAATGGAACATTGCAGGAAGCAACGAAACTGGTGTGGCAGCGCTAAATGCTCCCCAAACAACCATAACCGCCACTTCTCTAGTTGACATAACTACAATTTTGCCCGCCCTCGCAATCATGGGGATAGCTGGAGCAATTGCAATTCTTAACTCAGGACTTAACAGAGTATTGATAAATTACTTTATCGGATGGCGACAATATCGGGTAATGCAAAAGGAAATGGCTGAGTACCGTTCAGAAACTATGGCAGCGGCCCGTGCCAACGATAAAAAACAAATGGAAAAACTTAAGAAAAAACAATCGCAAATCAACGCAATGCAAGGGAAAATGATGAAGCCTCAGATGGTACAGTTTGGAATATCTTTTCTCTATATTATTGTTTGGTTCTTAGTTCTTACGCCCACTTTCGGGGGAACTAGCATGGCATTCATCCCTGGCTTTGGTCCTATTTCGGTGTTTTATTTGTATCCAATATTCTCTTTGTTTCTTGGATTAATATCATCACGCATAATAGGAATAATGCCCATAGAGCAGTAAATAAAACCCGAATTGAAGGTTACAAAGATGCAAAAGGAAAAAAAATGCTTTGCTAATAAGACAACTGTTCTTTGTATCTCTGGTATGGCAGGAACAGGAAAAAGCACGTTATCAAAAAAACTTGCTGAAAAATACAGCCTTAAATATTACTCGGGTGGGGATGCACTTAAAGCCTTAGCAAAAGATGAAGGCTACGAAGTATCCATTGAGGGATGGTGGGAAAGCCCAACTGGCTTAAAATTTCTAAAAGAAAGATCTAACGACTCAAAATTCGATAAGCAAGTTGATGATAAACTAATAGGATTTGCGAATCAAGGTAACGCTCTTTTAGATAGCTGGACAATGCCCTGGCTAATTGAAGGTGGTTTCAAAATTTGGTTGCAGGCTTCTATCGAAAAAAGGGCGGCAAGAGTTGCTGTTAGAGACAAAATGACTACTAAACAAGCTTTTGAAGTTCTAAAAGAAAAAGAAGTTCGTACCAAAGCCATTTACAAGGAATTATATGGTTTTGAGCTGGGCAACGATTTTAAACCTTTCGATTTAATCTTAGACACCGATAATTTAAGCGCTCAAGAAGTCTTTTTGGTTCTGTGCAAAGTCATCGATAATTTGGTTTTCACAGATGAGCAGCTAACTTCTTGATAATGCATACTTCTTCTGCAATTATCTTACAGACATTTTATAAACAAATTACTACAAATTAGCTTTTCCTGGCAATCTATATCATTGATGCGGAAGGAGAAATAAGTGAAAACTTTAAACCACATTGCAACGGTTTTGCTTGTTGAAGCGATTGTTCTTTGTGTTATTGCTTCTTTTCGCCTAATTAATCCTTTATCTGCAGCTATCCAGTCTTTGGCAACCCTTTTAGTTTTTAACATTATCTTTTTGGCTCTATTTTTTCAACTTGATGGAAAACTAAACTTGAAACTGCTCCTTATTGTATTTGGAAATTTTATAGGTTTATGTTGGACTTTTATTTTTCATGGTCTCAGCGTAGCTGGAGCTACATTTTTTGGATCAACCTTCAACCACCTTAGTTTAATTTTCTTTCCTTTTTTGAGTTCACTCTGGATAGTTTCCTTTTGGTCTTTAAGCATAACCGTACTCCGGCGCAGCAACTTTTACGAGGAGTATCCGGTTTGATTTTAGAAGTTCTCGAATTTTTTTTCCTCGTTCTAACTGCAGTTATGATAGCTTACCTGTTCAGGCACTACATTTTTACAATATCTGTGCTTAGAGCCTTAAAAAAATCGCATATTGAAAGACAAGCTTCGTCATTTCTCCCAAATGTATCAATTTTGATTCCGGCTTCTAACGAGGAAAAGGTTATCGGACGTTTGTTGCAGCGAATAACAAATTTTACTTATCCCAAAGAAAAATTGCAAGTAATAGTAATAGATGATGCTTCAAATGATCGAACAGGCGAAATCGCTGATGATTACAAAAACATGTACCCTTTCGTAGAAGTTGTTCACAGAAGTGCAAATGTAGGCAGAAAAGGAAAAGCATCTGCGATGAACCATGGTTTTAAGTCAGTAAAGAATGATATAGTTCTTTGTTTTGATGCCGATTACTACCCTCAAAATGACATCGTGGAGAAGCTGATACAAGTATTTGATGACCCAAAGGTTGGGGCTGTTCAAGGCAGAGTAGTTGTCTTGAATGAACCCCAAAACCTTATAACACGAATAGTTGCGCTGGAACGAACGGGAGGATACCGAGTTGACCAAGAAGCTCGTAACATGTTAGATTTAATTACTCAGTTTGGAGGAACA
>CAYPSV010000010.1:48274-50757 GCA_964413605.1 uncultured Candidatus Bathyarchaeia archaeon | reverse complement strand
GATAGGGGGCTGGAGCGGGAACTGAGCCTTCGGTTGGCGCTTGAGGCGCAACATATTGACTGTTGTACGGTTGGTTGTACCCGTAGCCAAAGCAGTTGCCAATCCAACCCAAGAATCCATTGTTCGGGCCTTGGTTGGGGGCTGTGCCCGTGTAGGTTTGGTTAGCGCCGATTTGGGCTGAAGCCAACCCGACTGCAACCAAGGTTAATGCCGCGACTGCGACCAAGGCAATTACGATTTTTGTTTTTTGCATTTGTTTATCACCATATTAGTATATGTGCATAAAAGCTTATAGTAGTTGCCTGAAACAGTACTGAAACAGATTTGAAACATTACAAGAGAAACAGAAATGTGCTATGCTTATTTGTTTGGTTAGCTAATCCACAGTTATGATCTTACAAAGACCCTTCTACGAACGTGACACTATAACTGTTGCCAAAGACCTACTTGGAAAAATCTTAGTTCATGAATCTTCACAAGGCACAACAACGGGCAGAATAGTTGAAACAGAAGCTTACCAGGGACCCGAAGACCAAGCTGCGCACAGTTCAGGAGGACGAAGAACATCAAGAAATGAAATTATGTTTGGCAAAAAAGGGCACGCCTATGTATATTTTATCTATGGGCTTTATTACTGCTTCAACATAACAGCCGGCAATGTTGCCGGAAAGCCAGAAGCCGTCCTTCTCAGAGCACTCGAACCCATAGAAGGAAAAAAAATTATGGCTAAACGACGAGGCGCTGTTTCAGAAAAGCTCATTAAACTAACAAGTGGTCCCAGCAGGCTTTGCATGGCAATGGATATATCAAAAGCTCAGAACAAAACAGACATAACTACTCCACCACTCTACGTTAGAGACGCACCAACAATACCTGAAAGTGACATCATGGAAGCCGCGCGTGTTGGCGTGGATTATGCTGGTGAATGGAAAAACAAACCCTGGCGTTTTTACATTAAAGAAAGCAGCTTCGTTTCAAAAAAGTAGAATCGCTTGGAAAAAACAACTAAAAGAACGTTTAGCTCCTTGACTCTCCAAATGGAGTAAACGCTTATTTTTGAGCAAGAATTGCGTTCCAAGGTGATTTACGCTTTCTAAATACCTTCACACTCACAAAGCTCTCCGAACGCAATAACTCCTTAATCTCAGCTAACGGGAAAAGGTGAACGTTAGTTTTAGCAATAGTTTCAGCGTTCTCAACCTCGAAGACCCCGTCTTTAACCATTTCATTCACAATAAGCAGAGACCCCCCGGTCTTGAGGATTCTTCTTATTTCACGGAAAGCTTTTGGAAGGTCAGACCAAAAATAGTAAGTCTCAATTGCGGTTATCAAGTCAAAGAATTCATCCCTAAATTTCGTCTTATCAACTGAGCCTTTGACTATTTCTACGCGGTCTTGGATAACAAGTTTGCTGTTGACTTCTTTTGAGTAATTCACCATGTCCACTGAGTGGTCGATACCGTACACTTTGCCTTTAAAGGCGCGCTTCGCCAGTCTGCTTAGTGTTTTTCCGCCTCCGCAACCTACATCTAAAACAACAAACATTGGTTCAACTTTAACGTGTTTCAGACCCCAAGTTGACAAGTTTTTGTGTGCTTGGTTCATCTGGGTGGCGACTCTTTTTCCTTGAAAGCCAGTTGGGCACCTATACTGCTCCCAATGGTTAAGGCGGTCCTTCTTCTTTTTGGGCTGCATTCTCAAAAATATGAAAAAGCAATCTAATAAATACACAAACTCACTACGGAAATTTATTAGAAACCAAAATAATCAAATTACATAGTTATAGATTTCTTTTCATGCGCAATTGACAAGTCGCCTTTGCAATCCCAAAGATGAACCTCAACTTCATGATTTTTTTGGATTTAGCTGAACTAATAGTAGAGAGAGGCTATAAGCCTCCGAAAAAATTTGAATTGCATTTGTCGGACCTGATTTGGGTTCTAATAATTCAGTTCTTTCTAAAGGACTATTGCGCTGAAATAAGCATAGTGCATTTTTGAGGCTCATCTATTAATCGGTGTCAATTCAACTTCTATTTGCAGGCGCTTAAAAAGGATCGATCTTCTGCATTGGGTAGTCGAATGCACTGTCAGGTTCTTTTGCTAGCTGGTCATCCCAGCATTCCCAACACATGCCTTCATAATTGTTGTAGTCTTCTTTGGTGATTTCCCTACCGCACACTTCACAGGTTGCTTTTTGTTTAGAGCTCAATAGGCTCACTTGTTTCTTTTTTTGTATTAAGTGCTATTTTTATTTTACTCAAGATTAGCTGATTTTTTCCGATTTGTCTGCCTTACTCTTATAGAACTTGATGCTGCGAAATCGGTTAAATTCTTCTGAATTGTAGTCTCAGAACCGCAAAGAAAAAAGGGATGAAAGAAAACTCCATAAATTCGAATGTTTGAGCGGGTCCGACGGGAATTGAACCCGCGACCCCCGGATTAAAAGTCCGGTGCTCTAGCCTGACTGAGCTACGGACCCGC
>CAYPSV010000010.1:0-48174 GCA_964413605.1 uncultured Candidatus Bathyarchaeia archaeon | reverse complement strand
CGCGACCCCCGGATTAAAAGTCCGGTGCTCTAGCCTGACTGAGCTACGGACCCGCGCTTATTTAATTGCGCTGATAGGAAAACGCGAAGGGGTTTTTTAGTATTTCGATTAAAAAATGGATAAAATGCAAAGGGCTGACCGATTTTTTAGCTTTCAGGATTGTTGTTATAAAACTTTTGATTTTGTCGCGAACTAAAAATGGTTCCAATAGTTTCTGAACCTTTTTCGGTTAGTGGTAATAATTCAGAAAAAGTATGAACAAATAAACAAACTGGACGCTTAAAAGTAGTCCCTGTCCCTAAGAAACGTCAGATTAAACAAAAAATCCTATTCATATATGTCAACATAACTCTATCTAGAAGTTCGATTGTTAACATTTATATGTAGAGGCAAGATAGCATTTTTCGAGAAAAATTACAATGTTCATGTTCATAAATCCATGGGGAGACAACGGTTTTTAACTTCAAAATTACCATTTTCTTGCTATACTGGCAACTTTTAATAGTTAACGATATATGTGCATGTTAACAAACGTTATCTCTAATTTTACCGTAGCACACTACGGTGCCTTAAACGTGATTTCATGGAAATACACATTTAAAAAATTAAACGAAGAGTACGAAATTGCCAACAAAAAGAAGCAAGCTCTAGAAAACCTGTATCAAACAGGCAAAATTTCTCAAGCCACAAAAGACTCTTTTGCCGGAGACATTGAGTCTGCAATAGTGGAAATTGAAAAACAACGTAAAGACCTCGCTGAAAGAATGCAAGGAAAAACCCAAGAACTAGAAGGACAAATAAAAACATTAGAAATGCTTCTCGCTAACTATGAAATTCAACATGTTATTGGAGAAATAGAAGACGAAATCTATACTCGAGAAATCAATCTACTTTCAAACACACTTGATGCAACACGACATGAACTCAGCATAATCAAAGACGCTTCAAACCAGCTTCTCCCCGAAGAAATGCCCCTTCAAACTCCAGAAGCTCCAACTGTTGCAGCCGAAGTTACTGTTGAGCCAGCTCCTGTAGAAACGGTTCCTTTAGAGACTCCTGTTGAAGCAACCCCATTAGAAACTCCAATCACAGAGACACTCACAATTGAGCCAGCTTCAATCGAATCTGCCCCAATTGAAACACCTATTGAAACCATGGCGGCAGAACCGACTCCTGAAATTGAGAGTGCTCAGGTTGAAGTACCTCCAGTTGAAGAAACAGCTTCTATTGAAACTGCTCCATATGAAGTTGCAGAAGCTGAAGCAGCTCCAATTGAAGTTCCAGTTGAAGCTCCTATCTTTGAAGATGCTCCAGTAGAAGAAGCAGCCCCAGTTGAAGAAGCTCCAATTATCGAAGCACCAGAAGTTGAAGCCGTAGAGGTTGAGGAATCAGCCCCAAATCTTGAAGACGCCGCACCACTCGAAACTGCAACAATTGAAGAAACTCAAATTGAAACTGTACAAAATGAAGAAGCCCCAACAATTGAGAGTGCTCAGGTTGAAGTACCTCCAGTTGAAGAAACAGCTTCTATTGAAACTGCTCCATATGAAGTTGCAGAAGCTGAAGCAGCTCCAATTGAAGTTCCAGTTGAAGCTCCTATCTTTGAAGATGCTCCAGTAGAAGAAGCAGCCCCAATCGAAACTTCAGATGTTGAAGTTGCAATGGTCGAAGAAGCTGCCCCAGTTGAAGAAGCGCTAATAATTGACCCCGAGGAAGCTCAAGTAGATAGCGAGGCTGCTCCTGAACTAATAATCGAGCCAGCTGTAGAAGAACAAGTAAATATGGAAGAGACAGAGACTCCAGTAATGGAAGTTGAGGAAGCAGATCAAGTTGAAGAAGCAACAATTGAAGACCCTGCTGAGGTCGAAGCTTCAACCGAAATCATTGAAGACGCTGTAGCAGAACAGCCAGCAATTGATGTCCCACTTCAAGCATTTGATGTAACAGAACACGCTCCAGTCGAAACAACACTAGAAAAAGTGATGGACCCTATACTTGAGCCGGTTATCGAACCGACAATCGTGGAGGAGGCCCACGTTCCAGCCCACCCTTTAGAAGCGCCTCCGCAGGCGCCTTCGGAAGCAATAGAAGAAACAGACACCGACCAAGCCGCCCAAACAGACGAAAACGACGAAAGCACAACTGAATAAAATAACTCTCCTTTTCTTTTCAATTTTAATTTTTCAAAAATAATTTCTTTTTGTGCATCTCCTAACTAATTTTTGGCTTCAGGCAAAGGTTCCCGCTTAAGTTTATCGCATTTAAGGTGCTTAGTTTTAGATTTTTTCATGACTTAATTGGAAAATCATATTGGGCGGAAAGATAATTGATCATTGCTAGACCGTTTTGTGTTTGTGTGTTGTACAGTTCCATTTCGTTATGCTCTGAGATTTGAAATATTGGTTTAGACGCTATATTTTACGTATTGATCTGTAGCTGTGTTTTACAGGTCGCTTTTTTATATGCTTTGATTATGTGCAAGGCTTTATCTTCGCGTATAACGATAAAGAAGACATAAGACAACAAGGATAAGATAACAAATGAACACAAAATATCAAAAAGAAGTCCAGACAAAACTCACAAAAGGACTCTTAGACACGATAATTCTGCAATACCTGCAGCAAGAAAGCATGCACGGCTACCAGTTAATCACAAAAATACGCAAAGGATTCGGAGTATACTTTGGACCCAGCACAATCTACCCGATGCTTGGCTTACTTGAGAAAAAAGGTTACATACAAAGCGCCTGGAATATGGATTGTGAAAGACCTAAAAAAGTATACAAACTAACCGAACAAGGAAAGAACGTCCTAAACTATGCTGAAAACTCACTAATTATGATCTGCCAAAAAATAGCGCCAGAAAGCACAACAAGACAAGACTTAACCCCCATACTTACGGCATAACCCTCAAGGGAATCCAAAAGTCTGCAGGGGCACAAATTCAAAAAAGACCGTATCTATAAATCGGGAAATAGTCTGTGGGTTAAATAACGGTTAGTTTCCCGAATTTACCCACATTCAGTTGTAGTTCGCTCTTAAAGCTGGTAACATAGCCGTTTTCGATTTTAATGTTGTCGCCTATGCTAACCATATCTATTTGCTCGTTCCAAAGGGTAAGTTTTATACTGCCAGTTTCGTCTGCTACTACAGCGTCCACAATTTTGTATGTTTCATCTTTATATCTGGATTTAACTTCACGGGGATCGCTTTTCTCTACAACCTTAGCTTCAACATCAACTCGTTTCATACCATCATGCAAATCTTTAATCGTAACCAATTTAATTCACTTCTAAACTGTCGTTACGCTTTTTGTCTTTCAATCATATAAATCTTGCTAACTGAATTTTGGGACAAAAAGAAAGAAAAGAAAAGAAAGGCGGTGTTTTTTAAACCACGAAGAGGAAGAAAGCCAATGCCACAAGGGTAACTGTAACGCCCACCGCGGAGATTGCTATGCATTTTGCAGTGGAAAATTCGGGTTTGACTGCTTTGACTGCAAAAGTTGTTAACGCGCCAAGCCACACGTAAGACACAGCGAACATGGAGGTTATTATAGTCCTAAATGTTGCAAGTGCTGTTTCCGTATTCGTTACAACCATTTGAGCTTGAGCTGTAAGCACCCCAACTGCCTCGGCAGGGAAGTATATTGTTCCTAATGGATCAATAAGCAAGCCAAAAGACACATCGTAGGGATAATAGGTTACAGGCATTGCAAAAGTTGCTACAATGTTTACTAGTCCTCGGATTACCATAACGACCATTGCGAACCCTGCAGCTACAAAGAGCGGTTTCCATGTTGTTGTGTTTTTTGTGGCTCTCAATATGATATAGATAACTCCTGCTAGAAGCAACCATGTGAAGAGGAATTGCAGCGGGAAGATCTGTAGGAAACGCACTAACACTCCAGCTGGATCATATTGCGTTGGAGTAACATATTCTCCTCGGAAATACAACGCGCCTAAACGCATGATTATGTTAGAATCTGTTGAATAGTCAAATTGAAGTGTGAGTGAGGTTATGTTTGTCCATATAGGAAAACCATGTTCTGTCCAACCAGCCGTATCAGGCCCCAATGGGATGGTCAAGTTGTTCCATTGATCAATCAATGTAACATCAGATAGCAAAGGGGTGAGGTCATATGTGTAGTAATTTGAATCACTAAGTGAATAAAGCGTCAAAGTCACTGTTTGAGGAGCGCTTTGAGGTTCTACAAGTTTAATGGTCATGGAAAGGTTTTGGAAGCCGCTTGGGCTGCAATCAACATTAGATGTATTAGTCAACGCAGCGGTAACTGAATTCGCGTTTGTAGCATCCATCTGTAAACTGCTGTTTCCAAACAAGCTATAGTAAGCATTGGGATCCGATGGCGGAAGCTGTGTACCTGTCACATAAATTGTATTGTTGTAATAATCGTCAAAAGTATTACTTAACTCAAGGTTTGAGCTGCTATCCCAATTGGTGGCGTTTGTAAAGGTCTGCATCAACCCAGCAACCGGAGAAGTCAACTCCAATCTAGCTCTAGAAAACTGAGAATACTCGTAACCGATTTGCAACCCTATGAAGAGAAGAAGTATAACTATTACTCCAAGATACTTGGGATTATCAATGATTTGCTTGAACGCCTTATGCGGCGCAGTAAGAACCTTCACGATGTCATCGAGAAACATAGTCTTTGCTCCATTTGCAAGGGAGAAATAACGCCCGATTTATTAAGTGTTTGTCAAATCTTTAAACATTAAAACAAATCAGCAAGTAAATTTATGAAAAATTGGGCAAGCCACAACTAAATATCTTAACAAACTACTTGGCATTCAGTTGGAATGAAAAACCTGCACTTATTTTGCAAACATTTTAAATCCCTAAACATGATTTCAAAATATGATTGACATGACCCGAGTAAAATGCAAAAAATGCAATAACGTTTACGAACAAAACTTCGGAACAGCTGTCTTAGCGCCACACGTTGGACCACTGCATTATATTAAATGTCCAGCTTGCGGAAAAAGGAGTTGGGTCAACATTTACTCATCTTCAAAAGACCCAATCACTTGGCCACCAGACGCGAAACAACAAGAACAAGACTTAAAACCTGAGTTAAGCGAAGAAGAACTTGAAAAGAAGCACATAGAAGACTCTAAATACGAAAAAATATAATCTAATTAAGCATTTGGCATGTGCATGCTATGATTGACACTAAAAACCTAACTCGAAAATTCGGCAACTTTACCGCTGTTGACAACCTGACGCTTCGAGTTGAAGATGGAGAAGTATTCGGTTTTTTAGGACCCAACGGCGCAGGTAAAACCACTACGGTGCGCATGCTTTGTTGCTTAATAGGCAAAACCAGCGGCGAAGCTACAATAGGAAACTACACGATAGATAAGGAAGAAGATTGCTTAAAGATCCGAAAAATGGTAGGTTTTCTTCCTGAAAACGTCGGATTATACGACAGCCTAAGTGCTTACAGGAACCTTGATTTTTACGGACAACTATACGAGGTTCCAGAGTCTAAACGCAAAGAAAACATTGAACATCTTCTAAAATTGCTTGGGATTTGGGAACGACGCGAAGATGCAGCAGGGACATTTAGCAAAGGCATGAAACAAAAACTTGCTATTGCACGAGCTCTCATACATGATCCCCAGCTCTTATTCCTTGATGAACCAACTGCCAATCTTGACCCTGAAGCCTCAAAAACAGTTAGAGACTTCGTCATTGAACTTAAGAAAGAAAAACGAACAATTTTCATTAATACACATAACTTAGATGAGGCAGACCGTCTCTGCGACCGAATCGCTATTCTAAAAACGAAGCTGATTGCGGTTGATTCCCCCAAAAATTTGGAACACAGTCTCTACAAACGCAAAACTATCATTCACTTAGAAAGTATATCGAACAAAATAATTGATGCCGTAGAAAAATTATCATCAATTAAGAACGTGCGAACAAGTGATAACAAGCTGATTCTTGATATTGATAACCCTGAAAAAGATAACCCTGAAGTGGTAAGAACCATCGTAAAAGCAGATGGAAACATACAGTACGTAACTGAATTACGCTCCACACTTGAAGACGTTTACTTAAAACTAATACGGGAGGCTCAATCTCAATGAGACTTTGGAAATCTTTAATTGTAACCAAAAAAGACCTGAGTGTTTTCCGCAAGAACAAATATGTTCTCTACTCATTAATTGCCATGCCCATCATACTTGGGGTGGTTCTACCAATAATTTTCATATTTGCGCTAAACAGCGAAATTACCTCTGGAGCACTTTCTCATGAGCAAGCGTTAGCTGCTGCGGGTCAAATTGTAAATTTAGCAACAATGTATTTTGTTCTAATTCCAGCGATTCTCCCTTCAATTATAGCTTCCTATAGCTTTGTCGGGGAAAAAATAGAAAAGAGCTTAGAGCCTCTGCTCGCAACTCCAACAACAGATGGCGAATTATTACTTGGCAAGAGCTTAGCTTCATTCATTCCTTGTATGGTTGTAACGTATGTTGGAGCAGCAATATCAGCGATAATAATTGATGTCTGGTCAGTAACTACAAGTCAAATTGGAACGATCTTAATTCCAAACCAATACTGGTTGATAGTTATTGGCGTAATTGCCCCTCTTGCATGCATCATGAGTGTCGAAGCAAACATAATTGTCTCCTCCAAAGTAAACGACATACGAGCGGCGCAGCAGTTAGGTGGCTTAATCGTGTTGCCGTTGATTTTCCTTGTGATTTTTGCCTCAACTAGCGCGCAACTCTCAACAATAATAGCTATAGCGGTAATTGTAGCCTTAGCGGTTGCAGATATAGCATTGTTCTACCTTAGCAAGGCAACCTTTCAACGCGAAGAAATCCTCACCAAATGGAAGTAACCCCTACAACTTTTTTATAATTTTTGAGTCTAAACGGTCAACGCTGAGAAATTCCTTTAAGAGCAAGCTGTCTATTGTAAGTTTTAAGGCGGGGAGGGCATGTCAAAAACTAATCAGAATGGCAATAGCAATGATACTGTTGCTAGCACATTGACATTTCTAAGCACCGAAGAAATGATAACCCTGCCCCACGAAGAACTCCTAAAACGCTTAAGAACAACGCCACGGGGACTCAGCTCTGAGCAAGCATCCGAAAACCTCGAAACCTATGGTCCAAACGAACTCGCCCGCGAACACAAACACTCCGCTATCAAAGAGTTCCTACAACATTTCAAAAGCCCCCTTGTAATCATTCTTCTGATTGCAGGCATAATCACAGGCATTTTGGGACAGCTAACCAATACCACTATCATTTTTGTTATAATTTTTGTCAGTATTATTCTGGACTATTATCAAGAATCGAAAGCTGAAAAAGCAGCACAACTATTGAAACAAAAAGTCACAACCACAGCAACGGTTCTTAGGGACAATGTTAAACAAGAAATAAAGTTGCCAGGAATTGTCCCGGGAGATATAATTTTTCTTTCTGCCGGCGACATAGCTCCGGCTGACGCCCGGGTAATCAATGCCAAAGATTTATTCATCAACCAATCCGCGTTAACAGGTGAATCTTTTCCTGTAGAGAAAACCTCCAACCAAGTAAAAGCTAGCTCCGGTTCTATTGTTGAATGGACCAATTACTGTTTTATGGGTACTTCAGTTGTAAGCGGCACTGCAACAGCAGTTGTTGTTAGAACCGGTAGTACAACTGAATATGGAAAAATCGCCAAGAAATTAATCGAAAAACATCCGGAGACCGAATTTGAAAGAGGTATCAAGAGTTTTGGTTTCTTAATCATGCAAGTAACCTTCCTTTTGGTTATGTTCGTCTTTTTGATAATCTCTGTGCGAAATCCCACAACAGATGGTGTTGTGGACGCGTTGCTTTTTGCAGTTGCCTTGGCAGTTGGGTTAACTCCTGAACTTTTACCGATGATAATCACCATTAACCTCTCTAGAGGTGCTATGGCAATGTCCAAAAAAGGCGTCATAGTAAAACGTTTATCCGCTATCGAAAACTTTGGCAGCATGAACGTGCTCTGCACCGATAAGACAGGTACACTTACCGAAAACCGTATCAAACTCATTCTTAACGTTGACCTGGAAGGCAAAGAAGACGAAAAAGTTTTCCTTTACTCATTCCTGAATAGCAATTTCCAAACTGGACTGCGAAGCCCACTGGACGAAGCCATTCTAAGACATAAAGAAGTTGATACTTCGCAATACATGAAAATTGATGAAGTCCCATTTGACTTTATTCGTAGACGTGTCTCCGTTGTGGTTGAGAATGAAGGTGAACGATTCTTCATAGCTAAAGGTGCTCCGGAAGAAATTCTCAAAGTTTGTTCTTATTACGAGTTAGACAAGGTGGTTGCTGACCTAGGTGACGAAGCCCGAAAAAGAATCGAGCAGAAATATACTGACTACAGTGCAGAAGGTCTTAGAGTTTTAAGTATCGCTTACAAGCGGCTAAAAGTAGACAAAGCGGTTTACTCGATAAATGATGAAACAGACATGGTATTTTTGGGCTTTGTGGCTTTTCTTGATCCTCCCAAGGAAACAGCCAAACAATCGTTACGGTTACTAGGAAAAGCAGGAATAGAACTCAAAATCTTAACAGGTGACAACGAGTTAGTTACCAGAAAAGTATGTGAAGAACTAGGATTCGAAGTAAAAGGAGTGGCCCTTGGAAACGACATAGCTAACATAACAGACGAAGCACTTATGGCAATCGTCGAAGAAGCCAACGTCTTCTGTAGAGTTAACCCCGTCCAGAAGGACCGAATAATAACACTGCTAAAGAAAAACGGCCACGTAGTCGGTTACATGGGCGACGGAATAAACGATGCTCCCTCCCTGCGAACAAGTGATGTTGGCATCTCGGTCGACAACGCAGTTGATGTAGCGAGAGAATCAGCTGACATTATACTCTCCAGAAGCGACTTAACCGTTCTAGCTGAAGGTATCTTGGAAGGACGAAAAACATTTGGCAACACCATGAAATACATTCAGCTAGGCGTCAGCTCAAACTTTGGAAACATGTTTAGCGTTGCAGGTGCATCGGTATTCTTACCCTTTCTACCCATGTTACCCGTCCAAATTCTACTAAACAATCTTCTCTACGACATGTCCCAATCAACAATCACAACCGACAGAGTAGACGACGAATACGTTGAACGACCCAAACGCTGGGACATTGCCTTCATCAGACGATTTATGATTTCATTAGGTCCCGTAAGTTCCCTTTTTGATTTCTTTACCTTTTTCACAATGCTCTTTGTGTTTATTCCAATAATACCCGTCGCTCTATTATCAAATCCACAATATCCAGAGCACTTGTTCCAGACTGCATGGTTTATCGAATCCCTCTGTTCACAGGTACTAGTTGTTTTCGTGATAAGAACCAGGCGAAAACCGTTTTGGAAGAGTAAACCAAGCAAATACCTTCTGATTAGTAGCGCAGCAATCGTAACATTCGCTTTAACAGTACCTTTCACTCCGCTTGGTGAAATATTTGGTTTTGTTGCACCCCCGTTACTATTTTACCTCGCATTGGCAGCGTTATTAGGTGGATACCTGGCAACTACTGAAATCGTAAAAATCTGGTTCTACAAACGAAACGCCTATCGTCTCGAACAGATTCTGGTGCCCAAGAGAGCATTATATGTTACTAAGACAGCTAAACTGATGCAGGACATGATTGCAACAATAAGTCTCCGAATAGTCGATGAATTCTCTATTGAATCCTTAAACGACGACCTAAACACCGCGATAACCTATCCTATCAACTCAAACCAGATGGCAAGAAACCTTCAATACCTGAGACGATCAGGATTAATCAGCGTAGACTGGAAC
The DNA here is from genome assembly GCA_964413605.1 of uncultured Candidatus Bathyarchaeia archaeon. GTDB lineage: Archaea > Thermoproteota > Bathyarchaeia > Bathyarchaeales > Bathycorpusculaceae > Bathycorpusculum. The sequence goes on along the minus strand of CAYPSV010000010.1, from coordinate 38,346 downwards.
AAAAGAGTCATAAAACGCGAAAAATCACTAGATGAATACGTTAAGAAAAGCATTATTGGCGGTCCATTATGGCCAAGCATAAGCGAAGATTGGCGCAAAATACACAATATAATTCTTGAAAAACATGGTGAAGTAAATCCTGAATATCAAGAACTACTCGTAAAACAATAAAAAATATAGACTGAAAATCTTAGGAATTAGATGTGAGTTCTGACAACTGTGATTTGCTTAGTCCAACTCCAGGCGTGGCGTCAAGCCTTTTGCGAACTTTGCCCTTTTTAAATAATAGTACAGTGGGATAGTATTCTATATCGTATTTGTCGCATAATTCGGGCTTGTCATCGACTACTACACTTAGGCACTCAAGTGGATTGGTTTTCGCGTACTCTTGAAATATCGGTAGAAACCGCTGTGAATGAGGACACCATGAAGCATAGAACAAAACGAATGCTTTCTCCTTGGATTCTAACTCCGCATCTAAATTGTCTTGGGTTTGTTTTTTACTATATTTATCTGCTTTAGACATGTTTTTTATATCTCCCTATCTTCTTCAGGGTAATGACTGCTATCGCAAAACGGTTTGTTGCTGGATTTTCCGCATCGACAAAGAGTTAAACGGTTTCTAACCTCATACATCTTTCCGTTGGCAGAAAATACAGGAATTCCGCCACGAACCCATAGCGGGCCATCAACACCCATAGCGGGGTCTTGGATAAAACCAATAGATTTTTCAAATGCCGGCTCAATTGTCTTTCTGCTTTCTTTGTCAACTACGACTAAGCGACCTGAAGGGCAATCAGAAGAGTTTTTTATAACGTTTTTCCTTGCCCATTGCTCATCAGTTTTCAATATTATATCCCAAATATCTCCACCGCGATGACAAAAACGTGCTGAAGCGCAAATCATCTCAGCATCCTTCAACTTCAAAGAAGGACCATTAAACTCTTTTGCCATCTGTTCATAAGGCAAGTTTTCACTTGTTTCTGCCCCGTCAAAATTAGCTTTTATATGGGACCCATCGCAGAATGGTTTTTTTCTTGATTTTCCACAACGACAAAGAGAGTATTTATCCGAAGTTTGCAGTTTTTCTCCAATTAACCATTCGGCTGGAGTTTTTTCCTTGTTACATTTTATTGTCATTGGATACAAGGGAATGTTTCCAGAAACAAAGTACGGTCCATCCTTTATGATCTTAATTTTAGCGTCATTCGCTGTTAATGTTTCTTTTATGTTCTCCAATGACCTCAACTCAGACAATAACAAAAACTGAAATATTTGGTTCGCAGTTCAAGAAATATGTTTTTCGTTATTAAATTTTTTGTAGAGTACCCATACAGTTTTTTGGCAGATATCAATTGGCAAAATTCAGTTTAGAAAGCACCGTAACTCTATTTCTTAATTACTTTTGTTAAACACAATAGAATTATTCTTAGCCTAATAATTTTTTGTTTAACATGGCACTTTGTTTTTCCTTTTTCGTATGGAAATTTTTCTGCTCGAACAATATAATACAGGATAATGGGTTCTGTCGTAAAAGATTTTATTAATATAAGTGTGTTATAGTCAAGCTGATATTCATGGACCCTCAATGCGAAATGATCGGCAAATACGTTCTGCCAATATACAGATCATTACTTGCGAGGGAACTTGTGGAAAAATACAATTTTTCGCAAACGCAGGCTGCCAAACGTCTCGGCACCACTCAAGCAGCCGTAAGTCAATATCTTAGTTCAAAACGTGCCATCAAAGGAATCGAGCATGTTGAACAATTTCTTCCTAAAATTCAAGCCATGGCTTCTGAAACTGCAAAAAAAATAGTGAACAAAGAAATCAGTGCTGGCGACGTAACTGTTGATTTCTGTCATCTTTGCACTAGTTTTTGCAAAAAAGGCTCGTCTAAATCTGATGATGCGCCAGAGTATTACATCTAACTCTTAAACTCTACAACACTAATTTAGACAGATAACGAGTGGAAACTGATTATTCAATGAGTAGAACACGGCTTAACTTTCTAATTATCTGCTATATTTGACCAAAATTTTCTTTTAGCGAAAACAAATGATGTAACGCTAGTGATGAACACCGTGCTAACAAACAAGATGTTGGCAGCAGTAAGCCATTGTGGGTTTTGAGACATAAAAACGCACACAGAAGCAAAAAGATACAATGAAACTGCCCCCATGGCAAATTGAGTTATCGTTAGAACCTTTCTACCCTGGTAAGCTTTAGACTTTAACCCGTTCAAGACAGTTTCAACTTTTTTCGAGACGTCTGGGAGATCATCCAAAATCAATGTTAAGCCGCCAAGCAGAAAGAACCGTCCGACATTAACTGCGATAGTTGTGTTGTTAACAAAGAAAATTGAGAGGATTGATACTGGGCTATAGAAAAATATGTAGATTGCTGTGAAAAACAGGACTAAAAACCCGTAAAAATAGTGGTGAAACAGAAAACGCCCAGTTTTTAAAGATCTTCCAAGGCATGCGCTTGGAAAAATGTTTAGGATAGCCGCAGCGATTGCAAACCAAATAAAGTTGCCGTTTAAAAGGAAAGGGTAAAATGGCTGCCAATTGGGAAAAATCCAGTAGAACCCCGCTAGGATCCCAACGGCACATGCAATAGTTAACAGTGAGTTGAAAACTAATGAGAGACTGTACGTTTTTTTGGTAAGCACCCAGATTTTTCTCATCAGTAGTCCTCTTCGCTGTTGTTGCGAAAATTTAGCGCGCAAAAAATATAAGGATACTTCTAAAAAATGTTTTTGCAACTTTAGAAAGACTGCAACGTAAAGATTTAAACTTCGGTAAGCGATGATGAAAGGACAATGATGTCTTTAAAACTGTCTGTACCGCTACAGCATGCGCAACAAATCTGCTTTGGTAATTATTCCAACTATAGACCCTTTTTTGGATACTAACACAGCTGAATATGATTGGAGAAGGCTTGTAATTAACGGCAATGGTGCGTCTTCATTTATTTGTGGGAAAGCTTCTTCCATGATGCTTTCTGTTGGAAGTTTGGAGATATCCTCTAAGTCTTTACCTGAGAGGATTTGTCGAAGAATTGCTCTTTCCGATATGCTTCCCACTGATTGTTTGCCCTCGAAAACTGGGATTTGAGAATAGCTGTGTTCTTTCATTATCTTTACGACTTTTGATACTGGAGCAGTTTTTTGTACACTGATAACTTCGTTATGAAGGATTTTTTCTGCTTGAATTTTGGTTTTAAATTCCAATCGTTCGAGAACATCAAAAATTGTTTTAACTTTTGTGTATGACGAGTCAATGGTTCCTGCTTCGAGTTTGGCTATAAGGGATTGGCTTACTCCTGCCCTTTTTGCTAGTTCTTTTTGTTTAAGACCAAGTTGTCTTCGACGTTTGGCGATGTCTTCAAGGGTTGGAAACATGTTTTAGGAATGGATTTGGTGGTTTAATATTCTTTTTGGAATATTTCTTACAACAACCCATATAACGCTGTTATCAATGTTTGTGTATAACCAAAACAAGAGGCAATAAGAAAAATGCCAACCAAAAAAATAGATACCCTCGCCCTACATGCAGGGCAAGAAAAACCTGATCCAACAACAGGATCAAGAGCAGTTCCAATATACCAAACAACATCATACGTGTTCGAGAGCACAGAAAGTGCAGCAAACCTGTTCGCTCTAAAAGAAGTAGGTAATATTTATACAAGAATGATGAACCCAACAAGTGACATTTTCGAAAAAAGAGTCGCAGCTATCGAAGGCGGAACGGGCGCCTTAGCCGTCGCATCAGGACAAGCTGCAATATCACTTGCATTATTAACAATAACACAGCCAGGTGACGAGATCCTGGCCGCAAATAACCTATACGGCGGTACCTACAGCCTACTGCACTACACATTCCCAAAACTCGGAAGAACAACACGATTCGTCGATTCACAAAAACTCAGCGAATTCAAAAATGCAATTTCACCAAAAACCCGAGCCATCTATGCTGAAACAATTGGCAACCCAAAACTTGATGTGCCAGACTTTGAAGCTTTAGCAAAAATTGCTCATGAAGTCGACATCCCCCTGGTTATAGATAACACAGTTGGTGTCGGTCTAGTAAAGCCAATTGACTTTGGCGCGGACATAATTGCTACATCCGCAACTAAATACATTGGCGGACATGGCACAAGCATCGGAGGCATAATCGTCGACTCAGGCAAATTCCAGTGGAACAATGGGAAATTTCCAGAATTCACTGAACCCGACCCAAGTTACCACGGAGTAAAATACTGGGATGATTTCGGCAAATTTCCCGGATTAGGAAACGTAGCATTCATCTTCAAAGTGAGGGTTCAACTATTACGGGATTTAGGTCCAGCATTAAGCCCATTCAACGCGTTCCTATTTCTCCAAGGACTCGAAGACCTGCCCCTTCGACAACGAAGACATTCAGAGAACGCGCTTCAAGTCGCCCAGTTCCTAAAAAAACACCCCTTAGTTACCTGGGTAAATTATCCAGGCTTACCAGATAACCCAAACTATAAACTTGCTTTAAAATACCTCAAAAAACACTTCGGTGGTCTAATAGGCTTTGGCATTAAAGGTGGTTTAAAATCAGGCAAAAAATTCATCGAATCCGTAAAACTACTTTCGCATGTTGCTAACATCGGCGATGCAAAAAGCTTGGTAATTCATCCAGCATCAACTACCCATCAACAACTCACAACAGAAGAGCAAGCTACAACAGGGGTAACTCCCGACTACATTAGACTCTCAATTGGTTTAGAAGACCCAGAAGACATAATCGCGGACATAGATCAAGCCCTTAAAACCTCAGCCAAAGAATAAAAACCAACCAGACTTCTCTTTTCGGAGGAAAGAAAGCTTATACCAACAAAAAAAATCACCCAAGTACAAACCTTAACTTTCGCCCAACCACCCGATGAATTAACATTAGAAACAGGCGAAAAACTAGGACCTATAACGCTGGCCTACGAAACTTACGGAACCCTCAACATAGAAAAAAGCAATGCCATTTTGGTTTTACACGCACTGTCAGGGGACTCTCACACTGCAGATCAAGGTGGCTGGTGGGAAAACTTAATCGGACCTGGAAAAGGCATTGATACAGACAAATATTTTGTCATATGTAGCAACGTAATAGGAGGCTGCAGAGGATCTACCGGTCCATCTTCTGTCAATCCTCTCACTGGCAAACCATACGGTCTTAGTTTTCCTTTGATCAGTATCCACGATATGGTTGAAGCGCAAAGGCATCTAGTCGATTTCTTAGGTATCGAAAAATTGCTCTCTGTTGTCGGCGGTTCCATGGGCGGCATGCAGGTCTTGCAGTGGATGGTTTCCTATCCCAAACGGATACGTTCAGCGATTCCAATTGCCACCACTCTAAAACACACGCCTCAGCAAATAGCCTTTAACGAGGTTGGACGCCAAGCCGTAATGTCAGACCCTGATTGGAAAAACGGCGCCTACTATGGCCACTCGTCTCCAGCCAAGGGCTTAGCGCTAGCGCGAATGATTGGACATATAACCTATATGAGTGACATCTCCATGACTGAGAAGTTTGGCAGAAAAATCCGTCACGATAAGGAACCCTTCAAATTTAGCGCAGACTTCGAAGTGGAAGGTTACCTCCATTATAGAGGCGACAACTTTGTGAAACGTTTTGACGCCAATAGCTACCTCTACCTTACTAAAGCTATTGATAACTTTAACCTGCTTAACGGTCACGGATTAGCCAATATCTTTGAAGGTTTAAAGGCAAAAGTGCTAGTTTTAGCCTTCAAATCTGACTGGCTCTACCCCACATATCAAAGCCAAGAAATCGTAAAAGCCTGTAAACTATCTGGAGTTGAGGCAAGCTACTGCGAAATCAACAGTACCTATGGGCACGATGCATTTCTCTTGGAGATAACAAAGGAAACACAATTAATCGAGGGCTTTTTGAAAGCAGTATCCAACGGAAACGGTCAGCATCAATGACTAAACAAACCCAAGTAATAGAACATAAAGTAATTTCGCGCTGGATTAATAGCGGAGCCAATGTTTTGGATTTAGGTTGCGGAGATGGCGAACTTTTATCTTTGCTGATAAGAAATAAGCACGTTCACGCGCAAGGAGTTGAACTCAGTGACCAAGCCATCAATACTTGCGTTGCCGCTGGCTTGAATGTTTATCAACAAGATATCGATACGGGCCTAACTGAATACGCTGACAAAAGTATCGACTTTGTAATTCTAAATCAGACTCTCCAACAGGTAAGGAAACCTGATCTTGCCATAAAAGAAGCTTTACGAGTCGGAAAAAAAGTCATCGTTGGTTTTCCCAATTTCTGCTACATAACTGACCGTTTCTCGATTTTCTTTCGCGGAAAAGTCCCAGTCACCTCTTCATTACCCTATGAATGGTACGACACACCAAACCTGCATTTTCTAAGCATAACAGACTTCAAGGAATACTGCAGTAAAATCAACGTAACCATAGAAGATCAAATTTTCATTTCAAAAAATCACACTGTCAAGATATTACCCAATCTATTTGCCGAAGTCGGGCTATTTCTACTTTCAAAACACTAATACCCTTAAATCAACTCAAAATAAATTTACCGTTTTTTCTAGCTAAAAAAGCATTAATACAGAAAAATAATAAATGTCCAATGTGTTAGCTCTACTTTGAAGGAGACAAAATAGCGTGAAACTAATCTTCGTTGCAATCGATGGAATGGGTGATTTACCAATTGAATCCTTGGGAAACAAAACACCTTTGGAAGCGGCGGAAACTCCCAACTTGGACTCGCTTGCTAAGAAGGGTAAGACAGGTTTGATGTATACAGTTAGGAAGGGTGTTGCTCCTGAGAGCGATGTTGCTGTCATTTCTCTTCTAGGTTATGACCCCTTCAAATACAGTACCGGAAGAGGTGTCATAGAAGCAGCAGGAGTTGGCTTAAAAATGAAGGACGGTGACTTAGCATTACGATGCAACTTTGCAACCTTGGGGCAGGGAAAAACCATACTGGATCGGCGTGTAGCTCGAAGCTTAAGCACTGAAGAAGCGTCAGAACTAACCCGAGCCGTAAACAGAGAAGTCAAATTAACCTCTTACCCTGCAACCTTTGAATATAGAAACACACTTGGTCATAGGGCAGTCCTTCTAATTAGGAGCAACGCTAATCCTCTTTCAAGCAATATAACCAACAGCGACCCAGCGTATATAATTATAAATGGAATTGGCGTAGCAAAACCTGATGTGGAGATGGTTCTCAAAACTTGTGAGCCAACTGACAACACCGAGGCATCAAAAGTCTCTGCGGGACTTGTAAACGAGTTTATCGAAAAATCCCATCTGCTTTGGGAGAATCACCCAATAAATGAAAAGCGTGCAAAAGAAGGCAAATTAAAAGCTAACGTTGTCTTAACACGTGACGCAGGGCACTTGCTCCCGAAATTCTTCAACATTAACAAGCGATATAACGTAAATTTCGCCGCGTTGGCAGACATGCATGCTGAACGAGGTATAGCCCAACTTGCGGGTATGGAGTCGTCTCTTCTTCCTCCTCCAACAGGTAATCTTCAGAAAGATTGTGAAGTTAGAGTCAAAGCCCTCCTTGAAGCTTTGCCAAAACATGATTGTTTCTACATCCACCTGAAAGGTCCCGATGAACCCGGACATGATGGCAACTGCCAATTAAAAACACAGGTCATTTCAGCCATAGACAAGTATTTCTTTGGTCCTTTACTAAAGCAGATTACGCTTCAAGACAACCTCATATGTGTAACTACCGACCATGCAACACCTTGTGCGCTTAAAGTTCACAGCGACACACCTGTTCCGGTCCTGATTTCAGGAGATAGCTTCGGCACAAGTAGTACACATAAATTCTGTGAAAAGGAATGCGCAAAGGGCAGTCTTGGTATTATTGAGCGAGGATGCGAATTAATGCCCAAACTAATGGAGTTGCTGAAAACCGGTAATTAAACAATTAACCCCCGCCCGCCCCATTTATAGAAATATTCACTATGTAGCCTTTGACACAGCTTCTGTTTGGTTTACTTTACGGTGAATAAGGTGCATCTGTTAATTTCTCAACACCGTATTTTGTGACAAGAACTGTGTCCTCAATTCGAACTCCCCCAAATCCTGGTAGATAGACACCGGGTTCAACCGTTATCACGTTGCCTTTCTCCAAAATGTCTTTGCTGTCAGGACTTAAAATCGGGGCTTCATGTACTTCTAATCCCACTCCATGACCAAGATTATGAACAAAAAAGTCACAGAAACCTGCCTCCTCAATAATCCGTCTAGCTGCCTGGTCAACTTCTTTTGCTGGAACACCAGGCTTAATGGATTCAATGGCGCTCTGCTGAGCTTTCTTGACTGTTTCAAAAATCTGAGTTTGTTTCTCTGAGTTTTTTCCAGCAATGAAGGTACGCGTGATGTCAGAGCGGTAGAAATGATAGCTTGCGCCTAAATCAACCACTACAAAATCACCATCCACAATCGTTTTTTCTTGGAAAGTGCCGTGAGGATAGGCACAACAAAAACCTGATGCGACAATAGTGTCAAAGGCTGTCCCGTCTGCTCCTGCTCTACGCATTGCATATTCGGCTTCAGCAGCGACCTCTTTCTCTTTTATGCCTGGTCGAATAGTTTCTGACGCTTTCTGTATGCCAATGTTTGCAAGTTTACAAGCTTGACGAATAAGTTGAATTTCTGTATTATCTTTTATTTTGCGAAGTTCTCGAATTTGTTTGCTCGCTATCTCAAGTTTTTCTTCTCCGCCAACTGCTTTGGCTAGGGCACGCCAACCTTCAATTTGCAGTGTATCAACAGCAAATCTTTTACTCGAGGATTGTTTTGCAATTTTCTCCATTAGGATTTCTTCTCGTTTAATAAGTTCTACGGTAACATCTTTTGCTTCAGCTTTTGCCTGTTCATAGTTAACACCATTAACATAAAGGACGTTGTCGCCTTTTTGAGGAATAAGAAGCGCTAAAGCCCCCGCAAAATTGCAAAAATAGGCCATGTTAATTTGATTAAAGACAAGGAAGTCGGTTTGGTCGTTGACTTTCCCTTTCAAGCTGTTGATTCTCGTCAATTCTTTCCCTATTTGAATGGTTAAGGTTAAATGGTTTAAGTTTTCGGTCTTTAAAGATTCTAAAATGGGTTGATTTTTGCGTTATGAATCATAAAACAGGTCGAAATTGAACCGCAATTCTTTGTACCGACATTCCATTACGTTAATATACTTTTCCCGAGGAATAACTATCAATAAAAAGTACTTGAGGGAGAACAAAGAATGTTTTCTTACGCAGGGAAAATTTTACATGTAAACCTTACAACAGGAGAAACAAGAACTGAGTCATTGAGCGAAGAGATGGCTAAAAACTACATCGGCGGAATAGGCTTAGGCATACGATTGCTATTTGACAATTCAAAAGCCGGTACAGACGCTTATGACCCTGAAAACCCATTGATCTACTTGACTGGTCCACTTAGCGGTACCATGGGACCCACAGCTGGAAACAGCTATGCTGTTGTATCTAAATCCCCCGCCACTGGCGGCATCGGTAACGGCGAAGCCCACGGCTTCTTTGGTCCAGACTTGAAGCGTGCGGGTTACGACGCTGTAATAATCAAAGGCAAAGCACCCAAGCTATCCTACCTCTGGATTGACGATGACAAAGTTGAAGTACGAAACGCTGAACACCTAAGGAACAAAACTGTAAACGAAACCGATCACATGATTCGAGACGATCTCGGCGACTTTTACATCCGTGTATCAGCTATCGGCGAGGCAGGCGAAAAACTCTGTCGTTTTGCCGCCATCATAAATGACGAGTTCCGCGCCATTGGAAGAAGCGGCATGGGAGGCGTCATGGGCAGCAAGAACCTAAAAGCAGTCGCAGTTCGAGGAACACACGATGTCAATGTTGCTAACTTGCCTGCCTTCATGGAATTCGTAAAGCTTATTCATGAACGTATGAAGGGTCCTGCAACCAAGAAATACAAAACGTTAGGAACCCCCGAAAACGTTTTAGTACTCAACTCGCTCGCAGCGTTGGCAACACGAAACTGGACAAACGCCACCTTTGAGGGCGCCGACAAAGTCAGCGGAGAATACCTAAATGAACATTACGTTAAGAAAGTCGTTGGCTGCGCTACATGCGGTATGCGCTGTGACCACATCGCAGTTGTGCCTGAGGGACCCTATAAAGGCTCAACTTCACGTCTCGAATTCGAGTGCCTCTGGAGCATGGGACCCCTCTGCGGCGTCGATCGCTTAGATGCAGTTATCGAAGCTATGCGCATAGTGAACGAATACGGCATGGACGGCATTTCAATAGGCGTTGTTGTCGCTTTTGCGATGGATCTCTATGAGAACGGTGTAATTACCAAAGAACAAACAGATGGAATCGATCTTAAATTTGGCAACGCAGAAGCACTTATTGCCATTATTCACAAGATTGGTAAACGTGAAGGATGGCTCGGAAATATTCTTGCTGAAGGTGTCGCAAAAGCTGCGGAATTAATTGGCGGAGACGCATACAAGTATGCGTGTCATATTAAAGGCCTGGAGCTTCCAGGATATGATCTGAGAACACTCAAGACTGCTGCACTTGGCTTTTCGGTTTCGTTCAGAGGTGCTTGTCACTTACGAAACGGGGCATATTCGCCTGATGTTAAAGGCAAAGTTAACCGTTTCAAGATCGAAAAAGGCCGTGGAAAAATGATCACTGATGAGAGTAAAATGTACAACATTATTGACTCACTTATAGTTTGCAAATTCAGCAGAGGAACATACTACGATGGCTGGAAAGATCTTACTAATTACTACACCTTAGCCACAGGCATTCCTATCACGCCAGAGGAAATGATGGCAGCTGGCGACCGGATCGAAAACCTCGCCCGACTCTTCAACATTCGCGAAGGTAAAGGCACAAGAAAATACGACGATGTTCCATACAAGATAAAGAACTTCCCAGTGCCTGACGAAGGGCCAGCTAAGGGAGTTTGTGTTAACGATGAAGAAATGCAAGTCGGCTTGGATGACTATTATGCTTCAAGAGGCTGGACAGCTGACGGTATTCCAACAGTTGAACGTTTGCAACAGTTAGGTTTAGGCAACTTAGCCTACATCGCCGAGGACGCAATAAAAGCTGCCAAAAAAGCCAAGCCTCAAGAGGCAGCTGCAACAGTTGGAGGTAACTAAAATGCCTCGTCCCCAAGACCGAAAATTCGTAACAGCCGACCCAGAGAAATGTATCGGATGCTGTGTCTGCGAATACGCCTGCAGCGTAGTTAACGAAAAAACCTTCAATCCCAACAAATCGCGTATCCGAGCCATGCGTCTTGGTCCCTTAGTGAATTTAGCTGTAACCTGTCGCCACTGCGAAGACCCAGCATGTGTAGCCGCCTGTCCAAGAGATGCCTTAAAACAAGAAGAAAACACAGGTATAATTCGGGTTGACGAGAACGCTTGCAACGGCTGCGGATGGTGTATTAGTGCATGCCAATTCGGTGCCATGAACATGCATCCAGACAAAAAAATCGTATTTACATGCAACAGCTGCACTGATAACGAAACAAAAGAACCCCAATGCGTTAAATGGTGTCCTGAAGAAGCCTTAACTTACGTCAGCGCAGAGACTTTGGCGCAAAAGTATCGTCAGAAAGCTGTCAAGAACCTGTTCCAAACCGTTGAAGAAGAAGCCAAAAAACAAAAATAAAAACCCTCTTAGCGCTTTATAATGCGCTTAATGTTTTTCATTTTTTTATTGAATAAAAAATCGATTATTCTTTTTTCTTTGGCTGGTGTCTTTATTTAGGTTTTAGCCACCTGTCATTAACGCCATCAAAATGATGTTGTCACCGTTTTTTAGTGGTGTACTAGTGCCTTTGAGTTGGTCAATTAAAACTCCGTTAATCATCGCAACAAACGTTGATTTCATCTCTTTCTTTTCAGGGTCATAGACCTCTTCTTTGAATTGTTTACCGTAGCTGTTGGCAATCTGGTTAAGCAACTGCTCCATTGATGCGCCTTCGTTTAGAGTGATTTCTTCTCGGCTCTTATTAGTGTAAGATTTTACTAGACTGATGTAATGTACGTTGACTTGCATATTCTGGCGCTCCTGATATTGATAGTTTTTTGGTTCTGATATTTCTTTTTATTCTAAATTTGTTGTTTTCTCCTGAAAAATTGATAATTGTGTCATGGTTTCAAACTGTTTGGGAACCTATATGGAGTCATGAGTTTTTCCCCGAATAACCCATTACCTTAATATATTGTTCGGCTCCCTAAATACTTCTTAAAATCTTGGAGGAACAAGGTTGCTCGGATATGCAGGAAAAATCCTCTATGTTGATTTAACCACAGGCAGAACTCGCACAGAAAAACTAAGCGAAGATGACGCCAAAAAATATGTCGGCGGAATCGGTCTTGGTATGAAACTCTATTTATCCAATTCAAAAGCGGGCGTTAATCCCCTTAGCTCTGAAAATCCACTTGTATTAGCCCTTGGACCCGTTTCTGGAACAATGTTTCCAACAGGTGGAAACGGGCATGCCTTCATATCTAAATCGCCTGAAACAGGCGGTGTCGGTGAAGCTGTAAGCCACGGGACTTTTGGTGCAGAACTAAAACGTGCAGGTTACGATGCGGTGATTCTTACCGGCAAAGCAGAAAAACCTGTTTACCTCTGGATCGACGATGATGCAATCCAGTTGCTTGACGCCTCAAACGTTTGGGGTAAATCACCCTTCGAAACTGAAGATGCAATTAAAGGCGAAATCGGGGACTACTACGTCCGTGTAGCATCAATCGGTTTAGCAGGAGAAAAACAATCCAAAATCGCCTGCATAATTAACGAAAAAACTCGCGCCGCCGGGAGAACTGGACTTGGCGCAGTCATGGGCAGCAAGAACCTTAAGGCCATCGCTGTCCGAGGCACCAACGACATAGTTGTTGCTAAACCAGAAGAATTCATTGAAATGGTTAAAGAATTTCATGAACGTATGAAGGGACCAGCAGCACAGAAATATCGGACACTTGGAACAGCAGGAAACTTGCTGATTCAAAATTCACTATACTGCTTACCAACACGAAACGGAAATAACGCTTATTTTGAGAATGCCGAAAGAGTCAGTGGAGAAGCCCTAAACGATCGTTATATTGCAAAAATAATCGCTTGTAACTCGTGTGCTATGCGATGTGAACATGAAGCAGTCGTTCATGAAGGTCCATACAAAGGCACTCTTGCTCGAATGGAATACGACAATATCTGGGCTTTAGGACCGAATTGCGGTGTCGATAAATTAGACGCCATAATTAAGGCAGCTGAACTATGCAACTACTATGGTTTAGATGCAACAAGCACTGGTGTTGCAATCAGTTTTCTTATGGATTGCCACGAAAACGGAATCCTAAGTCACGAAGAATTAGATGGAATTGACGCACATTTTGGTAACGCAGATGCCTTGGTACAATTAGTTGAAAAAATTGGCAAACGCGAAGGAATTGGAGATATTCTCGCTGACGGAGTCAAAGTGGCTGCGGAAAAGATCGGTAAAAATTCAATCCAACTTGCACAGCAGATAAAAGGCTTGGAAGTTCCAGGCTACGATTTACGTTGTCTTAAAACAACCGCATTGAGCTTTGCAGTTTCGTTCCGCGGTGCAGACCATAATCGAAGTGGCGCTTACTCGATGGAATTGAAAGGTAAAGTTGACCGTTTGAAGGCTGAAAAAGGACGCGGAAAACTCGTTAAAGATGCAGAAGACATCTATGTGCTAATTGATTCGCTGATTATCTGTAAGAATGCAAAAGGCACACTATATAAGAAAATTGAAGAAATGGCTAAACTCTACAATTTGGTTACAGGTATCGAAATGACTGCAGAGCAGTTAGGAATTGCAGCAGAACGAATAAGCACATTGGCTAAACTAATAAACATCCGTGAAGGCTTTAGTCGCAAAGACGACACCTTGCCGTGGAAAGTCATGAACCAACCCATAACAGAAGAGGGTCCTGTAAAAGGTGCTGTGGTAACCCAAGAAGAGCTCGATTTATTGCTAGACGATTATTATCAAGCCCGAGGCTGGAATGCTGATGGAATTCCAACCAAAGATACACTTCAGAAGTTAGGACTTCAAGATTACCAAAATATAACCCTGGGAAAAGAGGCTTAGAATATGGTTAAGCTGCATGAGCGAAAATTCGTTTCAGCTGATCCCGAAAAATGTGTCGGATGCCAAATTTGCGAGTATGCCTGTTCTTTTAATAAAGAAAAAGTATTTAACCCCCTTAAATCTCGCATCCGTGTTGTTCGCGTAAACCAGTTAGCGAACATGGCAGTTACTTGTAGACTCTGCGAAGAACCAAGATGCGTAGCAGCTTGCCCACGAGATGCACTTACCCAATCAAAAGAGACGGGAGCCATCGAATTAGACAAAGACAAATGCAACGGCTGTGGTTGGTGCGTCGAAGCTTGTGACTATGGCGCCATGATGATTCACCCAGAAACCAAAATTGTTTATGTCTGCGACCTATGCAAAGACAACCCAGAAGGACCCCAATGCGTTAAATGGTGCCCTGAAGAAGCAATAACCCTGGTTACAAGCGACGTTTTAGCGCAAAAAGCAAGAATCAGCGCAATTAAGAAACTCTTCCAAGAAAAAGAAGAAAAGTAAGTTTTCTTAACTTACTCTTTATTTTATTATCCTTGTTGATGATTCTTCGAGTTAAAATTCATTTTTTATTATTTTTTTAATAGTTGCCACAACACTTGTCTTTTAGAAGACATTACCCTTTGCCGAGGCTTTGTTTGGGCTTTACTTTTCTTAGCAAACCTAGCAGAAACAAAATATTGAAAATTCAAGTCTATACCTTGCCTAAACCATAACAACCTCAGCTAAGTTGGTGGTCTATGCAAAAACCTATTAATAACAACATTGGAACTACCATAAACCATGCTTGACCAACTGCTGATCACAATAATCCTTGGCGTAATTCAAGGCTTATCGGAATGGCTTCCAATCTCCAGTACAGCGCATCTAAGAGTTGCCGAACACTTTTTTGGTTTCCAAGTAACACCGTTATTTAATGTTTTTCTCCATTTAGGAACATTGGGAGTTGTGATTTTCTACTTTAGACGCGACATTAAAATCATCCTTAAAGCGTTGGTCCATCGGGATTTTCATTCAGAGTATGGCAGATTCATCCCTCTAATCATAGTCGCTTCAATCCCCACCGGAATAATCGGCATACTCTACAACAAGTTTGTTGCGGACCTATACCAAACTCTCTTAATAATCGGCATAACCTTCCTAATCGGTGCTACCTTGTTAACTGTCTCCAAATACGGCAGAGAAAGTCAAAGCCCAATAAGCTATCGCAAAGCCCTAGTTATAGGGGTCGCTCAAGGTTTTGCCAGTTTTCCAGGTCTCTCCAGAAGCGGCTCAACAATATCCAGTGGGCTTCTGCTTGGAGCAAAAAGGGAAGTAATTTTCAGGTTTTCTTTTCTTCTCTCGATCCCAGCCATAATAGGCGACTTGGGCGTTGAAGCCTACTTACAGGGAGGGATATTGGTTTCCGAAGGCGTTGGTATCGATCCAATTAATCTTGTGATTGCATTAATGTTCACGGCGGTTGCAGGATACTTAGCTATTACACTTGTTAAGAAACTGGTCTTAAGTAACCGCTTTCATTATTTTGCTGCTTACACGTTTGCGTTAGGAGTTATTTTGATAACTTTGGCACTTTTAGGCTTCTAGGAAACGCTATATAGCAAACCAAAATCAATAAATACTTTTTTGGTAAAACCAAGGTAATTCATGAGGAATGTTTTTGTCAGGTGAATTTGAAAATCAAATTAAAAAAATAACCGATAGCGAGTCGTCGCAAAAAATAATAGATTTAATTACTGCAGCTGGACAAGAATTTCCTTGCTTGACCTGCCCTTCTAATGCAGAATGTGGCAGCTTTAAATGGTTCATCAAATGGTTTGGAAAGATCGATACTAATCCCTAAAAGATAAAAAGATTTTTAGCGGTCTAAAAGGTTGAGGATTTAAATGATTTTTTCTAAATTCTCAATAAATCGCCTAAAGACCTTCAAGCTTCCACTCCAAAACTCTGGTGCAGCTACATCTAATCCAACGATTTTGCCAATTTGTAGTGGGGACAAGCTGCCGCCAGCCGACAAGGCCTTTACTAGTTTAGGTACAAACGCTTTTCCTTCCTCCAAATATCTTTCATAAAGTGCATAAACGAACATTTGAGCGTAGACGTAGGGGTAATTGTAGAATCGGTAGTTTGCCATGAAATAGTGAGGTTTCATCGTCCATTCTGCTTGCATTTCTGACAGCCATGAGATTGCGGTGCCGTAAATGCGGTCACGTGCTTTAGTCCAGAGGTTGCATATAGTTGGGTAATCTAAGAATTCACCGTGCTCAATGGAGGCGTATATTGCTTGCTCAAACCACACACGAGCGGTTACTTGAAAAGTCGTCATTCCGGCTTCGTCCAAAACTAAGCACAAAAGAGCTTTACGCTCGGTCTCTGTTTTTGCCTCTTGAAGTAACGAATCAGTTAGTAAGAGTTCCCCAAAAATCGAAGCCGTCTCAGCTACAACAGAGGGAGCATGCATATTGAACAGGGTTTGGTTTCTTGAAGCATACCAGTCATGGGTGGCATGTCCGAGTTCGTGGGCTAATGTGTAGACGTCGCTTAGGTTTCCATTAAAGCTCTGCAATATGTAAGCGGATTTTCCCTCATAGTAGCCAGCACAAAACGCTCCGTTGCGTTTGCCAAAACGTGGCGTGGCGTCAATATGACGTTTTTGGAACATTTCCACAACTGCAGTGGCGTAAGCGGGGTCAAAGCGATTGCATGACTTGATGACTAATTCTTGGGCTTGTTTGAAAGTGAACTTCTTTTCTGATGTGTCAGGTAATGGAGCAATTAGATCATGGTTGCCCAGTACCGGTAACCCCATCAATCCAGCTTTTATTTTGAGGTAGCGTTGATACGAGATAGCGCCTTCTTCGACTGTTTTGAGCAGATTCTCAATTATGCCTAATTCAGTATCGTTGCTGATTAAGCTGGCTTCCATAGGGGTCGAATATTTTCTTCGTTTTGAAACCGTTACCCAATCATTACAAATAGCCCTCAATGCTGAGCTAAAAATTTCTCCATCCTTGCCCAGCAACCCATAGATGCTGCGGTTAGCTGATTCGCGTGTGGAGCGATTAGGATGAGCTAAAAGCCCATTAGCTTCACAGTAACTTAGAGTCTTTTTTTCCCCCAAGACTGTTATATCAAACAACCGTGTGTTAAGCCATTTGCACTGGAGTTCCTCCCATGCAGCCACGCCAAACTGGTCTTTTTCTATTATAATTTGCTCTTCAATCTCAGACAGCTGGTGCTCAACGCGGCGTTGTAGACGCTCAAGCATATGTCGATAATTAGCTAAGGTGGGCTCTTGAATAAGCTCTGGCTTGCTTTTTACTAGTTTGCCCAGTTCCAGTGAGTAAAAAGCTAGTTGTTTGCTAATTTGAGCTTCAAGTTTTTCAACCTTATCATTGAGTGCTTGGGTTTCGGGCAAGGTCATGTTGGTAGAAAACGACAAACTGGAATACAGAGAGAGATTACTAAGTTTGACATCAAATGTTTCAATTTCTCGAAAACACTCCAGTAAATTATCAGCTGATAAGCCGGCTATTTTGCCTCGATATTTTTTCTGGAACTCATTTGTGAAAGTAGTGGCTTCTGCGATGGTTTGGTTGATTTTAGGGTCAGATATGCTGGGGAAAAGCTCTGTTAAATCCCATGTGACTTGGTTGCTCAAATCAATGTTCCTCATTTTGTCTATTCTCTCTCGGTTATTTTTTTGGAATCTTATCTAAAAAAGGCGTAATAGTTTTTTCCATTTTTTATGCCAGAACAGGTGCTGCACACGTCGATTCGCATTCAGCCAAAGCTTCAAGTCGTAACTTTTTTGCTTTTTTGGCTGTTATGAAATGAGATCCGCAGGCTGGGCAGGCAACAAACTCGTTTTCTCCTACTGCGTCAAATTCAAAACTTGCGTGGCAACTCGGGCATTTAAAGAATATTGTGTTTTTTATTGTTTGCATTTTTTTTACCTTCTATTTTTTTAAGAACATGCAGAAATCTTTAGAGTAGTTGAAATCTTCAGAAATCGCTTGCTTTTCTTAATATTGGAAGACTAAGTATTAACGCTTTCTGTAAAACATTGAGATTGTTCCATCTAGAAAATGGTTTACACTCTTGTAAATAGGCAGTCTGGTTCTCAGGGTTGATTGATTGCGAATCACTTTTTCTGGGTTGGACTCAGTCCCCTAAAGTGGTTAGCCAAGAAACTTTGATGAAAACTGCTCGCGTCCATTAATTGCTTAGTCAAGTTTTCTTGACGAAAATACCTATAAGGTGATAACTTCATGACGTTTCTGATAGCACATGAAAGCCTGCATTGCCTTAGTTACTGTCTGCCTGATAGTTTGTCTTTCTATCGTCGCATTACCAGTTAAAGCACAAGAACCACTCAACCTAACAATCGAGCCAGATGGAAGCATTGAACCAAACACTGATTTTACTTGGCTTCAAAGAAACGGGAACACCTACACCTTTATAGTAGATATTTTTGGCACCATAACAGTTCAAAGAGCAGGAATTGTAATAGATGGAGCGGGGCACACTCTTGAAGGCAATCAGGCGGTAAATGTGAGAGCGATAAATCTGGTGGGTCATGATGAAACCTTCAATGCTTATGGTAACGTCTTAGTGAAGAATCTGCGAATTTACAATTTCTTAGAAGGCATATACACGGCCTCAAACAACAACAGCTTTATCGGCAACCGCTTTGAGAACGCAGGCATACACATTCTAGGCGGCAGTGGAGTAGGCAACCTAGTAAAACATAACAGTTTCATTAACGCTCGAGTTTTCGTGGACTATAACCGCGGCGGGCTTGATGTAATTACGGAAAACAACTTCTTTAACAGTGGAACGCTTGTTGATTTGGCGGATGCACCCCTTGTAGATAGAAACTATTGGAGCAATTACGCTGCCTCCTATCCTAACGCCACCGAAGTGGGCAGTTCAGGGATCTGGGATAACCCTTATGTCGACGAAGTTAATTGGGCAACGAACAGAAGCATTGATTACCATCCGTTAGTCAACTCGATAACCGATTTTGAGATTTCTGCTTTGGGCGTTCCCCCTCCATCGGCAACGCCTACTCCAACACAGCATCCAACCATTAATACTGGTGCAGAACCACCACAGACCGAGCTTTTTCCAAAAACATTAGTCATTGGGTCTGTAATTGGTGTGGCTGTTGTTAGCGTGGTTTTGTTTGTCTACTACAAAAAACACGTGATCCATGCAAAGAGAAGTTAGTCAAGAAGCTTAGACTAAGAAATAAGTTGAGATGATAAGTGTATGTTGTTGGCGGCTTCAGCTTTGAAAGTCTCCCAAGTAACAATTTAACAACAAGCGCTGTAACAAGCTTACACTGCAATCGGGTATCATTCAGTAACTCCCTTGCTTAAGCCAACCGAGGCATCAAACGCCACATCAACCAGCAGCCAAATCAACCAAGCCCAGACGTTTCTGGTAACTGTCTTGGGAACATTAGTCGTCGTTACTGTGGCAGCGTTGGTTTATTGGCGGCGAAGAATGCGCTTAGACTCTAGTACGAAGCATCAGGCAATTTCTTTAGTATGATAAATATTAAAGATACAATATGGTTGCTTGTATGTCCAGTTGTTATTATCGTGTTTAGGCTCATTGCGTGTTTGGGTTAATGATGTATTGTGGTTTTTTCCTGCAAGCTCAGATTAGACTCCACTTATTGGGTTGAGTCAACTTAGTAGAAGAAGAAGCGAGAAATTTTTTAACCTTCTTCTTCTTTCAGTTAAAATTGATGGCTTGACTTAGGAATCAGCTTTAAGTCGGAAGAAACTTTCCTGCTGTTGAAAGAATTCTCTTATTCTAATTTTGTTCTCGAGTTCTCAAATTTTCCGTCTTTCTATGGTGTCAGTTTATCGGTAACGTTTATCTGCTAAACGGGCTGGACGGGCAACATGAAAGGTTTTGGGGAGGCTGTTGTGTGTTTAGTTTAGTAGTAGTCGTCTGCTGAATTTGCCGGACGACGACTACTAACGAATAAAAGATGACTGGGCGGTTTCTCTTTTAATATTAAAAATGCGTTTCTAATCTGATTTGTGAAAGAAGAAAAAATTGTCTTTTTTCCAGAAAATAGAGATTTTTCTTCTTCTAAGAGTTGCCTATTTCCAAGTTTGTGGGACTGGCGGTTCCTCAGCGAAAACTTGTATCCACTCAGCTTTTGCCTCTTCTGTCCATCTTAGCTAGTTTGCCTCTACTTTAGGAACTATGCCAGGGTAATGCTTGAGTATAGTCTGTGCATGTTTTAAGGTCTCTATGTCGTCTGAATCTATGGCTTTTTTACAGAGCGCCACTAACGGGCGTTTTTGGCGTGCTTAGTAATGAGTTAGAAGTTAATCCACTAGTCGGCGGACAGTACAAATTCTTATCCAGAATGGTGCTACGGGCTAGCTTCACTGCGTCGTTCAAACCGTCGATTGCTAATTGAGTATGACTGATTTTTCCTTGAAACCTCTTTTTGCGGCATAAACAAGACCCTAACAAAATTATGAACAATGACAGAAACCACTGCAAACCGTTCACGCTCCAACTAAGGAGGCGAGGAAAACATATCGCTTGCTTGCAAGAGGCTAACCAACAAAACATACTTAACAAGAGTTTGCTTTTAAGCAATTGCACAAAAGAATAAGAGTTGAACTGAAGCTCAAGTCGTTTTCAAATTTTAGAACTTAGTGAAATGCGCCCAATTGATCCTTAATTATAGACTAAAATTCACTTTGGAAAGGTGCTCTTCCATTTGACTTGCCCTTGTTTGCTTCTTGGGCAAATTGATTTGGGGTTAGTCAACATGGACTTTGCGCAGAGCTCGAGTAAACTCTTTCCCTACAAGCTAGCCTCCATGATTGGAGGGTTTAACTGTCGGGGGTATTAAACCGTCCCGGTGGTTGAGACCCAAAGGAGAAATCGATTTTTTAGAGGTTATTTATTAAAACAACCAATATTATTAAGCTATTTCGTAAAAGGGGCAAAGTGCCACGGGTAGGATTCGAACCTGCGAACCCCTGCGGGGAAGAACTCTGAAAGAGTAAATTTTTTATTTGCCTATAACTATGGCTATGGTGAGGAATAAAATTGCCAACAACCGTTCAAGTTGACGAAAAAACTCTGCTAATGCTAAACAAAATCAAAAAAGAAATGAAAGCCAATAGCCACGACCAAGTCATAAAAACCTTAATTATTGAACGAAAAAAGATTCCCCGCTCAATGTTTGGCTCAAACCGTAGACTAAAAACATTCACAAAAGATGATGAAGCGGAATTCCATGACCTCTAAATTTGTCTTAGACGCTTACGCTTGGATAGAATACTTCAGAGCCTCAAAATACGGTGAAACTGCCAAAGAATACATCGAAAACGCTGATTCAGTAACCCCAAGTATAATTGTTGCTGAAATTAGCCGAAAACTGGAGAAAGAAATAGAACTTGGAAATGAAACCACAGAAGGCAGACTACAGCGTCTCGATTTCATAAGCGCCAACAGCCAAGTAGTCGCCTTAGATTTTGATCTCGCAGTAACAGCAGGAAAAACAGATTTAGAAATGAAAAAGAAAATCAGAGACTGGGGTCTAGCAGACTCAATAGTTCTTTGCACGGCAAGGAATCTTGATGGAAAAGTAGTGACGGGCGATGAGCACTTTAGAGACTTAAAAGAAGTAATTTTCATAAAATAATTTTTATTTGGTGCTACGGGCAGGATTCGAACCTGCGAACCCCTGCGGGAAAGGATTTCCCATCATAGGGCCAGACCTGCCGGCCAATGTTGATCTTGAGTCCTTCACCTTTGACCTGGCTTGGTTACCGTAGCATAGTGCAGTACAAAATTGTCTGGTTACTGTCTTATTAATCATTCTCACATGTTACCGCAAAAGTAAAAGACTCATTCATCGATAGTAAGGGAAGATGCGGACTAACCACAAGATTATCTTTGGGAACAGCCAACAAATGAGCGAAGTCGCTGAAGGTCATGTTCACTTGATTGTGACTTCGCCGCCTTACCCTATGATTGCAATGTGGGATGAACTGTTTTGTAAGGCAGATCCCAAGATTGCAGAATATTGGAGAAATTTGGAGTCAACTGGTAACGATGCAAATGTGCGGCAAATTTACGATTCCATGCATGAAAACCTTGCCAAAGTTTGGATTGAAAGCTACCGTGTACTTTGCGATGGCGGAATCGCTTGTATAAATATTGGAGATGCAACCCGTAGCATCAACGGCAAATTTCAACTTTTCCCTAACCACTCACGTATCACCGAAATCTGCGAAAAAATTGGCTTTACAACGCTCCCATATATTCTATGGAAGAAAACCACCAACAAACCTGTCTACAAGGGTAAAGGTGCTTTTTTAGGTTCAGGTTTTTTGCCTCCGAACGCTTATGTAACTTTGGATTGTGAGTTTATTTTGATTTTTAGGAAAGGAGGTCTTCGTAAGTTTCAGCCCAAAGATGCAAATCGGTATGACAGCGCTTTTACAAAGGAGCAGAGAGATGAATGGTTTAGCCAAATCTGGAGCTTAAAGGGAACGCGCCAAGCTGCGGAGGATCTGCAACGCAGAACAGCTGCTTATCCGGAAGAAATAGCGGAACGTTTAGTCCGAATGTTTAGCGTTAAAGGCGAGATTGTCCTTGACCCCTTCTTAGGTTCAGGGACTACAGTCAAAGTCGCTATTAAAAATGAGCGTAGCAGCATTGGATATGAAAACGATAATGACTTGTTGTCGGTGATAACCCAAAAAATCGGTATAGATGCTGGAAATGTTGAAATAATCAAACGCTAACGATTAATATCTCTCCTCTAGATGTTAGCAAGCAAGGTACTGATAATTGAGCAAGAAGATCTCGATAGATAAGAAACCTATGGGGTTTGGAAATGCCTCTAGAAGGTTTACTCAAACCGGCAGACGTTTAAAAGGTAACCTTGCCAAGGATCGGTTTGCTTTTGACCAAGCAATTCAAGGTCATGACTGCATCAAAATTCGTGAGGGGGGCGATTTTATGGTTCAGAAACGAGACTTTTTTGGAAATAAGGTTGGGGAGCCAACGGTTTTTGAGGTTAAGACTGATAATTCTAAATTAACTGAGGCTCAGTTGAGTCGCCGGCAGAAGCTTGGGCGAAATCGTTACAGAATTGTTAGATACTGAAACTTTGCTTTGTCTGAGTTGGTGGGTTAATGCCAAAGAGGCATGTCTTTCTTGAAGTTGATTTAGGATAATTTATGTTTGTTTTTAGCTAAACCTTAAAACCAATCCGGCAACGGTAATTTACCCGAAGAGAATGCAACCAGAAAGCATCAGTTCAGTTTTCAAGCTACTTGCTAAACCTGTTCGCAAAGCTTTAGCAACGCTTGGTTTTTCGACGCCGACTTTGCCGCAGACATTGGCTTTTCCGCCTATTCTGGACGGTAAGAATGTTCTATTGATTGCTCCCACGGGCACGGGAAAAACTGAAGCTGTGTTGTTGCCAATTTTCTCGAAGCTGGTAGAGCAGAAAACTCAAGAAGCAAAAGGAATCCAAGTCATCTATATCACACCTCTACGTGCCCTTAATCGTGACATGCTAAAACGACTAACTTTTTGGAGTCAGCAACTTGATATAACCGTGGATGTACGGCATGGCGATACGGAGATGAAAATCCGTCGCAAGCAAGCTAAAAAACCACCCCTAATGCTCGTCACTACACCTGAAACTCTTCAAGCAATTCTGCCTGGCTCACAAATGCGTCGCCACCTTGGAAACGTTCAAACAGTCGTTATCGATGAAGTGCATGATTTGGCTGAAAGCAAACGGGGTATCCAGTTGACGGTGGCGCTGGAACGTATAGTTGAAGCAACAGGAAAGGATTTTCAGCGAATCGGTTTATCCGCTACAGTGGGCAACCCCGAAGAAGTTGCCCGTTTCATAGCTGGAACAGACAGAGAGGTCACTGTTGAACAGGCAATTCTAGCAAAGAACTACCGCTATAGCGTTGAATCCATTTCGCCCACTGAAAAAGACTATGAGTTAGCAGCCAAACTGGAAACTGCACCTGAAGCTGCAGCACGTATCCGCCGATTATTGGATCTTATCGAAAGCCACAAGTCTACGTTGGTTTTCGTAAATAGCCGAACAATCGCGGAGCTGCTGGGGCACCGTTTTGACCAGCTGGGACGTCAAGACATAGCCGTGCACCATGGCTCCCTGTCTAGGGAAGAACGGGTTTCTATTGAAGACCAATTCAAAGCAGGGCAACTTCGTGCAATCATCTGCACCAGCACCCTAGAACTAGGCATAGACATAGGCAATGTGGACATGGTAGTGCAGTATATGTCGCCTCGGCAAGTTAGCAGCTTAATACAGCGCGTAGGCAGAAGCGGTCACAGTTTAGAGCGTCTTTCAGAGGGCGTCATTGTTACATCGTTTCCTGACGATACTTTAGAGTCTGTCGCAGCGGTGTCTAATGCTAATCAAAACAAAATTGAACCAGTAATTTTCCACAAGAATGCGTTGGATGTTTTGGCGCATCAAATTGCAGGCATTATCCTAGATAAACAACTCATCATGCAAACCGAGCTTTCAGTCATAATTCACCGTGCATATCCATATAGCACATTAACGGAGGAAAAGCTACAAGATGTTACAATTTTTTTGGAGAGCCTCTACAAACTAAGAACAGAAGAGGACGGAAAAGTTTTGAAAAAAACAGGTCGAACACGTGAATATTACTATACAAACCTATCCATGATCCCTGACGAAAAACGCTATCCAGTAATCAACGTAATATCAGACCGAAAAATCGGCACACTCGGTGATGAATTCATGACCCTGCATGCACGTGTAGGCTTGAATTTTATCATGAGAGGGAAAGTTTGGCGGATGGTTCAAATTGAGGACGAAACGGGCACTGTCCATGTTTTGCCTGCCGAAGACCCATCTGCTGCTGTTCCCGGTTGGGATGGCGAAATTCTACCTGTTCCATTTGACTTGGCGCAGCAAACAGGTGCTATTCGGGAGAAAGTTGGCAAAATGCTAAAACAGGGAAAAAAACCCGAGGCAACGGCGGAAGAATTGGCAGCTGATTTTAAGGCCGATAAGGAAACCATTCTTGAGGCTGCCCTGGAAATTGACGAACACATAAGAGAAGGTGTGCCCCTTCCAACACAAAACAACATAGTCATTGAAGTGCTAGACCGCTATATTGTTGTTCATGCGTGTTTTGGTGAGCTTGTCAACCGCACCTTTGGCGGAATCTTTGATTCTATACTTTCCGAGCGCGAAGCCATCACTGGTTGGTGGACAGACGGCTATAGAATCCTCATAGAAACTTCCCATAAACTAACCAAAATGGATGTTGAAACGTTACCCAAAGAACTCTTCGAATTAACTAAAGAGCGGGTGGATGACGCGTTCCTAACATATGTTAACTCAAAATTCCCATTTGTGGCCAGAATGAAAGCCATTGCAGAACGATTCGGTGCCTTGCCGAGAGGCAAGACTTTGGCTCATTCTGACCGAGCAGAGAAGCTCAAAGCAGCTTTTGAAGGTACGCCCATCTACGACGAGACATTGCGGGAGGCAATGATGGATAAAGTTGATCTTTTAAAAGTAAAGCAGATAATTCATGATATTGGCGACGGAAAAGTCCGCGTTTCCGCAATGATGCGGAACAAGCCCTCCCCATTGGCCTATCATATTTTGATGCAATACGCCGATACCGCTGAACTCATGGTGCCAGAACGTGTGCTATTAACTAACATTGACCGAATGAGACATTCAATCGATGCCCGAACAGCCAAACTACTCTGCCTGAACTGCGTTGTGTGGACAAAACAAATCCGAATAAAAGAATTATCTGACGAGCCTGAATGCGAAAACTGCCACTCACATCTACTTGCATTGCTGTATACAAGCCAAGATGCAGATAAACTCGCTGGAGATTTGCATAAACGCCGAGAAGGCAAAGAACTAACGCCTGAAGACCTCAAAGAACTAAGTAATGCACGACGCAAGGCAGATTTAATTTTGAGTTATGGGAAACAGGCGATGCGAGCTCTACAAGTAAAGGGCGTTGGCCCTGAGACGGCTTCGAGAATTTTGGGCAAAATGCACCCAGACGATGATTCCTTCTATATGGATTTGCTTAAAGCGAAAGTGCAATATTTGAGGACAAGAGAATACTGGGATAAATAAGTTGCAAGGTTTAATAGGGAATGCGCTTGAATTTGGTTTAGCCGTGGTATTGTGAAGAAGAAGGAAGAGAGAGTTCTTAAGCGTTCAATCGGCTTGTGGAGCGGCGTCGCCATTAATGTTGGAGCAATTATAGGTGGCGGTATCTTCGTTGTTACCGGTATTGTTGCAGGTTACGCTGGTTCAGCCCTCATAATATCCATGATAATTGCGGGCATTATCGCTTTTATTACTGCTTTCAGTTTTTCACGGTTAACAGCTTGGCAACCTGTAGAAGGGAGCGTGTATGAGTACGGTCGCCAAATGGTGTCACCCTATGTTGGTTTTATTGCGGGCTGGATGTGGATGGTAGCTAACACATTTACTGGTGCAGCAGTTTCTCTAGGCTTTGCCTATTACTTGGCATCAGCTTTTCCAAGTATAGCCAGCAATATTGTTGCAGCTATCCTGTGTTTGGGTTTTACAGGTTTAAATTTAGTTGGAGCCAAGGAATCAGCTAGCGTCAACAATATACTTGTAACCATAAAACTTTTAGTGTTGGCTTTTTTCGTGTTTTTCGGTCTTTTACATGTAAGTGAAGCCAACTTTACTCCGTTTGTGCCCCTTTCCAGCGGTGTTTTGTTTGGCGCGTTTTTTATCTTTTTTGCGTATGGGGGGTTTGCGCGGGTGGCAGTTGTTGCAGAGGAAGTTAAAGACGCAAAAAGAAATGTGCCCCGTGCAATGCTTCTATCTCTTGGGATTTCGATGTTGGTTTACGTTTTGGTAGGTTTGGTTGCTGTGGGGTTGTTGGGTTCAACTGGGCTTTCAGGCTCAGGTTCACCGTTAAGTGAAGCCATCGGTATTACAGGGAGCTCGTTAGCGGTTCAGATTGTAGCTGTTGGAGGGCTAGTTGCAACTGCGAGCGTTTTGTTGACGTCGATTTTGGGTGTATCACGCATGGCCTACTCTATGGCAAGACGCAACGATTTGCCCAGTGCACTTTCGCGGTTACACCACAAATTTTTCACGCCTTATTATGCAATTCTTTTTAGTGGATTTTTGATGGCATTATTGGTTTTGTTTATAGATTTGACTAGAGTGGTGGCGATTAGCACTTTTGCGTTGCTATTTTATTATTCAGTTACTAATGTTGCTGCTTTTAGGTTGAAAATCGGGGACCGGCGGTTAAGGGTGTTTTCGTTGGTGGGGTTTGCAACATGCTTGCTTTTGCTAGTGTTTGTATTGTTTGTTTCTCTTGATGCTTGGATTGTTGGGGTATTTTTCTTGACTATTGGAACCGTTTACTATTTGGTTCATAAACGAATGATATCTCAACAACAAAAGAAGTTTAGTTTGCGGTAACAATTTTAAGCTTTAAAATGAGTTATCTGTTAGGATAATCTGATGACGGTTAAAGCTGTTTTATTCGATATGTTCGATACACTTTTTCTAATTGAAAAAAACCATGAGTTCTACAGTCCAGCTCTAATGCGGATGTTCATATACCTAAACAAGCATGGTGTCAAAGTGTCTTTTGATAAGTTTAATGCAGCATATGTGGAGGCTCGAGATAGAATTTATGCTCGAGTTGAAGATAGTTTTGAGGAACCGCACTTTAACGTTCGTGTTTTTGAGGCTCTAAGGAGTTTAGGCTTTGACTATGAAATTTCCAGTCCCCTTGTAGCGGCGGCAACTAATGAGTTCTGTGAGGAATTCATGACCTATGTGAAAATAGATGTTTATGCCAAGGCAATGCTCAAGAGGTTGCATAGTAAATATAAATTAGGAATAGTATCCAACTTTGCAATACCTGAATGCGTATTCGAACTGATTAAAGCTGAAGGTTTGGATAGTTATTTTGACGTGGTTATGGTTTCTGCCGCAGTCAACAAACGAAAGCCGTGTCCAGGAATCTTTCACGATTCTTTAAAAATTCTTGGCGTTTCCCCCAAAGAGGCTGTTTTTGTAGGTGATACAATTGATTCTGATATTGAGGGGGCCAAAGTAGTTGGAATGAGAGCTGTATACATTGAACGTCGATTGCAGAAATCTGATAAAGTTTGTCCGGACTTTACGATTAAAAATCTCAATGAACTACTGACTGCGCTTGATCAATGTTAAAAAAGCAGGCATTTAGATTTTAGCAGCGATTTAATATCGAAAAACTTTACTTTGCGTCCGAGAAAAACAACAAGTGAGTAGCATGTTAATTGGCGCAATATCAGATACGCATGATAATTTGCCGCTTGTAGAGAAAGCGGTAAAAATCTTTAACGAAAAAAAAGTGAGTTTAGTATTCCACGCTGGTGACTATGTTGCCGGTTTTGTAATTCCTAAACTCAATATGCTAAGTTGCCCTCTAATTGGTGTGCTGGGAAACAACGACGGTGACCATGAACTCCTGAAAAAAAAGTTCAGTGAAACAAACAATTGCAAACTCCACGACCGCTTTGCTCAAATAAGTGTTGACGAAGACTTTAGGATCGCAGTTTTGCATGGGCACGAAGCTGAACTTCTAAATGCCCTAGTAGACAGTCAATACTACGACGCTGTAATCCATGGGCACTCACATTACTTGGGCTCTGAGAAAAAGGGCAAGACTCTAAGTATTAACCCAGGAGAAGCATGCGGATACCTAACAGGAAAACCAACTATTGCAATTTTAGATACAAATAAGCGGCAAACACAAATATTCGAACTCTAAATTTAGTCCAATACTGACAGGCTATTTATAGCTAAAACCATTTTTCTTTGCTGTTTACGCAGTTGCTGCTGTTTATAATACTTAATTTTCATCAAGTGCGTTGAAAAACCATACAATTTACGGCGGCTTTTTGCACTTTTTTATTCGATTATCTATAAATTGACAAAGTCCTTGTCTGTTTTCTTAGATCAATAATGTTTCCTGAATCCTCCTCAAATACCGATCCTGCGACAAAACTAAAAGATGCAGTGGCCTATGATAGTGCTGGGAAATATGAAAGCGCTCTTATGTCCCTTAACGAAGCGATTTCAATTCAAGCTGACTATGTTGATGCTTGGCTCATCAAAGGTGTAATTTATGGTAAGCTCGGCAAATGCAGTGAGGCGCTCAAATGCTATGACAAAGTAATTGATTTGGATTCCAGCCATGTGCCTGTGTGGCGTCTAAAAGCAGCAACATTTGCTTCACTTAATCAGCATGATAAGGCAGCAGAATGTTTTATAAGAGCTTTAGAGTTGGATCCAGCAAACTTGGAGTATCGTTTAGCTCTTGCGCTTTCATTTCAAAGATTAAAACGCTTTGAAGAAGCTCTCGCCTGCTATGCTGAGGCAAAAAAGCAAAAACCCGATGATCCTCGAATCGATTATTTCATAGGAGTTATGTGGAGCAATTTGGCGGATTACCAAAAAGCCTTGAGTTCATTCGATGAAGCATTGCGGCTTAAACCTGATTTTTCAAATGCTTTGTTGGCTAAAGGAATAGTGTTAGGTAAGCTAGGAAAAACAGAAGAAGCCAAACAAATAGCTGATAAACTCTTGGAAACAAAAGGCACATCAGAAGAGGAAAATCAAAAACAGCCTCAATCCTTGAACGATTCTATTAGGAACGAGTTTAGAAATGCACAAAAACGCTTCAACGAAAAATATTCTAGACCCGCATAACTTGCGAGCTTATCTGCTTCTTTTATTGTATGGTTCTCTTAAACTGTTAGCTTTCACGAACAGTTGTTTTAGTTCTTCGTCTGTTGCGCCTTGGCGGATTGAAGTTAAAATGTCTGTTAAGTTGTCGTTTCGCATCAAACAAGGTTTAAGTTTGCCATCACTGGTTACTCGAAGTCGTGTGCAGTGCATGCAGAAGTCGGTGTTTTCGATAGGTTTAACAACTTCTACAGTTGCGTTGGGCAAATGGTAAATTAATCGGTTATGCATAAAGGGACGTTTCTCGATCGAGATCGCTTTTGCCTTGAGCAAGGCTTCTTGTTCGTCTAAACCTCGATGATGTTCTTTGTAATAATTGTTGCTAACATTCACCGGGTCCAATTCGATAAGCTGCAAAACAATATTGTTTTGTCCAGCAAATTCGATTAAACTCGGTACATCGGTAACGTTTACGTCCTTAAAAATAACCATGTTTAGTTTTACAGGACAGTATTTCGCTTCAATAGCCGCTTTTATTCCGATTAAGGCGTTTTCGAGTTTTCCACCTGTGAGTTTTTGATAAGTCTCGGGGTTAAGTGAGGGCAAACTTATGTTTACACGTTTAAGTCCGCAATTGTGCAGCTTCTTTGCCATACCACCGACAAGCAAAAGTCCATTAGTTGTTAAAGATAAATCCCGTAAGCCTTGCAGCCCAGCAATGCCTGAGACTATTTCTGCAAGGTCTGTTCGCATTAGTGGTTCACCACCAGTCAACTTTATTCGGGAAATGCCCAATCCTAAAGCGATTTTGGCTATATGCACAATTTCCTCAACCGACATGAATTCGGCAGAGCGGTTGGCTCGTTGTACTTCACCTTCTCGATGACAATAAGCACACTTGTTGTTGCATCGCTGAGTAATTGAAATCCGAAGATTAAGAAGCGGCCTACCACAATTGTCTCTTAAGCTCATCGTTGTTCCCGTGCGTGCTTAACGATGTGAGGCGCTTCGGGCAAAATAAGCATTTCGACCGATGTCTTCACAGCGTCAGGCGACCCCGGGATGCAGAAAATTGCCTTTCCTTTTGCGACTCCAGCTACCGCACGAGTCAGAATCGCCGCAGAGCCGACTTTTTCAAAGCTTATGCGGCGGAAAAACTCTCCAAACCCTGGCAGGGTCTTCTCAAAAAAGGGTGTAACCGTTTCGATCGTGATGTCTGTTGGTGTTATTCCTGTTCCACCTGAAAAGATGGCGACATCTAATTCAGACAACCCCAAAATGAACATTGCAGCATCTTGAATTTGAGTTTCGTCATCAGCAATTATTTTCTTAAAGATAATCTTATGCCCCGCTTTAGAGATTAAATCAACTGCCGTATCTCCACCAATGTCACTAACATCTTTTTCGTTTGCCTCGATTTGCTTGAAACGAGACGTACTGCAGATAAAAACGCCAAATCTCAAAGTTTTTTCTGATTTTTCTTTGTGCTGTTTAGAACTTTCGCTCATAATTATGCCTGCTTTAATTTCTTAACCACAAAAATATTCTCAATAGCTGTTGAAGGATACTGTCCAGCGGGATCTTTCTCATATTGTTTGGTCATATCCCAGACAGTTAAAAGTGCTGCGGAAACTGCTGTTAGTGCTTCCATTTCGACTCCTGTTTGCGCTCTGGTTTTTACTGTTGCAGTGGCTTCAACGGTTGCTTTGTTTGAAACCTTCACCATAACCTCAACATTGGTAAGAGGTAGTGGATGGCAAAGAGGAATTAGATCACTTGTTTTTTTCGCTGCAAGCACACCTGCAATCTTAGCAGTGTAGAGTGGATCACCCTTCGCGATTTTGCTTGTTTTTATCAAATCGATTGTTTCTGGTTTTAGTTTTATGGAGCCTGTTGCTGTGGCTTCCCTGAAAACCTGCGCTTTTCCTGAAACATCAACCATAGCCAAACTTTATCCTTCCTTGATTTGCGATCTTTAGATAACTTAGTTTTTCTTGCTCTTTAAGGCAACTGTTAAGCGGACCTTCGTTTTTCGATCCATCATATTGGTTTTGCAAACAAAAATAGAGATGCCCATGCAGGAGAAAACCGGCTTTTTAAGGATTAGTTTTTTCCCAAACTTCAATAAGTGTAGCAACCGCTTTGGCTTTTGCAGTACCCTCGTTTAAGCGGTACATTCTGATTCGACCATATTTTCGTTCTTGCAAGATTCCCTCATTTTCCAAAACCTTGAGGTGACCTGCTGTTGAAGCGTAATTCATCTTAACTCGGCGTGCTACATCAGAAACGTTTAACGAGCCCAAGGTGTAGATTAGCTTTAAAATTTTCATCCGCGGTTTGGATGAAAAAACATCTTCTAACTCCAACTATGCTCTCTCCGATTGTAAAGTCGCAGTCATTTCTTTTTCTAATTCTACGGCTGGAACGGTAGGCAATGAAAGCTTTGTTTGGCGTCCACGAGATTCGGCAGCTACAACTTCAGCTTTTAGAACACCAAGCGATGACAAATACTGTGCGTAACTCCAGATCTGGGTATGACTGTTAGGGTGGATGTCGTATTCTTCGCAAATTACTGCATAAGCGTTTTCGACTTCTGAGAGCGAAGCGTATGCTTCATTGCTTTCCTTGAAGAATCGGGCTATTGCAAGCAAGAAAAGTTTCTCATGTAAACCCAGGGATGCTAGTTCGCTGCGCCGTAAGCCTGGGATTATAGCGGAAACTGCTTGGCGCACGCATTCCGGATCAACGGTATCAGAATTTTTGGAATCAGCGTATTTTCCAGCACGCCACAACATTTCGATCCCAAACCTAGCGTTTCCCGTTTGAGAATAAGCTAGATCTGCAACCAAGTCAATTACATCCTCTGACACTGCGCCTAACTCAAACGACATCGCAACTCGGTCATTTAAAATATCAATGAGTTGACCTTTTCCGTATCGCTCCAAATTTATGATGCTTCTTTGTAGTGTACTTTTAGCGCTTTCATCTAAATGTTCAACAGCTTTCAAATTCCGCATAATGAAGATAAACGATAACCGCTGCGGCAATCCTTGGCGCATTTCCTGTAGTCGCGTTAACTTATACACTGCATCTGAGCCTTCTTTTTCTACAAGGCTGTCAAACTCGTCTAATGAGAGAATCATGTAAGTGTTTTCTGTGTCTAATGCTTTAAGAAGGAAATTGAGAAGTTCGTCAGCTGAGTAACCACGGGCTGGAAAACTTGGTTCAAAAACTGCAAGTGCACGATGCAGAATTGGCGCAAGACTTCCCCGATATTCTCGACAGTTAACGTGAACATAGCGGAATTTGGTGCCGCGTTTGTTGGCTTCAGAGGTTAAGGTTGCGCCAAAACGTTGGGTTAGGGCTGTTTTTCCAGTTCCAACCTCACCAGTCACGATGACGCGTTGAGACATCCTATCTGGACAATTTAGGATGAAACTAAAGAATTCTGTTAGGAGCCGGTGTTCTTTGTCTCGGTGCGGCAGCTTTTGCGGAATATAGTTTATGTCAAGCTTCGAC
The DNA here is from genome assembly GCA_964413605.1 of uncultured Candidatus Bathyarchaeia archaeon. Lineage (GTDB taxonomy): Archaea > Thermoproteota > Bathyarchaeia > Bathyarchaeales > Bathycorpusculaceae > Bathycorpusculum. The sequence goes on along the minus strand of CAYPSV010000010.1, from coordinate 4,867 downwards.
TCATCTTTAAACACGCTTTGATACGGCACGACTTAAACTCCTCAGCTGCAAATTGGTTGTTCTTGGACAATATTAGGTTTTAAAGAACAAAGGTATAAGGTTTGTATTAAAATTTTAAATCTTGCCCTAAATAATTGATCAATTTTATCCTGTTTCCTAATTTTTTGTTCGATAAATGATGATATAGCAAACTTTACATTATCGTTTCTCTTAAAATAAGACAGGTGAAACTAAAATGGTCGTTCCATTCTATATTCTCCTGCGAACTAGAATAGGCCAAAATGCTAATGTCGTTCATCAGATACAAAAAATTGAAGGTGTTAAAGTGGTTCATTCCGTCATGGGGCACTACGATGTCATTCTGTATGCTGAAGGAACAAATCTTGAAGACGTAAGGCGTATTCGTGAGGCAGTGCATCAACTAAGAGATGTAACCATAACAGAAACAGCGATCCACAACTAATTTCTTATTTTGCTTTGCATGCAAAACAACAGGAATATTAACCCTAACATAAGACTTATCTGAATAAGCGTATTTGAGTTTTAAAACAAAAGCCTAATAAATGAAGTTTGCAATCCTATTTTCCGATACCACGATGATACCTAAGTACTTCTTTTTTACAAAAGGGGTTGGCAAACACAAAGAACAACTCCAATCTTTCGAGTTAGCTCTAAGAGACGCTGGCATCCAAATGGCCAACCTAGTTAGCGTATCTAGTATTGTTCCCCCCGGGTGTGAACTGGTGACACGGGAAAGAGGCTTAAAAATGATTTATCCAGGCGAAATCACCTTCGTTGTGATTGCTCGCAACTCAACTAACGAACCTCACCGCCTAGTTGCTTCTAGTATCGGCGTTGCGATTCCCTCAGGCAAAAACCAATATGGCTACCTCTCTGAACACCACTCATTTGGGCAAACCGATGAAACCGCAGGTGACTATGCAGAAGACCTCGCAGCCACTATGCTTGCAACAACAATGGGTATCCAGTTTGACCCCGAAACCGCGTGGGATGAACGAAAAAAGATCTTCAAAACAACAGGTTTAATCATAAAGACAGCCAATACAACTCAATCTGCTTCAGGGGACAAAAACGGCTTGTGGACCACAACCGTCGCAGCAGCAGTTTTGGTTCCCTCAGAGAACGGCAAAAAATAATCGCTCAAAACAATTTTTCTTTGTTTACCTCCCTAAATTAGGGTTTGAGATCAATTCTGAGTTAACACAAAATTTTTTGAGAATAATTCATTTTTCAATGGCACTATTTTAGTCATAAAAGCACGACATTTTATCGAAAAAGCGCCAAGCAGGAGGTATTATCCATACCTCTATCGGTTTCGCATACTATTTGCATTTTACAGCTTTTTCTTTGATTTATTTTGGATTTTTCTCCATTCAACGCGTCGTTGCACTGTTTTTTCGAGTAATACATCTATTTAACTTTAGCAGCCCTTGTCTTCTCGCGCAAACTCTATAACAAGGTTTATAAGCATGCTATGTAGCATGTGTTTGTGCTCTTAGAAAAGTTAGATGAATCTTTGAAATCTTTTTCGAGTTGGACCAACCCAGCATCGGAGGAAATAGAAGATTTGAGAAACATCAGGCTAACCCAATCACATTTAATGTAAAGTTTATGGGAGAACTGAAAACTTGACCACAACACAAAAAATCCAAAAAGACGATGTTCATAATCTTTTAAAAACTTTCTTTATTGAAAAGGGTCTAGTGCGTCAGCATCTAGACAGTTATAACGAATTCATCGATCATGGACTTCAAGAAGTGGTTGATGAAGTAGCTGAAATTCCAATCGAGGTTCCCGAATCCCCCTATAAAGTTAAACTAGGTCAAATCTGGGTAATTGATCCCCAATCACGTATTACTGGTCCATACGCAACTGAAGTGGATGGAACAAAACATGAAATTTATCCTATGGAAGCGCGTCTAAGAAATTTGGCTTACGCTGCACCTATTGCATTAGAAATGACGCCAGTTATTGACGGCAGAGAACAGGACACCGAACTTGTCTATATCGGCAACATTCCTGTTATGTTGAAAAGCAAACTTTGTTTCCTCTCTCAGCTCAGCCGTGAAGAACTTATCGCTGCAGGTGAAGATCCAGATGATCCAGGAGGATATTTTGTTGTTAACGGTTCTGAACGTGTTATCGTTGCAATGGAAGACTTGGCGCCAAACCGAGTAATCGTTGATATTGACGAAAAGGGAACTTCACCCGTTTATCAAGCAAAGATCTTTTCAACTACAGTTGGCTTCCGAGCTAGAATTGAACTTAAACTCAAATCAGACGACGCAATTTACGTTACAATGCCCGGCGTTCCCACAGAAATTCCTTTTGTGGTTATAATGCGCGCTTTGACTTTGGAAAAAGACAAAGACATAGCTGAAGCAGTTTCTCTGGATAACGATGTTCAAACCCAACTTGGAGCCTCATTTGAAAAAGCAATCGGTGTTGACACACCAAGCGACGCTATCCTCTTTATCGGTAACCGTGTTGCTCATGGTCAAGTAGAAGAATACCGTCTTCAAAAAGCAGAAACTGCTTTAGACAAAAACTTCCTTCCTCATTTGGGCAGAAGTGACAAAAACCGAAGAGACAAAGCCATCTTCCTCGGTGAAATGGCCTACCGTGTTATTCAACTGAAAATGGGTAAACGTCAACCGGACGACAAAGACCACTTCAAAAACAAACGTCTACGTCTTGGTGGTCCTCTGTTAGCTGACCTTTTCCGTGTCTCCTTCCGCAACTTAACACGCGACATAAAGTATCAGCTTGAACGTATCGGTGTTAAAGGACCAATCATTACTGTCTCAGCCGCTGTTCGTCCAGGAATCATTACTGAAAGATTCCAGCATGCTTTGGCAACTGGAAACTGGGGAAGAGGACGAGTAGGAATTACCCAACTTCTCGACCGAACAAACTACATCTCAACACTTAGTCATCTCAGAAGACTCCAATCACCCTTGAGCAGAAGCCAACCTAACTTCGAAGCACGAGACTTGCACCCAACCCATTGGGGACGACTATGTCCAAACGAAACTCCCGAAGGATCAAATTGTGGTCTTGTAAAGAACCTCGCATTGTCAGCTTCCATCGCTGTTGGAATAAACCCTGACAGAATTCGGCAATTGCTTTTTGAAATGGGCGCTGTTCCAGCCTATGAGGCAACTGTCGAGATGCGCATTTCAGGAGCCAAGGTATTCGTTGACGGAAACATAATCGGCTACTGCAATAACCCGGGTGAAATGGTAAAATCTTTCCGAGAAAAACGTCGATCAGGAGAAATTTCAACTGAAGTTAACGTAACATACTTCTCTAAACAACAAACCGAAACAGAAGAGGTCCATGCAAACTGCGACGAAGGTAGAGTTAGGCGTCCACTCATTATTGTTGAAAATGGGGTACCTAAACTTCAATCTAAACATTTTGAGAAAATAGGTTTAGGCGAATGGACCTGGGAAGACCTCGTTAAGAACGGTTTGGTTGAATACTTGGATGCTGAAGAGGAGGAAAACGCTTACATTGCCCTATCTTACGAATCAATCGGTCCTGATACTACACATTCAGAAATTGCAACTTACACTATACTTGGAATATGTGCATCTACAATTCCCTATCCAGAGCACAATCAGTCACCTCGAAACTCATATCAGGCTGCAATGGCAAAACAGGCATTGGGCGTTTATGGTACAAACTTCCATAACCGCACTGACTCACGTTCGCATATTCTCCATTATCCTCAAGTCCCGCTTGTTCAAACAGAAAACATGGATGTTATGGGCTATAAGCAGCGTCCCACTGGACAAAACTGCGTTGTTGCGGTGTTGAGTTACGAAGGCTACAACATGGAGGACGCTATAATATTCAACAAAGCGTCCATCGAACGAGGGTTAGCAAGATCCACTTTCTATCGTATCTATGAAGCAGAATGCCGACAATACTTAGGCGGATTAAAAGACAAATTCACTGTTCCCGAAGCAGGAACTCGTGGATATCGAGGAGAACAGTATTACCGTTTACTTGAACCAGACGGAATCATCAGCTTGGAATCGCAAGTAGTCGGAGGAGACGTACTAATTGGAAGAATCAGCCCACCCAGATTCCTTGAAGAATACAAAGAATTTGAAGTCAAAGGACCCTCAATGCGTGATACATCCATAGATATGCGGCCAAGCGAAACAGGAACAGTTGACGGGATATTTGTAACCGCATCAGGCGAAGGAAGTCAACTTGTCAAAGTTCGTGTTCGAGATCAAAGAATCCCCGAACTTGGCGATAAATTTGCTAGCCGTCACGGACAGAAAGGTGTCATTGGCCTAATTGTTCCGCAAGAAGATTTGCCATTTACAGAAGACGGAATCGTTCCGGACTTAATAATCAACCCACATGCAATCCCTTCAAGAATGACCATAGGACAGTTCATTGAATCATTAGCAGGTAAAGCTGCGGCTGCCAGAGGTAAGCCAGGTGATGGCACACCTTTTTCAAACGAAGGACCAGACGAAGTACGCAAAAACCTTGTAAAGCTAGGTTTTAGCCATACAGGAAGCGAAGTTTTCTATAGCGGTACTACTGGCGAAAAATTTGTAGCAGACATTTTCGTTGGATTAGTTTACTATCAAAAACTTCATCATATGGTGGCTGACAAAATCCATGCTCGCGCAAGAGGACAAGTCCAAATGCTAACGCGCCAACCTACTGAAGGTCGAGCAAGAGGCGGTGGTCTGAGGTTCGGGGAAATGGAGCGAGACTGCCTCATCGGACACGGAGCAGCCATGCTTCTTCGGGACAGACTATTAGAAGAATCAGACAAGTACACTCTTTACATTTGTGAGAACTGCGGACAAATTGC
>CAYPSV010000009.1:0-51825 GCA_964413605.1 uncultured Candidatus Bathyarchaeia archaeon | reverse complement strand
CAACAACAAGAATTTTTTAGGTGTTGTTGTTCTAGCAGACAAACCATTTTTTCTGGAAATAAATAATTTCATATGAATTTTGCACACCCCTAAAATGATAACTAAGAGCTAATAGGAGATTTTTTGCTGTTGTACACTTTGTATGCTGTGATTGACAAGACCATTATTGAAACAAGAACTAAGACAGCTATTCCTGCTTCCAGGGTTAGGTCTTCATTTTTTGAAACCTGTTGTGGGGACGTTGGTTGATTCGTTACAGGCGTATTGGTTGGAGCTTCAAGTTCTACGTTTGATGAATTTGTAGGAGTGGTTGGTTGAGGCTGTGGCGTAACTTGCGTTTGATCTGTCACTTCTGGGGGTTGAGTAGGTAACAGTTTAGGTAAACTGCCTCCTCCCACAGTCACTCCTTCAGGGTAGTTAGCTCCCGTTGTACTCATTGTAATAGACGTAATCATTGAAATCCAAGCAGCACCATTAGCTCCTGGAAGAATTAAACGGAGTTCTTCAGCTAATGGCTCGCCATCTTTCTGATAGGCTATTATGGTTTCTGGTTGTATTGCTAAATCATAAGGTATGTTGACTTTGTACCCATCTGAAGCTGCAAACTGAACTGAATAGACTTCTCCAGCTGTGTCTATCTCTGTAAGTAGATAACTTAAACGGATTCCACTCCAATTGCCAGAAGTTAATAGGCTGCCATCGCAGTACAGATCGGCATTTACAGTTGTTTTTGGCATACCAAAAAGTTGTTGATCGGTAAAACTGAAGGTTTCATCAGTTAAATTTGTGATTTCAAGGTTAAAATTATTTTCAGCTTTTACAAATGCTGTGGTGCTTGTTAGTATCAAGATAAGTATTGCTGTGGTTGTGAAAGCTACAATTAGTTTACTCTTTCCACAAGTCATCGCATAATCATCTCTATATATGACACATGTCATACCTTTAAACTTTGCCAAACCACCCTACTCATTATTTACAAACTAACCTACTTCCTCTCAGTTAACCTTTAAACTCTTAATGTGTGTTGTTCTATAATGCTCAAAAGTGATGTTTATTGAAAAAAACAAAGATTATTTGCACTTTGGGACCCGCTAGTACTTCAAAGCAAGTGATTGAACGGTTGTTCCAAGCGGGCATGAACGGAGTAAGAATAAACACTGCTTATGGAAATCTATCTCAATACCAATCAATTATAGAAACAGTGAGAGAAATTGCCGATATCCCTATTATAATTGACGTCAAAGGGCCAGAAATCAGAATCAAAGCATCTCAACGAAAAGTCTTCAGCAAAGGAGACACTCTGCAAGTAGGTTTCGACGACGAAGAAATATCTTTCAATCACGATTTTTATGATGAAATGAAAATTAACGACGTAGTATACATTGACAACGGAAAAATAAGAACACACGTGATTAAAAAGAAAAACCGCAAACTCCTACTACGGACTTCGAACGAAGGCGCGATAGAAGACGGAAAAGGAGTAAACATCCCAAACAAACATCTTCAAATTCCCACTTTTCCCGAAAAGGATCTAGAAATCCTAAAATTCGCAAAAAAACATGATGTAGAATACATTGCACTATCATTCACACGAAATGTTGACGATGTGAAATGTTTATCTCAGACCCATAATTTTGAAGGCGGAATAATCGCCAAAATTGAAAATTACGAGGGCGTCCAAAACGCAGAGAAAATACTTGACGCCGCCAATGGATTAATGATTGCCCGAGGCGATTTAGGCGTTGAAATCGAACCCGAAAAAGTGCCACTGGTTCAGAAAGCTCTAATTAAGCTATGCAACCAAAAAGGCAAACTGGTGGTCACTGCCACCGAGATGCTTGAATCTATGATTAACAACCCTAATCCTACCAGGGCCGAAGTTAGCGACGTTGCAAACGCCATTCTAGACGGGTCTGACTCAATTATGCTGTCCGGAGAAACAGCGGTAGGGCAGTTCCCTGTGAACTCCGTTGAAATGATGTCTCGAATTGCGAATGAAACAGAAAAAGCTGTCAAAAGTATCGTTGAAAATACCCCATTCATCAACATTTCTGACACCGTGAGTAGGGCAATCCAGCGAATAAGTCAAAGTATGCCAATTAACAAAGTTATCCCTTTAACCCGATCGGGTTACACAGCAAGAATGATAGCACGCTTCAAAATTCAACAGGTAATTATTGCCGTTACTCCTGAAATTAAAGTCAAAAAACAACTTGAACTTACATTTGGTGTATATCCAGTTTTCATTAACTACCGTGAAGCAAAAGACAGATTATTGACAGTTGCAAATCAACTTCATAAAATGAATTTGGTTGATGATGAAGAAACTGTTTTATTCACTGAAGCTAGAAGAACCACAGTTGAACACGCCAGCAACTCAATTGAAATACATAAAATAAAAGAATTGAGAGAATTTGCGCTTTCCTGAGCACTAGACTTTCTTCACTAAGAAAGTTAGCTCTTTAATGTTGCAAAGAATCCCCCGATCACGTCTTTAATCGATTGCAGAAGGGGATGCTTAATCTTTTCAGCTGATAGTTTCTCTAATCTATCCACACGGAAATAGATTGGAGGGTGAGGGTCCAAACCAAGCCATTCTTGGATCCGAAAAGATGGCGTTCGTTCGTAGAGTAACCTTTGAAAGCCAATCTTTTCCAGGGAATTGGCTAATATCTCAGGTGTCCCAACTATCATGGCTGAGACTAAATCTGCTCTAGCCTCAAAGAATTTCGCTATAAAGAAAATAACCACCATTATGGCCCAGAAGTAAGCGATAAAAAGAAACGATGTGAAAATCACTGGAAGCAAAGGAAGCAGCACATAGAAACGAAAGAGAAACTCTGCTGAAACTAACCCATATAAAATCAGGGGGTCTCTTCCTCTAAGATGTCCGAACTCATGACCTAGAACACTTAAGACTTCTTCATCGTTTAGCCGAACCAGAAGTCCAGTCGTAATTAAAACTAATCCCCTGCTTGGACTTGGACCAGAAGCCGCTGCATTTGGAACCATAGTGTTGGAAACCACAATTTTAGGCATTGGAAACCGAAATCTATCTGCAATGCTCTTAACAAGTTCGTAAACGTTAACCCTCTTGGCTTTTAAATTATCCAACTCGCAGGGCACACCATATTTTAGAAAAATCTGTTGAGCTGCTTGACAATCAACCTGTCCTTTTTTTGCGATTATTTCATCATAGATTTCTTTCTTAATCTTTAGAAGCGTTTCCCGCGGATACGTTTTGTTAAAATCACCCTTTTCGCCAACAGGCAAATAATACTCTAAAAAGTGAATAATGGGGTTGTTTTGCGTAATGTGCCAGTCGGCGGTTCGGGCGATGAAACGGTTAGAGTAAAAAACAAAAGCAAACTGGATAGCTATTAAAATTAATGGGGCAATCAGAAAAGCTCCTGGAGAAACGGCTGCTATAGTGATGAAGATTGCCATGCCGAAAACAATGAAAACTACGAAGAACAGAATCTGTGTTTCAATAAAGAAGCGGTTAAACGATTTTTCCGGCTTAGTGTACGCTTCAGGAACGATATCTTCACCTTCGCGCCACGCAAAATAAACTGTTGCGCTTCTGACATTTTGCGCAAAAGTCTGCATTGCTATGAGAATATCTTGTTTTGCTTCTTCTAAATTTGTTTGCGTAACTGAAGGCTCAAGCGGATTTATCTTCAGTTCGAACGGAGTGCCACTTTTAACTTCCACTTGAACAAGTTGCTTTCCCTGTGAATCCGTCACAAAATAGGTTAATTTGTCTCCTTGACTATTTGTTTCCCTGATTATATCCGTGAACCTTGTTTTTTGAGGGAGCAGATATTTAGTGTATATGAAGTCAAATAGTTTTTCATAGTAACTTGGTGGAACTTCAGGGGTAATTCTGTAAGAAGACGGAGCGCTCATCATATTCTCTACTCAAAACCCTTGCTTAATGCAACGTTTTCCATTTTAATAACTTTATTGTATCACCAACAGCTCTAAAATTCATCCCTATCTCGTCATTTCAAAAGTCGTTTATGAGTGGTTTAATGTAAAGGGGATAGAGTTTATTAATCTCGAAAAACACTTGTTAGAACTGTCCAAATCTAAAGGGCAAAATCTTTGTCATCGAACCAAATCTCTTTTTGATTTGGCTTCACAAGAGTTAACTGAAAATCAATATACTGTAAAATGGTTATACGATCTGTTAAAACAATAGGAAGGAAATGATGGACGTGAAAACATCCCAAAAAACAATTTTAGTAGTTGATGACGACAAATCAATACTCCGAACATTTACCCGTATTCTCCAAAAAAACGGCTACGAGATTGACACAGCTGAGACTGGCAAAGAAGCTATGGAAAAAGCGGAGAATCGCCAATACGACTTAGCGTTAGTCGATATCAGGCTTCCGGATATGGATGGTACTGATTTGCTGGCAAAACTCAAAAAACCACTCCAAAATACCGTTAAGATCATGATTACAGGTTTTCCTTCTCTTGAAACAGGTGTTAAGGCTCTTGATGAGGGTGCAGATGCTTATTTGGTTAAACCTGTGAAGCCTCAAGAGCTCTTGGTGCTCTTAGAAGAGAAACTTAAGAACCGTGAGCAATCTGAAAAAGTTAGCCAATAAGAGCATTTTGTCTAACTAATCAATTAAATCCGTAAAAGCGATTTTGGATTGCTTTATTTGCTGAATTGCTGACATAGATTTAACCTTACGAAAAAAGTCATTTTACATCATGATGTTTTGGAGGTGAATATTTTTGGACGAGAAAAAGAAAGGGCAAATAACAATAATGCAAAAGAAAAAGAGGCGTGAAATAATCGAAGAGCAAGGAAAAGCAGTGAACCTTCCACCGGATGTTAGTGACGAAAAAAAGAAAGCATTGCAACAGACAGGAGACGATGCAACTCAAGGATGGTGACTGAAAAATTAGCCTTAAGAGTAAAATTCAAATTCGAAGGTTGAAGATAACAAGTCTTTTATTTACACCAATTGAGCTATATCAAACTAAGAGAGTAACTAGAAAGAACTTCTTCATGCAAGACGTCAAGTGAACACTATGAATCAACAATTTAGATTCGAAAGCAAAGAAGTCAACTGGGAAGTTGACGGAATAACAATTTACGGTACCCTTACAAAACCAACTGGAGCAGATACAAGTAATGCAGTTGTTTTTGTTGCAGGCAGTGGTCCAACAGATCGAGATTGGTGTTCGCCGCTTCTACCTGGAACAAACGGGAGCGCAAAGCTGATAGCAGAAGAATTGTCTCAAAGAGGCTTTGTTACTCTACGTTACGGCAAACGAGGATCTGGACCCAACATAAAGGGAGACATGGCCAAGATGATTGGCAAAATAAGCATGAAAAGCTACACAGACGAACTTGAAGGAGCCATAAAAACAACATTGCCTTTCGTAAAAGCAAACTCAGGAAGCATGTTTGCATTAACAAACAGTGAGGGCGCTATACACGCTTTAAACTACCAAGTTCAGTCGAACTCGAAAAGATTCAAAGGGATTGTTCTCACAGGTGCCCCTGGAAGGTCCATCGGTCAAGTCGCTCGAAGCCAAGTTCAAAATCAACTCAAATCATTACCAAACGCTGATGGTCTTTTGAAAAGTTACGATGCTTCTATTGCTACATTTGTCTCAGGTCAACCGATTGTGCCAGACCAATCTCTTCCTGAAGGAATAAGATTGTTACTTCAAGGATTGGCAAGTCCAGCCAATTTACCCTTTGCCAGAGAATTATGGACTTATAACGCTTCAGATTTTATCTCTAAAGTACCCGAACCAGCACTTATAATGATAGGCAAGAAGGATATACAAGTTGACTGGCATGCTGATGGCAAAGCATTACAAGAAGCAACCATTGGGAAAGGAAATATTTCTTTTTCCTACCCCCAGAATGCTGATCATGTGCTAAAATATGAGGAAAGGCCGCGCGAAAAAATTTCTCCTGATGCTACTCTTCGGTATAATGCTGAAGACCGTATACTTGACCGAGAAGCAATGAATACTATTCTGGAATGGCTATTGCGAATTAGTAATCTAACTTGACTAGAAAAACTCGATTGCAGGAGAGTCTATTTGTGGCTTTGAATGTACTAAAGAAGTTAAATCAATTTGGCTTCATCACTATTCATGTCTGGATTGGTTCATACTCAGAAAAGTTGTGGCAAATCGTGAAGAAAGAAATTGTTAAAAGGTGTATTGACTGCTCTTCGTCTCAACAAATTAAGTGCTTTGGTATTGGAGTTGTAGGTCAAGGAATAGGTAAAAATAGAAAATGTCAGAAAAAATAGAGAGCACTACTGAATTTTCGCATGCGATACTTTCATTTTTGGAAACTGTTTAAGTTAAACAATTCCTCAAAAGCTTTTTTCTTCTTAGGTTTGGGCTGCTCGGAAGGGTAACCCAGTGTTACTAAAGCGACTACTTTCCAATTGTCTGGGATCTTTAGAGATTCTTTAACTTTTTTTTCGTTAAAGGCGCCAATCCAACATGATCCTACTCCTAAAGTCCATCCAGCAATAACCATATTCTGCATCGCTATTGTTGCATCAACAACAGCCCATTTTCCAGTTAATAACGAATTTACGTCTGCACAACCAACAATAACAACAGGGGCATCTCTTATGAAACGATTAAACAAATCGCTTGAAAATTCTTTTGCTATTTCATGATTATTTACGAATACGAATCGAATAGGCTGCCTATTTGCTGCAGATGGCGCTTGTCTCCCAGCTTCAAGAATTTGCTTCAGAACATCCTCAGGGATGTCTTTGGTTTGATATTTTCTAATGCTCCTCCGGCTAAGAATAGAATCAATACATGACATGAATGTTACACTTTCTCCTTAAACAATGGTTGAATTTTTACTCAAGCTTTTAGTAACCTTTAATCTTTTCGTCGCAAGATTTTTGAGTTAAGGTCTAATCCCATCAAAGTCGTTCTCGAAATCCATTACTCAAGCGAAATTCTTTTGTTAAGATCTGTGTGAGAAAAAATGCTTATGCTTTCAGGGAAATCAGCCAACTCAAAATTTAGATCTAAGTCTATTGTGATTGTGACTGTACCTCACAATACTATATTTTGCACCAACGTGTTGGTATTTTAGGTGTTATGTATTGTCGAAAGCCCAACCTCATCCAGGTCATGAGAAGCACCTCTGCAAAATGGTAGAGAATAAAGTGCCAATTGAAAAGATAAAACCTCTTGTAAAAGACGCAAAATACATTTGCAAAGGCTGCATGCGAACAGCTGCTAAAGCAGAAAATCTCTGTGCTCCTGAGGCACTTGAACATCTTTTTTTTGATAGTAATTTTGTAGTCTTTTAACAATCACAATGCTTAATTCTTTTGATTAAACCTAACACTGCAACTTTCTAAGAAAAATTTTGGACAGTAAGTGCAAAATCGAAAATTAATAAATAGAATAAAAGTAAGCAGCGATCCATTTGTTCTGGATTCTTTTATGTTATTGTATTTTAGCTCACATCTACAGATGTGCCAAATGCTTGGATTTTGTTTATTTCTTTTTTTACCTTTATAAGCACAAGAGCATCTTTATGTGTGTTTGTAGTTTGGAAAGTCTCCTTTGTTCTTTGGGGTTATCCCTGTAAGGTCACTGATTCTTTTCGAAATACAATCAAAGAGAATCAGAATTGAAGCAATAAGCATAAAAAATTGCGAGAATCTTCTCGCTAATTTACTACAAGTGGATGATATCAGAAAAATGAGTACAAGCAAAACCCACGACGCATCTAAACCAAACCGGCGCTTAGTTGAAGAATGCCCCGAGTGCAAAAGCAAGAACTTAGTTCACGATTACGACACGGGCGAAACCATTTGTGGGGACTGTGGTCTAGTTTTGTATGAGCAAATGTTAGATAAAGGGCCAGAATGGCGTGCTTTTACTCTGCAAGAGAAATCATCAAGAAGTCGTGTTGGTCTTCCAGCATCATATGCAGTTCACGACAAAGGATTATCCACAACTATAAGTCAAATTGATAGAGATGCATATGGAAAAAAATTACCAATTGCAACTAGACTGCAAATGTGGCGCTTAAGAAAATGGCAAATAAGAAGCCGAGTGCACTCATCAAGCGACCGAAACCTTGCTCAAGCTATGAGTGAACTTGACCGTTTATCTGGAACCCTTCACATACCTTTTCAAATTAAAGAAAAAGCCGCTGTTCTATACCGCAAAGCATTAGACAAGCATTTAGTTCGAGGGAGATCAATCAACTCAATTACTGCGGCTGCACTTTATGCTGCTTGTCGCGGGAGTGGAACACCTCGTACACTTCGCGAAATTTCTGAAGCAAGTCTTGTTGATAAGAAAGATGTCGCACGTTGCTATAGACTGCTGCTACAAGAACTTAATGTTCAAATGCCCAATGCAGATCCTTTAACGTACGTTTCAAAAATTGCGGGAAAAAATGCAATATCAGGCAAAACACAGGGTGTGGCTATAGCAATCCTCAGAGAGGCTAGGCGAAAACGGGTTGTAGCAGGAAAAGACCCCATGGGTTTAGCCGCAGCAGCCCTCTATATAGCTTGTCTTCAACACAACGAGAAGAAAACGCAAAAAGACATTGCAGAGGCATCTGGAGTTACGGAAGTCACGGTTAGAAACCGATACAAAGCGTTAAGGCAACAACTCAATCTACCTGTTCCGGAGTCAAAATCCTCTGTTAACACTACTTAAGCAGTAATTTTGAGCTTCTGAAAAAATAATTGTGTTGAATATTATTATAGGAGTATTTTGGTTGAACTATTGTTTTTTGGTAAGCCTGAAATATTTCAACTCCTGTTTATTTTATGATTAATTCTATGGCGATAGATCAACGGCCTTTGCTTAGTCCTTCGATCGGGAAGTGGATACTTGTTTCAGCTTTGCTTGGGTATACAGCATTAATTTTTTACCTTCTTTACTTCGTCGGTATAGGCGAATTGATCGCAGTCATTGAAAGAGTAAACATCAGCGTCTATGTTTTGGCAATTACTAGTGTTTTGCTGTCTCTAACGTTCCACACTCTAGTGTGGTTTCAGCTTCTCAATACTTTAAAAATTAGGCTAAGCCTCCGTAGAACATACGTTTTGTATTGGGTTGGAGTATTTGTGGATAATCTGATTCCAGGAGGCTGGTCAGGCGACTTGTTTAAAGCGTATCTTCTGAACAAAGATCCAAAGGTAGAAAGTGGCAAAGCAGTAGCTTCTGTTGTTGCTAAAAACGTGTATGAAGCAATATTCAACTTAGGCAGCATGGTTCTCGGTATTGTTCTGCTTCTGCTAAACTACACTCTTGAGGGCTCTCTTCTTATCACTCTAGGAAGCATAATGCTGCTGCTAACTCTTCCTTTAGTTATATTGCTCTTAGCTAGTTTTAAACCTGAAAGTGCAAAAAAAGTTGTAGATTCTTTATTTCGTTTTATCTCTCGCTTAGGCAGAAACCGCTTAAGATTGGCTGCATTGGAGGCAAAGGTGATGAAAGCGTTGGGTGACTACCATGATGGTATGAAAATGTTACTGCAGAACCCCCGAGTTCTTTTGAGACCTATTGGTCTTTCTTTTTTTGCATGGGGTTTCGAAGTTCTTGCCCTGCTTTTTGTGTTTGCATCGCTTGGGCAGCTAATTCCTCTTGATAAAGTTGTGATAGTTCGCTCCATTGCTGGTAACGTTGAGGCTCAAGGATATGCATTTGTTGGGTATGCTCAAATTATATCAAGCGAAATTTACAACGCGCTTGGTGTGCCCTTTGCCGTAGGTGCCTCTGTGGCTCTGTTAAGTGGAGTAGTAATTTTCCTAATAAAGACAGTAATTTCGTACATTGCTTTTCAATTTACTGTTTTTACTCCCGGTTCAAGTTTTATCAGTAGGAGACGCAGACGAAGAGCAGCAAAAAAAATTAGCGACGAAAACAGACAGAGTCTTTCCCAAGAAGAAGAAAATAAGCCACAAGAAGACAAACCTCAAAAACAACAAAATGAAAATCGAGTTGAGTCTGATCTTTAGTTGTTCAGTGCACTCAGTGGAATCAGACTGACTTTACTGCAATGGATAGATTAAACTAAGAATTAGGCGGTGGGGGCTGCTGGAGAGAAAGATTGAGAAGGGGAGACGGATTTGCAGCTCCAGACCATTTTCTTTTCAATCAAACGAAGAATAAAAGCGTTTGTAACATTCACAGATATACAAAGATAAAAATTCTTCAGATTGTTTTCGGAGAAATTTTGGAGCTTTTTTTGTTGAGAGCATTAGAACCGAGATTTCGACCGCGAATCCTCTTTTTTAGCTGTTTAAACATCTGACGCTTTCCTTTGTGATTGCTAGGTGACAGTCACATTGCTTTTTATCATTCAAGAGTATATATCGTATATTAAGATATGATAGAAGGTGTTTCGTGATGCTGAACAAAGACCCAACAAACCATTTCACCAAAAAAACGATATACGCCGCAGCCTTCATCCTAATAATTCTAGCCCTCAGTATAACAACAGCAGATTTTAGTTCAAACAGAAACATTGTCCAAGCCGCTTCCGTGACTGGTATAGGAACTGGAATATATTGGGATCAAACCTGCAAAAACAATATAAATGCATTAGAATGGGGCAAAATAACGCCAGGATCAAACAATACCTTAAAGATTTACGTTAAAAACGAATGCAATTCAGCAGTTACTTTATTGTTAAGAACGTCGCACTATACGCCAACCTCCGCTGCAAGCTACATGACATTAAGCTGGAACTACACTGGCCAAAGACTAAAAACAAATCAAGTGATTCCAATAGAACTAACACTAAATATCTCACCCCTAATACACGAAATAGACGATTTTTGCTTTACGACAGCCATAACATCAAGAGGCGAATAACAGCGAAACACCATAACAAGACAAAATTGGGCAGTGCAGTATCATGAAATCTAATGACCGAGTAGCTAGTAAGTTCTTCTTCAATTTCTATTCTATTCCTAATGTTTTTTTAATTTATCAGTTTGTCGTATCTTTTTGTGGTTGCATACCGTCAAACATTGTTTTAACTTCTGTTAGCAATAAGGAGCTTTCAGGATGGTAAAATGTCCAAAATGTTTGGAAGAAATTAAAAAGCCTGATAAATTGATTAACAACTCTTTTTTCCGCATAGAATCTTACACGTGCAAAAAATGTAGACATAACTTTAAAGTTACAAATTGCCCAGTTTTTATCTAAAAATTGTATGTGTAATAGCAATTATCGTTTATGGACAATCCTGCCAACGATTGTTTTTAGCAATTTTGTTTGGTGGGTATCCAGATAACGAAGTTCTTAACCACCGGCGTTTGCAACATTAAGACTAAAAAAGAGGTAAATATTACGCATATTAGTTTTCAGAAAGTGCATTCCAACGGTATTTGATTTATTTTACTATTTCTGCATCTGCGGCGCCGTCGATTAAGGCTGTTACCCTTATTTTCACATGATCGTTGAGTTTTGCGTTTTTAATGAATGTCGGATAGCCTTTAATTTTGGCGACGCCTTCACCGTTAGGCGCTATATCAAAGATTTCAACTTCAAATTCGTCTCCAATTTCCATTGGGTAACTTGCTTTTCCGCGCCTGTTTTTGGCGTTTCTTGGTGCACGTTTTTTTGGGCTTATGTTTTATCTTCCTCTCAATGTATGGGGCAATTCAATGACATAAGGTTATTGTGTAGAAGCAACAAATTTGATGGTGGTAGGATTTGAATTTAACGATGAAACTGACGATTGTTAACTTTTATAAAAAGAACTTGGAGCCAACTCAAAATATAATGGATATATTATAATTGCTCTTTTTAGTTAACTACGGATTTCAAATTAGATTCTAAGCTTAAATATTTCCTTTTTTGATTTTTGTCTTAAATTTAGCGGAATAAAGTTTAAGTGACCTGTAAACTTTTGATTTTCAGTAATGAAATTAAACCAAAACTGAATTAAATATGACACTTTCAACTTTAGTTATATTCGATATCAATTGCTTTAAAAAGATTGTAGATTTTTGGGATATGGAGGTTGCAGACCACGTTGATAGCCCCTTCATTTCTAGTTGTATGCTTGTTGAGCATTGGAAGGTATCAATCGCTCTTGGGGAGCATCCTTTTCTTATGATTTTTCTATCTCGTAACCGAATTGTTGGGTTTGCACCACTACTAGTGAAATCCAGCTTTGGATTGAGGCGCGTAAGTAATCTTGCCTACTATATATATCCAGATTTCTTTGCCGACGATTATCGTGAAGTCGGTATTGATATTATGGTTAGTTTCTTGTTTGAACAGTTTAATTGTGAATCAGTTGATATAACATTTGAAAATGAATCAGCTAACTTAATATTTTTGAAGAAAATTTGCGACAGAAGGAATATCCCTTACAAGATGCTGGCTAATGAGGGACAGGCAATTATCCCAGTAAAGAATAGTTTGGATTTTTTCAAAAGATCTTTGGACCGTAAAACAGGTAAAGAATTTCGACGAATCAGCAAAAAAATAGACAAAACAGGTTCTTGGAAAATTTATTGTTGTAGTATTAATTGCAATTCACTAGAGAAAATTCGGGAGATTGAACGGCTAAGTTGGAAGACTAATTTACGAGGAAAGCAAAGAGCCGCAAAAGACCTGGGTCTGGAATGTATTTTAAATGGAGCTCAAGTAAATAGCGACTGTAAAGCTTTTTTTGAATCCGAGGTTTGGATTTTAGACATTAATGAAGTACCAATTGCATATGTTATTGCTGTAAAACGAAACAAAACCTTGTTTCTTTTGAAAACCTCTTTTGATTTACGATTTAAAGAATTTTGGCCCGGAAAATTTCTGATGAATAACTTAATTGAAAGGGTTTTTACGAGTAAGATTTTTGAGAACATTGATTTCATTACTAATCTTCAATTTATCCATGTTTGGAAGCCTTTGGTTAAGAAGAGAACTACTGTTAGAATTTCACGGAACTCATTGTTGTCAAAAGTCAATTTTCTAGTTTATGAAAATAGAATTAGTCAGAAATCTCTTCAAATAATTGAGCGGTTTAGATGGGAGCGTATGCTTCGCCAAAAAGAATCAAAAAAACGGGTTCAAAAGTCCGGATTATAAAAAAATAGATGTATTTGATTTTCCAAGAAAAGAGATGAATTTTCTGCAATTTCTAGTGCGCTCATCAATAATTTTCTTGATTTTTTTTAACGAAGTAGGACTTTAACGATAAAGCTGCATGGGTTCTAAAATTCTTCATAGAATTAGAATATTAACCAAGATATTATTTTTACTTAAAGTTCTTCCGTAATGATTGTGCGCGCAAGTGTAGGAATACCTCTAATTATTGGATATTTTGCGGGATAAGAATAATGATTTGCACTTTAAAATTTGGAATTGTTTATTTAAGAAATAAGCGATATAAGGAGTTAAATCAATCTACAATTCCCTAAAAAAGTTTTCACCTATGGAGAGTTCACACTTTAATAATAACTGAAATTAATGTCGCTGAAGACTTTCTCAAGTTGCGAAATGACTGGAATAAGACTCTTAAAAAAAGCAGTGACGATACGATATTTTTAACCTGGGAAAAAATGTTGCCTTCAGTTAAATACTTAGAAAGAAACAAGCGGCTTAAGATTTTGTGTGCAAAAGAAGGTAAAAAAATTTTAGGTATTGCGCCATTCAAAGTAACACATCGCACTTTTAAGGGCTGTTTTAGCTATAACACAATTGAACCACTTGCATATGGAAACACAGACTATTCAGGAATAATATTGACTGAGCGCAAGACTGAGTGTCTAGGTATGTTTCTGGAGTATTTGTTCAATCAGAAGGATTGGGATGCCATCTGTCTTAGCGATGTCCCAGAAACATCTGTATTGTTTAGTCTATTTAGGAAGAAATTTTCTCAACTTCCTAACTTTTTGATAGAACAAGGTTTGATCTGTCCTTATTTGCAGATTCCTGAATCAAAAGACGAATTAGTGGGTGGTCTAAATACTAAATTTAGAAGAGATCTTCGAAGACTCTTGCGAAAACTTGAACGTGAACAAGGGAAGGTGGCGCTTAGAGAGTATTCTCATTTAGGGTCTCTTGAGGAGTCGATGCAGGTTTTTTTTGATATCCATCAGCGGAGATGGAATAGTAAGGGAGAGGCAGGTGTATTTGGAACTCAAATGGTGCGTGATATATTTCTTGATACAGCTATGTTATTTGAAAAAAATAACTGGTTAAGGCTATACTTCTTGACTGCAGATAATAAACCAATTGCAACTTTGTTGGCACTTGAATACAATCACAAATTGTATGCGAATATTTCCGGAATTGATCCTGAATATTCTGTTTACAGTGTTGGAAACCTGATGATTTTGAAAGTTTTAGAGTTATGTGTTGAGAATAAAATTAGAGAATTCGATTTTATGCAAGGTGAGGAATCGTACAAGTTTAGATGGACAAATAATTACAGACGTAACTACAACATTAGATTTGTCAACAATAATCCCAAATCTAGATTAATTCAATTTGGTGCAGAAGCCTTGCCAAGGATCGGGATGAGTGTTTTTTTAGAAAAAATCTTGTCAATTTGAAAAGCAATTTTTTGAGCCCTTGACTTTTGTTATGAATACTCAAATTATGGCTTTTCTTTCAAACTGTCTTAGCTTAAGGAGATTCATTTATAGTGAATAGTTATTTGGAGATTTCGGTTTTCTTTAGGGGGCTTGGTCCATAAGTTTGCAATATGAAATTGGCATAGAAGTGGAAAAAAGGAAGTATGTCTTTGGGGCTAAAATAGGCGTAGACTTTTTTCCCTATCATGGACGAAGCGTAATCCGAGAGGCTCAGTTCTCCTCTTTGTATCATGTTTTTTGAAGATTCTCGGTCGCTGGGGAAGTGAAGGCTCTTGACACCGACAGCGTATCTATCTGAATTCTGTATCTTCTCACCCAATGCATCTTGATAGCTTGCATAAAGAATATCCGCTCCGCATTCTGTGGGTAACCAGAAGTGGAGCCAAAGTCTAGAGTTTATGTCTAGTAGCTTTAGTTTTCCATCTGTTGGGTCCTTCTTAAAATCAGCACTCATAATTCCTGTATATTTCATGTGTTGGAGCAGTTTGTTTATTTCTCCTGTTTCTTGTGTGAGATCAGATAGGGGTATGCTATGACATAGTGTGGTGTTTCCAAAGTTTAAGGGCCAGATTCTTATGGCTTGTCTTGCGAAAAGAACCGATGGACGATTCTCTTGATCGTAATAGCCTTCTAACTGGTACAAGTTGGTGGCGTCACCTGGGATGATTTCTTGAAACAGAACGTCGACTTGTGCAGACGAAAGTAATCGGTAATAGTTTATGAGTTCTTCACGCGAATTGGCAACAAAGCCTTTTTTGTCAAAACCAAATGCTTTGTTGAAAAGATGCGTCATTGAAGGTTTTACAAATATCGGATAAGAAATTTTTGAAGATAGCTCAACCGTGTCAGCTATATTTTTTGGAAAAAAAGTAGTAGGATGTTGAACGCTGTTTTTCTTCAGCGTCTGGTAAAACAATTTCTTGTTAACAAGTGTTTCAATGGTGTTTTTTTGGCCTACTACAAAGTGAAAGTCGTCGGGAATTTCCTCTTTGATCCTGGAAAGACATAAAGCCAAATCGTCAGTTCCCGGGTAAACTACGAGCCGTTTGCTTGTGGCACGAGCTGCCCTTTTGAGTATCTTAATTAAAACATAGTAATCCCAAGGCATGGCATTGATGATTTTTTTCTTGCAATATTTGCTTGATAAAGCGAAATCTTGTTGTTTGTCTGTGACTATGTATACGGCAATGCCTTTTTTTCCTAGAATTCTAGCTGCCCATAATCCTCCCAAGTCGCCACCCAGTATCAGCGCCGGATTTTTAATTTCTCGATCGAATGGCATAATTTTCCATTTCCTTTTTTCTTTGATAAGGTTTGTTTCAAAGATTGGAATTATTCACTTCCAGGATGTATTGGCTGTAGCTTTTCTGTCCGGACTTGGTCTGTAGAATTATCTTTAAGCACCTTATAACTGTTGAGCGGTATTAATCCGTAGCACAATTTAGTATTGATTATAGTTGATGTAAGATTATATTGACTTCAACAAAAAAAGCGGAATCGGTCGCAATCACGTCATTTCAAAAGTAGCCATAATTCAAAAAAACAGGTGACTTGGTCCAGTATAAAATGGGAAATAAGATGACGGCGGTAAAATCTTTAGAAAAAGAAGTGATACAATGAATAATTCTCATATTTATGGGATTATTTCGCAACCGTTGTATTTTAGGTAGCCAAAATCGTGCAGACTTATTTTTTTCTGACGAATTAAGCTTTGAATCCTTGGTATCTCAGCTTTAATTGTCTCGATGAGCTGCTCGACTGTGTAGCAGACTTTCTGGTAAGCATCATTATCCCACCTCTTAACTATATTAGTGTAGAGACATCGACCACCGCAGACCTTAAGAAGTGTGCAGTCAACGCATGGCTTTTGGTCCACAAAAATTTTAGGCATCTGCAAGGGATTTGCATCTTTTATGTTTCCAAGATAGTATTTTTTCATGCCCCACATGGTTGGGCAAGGCACAATGTACCCGTCTGTTTGGATAGCATAGTTAGTCCAGCCGCCTCCGCACCGCATAAGACAATTCTTCTCGTCATTAAGAAGCGAATCAGCAATGCCTAGCAGCGGGTAAATCTTTAGCACAACTCCTTCTTTTTCCATTTTGTCAACCCAAAACTGGGCAAGACGCTTAACTCCTGGAATGTAGCTAGTTTTTGTCCATTGTTCAAATTTTCGTCTTTGGAAATCGTTACCCCAGAATCCAGCGTTAAGTTGCCAATGGATGGAGGTAAACGAGAATTCTTCGTTGTTTAGGAGCCATTTTACCTGTTTTTCTATGTCAGTTTGCTCCATTACAGTCATGCGGGCAATTAATTCTCCTTCGAAACCGTTTTTCTTTACGAGTTTCAGATTGTCTATTAATTTTTGGAATGTGCCTTTGCCACGGTAATAGTCAGTTAACGTTTCTTCGCCATCAATTGATACAAGGATTGTGTGGAAACGGTTGACGTATTTTGGCTCTATCTTGTCAAGAAGTAATCCGTTTGTTTGGATCATGAAATGTTTGGGTTTAACTTTATTCATTATTTCTCTTAATTTATCTGCTTGAAGCAAAGGTTCTCCACCGTAAAAAGTCAAGACACAATCAGAATCTTTGCCACAGAAGTTATTCAGGAGCTCTACATTATAGTTGAGCTTGCGTGGTAAGTTGTAATCAACATCTATGTCGTCTCCGAATTCTTCATCAAAATCCTCTAAGCTCTCGCCAAAACAGTACTTACATTGCAGGTTGCAATCGCTTGTGAGAATCACATGGAAGAACATGTTTTAGTAGTGGATGAGTCTGGTTTAATAGTATTTTTACGTTAACTTTGAGGCTTCGTCATTATAGAGGCGTTCATTTTTCCTTTAGTTGCAATTCTGGCTATCAACGAGTAGTTTATGTTATGATATATTGTTGTTATCAGAATTTTATTTATATGAGTTATTGCAGATATTTTTTTGCTACAGGATTCTGCTCATCGGTGTAAGATTTGGCGGGTTTGTCTAAGAATCAGAAGAAAATAATTGCGATGTTGGAGATAAAACCTGATATGACCACTAAGGAAATCGCTGAGATGATTTTTGGCAGAATTGTCAAGTACAAGTCAAAAGAATATGCTTCAGTGTACCGTAGTCTGATCTCTATAGAAAAGCAGGGTTACATCCAACGCGTACAGGTTCAACTTCGCTGGCGAAAGTCCGACAAAAAGCTGAAATCAAAAACTGTTGTCCAATAATAGACCTTTTAAATCCATTATTTAATTCTATATGAGCGCTACCTTTTCTCTTTGATTCAATAATATTTTTCTGCTAATTCCCGCGCTTTCTTATCCTCAGTGCTCTCTTGAGTTTCTCCAGTTGAGTCTTCGTTTTTGTCATCGGCTTTGTTTCTTTTTTGTTTTTTTGCATTTTCTTTTTCAACGATTTTCTTTGCCTTCTCAACGTAACTGCCAAGCTCTCTATCCTTCATCGTCTTCTCTGGCAGTGTCTCAGGTGCGTAAATCAAAGGTAGAACGGCGATAAATAGGAAGAAACTCGCTATAGAAAACGCTGAAGCCGGGTTTTCTCCAATAATCTTAGCTGAAGGTCCCATTAATATAGGTACAAAACCAGCTAAGAGATAGGGTAATCCTCCTAAAACATAGTATTTTTCCCTTTGAAAGCCTTCCGAAAGATCTCCCCATAGTGTCATGAAAAACACAGCTGCAAACATTCCCCAAGCTGCACCATCTAAGCCTATATAAATGTAATGTGAAATGGCGTTGCTAGAGAATAAGCTAAGTATTGCATACTCTATGCCAAATAAAATAAAGCCTGTTATGACGACTCGCTTTCTGCCAATACGATCTGCTAATGTTCCGCCAACGATTGCAAAGATGCCTGAAATTGCGAAGGTAATTATTCCGGCTAGAGATGCAAAATCTCCAAGTACAACTTCAGTGATTGGGGATTCAGTAAAGTTTACAAGCGAAAACATTATCCATGGTACCAAATACAGGATTAGATCGCGTCGTCCTAGGATTCGTTTATACTTTTCAGAAGGCTTTGGGGTACTTGGTTCGTATTTTGCTTTGGTTAGTGCGATAAAGAAGATGAGGCCAAGGGTTCTCCATAAAGTGAGCAATCCAGATCCGACTAAGGGTGCTGTTGTTTCACCAAGTGTTAGTATATAGCTCCATGTTAGGACGCCAATTAGGACACTAAATCCTGTCGTGAACCAAATGATTCCGCCTAGCATACCTCGTTTTGCTATGCGTGTTGAATTGGCGAAGAAGGATAGGGTAGATGGTAATCCTATTCCGACTGATGCGCCTAAGAGTATAAACAGTATCAAATTTGTGAATATGTTATTGTTTGGAATAGTTGATAAGGTGGCTGTCATGATTGCTCCAAAAAGAATCCATAGAGCGAGACCATTTTTTCTTGCTCGCGGCAAGAGCCATGCTCCAAGGATAGCGGTTGAAGCTATTGTGGCGAAGAAAGCTCCGTATAATGAGATTCTTGTGAAATATGTCAGGTTGTTTAGTGGGTCGGTGAACAGGAAAAAAATTAGGGTGTACCAGATGAGGCTGTTGGCTACTATTATTAATGCGGGCGCGAATTCTCGCCATTCGATTCCTTTAGGGATGTTCATTAGACCTGCCTATTTGTATCTGGTCCATTGATGATTAATCGGGTTTAGCATATAACGTTTATTAATTTAACATACTGTATTTCTGTTCTACAGAAAATTTTAAGTAGTAGTTATGTTCTACACATCTACTTGAGGAAAGAAAGGTGAAGGCAAAAAAAACCATTCCAGTGCGGACTCTACCTCCATAAGTACTACAAATCCTCTAACATGGAAGATACCCACAGTTCAAGTTGATTTCGTAATAATACCTTGCCATGTAGTACATACAATAAGCAAATTGCCTGTGTGGAAAAATCTTCCATCTCTTTTTTTAGTTTTTTGACAGATTCTGTTTCAAAGACTGTTTCAACTAATTTTTCTGCATCTTTCTTTGTCATTTTTGGTTTTGCTAAAATTTCATCGATTTGTTTTTTTGTGTTGGAATTTTGCATTGCGATAATTATTGGGATGGGTAGGCGATCGATGTTTACTTTTTGCCGCAGCTCTTCTGCTTCAAAGACGTCGATAAATTCCTCCCTTAAAGTGGTTAGGATGCCTAGTATTCTGCCGTATTGGCCGAGTGCTTCTATTTGCTCTTTTGTTCCTCCGCCAAAAATGGCTCCGAGACTCATGTCAGCTTCGATGCTGGCAGCTTTCTTTTTAACAAAATCCAGATATTGCTCTGGTTTGGCTTGGACTTTTCCTTTCAATCCCAGTTCTAATGCGTGTGCGTTGCCTACTTCAAACAAGTTTGTTTTCAGAATATCTATGGTTTTTTGTATTTTGTTTGGTGCAATTTCGGCAGCTGATTTAACTAGAAGTGTGAAACCCTGCATTAGAAATGCGTTTCCCAAAAGAAGTGTTAACTCCTGACCATATTTGCCGTAGACAGTTGGTTGATTGTTTTTTGTTTCTGATTGGTCTATTATGTCGTCGTGTAAATCAAAGGCTGCTGCAACCATGGCTATGCTGGCTTGAATTGGTACGGAGTCATCTGGGTTTCCGCCTGCAGCTTCACATGCTAGAGAAAAAAGGCCTGCATGAGTGAAATCGTGCCAGTTGGCTATATAGTGTTTCAGTGCTTCTCGGAGTTTGGGGTAATCCATGTTTACATTACTAATCGATAACTTTGCGTATTCGAGTCCTTTGTTGCCCCTTAACGCCAGGTCAGCCATTAAGCTTTTAGTGTTTTCGGATGGCATGCTGTACCATTATATATTCTGTTATTTAAAAGACTGATTATTCAAATCCTAAATGAAGGCGCTGTGAGAATGGTTGTTTGGTTTTTTGGTTTGTTGGGGATGAGCGTAACTCTTAATAGTTTACTGAAGCATTCAACAGTTTTATGAGCAGCCTGAAGCAAATCGAAGAGAAATGGCGAACCAAATGGGCAGAAGCCCACTTGTTTGAAGCAGATCCAGATCCAAACCGGAAGAAAATTTTTGTTACTTTTCCGTATCCCTACATGAATGGGCCGCTCCATGTAGGTCACGCTTTTTCTGCTTCCCGTGTTGATGCTTATGCTCGGTTTAAGCGTATGCAAGGTTACAATGTGCTTTGGCCTTGGGGTTGGCACTGGACTGGCCAACCTATCCTTGGAGCTAGCCAGCGTGTTGCTCGAGGCGATGAAGCATTTTTGAAAATATTAAGAGAAGCCGATGGTGTGCCAGAATCTGAGCTTAAAAAATTTGTTAACCCTATCTATATGGCTCAGTATTATACTAATGAAGGGCGTCTTGCGGCTAAAGGTGTTGGTTTTTCGGTTGATTGGCGCCGAGAATTTACTTCAGTTTTGCCAACTTACCAAAAATTTATTGAATGGCAGTATAAAAATCTTAGAGAAAAGGGCTATGTTACGCGTGGGACTCATCCTGTGGTTTGGTGTCCCAAAGACCAAAGTCCAACTGGTGACCATGACCGCCAAATCGGAGAGGGCATTACCCCTGAAGAATACACTCTTATTAAGTACAAGCTGGATGAAAAGACTTTTTTGCCTGCTGCGACTTTTCGCCCTGAAACCGTCTATGGCATAACTAACATGTGGATTAACCCTGATGCCACTTATGTTGAAGTTGATGTGAATGGCGAAAATTGGATAGTTAGTTTGGAAGCTGCTGAGAAGCTAAAAGAGCAGGAAAGAAAAGTTGAAGTGAAGCGTTCTTTTATGGGCAAAGAGCTTATTGGCAAGACTTTCCAAAACCCCGTCACGAAGCTAGAGTTTCCGATTTTGCCGGGGTGGTTTGTTGATCCCAAAACCGCGACGGGAGTTGTGTATAGTGTTCCGGCTCATGCGCCGTTTGATTGGTTGGCGTTGCGTGATCTGCAGCAAAAACCTGAGGTCCTAGCTAAGTTTGGTGTTGATCCCTCTGTTGTTTTATCAATTAAACCTGTTTCCATCATCAAAGTGGACGGGTATGGAGATTTTCCTGCAGTTGAAATTGTGGATAAGTTGGGAATTAAAGACCAGAAGGATCCTAAAGCGGAGCAAGCAACTGAAGAATTATACAAAAAAGAGTATCATGGAGGCGTCCTTAAGGCTAATTGTGGACAGTACGCTGGAAAAACAATTCGGAAAGCAAAAGATATCTTGATTGCAGATTTTAGCAAGCTTGGTGTTGCAGAAAAAATGTATGATCTGCGTGAACCTGTGGTGTGTCGGTGTATGACGCAATGCCTTGTAAAGGTTCTCTCTGATCAATGGTTCCTAAATTATTCGGATGTAGCTTGGAAAGAGCAAGCTCACGCGGTGATAGCGCAAATGACATTTTACCCCGACTCAGCTAGACCTTGGTTTAACACTGTGATTGATTGGTTGCGGGAGTGGGCTTGTGCTCGGACGACAGGTTTTGGGACACCATTGCCGTGGGGTAAGGGCTGGATTATTGAAACTCTTAGCGACTCCACCGTTTACATGGCGTTTTATACCATAAGCAAGCACATAAATCAAAACGGCATCAAACCTGAAGCTTTAACGCCTGAAGTTTTTGATTACATTTTTTATGGCAAAGGAAACAAAGCTGAAGTATCGAACGCGGTTGGGTTGTCTGTGGATTTGTTGGATTCGATGCGATCTGAGTTTCTTTATTGGTATCCTTTTGATTTGCGTAACTCAGCCAAAGAGCTTGTGCCCAACCACCTATCGTTTTGTATTTTTCATCACGCTGCGTTGTTTCCGCCGGAACATTGGCCCAAAGCAATTGGCGTTAACGGCATGCTTATGATTGAAGGGCAAGGTATGCATAAGAGCAAAGGCAACTTTGTAACGCTGAAGGGTGCCGTTGAAGAGTATGGAGCTGACGCTACACGTTGTGCTTTGCTTCTGGGTGCGGAGGGCATGGATGACCCGGATTGGAGAGCGGAAAACGTTAGAGACCTGAAAACAAAGTTTGAAAGTTTAACGGGTTTTGCCAGTGAAATCTTTTCTTCCGCTCAAAATGATGAGGTAACTGCGCTTGAACGGTGGCTGCAAAGTAGATTCCAATACCGTATAAAAGAAGTAACTGCAGCTCTTGATGAACTTAAGACTCGTACGGGGTTGCAGGTGGCGTTGTTTGAGGTTTGGAATGATTTACGTTGGTACATGCAGCGGAAAGGTGCTGCTGATGCTCGAGTTTTGGGTGAAACGGTTAAGGTTTGGCTTAAAATGCTTGCGCCTTTTTCGCCTTTTATGTGTGAAGAGCTGTGGAGTCAAGCTGGTGAAGAAGGTTTTATCAGTGTAGCGGCTTGGCCGAGATTTGATGCAGATAAATTGGATTTGGCGGCGGAGGAGCAGGAGAACCTTGTAATTGATGTCATGGCTGATACCCAAAATATCTTGAAAGCGATGAAGATATCTCCCAAACGGATCTGTTACTACACTGCAGCGCCATGGAAATGGAAAATTTGCCTAAAAGTTTTGGAGAAAACTCTTGCCGGCGGGGCAAACATTGGTTTATTGATGAAGGAGTTTGCATCTGACTCAGACCTAAGAAGCCGCATGAAAGAAATTTCAGGTATGGTTCCACGAATAATCAAAGCTTTAACTAAGGTTTCAGGGGAAAGAAAAGCCAACATGCTAAATGTAGCAGTCGCAGATGAAAAAGCAATCTTGAAAGGTGCAGCTGTTTTTCTTAGGGAGCGATTCAAATCTGAAACTTCAGTTTACAGCGAAGAAGATCAACAGCGTTTTGACCCTAAAAACCGAGCATCCATGGCCCTGCCTTATCAACCAGCAATTTACATTGAATAGCTATCTGGGCAGATTTTTTTCTAGCGTATCCCTATTCTTAGCCCACTGAATTTACAGTTGAGGAGTCTGAAGTTAGCGTTGGTTTCTGGAAAATCTGTTTGTCTGCTAGAACAACAACACTTAAAAAATTCTTGTTGTTCTTCTTCCGACTTTCCCATGCACAAATACCGCTAACGTTTAAAGCCTAAACCTTATTTAATCTATGAACCGAACCAAAACAAGATCAAACCCAATTGGGGCCGTCGGCTAGTTTGGTCCAGGCTTGTAGCCTCGGGCGCTATAGACCCCGGTTCAAATCCGGGCGGCCCCACCAAGGCATCTTTATTTTTGTATGAATTAATGTTATTTAGCATAAATACTGTTGAATTTCTGTTGATTAGGTGTTTTAAGTGGTTTTCAAAGGTTTTTGATAGATTGAAGCCTAACTCTTTGGACTTTGACCCTAATTCCTCATCGAAATACAACACAACATTGCCTTTTTGTGTCATTAAATTCGCACCCGAGGGCGACTAGGGAAAACATAGTAATAATTTTGTTCATGCAAACTAGTAAAATTTGCTTTCTAATGAAAATATGTTTGGTGACTGAGATAGAAAGATTATACTTACCATTTCCCAGTCTTTTAAAAAAGAGCAAAATTATCCAACTATAGCATAAAGCCACAGCTAACATTTTTTACTCGTTTCTTACATAACGCTTATCCGCTACTACACAGAAAACTAGCCACAACCAATACAGGAGAGAAACGAATGGGCAGTACAGAAACTGTTGAGCAGATTCAACTCCGAGCATTCTTAAGACTAGTAAGTGAACTACAATCAAAAGGCAAAATTACAGGAAAGCAATTCCGAGAGTACCGCGAATTATGGATAAATCAACTACCGAATGATCGAGATGTTACAGTGTGGAATCTTAAGCAACTTCTAAACGAAACAAAATCTACATTGCCAAAAAATCAATCTGATGAAACGAAAAAAAAGCTAACTCGACAAAAACTTTAGAAAACAATTGCACGATCAATCGTTTTATTACTCATAATTATTCTTCACTTTCTTTAAACATTTATAAGGCTAGGTAATAAACGAAAAATGACTAAAATTTTTTTAGTAAATCCATTTTTTAGGTGTCGATATTTCGAGAAGTTACCTGATAAACAGATTAAGCGTGTCTCAAAGACAAGGATACTAACTGTATGTGCCCCAAATGTTAAGCGAAATAGAAAATCCTGTTTTTTGGTGCCATCTCAAAGATGAAAATGATGGATCTCCTGAAAAAGAAAATCATTTTGGACTATTTGACTCTCAGGACAATCCTAAGGATGCCTCAATCGCTTTCAGTACATTTACTTCCAATCCCTAACGGTTTTTCCTGTATTCGTGGACGAGCGCTCATTTTTTCATGTTTACTTCTAATTTTATTAAATTGGCGGAACAGAGATGCCAAGATATCATTTGTAAACTAACTCCATATTTGTTTTTCATCACATGAGAACCATGGAGCTGTCTGTTTGTGGAATCGTTGACATGTAGAGTATGAACGATTGAATTGTGGGCACTTGCCACATCTATTTGAGTCCTGACTTCTTTGATTTTCCATGTTGTTACCTACAGAAAAAAATGTTGGATTGCTTATAATGCCTTATTTCTAAAAACGCAATATTACCACTATCACCCGATAGCCGAATAAACAGAAATAAGTGTTCTGCTTCTTTCTGCTTAGAGAAATCTTCTGGCAGCGGATCCGCCAAGGATGCCTTTGGTAATAGGTTAAGATTTAGCGGTTTCTGGCTTTTTCATAAGCGTTTGCGACAGCTTGGTTTGTTAAAACACCAACCACCTTAAGAGGCTCCTCTTTAGCAACTACAGGAACTAAATCCATCTTTTCCCTAATCATTATTTTGTTTGCCTCAAGGATCGATTCATCTTGATGAACTGAAATCTGTTTAAGGGGCATTTTTTCAACGCTAAGAACACTACGTTGTTCGGGTGTGACCTTCATCAATTCTCCCCATGTAATTACTCCTTGAAATATGCCCTCCTTTTCTACCAGTGCATCGTGATAACGGTTTTTGAACATCACTTCCAAAGCTTCGGATAGGCTTTGCTGGGGATTTACTGAGCCGATTTCTGACTGCATAACATCTTTAACTCTTACGCCTGCCAGAGCGGTGGAAACAATTGTTTGTTCACCTTCTTCGCTGGCGCCGATGTAAACAAAGATACCGACTAGAATAAGCAAAAAGTAGCTTGGGAAGATAAAGCCTACAATAACCATGCCGATACCTAAGATTCTGCCTATGTAGACTGCGTATCTTGTTGCGTCCGAGAATTTCATTCGTTCAGCAAGCAGTGCTCTGAAAACTCTTCCCCCGTCCATTGGGAAAGCTGGTATTAGGTTAAAGACTCCGAGAAGCAAGTTAAGGGAAGCAAGGTCGATAGCAAAGTTTCCTGTTATTGTTGTAAATACACTGATGTTGAATAGCTGTGGATAAATAACCAAAGCTGCGGCAAGTAAAACAAAGCCCAAGACAATGCTGGTAAGTGGTCCCGCAATTGCCATCCGCCATTCTTGTGATGGGTTTTCGGGGATTTCTTCAATTTCTGAGACCCCGCCGATTGGATATAGAATTATTTTCCGAACCTTAATTCCATAGTGTCTTGCAACCACTGAATGGGCAAGCTCGTGAAAAACTACAAAGACAAACAGAAAAAGCACGATAAAAAAAGTGTAATATTGCTGTGTTGGAAGAGATAGGACAAACACTGCTGCAATTAGCAGTATGAAAGTAAGGTGTAGTTCTATAGGTATTCCCCATATGGAGCCTATCTTGAAGGAATATTTCATGAGTTAAAGGGAATACTGTAGGCTTTTTAAATTTTCGATTAAACTCATGGTGTATTCTATCCATGGTACAATATAGATATATAATTGGCTGAAGGTAAATTATTGGGAATACTTTTGTCTGAATTTTTATGGAGCAAACCTGTTTTAAGTTTATATCGAGAGAATAATGAGCAACCAGAAACCGAAGCTTTTGCAGTAATTAAGGCTAAGAAGCTGATTATTTCAAAATTGGAAAATGGAGGATTCAGCGGTAAGATTGAAGATTTCTTCAGTTTGATGGGGAATTTGGACAAGGTTCAACCCGCCAAGAAGTATGTTGTCTGCTGGTTTGATGATTCGGTTGAAGATTTTCATGCTGCGTTTAGGCGTCTATCAGGAGTAACCTTTCCCACTGAATTAAAATATGCAACCGACAACCGAAACAAACGAACCTACAACGCAACTTTCGAAGCTAAACATGCGAAACTAAAATAGCCACAACAAACCACTTTGTTTTCAGCCTAAATCAACATCTTAACACTTATTTCTTCTGGATTATGCTGTGACTTTAACCTTGAATTTTGCAATTTTTTTAAACTCACTCTTAAATATAACTGCTTAAACTACATTGGTAAGGTCGGAATCATGGTGGAGCAAAAGTTAAAGGTAACTTTGCTTACAGGTCGCACGATTGAGCAAGGCGTTGGCAAGGAAAAAGGCAAAGCTTCTAAAGAATACTTTAATGCCTGTTCAATGTGCTACATGGATGCAGACGACATGAAGAATCTTGGCGTCAAGAATAACACTAACATTTTGGTAACAACCCCTGATGGCTCAGTTGTTCTAAGAGCAGTTAAATACCCCCGTTCCGCAACTCCAGGGTTGATTTACATTCCTTACGGTCCTTGGGCAAACGCTATTTGCAGCAACAAGACCACAAGCATAGGTATGCCGTCGTTTAAGGGCACTCCCGCTGAAGTGCAACCTGCTCCAGCCGAAAAAGTTCTCACAATGGAAGAACTTCTAAAAAGTGAATTTGGAAGATAGAAAAATGTCAATCATTAAATCTGTAACCTGTCCAATCTGTGGCTGTCTCTGCGACGACATTGAATTGACAGTGGAAAAAAATGAAGTTGTTAAAGTTAGAAACGGCTGCGCAATATGTGAATCTAAATTCATCGGGTATAAGGGTCATCATCGTGTAAAGACGCCGCTCATGCGGAAAGATGGCAAACTGGTTCCCGTTTCTATGGATGAAGCTGTCCATGCCACCGCAGAAATTCTTGCGAACGCTAATTATCCCATTCTTTATGGTTGGAGTTCAACCAGCTCTGAAGCTCAACGTGTCGGTGTTGAGTTAACAGAAGAAGTCGGAGGAATTATGGATAACACCGCTGTAGTTTGTCATGGACCCTCTATTCTTGGTGTTCAAGAGGTTGGCATTCCAACTTGTACATTGGGGCAGATTAGGCATCGCGCAGATTTGATTATTTACTGGGGCTGTGACCCATGGAGTGCGCACCCAAGGCACCTAGAACGATACACTAGCTTCACGGAGGGTCGTTTCGAGAATAGCGAATGGAAAGCGTTCATGCAGAAACTCAAAGCTCAGGCGGGTCAAAAGAAACTTGAAAGCGCAGCCAGAATAGAAATAGGTTCCACGCATCCAAAACCCCAAACTTGCACTGTACCCGGAATGCCTCAATCTATGAATAAAAGTGGACGTAAACTCATTGTTGTCGATGTAAGGAAAACCATGTCTGCTGAAATGGCGGATTACTTCATTCAAGTTCAACCAAACAAAGACTACGAGCTGATGCAGGCGTTGCGTGTTCTGGTTAATGATGGTGAACTTGACGTAGATAGCGTTGCAGGTGTTCCAGTTGAATACCTAAAAGACGTTGCAGATGCATTGGTCAACTGTGAGTTTGGCGTAATCTTCTTTGGGATGGGTTTGACTCAAACTGCCGGTAAATTCCGTAATATCGAAATCGCAATTCAACTAGTTCGGGACCTCAACTCGCGCACAAAATTCACAATCATGCCCATGAGAGGGCACTTTAACGTCACTGGCGCTAACGTAGTTTCTGCTTGGCAAAGCGGCTACCCATACGGCGTTGACTTTTCTCTGGGTTACCCACGATACAATCCGGGTGAAACAACATGCATGGATGTTCTTCTGCGAGAAGAAAACGATGCGTCTCTAGTTATTGCATCGGACCCTGGGGCGAACTTCCCAAAGAAAGCCGTTGAGAACATGATTAAACATCCACTCATTGTCATCGACCCACACATGAACGCAACTTCAATGTTAGCTGACATAGTGTTTCCATCTGCGTTTGTCGGTATAGAAGTTGAAGGTACTGCATACCGTATGGATCATGTTCCCCTTCCGTTAAAGAAAGTAGTTGAACCGCCCAAGGGCGTCTTGTCTGATGAGGAAATTCTTACAAAAATCCTTGAAGAAGTCAAAGTAATCAAATCATCATCCAAAAAGTCAACTAAAAAGGTTGAAGCTTAAAAATGACTGAAGTAATCATAAAAAACGGTTTCGTTTTCGATCCTATAAATGGGGTTAAAGGCGAAAATATGGATATATCCATCAAAAATGGAAAAATCGTTCAAAAAGTAACTCACAACGCTAAAGTGATTGATGCAACCGGCTTGACAGTAATGCCCGGAGGCGTCGACATCCACACTCACATTGCAGGCGGAGAAGTTAACACTGGTAGAATGATACGACCCGAAGATCATGTTAAAGATACAGTGAGCAAAACAGCAATGACTCGTTCAGGAACCGGCTATTCCATCCCTTCCACTTTTGTTACTGGGTACCGCTACTCACAGATGGGTTACACAACTGTTATGAACCCATCAATGGCTCCTCTGGAAGCAAAACACACCCATGAAGAACTAAATGACATACCCCTCGTAGACAAAGCTACTTATC
Organism: uncultured Candidatus Bathyarchaeia archaeon; assembly: GCA_964413605.1. GTDB lineage: Archaea > Thermoproteota > Bathyarchaeia > Bathyarchaeales > Bathycorpusculaceae > Bathycorpusculum. Next base: position 22,623 of record CAYPSV010000009.1, on the reverse strand, counting down.
CATTAGTTGGTGACTGGTGGTTTGTCCTTGAATACCTCAGAAAAGGTGACCTGGAAGAGTGTGCTCGTCATGTCGCATGGATGATGGATATTACCAAAGGCTACGCCATAAAAATTGTCAACCCAGGCGGATTAGAATCCTGGGGTTTTGGACGCAACGTCCACAGTATAGACGACCAGGTTCCTAACTTCTGCATAACTCCCAGAGAAATAATGGTTGGGTTAGCTAAAGTTAACGAAATGCTCAACTTGCCACACTCTATTCATCTGCATACTAACAACCTGGGATTACCTGGTAACTATTCAACCACATTGGAAACCATGAAGGCACTTGAAAAAGTCCCCTACAACGGGAAACCAGTTGCGCACATCACTCATTTACAATTCAGCAGCTTCGGCGGAGACGGTTGGGGCAACTTCAAATCAGCGGCAGAAGAAATATCAAGTTACATTAACGCACACAACCACTTGACCTTTGACATGGGGCAAATTATATTCACCGACACCACGACTATGACTGCTGATGGCCCCTTCGAGTTTACGCTTTACCAGCTAAGTGGTCACAAATGGGTAAACAGCGACGTAGAAACTGAAACCAGCGGCGGCATTATCCCATTCCAGTACAAGAAAAACAATGCGGTTAACGCCACACAGTGGTCAATTGGTTTGGAACTTGCATTGCTAATTAAGGACCCGTGGAAAATGATGATGACAACCGATCACCCCAATGCAGGTCCCTTCTTTAGTTACCCAAGAATCCTTGCGTGGCTAACGAGCAAAAATGCACGAATGGCAACACTCAAAAATTGCAACAAGAAAGCCCAGAAAAAGAGCTTGTTGCCCTCCATCGACAGAGAAATCACACTATACGAACTTGCAATCATGACCCGTGCCGCGCAAGCCAAGGCGTTAGGCCTCAAACACAAAGGACACCTAGGTGTTGGCGCGGATGCTGATGTTGCTATCTTTAATATTAACCCTGAAACAACAGACATAGCCCGCAAATACAAGACAGCCCGCAAAGCCTTCAAGAATGCAGCATACACAATAAAAGACGGCCAAATCGTTGTTAAAGACGGCGAAGTGGTAGGGCACGCAGACGGAAGAACCATGTGGCTCAACGTTAAAACAGCTGAGCCTTGCAGAATTGACGAGGAGATGAAAAGCAAATTCCATCAGTATTGGACAGTTGACTACGATAATTATCCAGTATCAGACCACTATGTCAAGGTTAAGGACCCCATAACTATCAAAGCGAGCGTCTAGAAATGATAGTCCTCTCTCCACTTAGAAAATTCACCTATCCAATCACAGCAGAATGCATAAACCCCGATGTTTTCCAGGGCAAAGAAATCTCAGAAATAGCTAAATTGCCAGTATTTGAAGGAAACAAACCAAAAACACTTAGCGACCTTTTCAAAGTTGAAAAAGACAATTTGGACACCCCGACAATAACAATTAATGGAGACGTAAGCGAAGTCCGCAGAATAGGCATTGGTATGAAAAAGGGTGAGATAATTATCAACGGAAACGTTGGTATGCATCTTGGCGAGAAGATGATGGGTGAAAAAATTACTGTTAACGGGAACGCTAGTCAATGGGCAGGTTGCTCAATGAAGAAAGGCACCATTGAAATTCACGGTAACGCAGGTGACTACTTAGCTTCACCGTACCGAGGCAGTACCGATGGTATGAAGGGCGGCAAAATCGTTGTCGACGGTGATGTTGGTGCTGATTCAGGCTGTTACCTGCAAGGCGGATTAATCAAAATAAAAGGCAACAATACAGGTCAATTTCTCGGCTTCCATATGAGCAAAGGAACAATTCACGTTGAAAAAAACGCTTCTACAAGGTTGGGCGCAAACATGACTGGCGGAAAAATTATTGTTTCAGGCACTTTGGAAGAATTAATGCCGAGCTTCACAATCGACACAGTAAAAGCTAAAGTTAAAGTCGACGAAACCGAATCTGCAGCTGGACCCTTCTACGTTTTTTTGGGCGATCTTGCCGAGAAAGGCACCGGAAAAATTTTTGCTTCCAAAGCCAATAATCCGCAGTTAAAATCATATGAAAAATACCTTTGAATCTGCTTGTTTTTCAAGCTAAAGCCCTATATTTTAACTTCCAATAATTTAAGATAGTAACAGGTGTCATCGATGGTGCGTCAAGTTTACATAGAAAAGATCGACTTATCAACAGGCAAAAAGAACAAAATTGTCGACTACATTGCGGAAGAAATGCCTCTGCAACTTTTTGTCAACTCAACTTTTTGGGCAACTATTTTGTGTACTCCAACTAACCTTAAAGAACTTGCTGTAGGGCACTTGCTGAGCGAAGGCATCATAAAATCAATCCAGGAAATAGAGGAAATAATCCTTAAAGAAAAAGAAAACACTTGTGTCGTTAAACTCGATCAAAACATCAATGTTGAGAGTCGAATAAGCATTTCGAGACTCCACACACGCGTTATTGCATCTGCATGCGGCAGTGCCTCACCTTATCAATATAAAGGCAAAACACCGTTTGTTGACTCCAAATTGAAGGTTAAAGCGCAAGTTATTTTTGACAGCGTTAATCAGCTTAACTTCAAAGCTGAAGGCTTTAGGCAAACCGGCGGTTTACATGTAGCGGCAATCTACAAGGCTGACGGCTCAATGTTAGCGTTGGCGGAAGACGTTGGCAGACACAACGCTGTGGACAAAGTAATCGGAATGACCGCTTTGGATAAGGTTGATTTTGCTGAATGCTTTTTGACTTTATCTGGACGCATGTCTGGTGATGTAGCTTTCAAAGCTGCAAAAGTTGGTTTACCAATAATTGCTTCTTTAGCGGCATCGCTTTCTTCAGGAATTGTAACGGCTAAAGAATCAAACGTTACTTTAGCAGGTTTTGTACGTGGAAAACGCCTAAATGTCTACACATCGCCCGAACGGATAATTATTTGATTTGTTTTTGGCACCATGACGCGTCGGATTTAGCTCTTTCTCCAAGAATGTAACAGTAGTTTTGATCGTAAATTTTTGCTTCTGCTTTGTAGTTTTTTGCGGCTTTCAAAAAGGCCTCTTTATTTTGTTGCGTTGATGCTGGCAGGTTTTTTGCTTGGTGCTCACGACTTAAAGCAGCCCAAAAATGAAGCTTCTTTCTCTCCAATCTGTCTGCGTAACTCGCAAACACTTCTGCTGACTCAAAAAATTCTTTTTTGCCTCTTTTCTTGGAAGCTTCCAATAGTTGTGGAATCATTTCCAGAGGGGGCTCTCCTATGTTTAACCGCAAGTTTGCAGCCATTGAACCTTGTCCTTGGCGAGGTTGTAGCAGATTTAAGTCTTGCTGAGAATTAACATTAACAAAGCTTTTCAATTCAGGATCCAACATTTTGATATCTCCAAGCGGAGAAACGAACAATGTTCTTAGTGTACCTCTGATGATGTCGTCGGGGTGCGAGCGTTCTAAATGGCAGAGCAAATCGGTGATGCTAAAGCAGACTTTTCTGGAAAGAATCATCAGTAACGTTTCAAGTCTGCCGTTTGGCCACATGGGAACAGCAACATATGAATCTTCTATTTTGGTGAAGAGGTATTCAGCTACTCTTTGGCTGAGCATAGGCACATCGGCGGGAACCGTTAGATAATAATCTGCTTCGACAGTTTTTAGTCCAGTATAAATCGCAACCAACGGTCCGCTTAAACCATTGATTTTCAGATCCGTAACTAAACCTACCTTTGGAGCATCAAAAGCTGCCAAAACCTTACCATATTCTGTTTTGCGTGCCTCTTCATTTACAACAACAATGACCTCATCTACAACCTGACTTACGCTTTCTACAGCAAGAACCAGAAGAGGTTTTCCCCGTAACTCAGCAAGTGCTTTATCTTGCCATTTACCGTTTGGTGTCTGAAACCTTTGTCCTTTTCCTCCGGCAAGAATGATTGCAGCTCGCTTAATCATTTAACAACCTTGCATAGGTAAACCACCGCGGTTTATCTAATTTACTTGACTAAGTTACCTTTCATTTGTCGTTAAAAGTTTTTTGACCAACTCGAGAAGCTGGGCGCTTTCATCAGGCAAATTTATGAAAGGGATGCTGCTTGTTTTTGGCTTATTTTTTGCAATCAACCCAGTTATCGCCAAGATTGGAGGAACGCTGTTGCTGAGCGTTTTTTCTAGGTCCTCGTTTGTCTTAGCTGTAATAATTTTTGTTATATCTGGCCGTTTAGAAATGTAACCGTGAAAACCCTCAATGAAGATAACGTCAATTAGTTCATTCTCTAAATGTTTTATTACCTTATCCAAATTTTCAAGGGAAGCTTTAGTTTTTTCTATAATCGCAATTTCGTCAGGTGAAATAGCGACAGTAATCTTGCTGCCTGCTTTGCTGAAGCGCCATGTGTTTGTGCCTTCCCTATCGATAGTGAAGTTTTCTCGGTGAATATGTTTGATTGCGCCAACTTTGTAACCCATTTCCGTTAGACTGGAAATTAAGAATTCTACTGTTGTGGTTTTTCCTGAACCGCTTATCCCCACTGCAGCGATTAACACAACCATTCAGATGTTCCCTCGTTTGAACTATCAAAGGCGATTTAATAAATGCCTCGATAATTGGCTAACCAGATTTTTTTAAAAGAGGCATAAAACTAGAACTATTCTTATTTGCCTTTTATGTAAGTAACGTTGAAGCTTGAGCCTTCGGAGCTGAGCTCTGAAATAATTGTCAATTGTGCTGCTAGCTGATTGGTCATTGCTATTTTTGAAGACGTGAAATTACCAATTGGTCCGACAGTATTGTTTAGATTGACAAAGCAATTGCTAAAAGTAATGGTTCCAAAGTTTGCAAGGGTGCTGGTTTGGTTTCTTACGGTTGGTCTTTCAATTATCCATTCCCCTGAGGATTGGATAGAATTGTATGCAATATTCTTGCTGAACGTTTGGTCATTTGTAAGATCCCTAAACTGAATGCTCCAAACATTTGAGGTAGAGTTAATCAACGAAATAGAAGCAAGAATCATGTCTCCAGGATTAATTTCTAAGTTGGGTATTGTTATTGAAAAATCAGGCAAAATTTCATACCACGCATAGTATGATGCTAATTGATTGGAAGCGTCATGTTCAGTTCCGACTTGAATTAAGGTTTTATCGCTTTGTCCACCTATTCCAATCCATGCAGAGGAATAACCGTTTGCAGATGACGCGTTCACTTGGGGTACTGTCCATTGCCCAGTAATTGACTCGATAGGTTGTTTTTCGTTAAATTCTTTGGTTACGATAAATCCAGACCAGCTTAAGCTTCTTATTGTTGAACTTTCGGGATCTTTACTGAAGGCTTCATTGAGAAATGAGAGAAATAATAGTGTGAACATTAACAAAACTAGCCAAACCGTCAAAAGCAGAATGAAACGTTTTTTAATCTTGTAAATTGGGCGTCGAATAATTATTTCCCTATCTCCAAAAAATTGTTCTAGTTTAAAGCCTCAAAAACTATGGTTTTATGAGGATAGCTTGGAAAATAAAGGTTTTGATGTATTGACAATTACGTTATTTTCGTTTGGCTTTTCAGAAGAATAAGCAGACTTAATTGAGAGCCCAATCTACAGGTTATTTAATGTTCAAAGTAAAGCTGATGAATAAGCGAGACTTTTTTTTTGCAACCAAATTAGCAAATACTATGGACTGGAATATGGCAAAAGCAGATTTCGAGTTTATGAAATTTTTAGAACCCGAAGGTTGCTTTGTTCTATATGAGGGTTCCAAGAAAGCAGGAATTGCCACATGCGTCAGCTATGACGAGATAGGATGGTTTGGGAACCTAATTGTTAAACAAGAATACCGAAATAGGGGTGGCGGAAGGGTTCTTGTAAATCGAGCATTGGATCATTTGATTGCTAAAGGTGTTAAAACCATTGGACTTTATGCGTACCCAAACCTTGTTGACTTTTACAGTAGTTTGGGCTTCAAGTTAGATGAGGATTTCTCTGTTCTCTACGCGCACCCTCTTGGTTTATTTAAGAGTAAACATTTGCCAACGATTGGAGAGCAGCATTTTAAATCAGTAAGCAAGGTGGATAGACAATGCTTTGGAGGCGACAGAAAAAGGCTACTTGAATCCATCTTTCTTGAACCAAACAACGTCAACTGTTATGTTTCAGAGGATAATGAAGTTCTGGGATATGTGGCATCAACAGTTAACCAATCAATGGCGTGGATTGGACCCTTAATCTGTGATGCATCACGACCTGATGTTGCTATATTGCTTGTAAAAGCGGTCTTGTCTAAACTACATGGCAAAACAGTCTATACGATAGTTCCTAAGAAAAACTTTTTTCTGTTTAATTCATTTATTAATCTTGGATTCCGTGAATCGTTTTTTGTATCAAGAATGTATTTTGGTGAAACACCTGCAGGAAATTGTATATACTTGCCAGAATCATTAGAAAGAGGATAATTTATGGAAGATTACTGTAAACTTCTCCTCGAGGATTTTTTAAAGAATTCTTTTTCAACCGTTAAAGTACTGGTTGAAAGTGCTAAAGAAGCCAAGAATCAAAAGGGTCGCCGAAAAATCACTCTATTTCGTTGTGTTAATGGTAAAAAAGTCGCTGTTCCTTTTACAGATGAACATTTCTATTTGAGGGGTTCTGTAGAGTACACTAACCCTCAAGTGACAGTTGAGGAAACTCAGGGAGTTATTGGAACCCGTTTGCTTGAAACTTGTGCAAACTACTATTTTGAACAAGGATTACATGAAACCAACGAAAGTGATGTTAAAGCGTTGACAGATCTACTAAAGGAACCTTCAGGAGAAGGTTACATAGTTGCATTTTTATTAAACACTGACGATGTGGAACCAGACCGATATTCGATGAACCCACTTAAGCAATCCCTTGTTGACAGTGGACAAAGTGCTTTTCCTGCTGCTACAGTCAAAACTGACCAACTAAAAGTCGATCAAGCATTTGTTAAGAAGTATAATGGTTCCTTAATCTCCCAAAAAGAAGCTACGCTAATAGAGGAGGGGCTAAACGACTCAAATGGTTCTTACCTTGACTTGGTTGATTTAATCAAAGATATCCAATTCATCGAGCTATCAGAATTTTTCGGCATGGATTTGTCATTATATTCTTTGAGGATGCCAATTGCAACATTGAAAACAGAAGGCGGAGAAGGTTTACTGCATCATATTATCAGTGAAAGCCACAAAGATTACTCGTCAATTGAGCAAGCCTACGCTTGTATGGGGCGCAGTATGAAAAAAAGGACAACGTTATTAACTGTGCCGCATTCCAGAAAAGGTTTTGGTTCAAAGCGGGCTGCTAGAGGAAAATTGCATTTTGATAACGGGAACTTTTTAGATGCCTCAATTAAATACAAGACAACCGCATTATACCCTAATGGGGCAGACCCCAAAGATATTGCTGTTGCCGTGTGCGAAGACAGCTTCAATGTGGACAGGAAAAAACTTTTTGAATACGATTTTAATGAGACTCCTTCCTCACCCCAATTCTTTCTTTATTCCTTGGGGTCACCTGAGGATGCAGCAATTTGGCATGGGGTTGGGGCCTTTGGAGCTTCAAAGCTTCTACAAAGTTACTCTTCCGCTCGCAACGAATGCAAGAATGGGAAATTGATAAAAGATTTGAACACAAAATACAACGTTAGGCTAAGTGGTCCCTTGCATTTTAACATGGTGGTAACTGGTATGTGGAGACATCCAGTGTTCAACAACATCGACGCAAGCATAGGCTGTGTAGGAGACCTAGCCGACTTAACACGATGGGGAATTAAAATGGAACACCTTTCAGATTTCAAGTAGGGGCAAACTTGGTAATTTGACAGCAATCGAGTATATACTGTTTAGAATACTGCGTTTGTTTAGAAAGCTCCCTTTTAACATATTGGGTATTGGAAATAGAAAGATAATATTTGCAGAGTACTTCAAAGATTTTGAAAAAATAGAAGCAGTAAAGGGAATTTTTGGCGACAAAACCCAAGAAATACTAAATACCTTAGAGGTTGAATTGAGCTGGATAATGGGATATATGTATGTGGATGGCTCAGATGGGCACCTTGTCATAAGCAAAGGCTACTTGAGCAGCGGGGATAAAACGGATATCTACTTGGATTTAATTCATGAGTTATGCCACGTCAAACAATTCATGGATGGAAAAGAACTTTTTGACCCTAAATATGAATACGTTGATCGACCCACAGAAATTGAAGCTTACCGTTACACTGTGCAAGAAGCTAGACGATTGGGTTTGAGCGATGAAAGAATTTGCCTTTACCTGAGAACTGAATGGATGGGCGAGAATGATTTTAGACGGCTAGCGAGATCTGTTAACGTCCTTATCCGCTAACACTTCACGATAAACCGTAAGCATCTTTTGAGCACAAATATCCCATGTAAAGTTATCAACAACAAACTTGCGTCCATTGACACCCATTCTCTGCCGCAAATCTCTTTCATCTAAGAGTTTTATCAATGAATCTGCTAAAGCTTCACTTTCTTCTGCCTTAACCAGCAAACCCGTTTCTCCGTTCCGGACAGCTTCTTTTACACCGCCAATATCAAAACCAACAACTGGTATACCTGATGCCTGGGCTTCAAGAAGAACAATTCCCTGCCCTTCCTGAATAGATGGCAAAACAAAAACATCCGCACAATTGTACAGAGCCGGCAATATTTTCTCGTTAACTCTCCCCATAAACATGAAGTTAGTCGTAAGTTTTGCATCTTGGATTATATTGATTAGATAGTTTTTGAGTGGTCCTACACCAGCAATTAAGAATTTTGTTTCGGGTTGGTGTTTGACAATTTTTTTTGCTGCTTCAACCAAAAAGGGTAGTCCTTTTCTTGGAATTAAATTGCCTACAAAGAGCACGCATGGTCCTTGCCCTAAGCTAAATTGTTTCTTGAGTTCTGCTTGGTTCTCCAAGGGTTTAAAGGCTTCAACGTCAACCCCGTTTGGGACAATACGAATTTTTTCTGAGTCCACATCGTAATAATGCTGGATTTTTTCAACGGAGTATTTGCTTATTGTCACAATAATTGATGCGTTTTTTGCTGTTTCTGCTTCCAATTTTGCAAGGTGATTCATGAACAGGTTTGCAATTCTGCCTCTTAGCGTTTGATAACCGTTTCTTTTTGCTTGTTCATATTCGTCAGCTAAAACTCCGTGAATGGTATGAATAAACGGCTTTTTGTTGTTGTGTTTCTTTAATGTTTTTGGGATTCCATACCCGCTTACTGCGTGGGCTTCGAAAACATCTGCTTCTATGTTTTCCACTCTTTTGGTTAGACTTCTGTTGAATGACCAGTTGTCCAATGGGAACAGTCTGTCGGTTGAATGGATTGGAGTAAAGTGAACTCCATTGAGTACAATTGGTTGCATAAAACCTGCTTTTGTGCCACTATAAACGGAAATTTCTGCTTGGGATTGCAGTCGTTTAGTCATTTCCATAATGCGCCTTTCGACTCCTCCCTCGTACAAATGAGGTGGCTGAGTGTTAACGACTGCCAATCGAAACTTTTTCATTAGATGCACTTCTCAAGCTTTAGTCTGCGTTTAAGTTTGCTTTTTTAGATATAAGTTATACCTACTGTTGACATTTTTCTTCAAATGGCATTAGATAGTTGAGACAAATTGTTAATTCAGGGGTTTGAGCTTTTTGGTTGTTTAATACGTCTACAACTATTTTTGTTATCTTTAAATTGAAAATTGATGTTGTCTCTTACCCCTTGAAAAAGTTCATTGAAGTTTTCTCTGCAGTTAGCTGAACAAAAAGCAAAGTCTTTTAGTTTATCCTCAAAAACGTATGTAAGATTGCAGTGGTTCTTTGTTAATGGTTTTTTGCAATATGTGCATTCTTGTTTTTCCAATTTTAACTCCTTCAAGCAAAGAATTTTTCCTTACAGGTGTTTATCAGATGTTCTTTTTGGTCTGCCTTAGCACGATAGAGGATTGAGCTGAATTGTTTAATTATTTTATAATGGTTATTTAATAGAAAAGCTTTACTTTTAGTTACGTTAAGTTAGAATAGGTGCATTGTATGTCTGTTCCTTTCTACATGATGCTTCGAACCAAGATCGGGGAAAATCGAAATGTTGTTCATGAAGCCCAAAAGATTGAAGGCGTCAAAGTAGCCCATTCAGTTATGGGCAATTACGATGTAATCCTCTACGCCGAGGCAAAAGATCTTGAAGACATAAGGCGCATCCGCGAGGCTATAAACGACATTAGTGCTGTAACGCAAAGCGAAACGCTTGTCCATGCCTAATTCAAGGAAAAATTTTAAAGACAAAATAACTCAATGAAAAAAACCATCAAGTATATTAACAATATTTAGGCTCCCTGCAGTTAAACAATCAGGTATTTTTTCTTTCTGCTAATTTCAGCAAATTTCCATTTTTCCAACAATCGTCAAAGTAGTTTTTTGCCAAAGATATTACTGCTGGACTATTCGTCCACAAGCCAGGAGTCTCTGCAAAATTGCCTTCTTCAAAAACAGCTAAGACAATCTCTCTTGTGTCTTTCATTCCAAATTTTACCGAAACGGAGTTAGAGATACATTTGACACTAATGTGAGGGTTTTCTGATAAGATTTCACAAATTTTCTCTATATTCTCTTGATTTGGAATTTGAGTTATCCATCTTACTTCAACGTCTTTGTTTTTTATCGAATAAAGAGAGTCTGCTAAGATTGTTAGGCATGACAGGAATTCTCTACGAGGAGAAATAGTGTAATAAGTTTGCTGAGTTTTTTCGATTAATTCCTGAATTTTGTGAATTATAGATTGTTTTTCTGTAATTAGTGTGAACCTATCTTTTTCAATTGATTGAATTGTCTTGGAATAACGTTGATTTGCTTTGCTGACGAATATTTCTGCCTCATGATTTAATTCATTGATGTGCCGTATTTTGTTTTCCATTAAAAGAGATACAGCTTTTTTTGGTTCAAGGGCAATGTACCTTATTGGTTTTGTAATTATTTTCTCAACTAATCCTATCTTCTGCAGTTCAAGTAAAACTCTATAAACATCTTGTCGTGCAACATCTGAGATTTGAAATATTCTAACGGCCTCGGCGGGTGCTTCTAGCTTGAGAAGCGCCAAATAGATTTTAATTTGACTATTCGTAAGCCCCAAATCTGAGAGAATTTTGATATCTTCACTATCAGGAACTAATTGCATAGCATCTATATTGTTGTAAAATACTTTTAAAGTTAACTTTTGTCGTAAGCTTGACATACGACTTCATTTTATAAACATTTTATTCATAAATGGGTTTTTTGAATAAGAGCTTTTCAACATACCTCTTATTCAATTTGGAATTAAGGAGAACAAAAAATGAAAATATCAAACAAGAAAATGACAACGGCAATTGCATTATTTCTGATAGCGCTATTTTTTGCATCAATAATTGCAGTACCTTCATCGAATGGAGCAGTTGAACGTACAAAAAAAACCTATGCAGTTTGCGGTCTTATGCCAAATCCAGTCGGTGTCGGCCAAGAAACGTTGGTTTGGCTAGGAATTACCGACTACGTAGAAAATCAATCATGTGGATGGACTGGGCTAACAGTGACGGTTGAAAGACCAGATGGTGTAACCGAAACTCTTGGGCCCTTCAAAACTGACGCAACAGGATCAACAGGCACAACCTATACACCCAGCATGACTGGCAACTTTACTTTCCAAACACACTTTCCAGCGCAATGGTTTAACTGGTCAACCTCGCCTATGTTCGACCCAGAAATCTATGGAAACATATACTATCAAGCAAGCGACAGTGATAAAATAACACTTCTTGTAACATCTGAACCAGTGAAAGACTACCCTAATACAGCCCTTCCAGAGGAGTACTGGACACGCCCAATAAATGCACAGCACTATACATGGAACACGATTTCTTCAAATTGGCTAAGCATCCCAGTCAACAGGAATGCAATTAACAACGACAATGCCCCAACAAGCTCACACATCCTTTGGACAAAACCGCTCGCCCTCGGCGGTCTCTCAGGGGGATTCCTAGGCGATCATTCCGCTGAATCCGGAGATGCCTACGAAGGAAAATTCGTGAATACAGTAGTTCTCAATGGCATGCTTTATTATAACAGATATGCCCAGGGCTTTGGCGGTGGCTGGGCTCAACAAGGAATTTCCGCAGTTGACCTAAGAACCGGAGAAGAAATCTGGTTCAAAAACAATAGTAGACTAGCATTTGGTCAAACACTCTATTGGGACTCATTTAACATGCACGGAGTATTCTCATACATCTACAGTACCGTTTCAGCATTCGACATGACTACATTCACAAGCGTAACAACTTGGAATGCATACGATCCATTGACAGGCGAGTATCAATTTAGTATAAGCAACATACCTTCAGGCGGGGTACAGTTTGGCCCAAGTTTCACGCAAACTGGAGACAATGGTGAGTTCATAATCTACAACATCGACCTAGTACACGGCTGGGTAGCAAAATGGAATTCAACTACAGCAGTTATTGGTCCTCAATTGCCAGGAGCAATGTCTGCTGGAAGTTGGGGTTCAGCAGCTAACACGCAACGAACCTTCGACGGAAACAGAGGTTACGATTGGAATAAAACCATCGCGGCAGGACCAAACGCATTTTCTGGAAGCATCAGCGCAGTAACCGCAGACAGAGTAATCGGTTGCTCAGCTGGCGGCTGGACAGCGATAGGAGACAAACCCGTCGATATTTGGGCATTCAGCTTAGTCTCAGCAGAGAACGCTGATCTACCTACACTATACACCACATCATGGACGCCACCAACAGGAGACTTAACCGTTAGCTTCGGCGATTCAAGCCCAGACGACAAAGTCTTCACCTTAGAAATAAAAGAAACTAGACAAATCTATGGCTTTAACATGGATACTGGGCAACTTAAGTGGGGACCGACACCATCACAGACTCAACTGCAAATATACGGCATGACAGGAGCAGTCTCTGACGGCAGACTATTCTCAACTGGCTATGGAGGAATACTCTACTGTTACAACATGACCACTGGAGATCTTCTATGGCAGTATGAAGCTAAGGATGTCTACAACGAAATTCTCTGGAGCAATGATTGGCCACTTCAAGTTGCTTTTGTAGCAGGCGGAAGAGTGTACCTGTCACACAATGAGCACTCACCCGTTAATCCTCTTCCACGAGGTGCACCGTTCCTTTGCATTGACGCACAGACTGGAGAAAAAATCTGGGAAATACACCTCCGATCAACAAATTGGGGTGGTGGACCAGTTATAGGCGATAGCATAATAGCGATGTGGAACTCTTACGACGGTCAAATATACAGCTTAGGAAAAGGTGAAAGCGCAACATCCGTAACTGCACCAGACATAGGCGTACCCGCAGGAACATCTACCATCATAAGAGGCACAGTAACCGACCAATCCCCAGGAGCTAAGGGAACACCAGCCATTTCGGACGCATCAATGGATGAATGGATGAACTACATATACATGCAGTTTGAACGTCCGAAAAATGCCACAGGCGTACCCGTATCAATCGACGCTATTGATCCCAACGGAAACTATATCCACATTGGAGATACGACAAGCGACTCAAGCGGCACATTCAGTTACCGATGGGTTCCACCAGACATTCCTGGACAATACAAAATTATCGCAACTTTCGCTGGCTCTAACTCATATTGGTCTTCATTCGCAGAAACAGCAATGTCAGTTGACTCAGCTCTGGCGACACCAGCACCAACAGATACAACACTAACTTCGATGTCTGATACATACTTTGTTCCCGCAGTTGCAGGCATAATCGTCACAATAGCCCTAGTCGGCGCAATAATAGTCTTAGTTCTCAGAAAAAGACCATAGACAAAAACAATTTCCTTTTTCTTTTTTTGTTTAATGCATTAGAGTAAATGCGGGCTGAGAAGGCTTTGGGTAGATTTCATGAAATAGCTATTTGCGTTTCTCTTTTCTCCATTTAACTCCAGAACCTCAGCAAAAACCCTTCCAGGAAAACCAATGTATCACCTTCCAAAATTTTATTTCTCCCTGTTTAGAATCAACAACAATACAATGACAACAGTAACTACATAGTCAAATATGCAGTTTCTAGAAGCTGTCATTTCTTTTTTGCGTTTATTAACCAACAGTTTTGTACGCCGTCTAAATATTTAACGAGCAAAAGAACACATAAAAATCAGCTAATCTTTTAGTCTAGAGTTAAGGAGAAAATTCTTGTCTAATTCTTATTTAAAGCAAGGAAGCAAAATTGCGCAAATAGCCTTTGTAGTAATGTTAGCACTCGGTATGACCGAACTCATTGTAGGTTCTCTTGCCAGGACAGTCTCGTTATTAGCCGATGGGATCCACTCCATTTCTACTGCAGTAATTTTTTTAATAGTCTGGATTGGGTTGCGCCTATCTGGTAGGTCACCTGATGGCACATTTCATTTCGGTTACTATCGTGTAGAAGCCCTTGGGAGTTTAATTGCGGCCTTTGCTTTAACTGGGTTTGGAGGGTTTGTTCTATTTGAAGCTTATAACGTTTGGATTGAGGAGAGAGTTATTGTACATCCAGAAATCGCCATAGTAGTTGCTATAATTGCAATAGTAATAACCGGTGTTGTTTCTTGGCGGACCGAAAAAGCGTCGAAAGAATACGGTTCAACCTCATTAGGTGCAGGAGGGTTAACGGGAACTATCGATGTTCTTTCCTCTGTGGGTGTTGTAGTTAGCGTTATTTTAAGCAAGTATTTTGGAATTTTTCATGCAGATTCGATAACTGGAATCTTGATTGCGATTGCGATCTTTGTGAGCGCTTACTCAATTTTTAAGGAGTCTTCATTGGTTCTCGTTGATGCTTGTAAATGCGGGGATGTTGTGAACGCCATTGAGGACATAGCTAGAAATATCAAGGGGGTAAAGGAAGTTCACAGCATCCGCATGAGAAAGCTTGGAAGTCACATGACTGGTGATATGCATATAGTTGTTGAGAATGATATGCTTGTAAAAGAGGCTGATGATATTGCCACAAAAGTTGAAGAGAAAATAAAAGATAAGTTTCAAAGTGTTATAGACATAAAAGTTAGAATAGAATCAGATGAAGCGCATAATCGTCATTCGAAAGAGTTTGAAATAAAGTCGTGAAAATCAGGTTTTTAATGGTCAAGTTTAAGAAAACAGTGAATTGTTGTATGATGCTTGAATGTTAATCTCCACAACATTATTTTAGTAAATAATTGCAAAACGAAGACGAGTATCTTAAAGCAAAGAAGAGAGCTGTTTTAACCAAAAATTCTTATTGCTTTGCACTTTTTGTTTTATGTTTTATTCTTTGCTAGAGGTTGAGGAAATAAACGATGGCGCTTAAAAGCCCAAATAGTACAACTAAGATTCCTATGGAGTAAGCGAATTTTGTTTTGGCTTCCTCTTTCTGATAGTAGCGTCTAGGCGTTACTCCTCTGATTCTAATTATAATGCTTGAGCCCAGCTCTAGTCCTATTAAGTATACAAACGTCAGTGCTAGAGCTCCCAAAAATAGTCCATAGTTCTCTGTTGCTAAGCCTATTCCAGCTACCGTAGCTGGTGGTACGAGGGCGACAGCGATGGCCACTCCGACGAGTAATTCGGGAAGGCCAACAAACAAAGCTAATCCACCTGCAAGACCGATAACTAACGCAATTCCGATGTCGGATAAAGAAGCATGTGTGCGTAAAATAATTTGCCCCGAATTGATCGGTATATTGACAAACTGTGAAACAATAAAAGTTGTAATTGCAGACAAAACTATTATGGCGCCCAGAAGACCCAGAATTGATACTTCGCTAATCAAAACCTTGCGGAGTCTTCCCAAGTTGGCGTTAACGGCGAATGCATTTAATGGACCCAGCAAGGGCGATATGAGCATGGCTCCAATTACGATTACTACGTTGTCTAAATATAATCCTGAGAAGGCGACAAGGGTAGCAAAAAGCGCCATGGTTAAGGTGTCTATTTTTAGACGAACATGCTTGTCGGTCGCGTTCATTAATCGCTCCAGTGGATTCTTCTTAGAATGCTCCTTTGCAGCTTTTTCACTGATTTTGTCAAGTGCTGTAGAGACAAAGGATTCGATGTCTTGAATGATGATTACATTTTCTTTGATTCTTAGATCGATCTTTTTTGTTAGTTCTTCGAGAGCATTGTCTACGAGTTCATCGGGAATTAAGGCAGAAAAATTGCTAACCTTCACTTTCTCCTGAGTGCCCTCTGAATGAACCACTGGGAGCTCTAGTTTTTCAAAGGTTTCACGGATTTTTTCATTATGATCTGCAGTTACGGTGACATTTATTCTCTTCAAAAAAACCATTCTATTCTAGATCTTGAAGAATAAGAATCTTTTGAATCGGCTATAAATAAAAACTAATGGACTTTTTAGAGTAAGAAACATGTTTTTATCGCCTTTATTTGCGAACCTGTTGTTAACAAGCGTTGTCTTTGTTGCAGTTTGGATGCAACCATATTTCTTCTTATTTGGGTTCGTGCCTAATGATTAAAAAGAAGGAAGTCGTTGAATGGATTTCTGTTATAAATGTAGATCATGGCTTGTTTCTAACGAAGTCAAATCTTCAGATCAAATTTTGATGGTTCTTTCGGTCAATAAATGTGGGAACAAAGTGGAAGACAAAGTGGAAAAAATACAGCTAAACAACAAAACCATCCTACATGACCCAAAGCAACTTGCTATTATAGGAAAATATAATCAGTTCAATATTCTGACAACAATACACTTCACTTTCCTAAGTGGCGGCAAACAAAACGCTTTTGCTTGGCAAATCCAAACAAAAGGCAACGATGATCATCAACACAATTTCTAAGATGCACCAGTTACGGCTTCACCTTTAGAGAAATAACATAAGAAAACCCTCTGTTTTGGGAAAAACCCAAACTCCCTTTTTTATCAACTTACTAAAACAAAGTCTCTTTTTCCAATTATAATGTTTCCTTCTTTCTCCCTTAAAGATCTGCTTCTCTTATTTCCTTTTTAAGAGGCGATAATAACATTTTTGTTACACCTGTTTTGAAATTTAGCGCCCCATTTTACAGCCCCAGATTCAAATTCCAGTGATGATGTTATTCTGAATTTTAGATTGTAACTGTATCTATGCAACAACAAATGCATAAACATCGTCATCAATTAATGTGTAATAAACGTATCACAAGGGATAGAAATGAGCAAAACTTCCACAAAACCAAAAGTCACCAAATTTTTGTCTATTGTGCCTTCGGGACAGGAATTTCACTTTTTCTTAGCAGAGGGTGTTAACACAAATGTCTCTGCTAAAAACCTCGAAGAATTCGCCAATAAACTGGATGGAGTAAAAGCTCAATCCGTACTATTTCATTATCCTCGTGGCGATTTTCAAAAATGGATAAAGGAAGTCGTAGGCGACAACGTATTAGCCGATAGAATGTGTTTCATACAGCGGGATCTTCCCGGAGAAGATCTGCGAAATGAGGTGCTAAAGATTCTGTATACCAGAATTAAGGAGCTTAAAGCACCTGATGAAGAAAAATCAGTAGGCAAAAGTATGACAGGCGAACCTAAACATACCGAAGGTCATAGCATAGAAATAATTGTGGGCAAAGTGGGCGAGTTTATGTGTCCAGAATGCGGCAAAACTTTTAAGGTAAAAGATGAAGCCGAAAAGCATCTTCACACTGTACATTTAAAACATTTACGTACGGAGCATAAAGAGTTTCATGGCGACGATAGTGAAGGTCAACATCTGACTCAAACTGAACCTAAAAGTAATACCCTGAGATAGTTTCTTAATCAATTAGGCAATATACAATAACATGCGATTGAGAATACTGTTCTCCTGAAACTTTAAAAGTCTTGTTAAACCAGCTGTGTTTGTTGCCGTAACTTTTTTTTACAGGTTTCTTCTAGAGTTGGCTCTAACTCTCGCTGTTCTATCAGCAATAATTTTTTTAGTAATCTCCAATTAAACCTAGGTTTAACCTAAAAATAGTACCTAAAAATGGATTCATAATTATTTGTTCAGTTTTTTCGAAGGTTTAACCGAATAAAAACGACCAATTAAGAATAAAATAGAAAATTACACCCAAGGATAGGGTTGTTAACCACAGGATGAAAGTTGCTAGCATAACTTTCTTCTTAGGTGTACAAAACAGGGTTGATTGTCTGAAACGCCATCTGCCAACTATCCAAACGCCTAGAATGGCTGTTATTGCTCCTGCTGCTGCATGAAAAGGTGAGAAAGCGGCAATTAATGCTGTGGGTTTCTCAAGGGTTATAACTATGAACGACGGTACCATAATAGCTCCGATAGTTATGAGGTGTAATGTAACTGCTGAAAACATTAAGATCCCATGCAAGCGATACCGTAGGCGTCGTTTGAATTCATAGCCAACAATAAGCAAAACTAAAACGGCTAATTGAATAGCTAAACTTATGCTAGCAACTAATAGAATGAAGTTCATGAAGTTTTCTCAACCAGTACATCTATAATTTGTTTGTACGCTTAATAAGGGATCGTTTTGCGATTTGATGTTCCATGTGATCTTTTCATTACGAATGCAGAGTTTTTACCTTAAAAAATAGGATCCGGACAAGATTACTAATAAAACTGAGGGAAGTTTGTTTCAAATAAAAAGACGACTGAAAGATGCTATCTCTATTCTAACTGAAAAAAAAGAAGATGTGTATTAAAATCTATTCGAGTTTGATATCTTTCGATGATTGCCAGAGACCGTGAATATTGCACATCGAAACAGCGCCTAGAGTTCCCTGTTTGCTCGTCTTCATCCAAGTTTTCGCTGCATGGTGAGAATATACTGTACTTGTGTTAGGTCCTTGAGCTGAAGCACCGTGTGCCCCAAACTCAAATCGGGCTACTTGATATGGAAATTTTTCGCCTTCGGGAATAAAAAATATCGTTATCCAACTGATATGATGTTCCGTTGTATTAGGATGAGCAATCTCCTTGCCTATTGTGACTTTGACTTCGAAAAGTTCATCTGCTTTTACTGTCTCTGCACATTCAATGACAGGTACATGTTTCTCGCTTTTCCAATCGGCTTCTTGTACTAAATCTGCAATTTTCTTCAAAAATAATCACTACTATATCTGTTTGAAACTAGGAATTTATGTATTTCGACTCTAAACTCGAAGTACGTTTTTATATAGGCTTGTAACGTATGCAGTTTGGGATGAAAAATTGACTGCCCAAGACGAAGCCGAACAGGCCGAGCAAACCCAAGCTTTACCGACAAACTACTCTCCACTTGAACTCGAAAAAGAAACGCGTGAGTTCTGGATAAAAAACCAGATCCGCCAAAAACTAGAAGACGTTGAAAAAACAGCTAAAGGCAACTTGGGTTATGTTGAAGGTCCGCCAACGCTTAACGGTATTCCTCATATCGGTCATGCGCGGGGGCGTATCATGAAGGATATTCGGTATCGTTGGAAGACTATGGAAGGTTATTACATGCCGTTTTGGGCAGGTTGGGATTGTCAAGGTTTACCTGTTGAACTCGAAGTTGAGAAGCTTTTAGGTGTTCGTAACAAACGTGAATCTATAGAAAAATTTGGTATGGTACGTTTTATTGAAGAATGCAAAAAAGCCATTATGCGTTATCACCAAATGTGGCTTCAAGCTGATGGCACTTTGGGGATTTTTATTAATCAAGAAAAAGCTTATTGGACCTACAAAGACAGCTATATTGAAAGAGAATGGAGCTATCTCAAAGCTGCGTGGGATCAGGGATTGCTCGAAGAAGGGCATTATGTTGTGGCTTATTGTCCTGGTTGCCAAACTAGTCTAAGCAGCGCCGAAGTTGGGTATGAAGGCAGCTACAAAGAAGTTGAGGACCCCTCTTTTTATTTCAAATTCAAAGTTGCCAATTCCAAAAATAAGTTCTTCCTTGTCTGGACAACTATGCCCTTCACGATTATCACTGACACAATGCTTGCTGTTCAACCAAAAGCCGAATACGTCAAAGTCAAGGTGGACCAAGAAACTTGGATAATGGTTCGAGAACGTGTTGAACCAGTTATGGCGGAACTCGCAATAACCAAATACGAAATAATCGAATCCATCCTAGGCGAAAAATTAGAGGGAACAGCTTACGAGTATCCTCTTAAAGATATCATTCCTAAACAAGCTGAACTTGAAACGAAGCATCCCCTCGTGCACAAAGTAATCGGCGAAGACTTCGTTGACGTTAACACAGCAACAGGAGTTGTGCATCTTTCACCTGGTAACGGCGAAGACGATTTCTGGGCAGCCCAACGCCGCGGAGTACCCATTTTTGCACCATTCGACGACGAGGTTAAATTCACAAAAGAAGCCGGCGCTTTCAACGGAGTGTTCGCTCGGGATGCAGACATGTTAGTTGTCGAAGAGTTACGTAACCGCAACGCTTTTGTCAAGATCGGAAAAACCAAACATGAGTACCCAACTTGTTGGCGTTCACACCACAAGCTTGTATGGCTGGCTAGGAAAGAGTACTTTTTACGAACTGACAAAATTAACAGCAAGGTACTTGAGGCTGCAGAAAAAATCGATTACTTCTATGAAGAGCCCAAAAATCGTTTCTTAGGATTTCTAAAAGAGGGCAAACCTTGGTGCATAAGCCGTGAACGAATCTGGGGTTCACCTCTGCCAATGTGGACTTGCCAACAATGCGGCAACCAACATTTGGTTTCAAGCAAAAAAGAGTTGCTGGAAAAAGCTCAAGAGCCGCTTCCAGAAGACTTTGAACTTCACAAACCTTGGGTTGACCGAATCACTCTGAAATGCGAAAAATGCGGTGGATCAATGAGGCGGGAAGACTTTGTCTTGGATACTTGGCACAACAGTGGCGCTTCACCTTACGCCCGTTTCACCGACGAAGAGTACGAAAAGTTTGTGCCCACAGCGTTTCTAACAGAAGGCATCGACCAAACTCGCGGTTGGGCAAACTCGCTGCTCCTGGAAAATATTATTTTGACTGGCAAGCCTGCTGCACCTTACAAGGCATTTCTGTTTCAAGGGCTAACTCAGGATGCAAAAGGACGGAAAATGAGTAAAAGCCTCGGCAACGTAGTGGAAACCAACAAACTTCTAGAGAAAACCAGCGCTGACCTGTGCCGTTTCTACATGATGCGGAAATGTTCCCCCGTAGATTTCATGAGCTTTGACACGCAGGAACTCACCCGAAGAAGCTACCAAGTGCTATCAACACTATACCACTTAAGCCGCTTCTTCATGCAAAACGCCTCTTTTGACAAGTTCGCTCCAGAAAAATACTCGCTACAGTGGGCTTTGGAAGCAAATAAACTTCAGCCAGCGGACTTATGGCTGCTCTCAAAGCTTCAGGAAAGAATTCAGGATTACACCCACAAACTTGAACGATGCGCATTTAACGCTGCTGTAGCGGTGCTTGACGATTTCGTGATTGAAACCCTCAGCAGACTATATGTGCCTATGATCCGCAAGGAACTTTGGACTGACGAACCTGAAACTTTCGAGCGCCGCCAAACAATCTACGCGTTGCTCTACCACACACTAAAGACAGTTACGCTACTGTTCAACCCTGTTACACCACACCTCAGTGAAGCACTCTATCAGAAAGTATATCGACAGCTTGAGCCAACCCTTCCAGAAACAGTCAATTTGGCAACTTGGCCCACTCCAAATGGCGAAATCAGAAACCCAACGCTTGAAGAACAATTCGATACCTTACTTAGAGTTGTGTCTATCTCATATGCTGCACGGCAACAGGGCAAACTCAAACGGCGCTGGCCTCTTAGCAAGGCACTTGTTGTTGGTCCCCAAGAAATCCTTGAATCTGTTAAATGTCTCGAAGAATTGTTCTTGGAGCTAACAAACGTTAAACACGTTGATTACTCAGTCACCCCACCCGATTTTGTTGAAGCTGAGAGTTGGGTTTCAAGTCAAGAAAACGATGTAACTGTGTTTGTAAGTGGACAGCGGGACGATAAACTCTTAGGAGAAGGCATAATGCGTGATTTGGCACGACGTGTGCAAGCTTTACGAAAGGATATGGGTTTTGTACCCACAGAAACATTGGAGTCAGTTCATATTGCCGAGTTAGATGCGGAAACTATGGGGCTTTTGGAGCCTTATTTAGAGGAGATGTCTGGTTTGGTTCGGGCAAGAAAAGTCTACTTGCATTCATCTCGAAGCGAAGTTGAAGCCGAATGGCACCAATCAGAGCTTGACGGCAAAAAAATCTGTCTAAATATCCATTAGGTGAAAAAGTCTGGAACAAGAAACAAACAACCAAGAACAGCAATACAAATGTCCTTATTGTGCCTGCATTTTTCTAAATAAAGCAGACCTGCAAAAGCATCTCCAGAACTTTGGCGACAACAAAGCAGAGCACGAATATAACTACAGAAAAACACATGACAGATTAGAACGTGGTTACGGCGAAGGGTAAGTTAAGAAGATCTAATTAATGATCTGTCCTTCAAAATTTATTTAGTAATGACGAGAACCTGCAACTAACTGCTTAACCGAAAGCTCTAAATGTCAACGTATTGGTATTTTTGCAGAAATGGGCCGGTAGATCAGTCTGGTATGATCGCCGCGTTCGCAACGCGGAAGCCGCGGGTTCAAATCCCGC
>CAYPSV010000008.1:0-57909 GCA_964413605.1 uncultured Candidatus Bathyarchaeia archaeon | reverse complement strand
GCAGCATTTGCATCGAAGGACCAAAAATGGTAGATTGCGCACGTCACCCCAACATCACCATTTTCGCCAACTCCGAGCTTGTTAAAGTTGACGGATACATTGGTAACTTTAAAGTAAAAATCCGTAAGAACCCACGTTATGTTATCCCAGAAAGATGTACAGGCTGCGGCGAATGCAAGGATGCTTGTCCAATCGAGTACCCCAACGAGTGGGATATGAACCTTGGAACTCGCAAAGCCATATCTGTTCCTTTTGACCAGACAGTTCCTTTAATCTATTCTATAAACAGAGACTACTGCATCGAATGCTTCAAGTGCACAGAAGTTTGCGGTGAACGACAAGCCATCGACTTTAACCAGAAACCTGAAGAAGTCGAATTCGACGTGGGCGCAATAATAGTTTCAACAGGCTTTGATGTTTACCTACCGTACGATATGCCTTTACTGGGCTATGGAAAATACCCAAACGTCATAACTAGCATGGAGTTTGAACGATTAATTCTAGCAGCTGGTCCCACCGGCGGCAAAGTCATCCGTCAAAGCGACGGAAAAAAACCCCACCGAATTGCGTTTATCCAATGTGTCGGAAGCCGAGACAAAACCCACTATCCATACTGCAGCAACTTCTGTTGCATGTACACACTAAAACATGTGGTGCAGCTTAAAGAGAAATACAAAGAAGACGTGGAAGTCTACGTTTTCTACATGGACATACGCAGCCCAGGCAAAGGATACGAAGAATTCTACGATAGAGCCCGCGAACGAGGCGTAAACTTCGTACGTGGAAGGGTAAGCCGAATCGACGAAGATCCAACAACTCACAATCTAACAGTCCACTCTGAGGACTCATTGCTTGGAGCTCCCATCGAAATTGATGTAGACATGGTCGTGCTCGCAACAGCAGCCATACCCAAAAAAGGCTCAGAAGAAGTCGCACGAATCCTCAACTTATCACGCGGATCAGACGGCTTCTTTATGGAAGCCCACCCAAAACTAAAACCTATGGATGCACCCACCGACGGAGTCTTCTACGCCGGTGCATGCGCGGGTCTAAAAGACATACCCTACAGTGTATCACAAGGCAGCGGCGCCGCATCAAGAGCCGCAACAGTGATTAGCAAACCAAAATGGAAAATAGAGCCAATAATATCCATAATTGACGAAGCCAAATGTAAAAAATGTGGTATCTGCGTTAGCAAATGCCCATACGGCGCAATCCGTCAAGAACCTGGCAAACCTGTCAACATCATAACAGCAAGCTGTCACGGTTGCGGAACATGCGTTGCAGAATGCCCACAACACGCAATAACCCAAATGCACTTCACTGATGCACAAATTATGGCTCAAGTTCGAGCAGCACTCGAAGACAAACCCGAAGAAAAAATCCTGGCTATCCTATGCAACTGGTGCAGCTATGCCGGTGCAGACCTAGCAGGCATCAGCCGATGCGATTACCCAGCTAGTGTCAGAGCTATCCGTGTCATGTGCAGCGGTAGAGTTGCTCGAGAATTCGTTCTTGAAGCCCTTCGGCTTGGCGCTGGCATGGTTTTAATTGGCGCCTGTCACTTGCCATATGACTGCCACTATATCAGTGGAAACTACAAGATGAAAGCCCGAACCGACGCCCTAAAAACAATGCTGACTAAGTTGGGAATGAGTCCGGAAAGGTTCCGAGTTGAATATGTTTCTGCCGCGGAAGGAATCCATTACTCCGAAGTGATTAAAGAAATTGATGCGGACATGAAAGCTTTGGGCAAAGAGAAAATTCAAGCAGAAAATGCTAAACTAAAGCCGTTTCTTGAGAATATGCTAAAACGCAAATAAACACACTTCCTCTTTTTGCGACTTCCATTGAACTATTCAAGTGCATTTGCTTTTTAAGACTTTTAGTGCCGTTAGAATTGTTTTTTCTCAAACAGCAGAATGGCTCCAGCAAGCAAAGTTGCAGCAACAGCTCCTGCAAGACCAATTGTAAAGAGCGCTGCATTTTGGATGTTTAGTAAAGTCGGTATAAGGGGAATCACAGAAATTTGGTTCCCGCCATAAATGACTAATATTGCTCCAACCAGAACTGATGGTGATGCTATGCCGATGATTACCCCCGCGGAGCAGGCAACCGCAATCATGGATAAACTGGTTGCCAAGGACTGACCAGCATCGGCTAAAATGGTTGTTGATAATGCGCCCGTTGAGGCAAAATCAACGGCTATTCCCGCTAAGACTGCGATTAAGCTCGCAATTGCGACGCATGCATAGACTGAGAAGAACTTTGCCAGGATGATGTCTCTTCTTTTTAGGGGCCTGATTAGAAACAAGTCATAGACGTGTCTGTTTTTCTCGTTGATCAAGAAAACTGCAAGCATGACGGAAGCTAATGTGCCGCCGATGCTGGAAACCACTAGAGCTGAGATAAGTGTAAAAGGCAAGCTTTGTCCTGAACTGATTGATGAAATGTATCGAAACAGCAGTGCTATCACCGGCAAGCCAATCCAAAGGAAAATCATAACTTTAGACTTGTAGAATCCCCTCAGCTCATCCACAAATAGAAGCCCTAATTGCATCAGTTCTCAGCCTCCGAGACATAGTTAAAGTAAATTTCATCTAGTGAAGGTTCCAACAATGTGACTCCTCGAACTCGAATGCCTAATTTCACAATTTTTTGTATTACGTCATTTACAACTTGGTCTTCGTCTGCACCGTTTTCAAGGTCTAAGATAAGTCTTCCAGGTGAAGGTTGCTCAATGTCAGTCACGTTTCTGACTTTGCCAAGCAACTGCCATTTGTCGCTGGCATAGGTCATCAAAATTTGTAGGGTTTTCTTGGAAGAAAGAGAAGTCTTCAACTCATTTATGGTTCCGACTTGTTTTATTTTGCCTCTGTTTATTATGCCGATTCTATCCGCTACATCTTGTACGTCGCTAAGGATATGTGACGAAAACAGGATAGTTGCCCCATTGCTCGCAAGTTTTAGGACGATTTCTTTGAATTGATGGCGACTCAAAGGATCCAATCCGCTAAGAGGCTCATCTAATACTAGAAGTTTAGGTTCATGAAGAAGCGCCTGTGCCAATCCTACTTTCTGCATCATTCCACCCGACAATTGAGACACTTTCTTGTATCTAGCATCAGCTAAACCAATTAGCTCCAAGATTTCAGGGATTCGTTGTTTAATTTTCTCATTGCCCAAGCCAGACAGTTTCCCAAAGGTTACCAGTGCTTGGTTTACAGTTCGCCAATCTTGGAAGGCAACGCTTTGAGGCAAGTAACCTAACAGTTTGTAGCT
Organism: uncultured Candidatus Bathyarchaeia archaeon; assembly: GCA_964413605.1. Classification (GTDB taxonomy): domain Archaea; phylum Thermoproteota; class Bathyarchaeia; order Bathyarchaeales; family Bathycorpusculaceae; genus Bathycorpusculum. The sequence continues at coordinate 54,627 of CAYPSV010000008.1, read as the reverse complement.
TTCCTCTCTCTTTTCAGGGAGTCGGTAACCGCTTAGTTTGACTTCTCCCTCAAAATTAGTGATTAGACCAACAAGGATTTTCATAGTGGTTGTTTTGCCTGCGCCGTTAGGTCCGATGTACCCAAAGATTTCCCCTGTTTTTATGCTAAAAGACACATCGTCTAAAGCTCTAAAGCCATTGAAATATTTAGTTACGTTTTGAAACACGACACAGTTGTTGCTGTCGATTGATGAGTTTCTGATCATCTTGTTAGCCCGGTAAATTGTTACTAAACAACTGCAATTTAAGATTTGAGATGAACTTTTAACGCCAAGTTTTCTGATGCTCTAACAAAGTGTTTTTTGAAACTGCACGCGGCGGTCTCGGATTTAATTCGCTCTAATAAAAGAGAGCATTAAAAAATTAATATGGATTAATAAAATTTTAGGAAAATTTTAGTCTTCTTCGTAGAGTTTTCGTTCTTTAATTTTCAGGGTGTTTTCTTCGTCAGCGATAACCTTGAAGGTTTCCGTTAGTTCATGTTTATGTAGAAACTTTTTGACTGTAATACGAACGTATTTTTTGGCAAGTGCTGCGCCTTCGCCTTTTACGGTAACCATTTTTGAATCGGTTGTCACATCTCCGCCTGTTTTTTCCTTAAGGAAATCGGCTAACTTTTCAATTAGTTTGCGTTCTTCACCTTTTAGTTCTGAAGCATTGACTTTCATTTCAACCATTTTTTGTTCACCTCGATTCGCGTCATTGCAAATCTCTGTTAGCTGTCTTTGTCATGACTGCTCTATTGATAAGTTTTCCGCTTTAACTTGTCAGTTCGCCCGTCGAGTCTTTCTCACTGCAAAGCTCAGACTCTAGTGCTCATCATCCAAATCTTCAATTTACGAAGAACCATAAGTCTCTTGCGCTATAGTAACAAATTCGTTGAGTTGATTGAAAATTGGTGCTTTCGTCAACTCGCATAATTCATCAGTCATATTTTGATTATTTGCGGTAATGTTATCCGTATAGGTGCTCTTTGCCTTTCTAGACTTTGTTTTTATTTAGTATAACAATGTTTAAAAGGGCGATTCCCATTTTTGAATGGCTTCCGAAACAGTAGGTACTTGTGCGAATCAGTTGGGCGCTGATCAAGAAGACTTGTTCCCAAGTTTCGAGAAAAAAATCATAATAACAGGAGGAAAAGAAAAAGATGTTGTCGAGAGATTGCGATGGATGCTCTCAAATGAAAACGTGCCGCAAAAGATTTTTTATCGCTGAGGTTGGCGAGAAAGTCTATTGCCCAGACGGAACAGCCCATCTAGTAGATGGAAATTAAAACAAAAATAAAGTATTACTTCTTTATTTTCTCGTTTCTTTAGGTTAGGGTTTGTAAAGTTTTCTTTACTTGATCGAGAATTTCTGTTAAATCTGCTTCTTTGTCAGGTTTCATGCCTTTTTTGGAAACCTTCAGAATAGTCTCATAGCCTTTCTTTTTTAACTCCTTTTGCATTGCATTCATTGTTCGGTTGTTTCCGAAAAGACGGAAAGTACAGAAGAGGATAGCTTTTCCATCTTCCCGACGGTTCATGTTTGCTATGAATGCGGCAGTTTCTTTAGCGGGGCTGGCGCCTTCTACTGGCGTGCCCAAAATAAGTGGATTAAAAGTTTCGATGGTGGCGGGTAAAGTGCCTGCTATATTCATGAGTGGAGCATTTATGGAATCAGATATTGCCTGGGCGACACGTTGCGTGTTGCCTGTTCTGGAGAAGTAAACTACGACGGGGTCCATGTGTCAAATAGCGTTTGTTTGGTTAATATAATTTCGCTCAAGAGCGGTTGTGCAATTTTAATATCCTAGACTTGTGAGTATTTGTGTGAGCGAAAGACATGGATTACGAAGTAATTGCTGATTCCTACGAAAGAATAGAAGCAACCACTAAACGTTTAGAAATGACTGATTTACTTGTAGGGCTCTTAAAAAAAACCCCCCAAGACATCATAGCTAGGGTCGTTTATCTTACGCAGGGTAAGCTTTATCCTGATTTTGTCGGAGTTGAAATGGGTGTTGCGGAAAAACTCGCAATAAAAGCTCTTTCAAGAGCTGCCGGTCATAGTGAAAGTAGAATTCAAGCGGAACTGCAGAAAAGCGGTGACATCGGAGAAACCTCGCAGAAACTATTAACCAAACGCAAACAATCAACATTTTTCACTAAAACACTTACAGCAGAGAGAGTTTATGAGACGTTGGATAAAATGGCGAAAACTTCTGGGTCAGGTGCAGTGGATACTAAGATGGCGCTCATTTGTGGGCTTCTATCGGATGCGTCGCCTAAGGAAGCTAAATGGCTTATTCGCACTGTTACAGGCAACTTGCGCCTTGGAATTGCAGATATGACGGTTCTTGATGCGTTAGCTATTGCTTATGGTGGGGGCAAAAAAACGCGTGAACTAATAGAGCGGGCCTACAACATTTCTTCTGATCTGGGTAGAGTTGCGAGTATAGTTGCTGAAAAAGGCATTGAGGGAATACAGAAGTTTCAGGTGGAGGTTTTTGAGCCTATACGTCCGATGCTTGCGGAACGTTTGGGTTCCCCTGAAGAGATTTTGGAGAAGTTTAATGGAAAATGTGTTGCGGAGTACAAGTATGATGGCGAACGTGTGCAGGCTCATAAAAAGGGCAACAGGGTAGTGCTCTATTCTAGGCGATTGGAGAATATTTCTGGACAGTATCCAGATGCAGTTGAATTGATTAAAACCCAAATTGATGCTAAAGAAGCTATTTTGGAGGCTGAATGTGTTGCCATGGATTTTGAAACAGGTGATATGCGTCCTTTCCAAGAACTTATGCATCGACGACGAAAATATGGTGTAGAAGAAGCCATTGTGCAGTATCCTATTTCGCTATTTATGTTTGATGCACTCTATGTTGATGGTAAAGATTTTACCTTGGAGTCTTTTCCTCAGAGGCGTAAAATATTGGAGAAAATCATAAAGCAAGGTGACCGTGTAAAACCTGCAACTCAAAGATTGGTAAGTAGTCTTAAGGGGCTTGAAGATTTCTTTGAGGAAGCTATTGAAGAAGGCTGTGAAGGACTTATGTGTAAATCGGTTGCTAAAGACTCTGTTTATCAAGCGGGTTCCAGAGGTTGGTTGTGGATAAAATACAAACGGGATTACAAGAGTGAGATGACTGATACGGTGGATTTGGTGGTAGTTGGCGCTTTTTATGGGAGAGGAAAAAGGGTTGGAACTTATGGTGCTTTGCTTTTGGCTACCTATGACAAGGAAAAGGAAACTTTTGAAACTGTCACTAAATGTGGCACAGGCTTCACTGATGAAGATTTGGCAAAGCTCCATGAAATGCTTCAAAAACATATTATTCCGCGGAAAAATAGCCGTGTTCAATCTACGTTTCATGCAGATGTTTGGTTTGAACCTGCTTTAGTTTTGGAAATTTTGGGTGCAGAAGTCACGTTAAGCCCGATTCATATGGCTGCTATGGATTCTATCCGTAAAGGTAGCGGTTTAGCAATACGTTTTCCAAGGTTTACGGGAAAATACCGCACAGACAAGGCTCCTGAAGACGCAACGACATCCAAAGAAATCGTTGAAATGTATCGTGGACAACTCAAAAAGATCGGTGAATCGTCGTCTGGCAGAGAAAGCTAAAACTGATAAGCATCCTGCGTATTAGAGTAGTTCTGAGTGTTGATTGGTTTGGCTCAAGATTCTGAAAAAATGAAATCCATGATTGCTTTTAAAAAACGTCTCGAAGAGCAACTTGAGACGTTGACTGCTGAGACTGTAGAGGTTCAAGCTACCCTTGACACAGTTAACACGATTCTTCTGGAGAAAGGGTTCAAACGTGGCGATATTAAAGAAGTGGCGGCAGCGACTGCGCCTCTCTCTAAAGAAGTTGTTTTGCCAAAGAATGAACCTGAACCGCCTAAAGTTGTTGTTGCCCCAGTAAAACAGTACATGTCTGAAACTGAAAGTGTTATACCCCTAAAAACAATGAATGATGAACCATTAGCATTGATGTATTTTGATACGCAGCATATCCATGTAATGCCTGATGAGAGCAAAAAATTCAGTGTTAATACGCCGCCTTTTGGGAATTTTCTTGTGGAGAAAGTCTTTTCAAAGATGCAGGAAAAAGATAAAGAGCTCGTGAGGTTGGGTCAACTTAACTCGGCTGAAATGTTCTCTTACAGCATTGTTCGTGAAGGTGACTTGATTCGGGAAATTATCATAAAGAATGTTGATGAAGAACGGTTAAAGGAACTTAAATCTAGCATTCGATGGACATTTGAAAAAATGCATGAAAAAATGAAAAGTTAACTATTCATGTTTCTTTAGTGCGTCGCTAATTCTGCCTTTCGGGCACAAACCAACGAGTCTTTCTGCTTCTACGCCGTCTTTGAATATTATCATTGTTGGAATACTGAATACTTGGTAGCGTTCGGCCGTTGCTGGATTTTCGTCTACGTCTAGTTTACCGACGAAGATTTTTCCATTGTATTCTATTGCAAGTTCCTCGATGGTTGGGGCTAAAGCTCTGCATGGACCACACCAGTTTGCCCAGAAGTCAATAAAAACTACTTTGTTGTTCTTGATTGTTTCGTCAAAATTTTGGTCGGTTACATGAAAAGGTTTGGTGCTCATTTGCTAAGTCTCCAATTAACACAATATACGAGTAGATTTGTTTGATATAAACAGTTCGCGAATATAAAGCCTTGATTTTTCTTGGGTCAGGAGGATTAGCAATTTAGAAGCTAACAAAATTGTATTTAATAATTGAAACTACGCCCCATAAATTGATCAGTATGCTGATAATTATTAAGCTCTTTTCGGACCAGCCCAATTTTTCCTGCATGCCTTTAGCTGTCAGCAGCAAAAGAAATGGTGTGAAATCAAGGCTAAAGCGATAACCAAACTGTGTAAATCCTACTGTGCCATGAGTGATTAAAATTGGCAAGATACAGAGGACTGCCAAAGCTGCTTTTTTGCTCAGTGCTGTCCAGGGTCCTTTGAAGATGTAGATGAATGCGGGTGTAGTGAAGAAGAGTCCTAGTCCCATCCATGAAGGCTTGAAGTAGGGGAAGGTGTCGAGGAGTATTGGTCCTTGGAAGAGAATTGCGTATATGTTTCGGGGGATGTAGCTGAGATTGAAGATGCCCATTTGGAAGTAGGGGTCTTGTTGGATTCCTGGGATCATGTAGTAGCCTACATCAAAGAAGCTGCCGTATCGTGCAAAATTGTATAGGGCATTTAGACCGATTGGTATGGCTAAGCCCGCGAAGAAGAGGGCGGCTTGTTTTAGTTGAGGTTTCCACGTGCTGTTTTTGTCGTAAAAGAGGAGCAGAAAAAACGGAAACGCCAAGACCGTTGGTAGACGTGAAAGAGCTGAAAAACCTAGCAGTAATCCTACTAAAAAATTGTTCTTCTTGTATAAGGCAAGGATGATGGCAGACGTTAGAAAAAGAATTGAGGAAACATGTTCAATATACCATGAAGAACCCACGGCTGCCGTGAACCAAAAGCAGGTACCGAATCCGAACAAAGCGACTAGCCATAAGAGTTTGCTGCCTTTTACTCCAGTTTTTTTAAGCATGAGCCATGTTAATGCGGTACCCAGACTAGCGAGTCCTATTGACATGAGACTCTGGTCAAAGCTTGTTCCAAAAACTGCCACAAAGGGTACTAAGAGGGCTGCTGGCATGGGTGGATAAACGACATAAAAATTGTTGTTGTAGTTGACGATTTCGGCTAGTGCTGTTCCTTGTCCGGAAAGCCCCAATTTGCCGTGAAGGAAAGCGTCAGCTAAATAGACAAAATGGTTCTGTCCTGGAGGTGATCCTTTGCTGAGGTAAAAAATCAGAAACGATACTAAGGCAATTATTATGAATTTACGGAAAGTGCTTAAAGATGAGATTTTGTCGAGCGCTGTTTGTATTCTTTGGTTGGGCCAAATCATATTGGTCATTCAAGTTTGGTGGAAATAGCTAATAGTTTTTTTGTTGTTTTCGCTTCTTAAAGAAATACTGTACGGGGTTATGAAGCGTCATAGTTTGAAGCTGTCTGAGCGTTTTGGGCTTGATGAATTTGGTTGTTCTCGCTAGATACCGCTCTCTGATCTTTAACTATCGATACGGTTGAGGCGATGTATTTCCCATTATCTTTTTTTATATAACTCATTCGTGGATGCTTAGTTAAGTTCAATTTACCCTGTTTCTTTCTTAGAGAAGATCGCGAAATTTCATTTTATTTTTTTGTGTGGGTGTGGCGCCTAAAATTTTACACCACACTTGTATCTTTGGAAATGTTTGGTTTTTGGTTTTAGGTTGTTTTTGTCTTTGGGTTTGAGTGTGGGGATGGATATTTTTTCGTTTAGTCATCATGGGTTCTATGTTGGTGGTGTGGGTGTGAGTGTGTGAGTATGTTGGTGGCTGTATTTTTTGTCGAATGTTTTTGTTTAATTCTTGTTTATGAAATTGCCGAAACAAAAAGTATCTGAAATCATAAGAAAAAACCAAAATGTAATGCGTCAATTGAGAAGAGAACTTGGAAATATTGTTTTTCGATGAATAGATAATCTTTCGAATAACTGTTTGTTTAATATTTTTCAGTTATTATCATAAATTTGAACCCTTTAGAAACTATTAAATGATGGTACAACTCGTGCAATATTTCTCGTTTAGCAAAGCCTGTTTTTTGAAATATGTTTTTCTATCTAGGTAACAAGCAAGAGTCGTTGTTTGTATACTTTTAACGATTAGTGTTCCTGTTCTTGTTGATAGTCTTCATTTGCAAACATAAAGAAAATAAGCCTCCGATCGTTTGATTTACAGAGATCAGGTTCCTGAGTATGAATAGAAAGGAACTATACAAAATTTTTAAAACTTCATTCTACGCTTGGTTAAAAGATAATGCCACCCTAAGAGCTGCCGCGTTGACATTTTTTATAATTTTGCCATTGCCGACTTTATTGTTAATTGTGATAGCTATTTTTTCTCAGTTTTATGGACCCGCTCAGGCAATTAATTTGCTAATCCAACAAATATCTTCTTTTGCTGGACCGGCTGTTGCAAACTTGTTTAGTGAACTTGTGACTAATACGGGGTCTCCTTTTGGTTCGGTTTGGACAACGATTGTTGTTGTTGGTTTTTCTTTTGTTGGAGCCATTGGTGCATTCTCGGTTTTACGGGACGCAATAAATTGTATATGGGAAGTTAAATTGCCAAACAAGATTCCTTTTTGGAAGATGATACGGCAAAAAATAGTGCCTTTTGTTCTTTTGTCTACCTCTGGTTTAATTGTTATTGTTTGGTCAGCGATTGCTGGTAGTTTGCTTAGTTTAATTCGTTTTTTCTCAATAAATGATGCTCTAACTGCTTTTGCTTTAGCGGTTGCTCAGGTTGTTTTGTCTTTTACTGTTTCGGCGATTTTGTTGGCTTTAATCTATAAATTGATTCCTGAAGCAAAAGTTCACTGGAGGGACATATCTTTAAGCGTCGTGGTAATAGGCATCGCTTTCACTATAACTAACTATGTTTTCGGAACATACATCAACGTTTTCACAATTACTACTGTTGTTGGTGCAGCTGGCTCGCTGTTAATTATTCTACTTTGGATTTTTATTTTAAACGAAATGGTTCTCTTTGGAGCAGAGGTCTCAAAAATCTATGCTGAGACAATTGGATCTCATGCAAAAGCGCATTTACCTTCATCGCTGGACAAAATCGTGGATCCAATCGAGAGGGTTGGAAGGAAAATAGAGCAAGCAACAAAGGACGAATACGAAACAGATCTGAAAGAAGAAGAATATGAGGATTAGGATGGTGGGCCGAGGCGGATTTGAACTGCCGACCTTTCGATTATCAGTCGAACGCTCCAGCCGTGCTGAGCTACCGGCCCATATTTGAGGTGACACCATTCTAATATTATGTGGGTTTATAAGAATTGCCGTAAATCTTTTAATGCAACTCCATTATTGAGTTGTTAGGTTTAGTTTGGGTTCGTAGCCTAGCACGGATTAAGGTGTCGGCCTTCGGAGCCGGAGATCGTGGGTTCAAATCCCACCGGACCCGCTTTTCCAAAGGCGGATTTATACTGTTGCCTCCTGTTGAATTAACTGTTTTAGTTGACTGCTGAGAATTTGTAGTTGGTGGTTTTCTAGGTCTTCTTTGTTTTTGCAGGTGATTGCTCCATCGCTTAAGGTGTCTCTGGTTAGTAGATGTTCTGGGTTCATTCCCCAAGCGCGTATTATTTCTTTGAGTGCTTCAACTTTGTTAATGTGGGTTTTTGGTCTTATGGCTAGTCCTGAAGATGCGTAGGCATTTCGCAGTTTATCAATTCCGATGCTTTGGATATCGTGGTAGGTGTTGACTGTGTGTCCCATCATGTAGTCAACGTAGTCGGGCTGAACCCCTAGAGATAGAAGTTGAGTTTTGAAGTATTTGCGTAGGCTGTGGACTCTAGGTCATCATTCTGCCGTTAAGTTTCTTGATCAAGTTTGCCTGAAGGTAGAGTAGATGGACTACTTTGCGTATTTATTTTGAGCTTATGCTTTTTGGTGTTCTTTTTGTTTCATCGCGAAATAGCGGTGAGTTATCGGTTAAGGTTTCTGGGGGATTTTGTTTGTGCCTTTTATTCTTTGGTCTATGTACAGTTTTAGATATTGAGCTGCTTCGGCTCCAAGGAAGATGTCGTAGTCTTGGTATTTTCCTTTGGTTATTTCTGCTTCGATATGAACATGGATTGGTGTTATGTTGTTTTCTAAGTCTTCTTGCACATGGCGATATAGTAGCTTTGAGAGTGTTTCTTCGCGGAAGGCGTCTAATGCTAACATGGATATAATTGCTCTTTCTCGTAGGTTGGCGATGTCAAGCAGTTTAACTAGTTCTTCTGGTTTTGGTGCTCTGTCTTTGTAGACTACTCTTTTGCTTAAGGGTTCAGAGAGTTCGATTTCTACTCCGTTGACTCGGTAGAATGTTTTAACGCTTTTAATGTGGTTGTTGACTGGTCCAGGTGTTAATCCGTTGTCTTGCAGTGTTGCTAAATAGTCGTTTAGGTGTCCAGTGTGGTTTTGAACTCGCAGCGGGTCAGGTATCCGCCATCGCCATACGAGACGATTTAGACTTTTTCCAAGCAGTAAGAGCAGTAATAATCAAAACTACAGAGAGCAAATCTCAACAAGAACTCGAAGACATGGACTTGGCGATTAAACAGATAATCTCTAAAGTCGTAATTTCTGATAGTTATCGATATTTTTGCCGCTGCAGGATTAAAGAAACCTAACATTTCCATTCTTTCGGATGACTTTCTTAGTTTTGTTAATGTTATGCCTCAGAAGAACTTGGCTTTTGAAGCCCTCAAAAAATTGTTAATGGATGAGATATGGATTAGGCGAAAGACAAACCTCATTCAAGCTCGCTCTTTTGAAGAGCTTCTGGATAGAGCAATTAAAGCCTATACTAACCGAAGCGTGGAAGCCGCAGAGATAGTGCAGCAGCTTATCGAGCTTGCCAAGAAAATGCGTGAAGAAAAACAAAGAGGCACCCAACTTAACCTCTCAGAAGAAGAAGTAGCTTTCTATGATGCCTTAGCGGATAATAAAAGCGCCAAAGAAGTCCTCAGCGATAAAACACTAAAGAAGATGGCGCAAGAGCTGGTTGAGATAATTAGAAGAAACGTAACCGTAGACTGGACGTTGAGGGAGAACGTGCAGGCAAAACTACGAGTACTCGTTAAACGGTTATTGAAGAAATATGGGTATCCTCCGGATAAACGGCAAAAAGCAACCGACACAGTTCTAGACCAAGCAAAGCTACTATGCAAAGACTGGGCAGAAACAAGTTGTTGATGTTTCGCAAATAATATATTCACTTTTGCACAAACACAATTTGGTGTATTCAATGACGAAATGCCCAAGGTGTTCTTCAAACGCCAAAGTCACAGGTAAGGAATGGGAGTATGGGTCTTTTCATGTTAAGCAGTATTCTTGTTCTGGATGTGAAAAGAAATACATGGAATATTATAAGGACGGTAAACTAAGCCACACAATACCCAAATTGAACACAAAAAATAGCCAGGGCTAAGACGCCATGGCGTGTTTAAGAAAAGGTTCAGCCAAGAGAGGGTAACGGGCTGAAAATTAAAGTCTTAGGTGCAGCGAGGGAAGTTGGCGGCTCCTGTATTGCAGTTTCGACTGACTACAGCAAGGTTGCGTTAGATTACGGTATAAAACTTGAAGGTACAACTGACGAGTACCCAAAAAACTTTGATGCCGTAATTGTCAGTCATGCCCATCTAGACCATTCAGGAAGCCTTCTACGCTTATCAAAATCCAGAAATAAGCAGGTTATCGTAGGCTCAAAAATTACTCGTGACGTCAGTGTTGAGTTGCTAAAAGACATGATAAAGGTAAACGAATACAATGGCAAACCATTAGGATACAACAACCAAACAGCTGACCAGATAAAAAGATCATGGCTATCTTCTGAATCGATTGATTTGCCAGACATGAAGGTTAAACTGTATTCTGCGGGACATGTTGCCGGCGCTACTATGACAGGTATTCAAGCAGAAGGGAAATCTCTCTTGTACACTGGAGATTTTTGCCTCCATGATACTGAAATCCTCGAGGGCTGCAACCCTGATTTACTTCCCAAAGAGCCTGACGCTCTTATTTCCGAATCAACCTACGGTGGAATAGTTAGACCGACAAGAAGCGAACTCATAGACCAACTGTTTGAGGAGATTAGGCACGCATTAAAGCACAGAGGCAGCGTTTTGATTCCTACCTTTGCGTTCCATAGAAGTCAAGAGATGGCTAAACGAATAGATCAAGCCATTGAAAACGGCACATTACCCACCCGCAACGTTTACATGATTTCAAAGTTAGCTCACAGAATAACAACGATTTTTAACGGTTACAAAGACCTGTTCAAACAAGAGAGCCAGCCGCTGGCAAAGCCGTTTGAGTACAGGCATGTGCAGCAGATTGAAAGGACAATGGATATTCATGAGCCAGCCATCGTTATTTGCACTCCGGGTTTTGGTCATGCAGGAGCAAGCCTCAATTTGCTTAAAGAATGGGCAGAAATCGAAGAAAACGCAATAATCGTTACTTCAGGTTATCTGCCGCCTGACAGCCCCCTAAAATTAGCCAAAGATAAACACTACATAAAGATTGATGGAGAAAGACGTACGGTACAAGCCAAAATTGTTCAAATAGAGCTTTCGGGGCATGCAGATCAACGGGAACTTGAGGAGTTGGTACAACGCCTGAAGCCGAAACAAACGATTCTTGTTCATGGAGATTTAAAGCAGGCAGAAGCACTCTCCAAACAGATTGAGGAGTTAACGGAAGTTTGCATTCCAAGGAAGAATGAAACGATAAATCTGTAGAGCATTGCCAAACCTGCTTCTTAAACTAGCGCGCAGATGGGTATATATGTGGATGTTACAAACGCTTTTATGTTCGCCTCATTTAACACAAAATGGTTAGAGGCTGCAACCCCCTTCTTCTAACTCTCCCCTTCTCCTATCTTTTCGCAGCCCTAACCGCCTAATCTCGGGTTGAACACGACTATACGGAGTCTCTTAAAAGCATAATTCCCCAGCCTTTTCTTAAGCGCAATCTGCATTTATCGAGAGAATCAAATTTTTTTCCATGTGACTTTTGATGTGTCCGTAGATATTATCTTCCTTTCCTTCAGCGCCTCCAAACACAAGCCGCCAACCATTTTGAACATCTTCTTTCGGTGGGGTGTATATGAAAGATTCCAAATTCTTGTCTTCCTTTGGTGAGAAGTCGACAAATCCTGGAGCAGTTAATTCCATAAAAGAATTTATATCCGGTTCGCCCACAATAGGCTCAATTTGAAGAAACGCTTCATGCTTGTTTTTTGCCCATACAACAAACCATTCCGAAGGGTTATCTTTGTAATGACCTATCCAAGCATTCAATTAAATCACCTAAATAGGGATTTGAGGTTTAAACCCTTAAGTTTTTGGCTTAAATCTCAAAAAAGCTTTTCTACATGAAAATGTGTTTTCAATTAGTGAATTGGAATAGGGCTTTTATAACCATTAAATATCTTATAATTGGACTTGACTTTGCCGATTTATTACATTTGCAGAAAATGCAGAAAAGACTATTCAAAAGAAGAGTATTCCCAGAGCAAATTCTGTAATGAGTGTGGTTCATTTCTTCTTTTATCGTTCAGGAAACAAGAGAAACAAGCAATAGTTCAAACCAGCTCAAACGTTCCTGCCGAAAGGCATGCGCTCAACAGAGCAGCTGAAAGTCTTAGTAACAGGGTAGGGTGCTCAAAAGAGTATGAGGTTATATCTGATGTAGAAGAGGAGCAGTCAAGAGGTTCTTCGTTTGGGAGTTGGATGTCGGGCTCCGAATATGACGAAGCACTAAAACTCAAAAGAGTTGTCATGAAAAAATACAAGGGCAAAGACTTAGAAGAAGCCATCCCAGGTAAAGTAGTTTCAAACGAGGAAGGCGAATGCTACGAGGTTTCTGCTTCCTGCACTTCAAACTTCAAGAAAGCCACCTACGAAGACAGTAAACGGATACTAATTTCTGATCTCAAAGTTCTCTCCGGAATAGGTCCGGTTCGAGAGTTAGCTCTTCGAGAGCAGGGTTACAACACGATTGAAGCCCTGTTGGATCATCCGATTTGGCAAGATGAAGCCTGCAAATTCATGAAAATGATAGGCAAAAAAGACGTTAATTTAGCCCAGAGGTGGCTGTGGCAAAGATTGCCTAAATCTCATCCTTTTCTTCACTATTTAGCTGGGTTTTGTCAAGATCAAGATTTTGCGATAATAGACATTGAAACTTTAGGTCTTTCTGAAAGACCCATAATTCTGCTAGGCATAGCTAAAATAGATAGAGACAAAATCTGCACAAACCAGTTTCTTCTCAGAGATATTCCGGATGAACCCGGCGCCATATGGGCGCTCGTTTCACAGCTTGAACCAAAATCATCACTTATAAGCTACAATGGCAGAAGCTTTGACATTCCATACATAAAGCAGAGGCTGGCTTACTATGGGTTGGATTCTGCTTTGGATAATCCCCATTTTGACCTGCTTCATTTCACCAGAAGAGCGCTAAGACCTAAGCTTTCAGATTGCAGGCTCGATACGGTTGAAAGGTACCTTGGGGTAAAAAGAGACATAAATATTCCAGGCGGCTTAGTGCCTGAGTTCTATGATACCTATTTGAGAACTAAAAATGTTGGACCGCTGGTTCCCATAGTTGAGCACAACAAACAAGACCTGCTGAGCCTTGGAAGTCTATTCTCGAAGCTTTTTGAGGAGTGGAACCTTTGATCGAAGACTTCATCAAAAGCATAAAACAGATGAATTCCTACGAAAAACAAATCGTTCACATCCAAAAAATCGCAGCACAAGAAGCGAGATTTGGCGAGTTAGAGAAACCTCTTCCACAAAACATACAAAGCTGCCTTCTCAGTCGAGAAATCTCATTCTATTCCCATCAAGTCGAGGCAATAAACAAGGTGCGCCAAGGCAAGAACGTGGTAATAGTTACTCCAACTGCATCAGGGAAAACTTTAGCCTTCAACATCCCAGTGCTTGAAGCCTTAACACAGGACAGCAAAGCAACGGCACTGTATCTGTACCCAACAAAGGCACTGACAAACGACCAGCTAAAAGTTCTAAAAGAGTTGGAAAAAGACATAGGAATCAAAGCGTCACCGAACATTTACGATGGGGACACTCCGCAGAGCCAAAGAGCAAGTATCCGAGAAAACTCTAAAATTATCTTGTCTAATCCTTATAGTTTGCACCAGTACTTGCCATGGCACTATAAATGGCGGACTTTTCTGCAAAACCTCAAATTCATAATAATCGACGAAGCCCACGTTTACCGAGGAGTTTTCGGCTCAAACGTAGGCATGCTTCTCAGACGCCTAATGAGAATATGCAACTACTACCATACGGACCCGCAAATCATTCTATCTTCGGCAACGATTGCCAACCCAGAAGAGCACGCCAAAAGATTAACAGGAAAAGACTTCGAGGTTATTTCAAAAGATGGTGCTCCGAAAGGGAAAAAAACCTTTATGTTCTGGAACCCGCCATTCATCGGCAAAGACAACACAATCAGACGATCAACCCATCAAGAAACCAAGGATCTTCTAACACTTAGCATCATGAAAAATCTACAGACTCTTTGCTTCACTACATCAAGACAGATGGCTGAACTCATCACCAGATGGACCAAAGAAGAACTAAGACAACGATCGCCCAAACTACAAAACGCAATAACTGCATACAGGGCTGGCTATCTGCCCCAAGAGAGAAGGCAAATTGAAAACCGACTGAAAAACAAAGATTTAATCGGGGTTGTCTCAACAAACGCGTTAGAACTTGGAATCGACATAGGCTCTCTGGATTCAGTGATAATCTCAGGCTATCCAGGAACTGTCATATCCACTTGGCAGCAAGCTGGACGCGCAGGCAGAACCAACGCAGATTCACTGGTAACTTTAGTTGCTTTCCAAAACCCACTTGACCAATACTTCATGAAACACCCGCAAGACTTCTTCGGAAGACCGCATGAACAAGCCATAATCGATTTGCACAACCAGTACATTTCTTTGGGACATGTAATGTGCGCCGCCAGCGAACTCCCAATAACTGACGATGACAAGAGATTCTTTCCCGAACTTTTTTCAGAAAGCATCCAAGCGTTGGAGCAACAGCATCTTGTCCGAAAAACACCCAGAGGATATGTCTACTCAGGAACAGCAAGACCCGTAGAAGTAGTTAGCCTCGAAAGCATATCAGATAAAACCGTAACTGTCACTTGCAACAGAAGCATCCTTGAAACATTAACGCTCAACAAAGCCTACGAAGAGGTACATGAAGGTGCAGTTTTGCTACATCAAGGAGAAACCTACATCTCTGAAGAACTCAACCTTGAAGACCTAACAGCAAAGGTCAGGCAAGAAGACGTCAACTACTACACAGAAGCGCTGAAAGACGTTGACGTTGCGATAAAGAAAACCTTTGAAGAAAAACAAGACAAGGTTAAGGTCGGTCTGGGAGAATTAACCATAACCGAAACCTACCACCAATATCTCACAAAAACCTATGATGAGGTCATCAAGCGTCAACCACTCAATTTGCCTCCGTTAACATTCTCAACGGTGGGATTGTGGTTTCTAGTTCCGGACAAACTCAGAGAAGAAATAGAGGCTCAAAACCTCGACTTTGACGGAGGGCTGCATGCGGTGGAGCATGCGATGATTGCTATGGCTCCGATATTTGCTATGTGTGACCGATGGGACATCGGAGGACTATCAACACCTCTTCATCCAGACACAAGAGAACCATCCATCTTCATCTACGATGGTTTTGAGGGCGGAATCGGCATATCAGAAAACTTATACTCAAACATTAAGCCGCTCTGGGAAAAAACGCTGCAGTTAATTGAGAACTGCGAGTGCAAAGAAGGCTGCCCCTCTTGTATTTACTCGCCTAAATGCGGCAACGAAAACCAATCGTTAGACAAAAAAGCTGCATTAATAGTCCTCAGGCACTTAACGACCTAATTTACGTATTCCATAGAGCCCAGCGAACTCAAATTTGAAAAAATATGCCTTTCTAAAATTAAATATAGTGGAGAATGTATGCTGAGAGTAGAATAATTAAAGTGTACGCGATTTTATTTTACTGTTATGGGATCTGTTATTAACCCTGCTTCGGTTTCTGGTGCTAATTTTTGTTTAATCATGATTAGTGCGTTTTCAGCAAAGTCTAGGACATTTTCTCCATGTTTGGTTAGTTTGTACACTTTCTTTGGTCTTTCACAATCCATATTCCATTCACTTTCAACGTAGCCTTTTTTCTCAAGCAAGCCAAGCAGGGGATAGATTGTGCTTGGTCCAAAGTATACTCCAAATCCTTTGCGTATTTTTGTGATTAGCTGGTAACCGTGCATACTTTCCTGCTGCAAATATTCCAGAATTATAGTGTCCAAGAGCCCTTTGGTGAGTTTTGTCTGGACTTCTTTTTGATATTTCGTGTTCATTTTCCATATCCTCCACGTTGTCTTATGTCTTCTTTATCGTTATACGCGAAGATAAAGCCTTGCACATAACCAAAGCATATCAAAAAACGACTTGCACAACACAACTACAGATCAATACATGAAATATAGCGCCAAAACCAATATTTCAAATCCCATAGTATGACGAAAACAAACTGTACAGCACATAAACACAAACTCAACTCTGCATTTTCCCTCCCCTTCAAAGTGCACATCTAATTTGCCACCTGGGCTCATAGATGGCGGACAGAGACCCTCTACAACATGTGTGCTTTCAAAGTCTACACAGTCAAATAATTCAATAAAAAATCGCCTTTTGCTATGGGGATTGTAGTTTTCTGCCGCACAATGGGCAGAGGACATGTACATGGTTTTGGTCTTTTAGGATTTCCGCTATTGACAGTTGGAGGAAGCAGTAAAAGCAGAAAAAAATCCTGCACACAGGGCAATAGTAGACACCGCCGCCAACCATCCTTCCGCACGCATCACAAGGTCTAGATAACAAAAAATCCATAAGAAGAAACATGCAATTTTGAAATTAAAGTTAAAGGTTAACCGCTATTCAGAGATAGCAGAGACCTAACCAAAACTAATGTTTTAGAACTAAATTTAGCGCGCCCTTCCAATTGTTGTTCTATTAATTTCCTATATCCAATTAGATGGCTTGAAAAAGGCATTTCAAAGAATGAATTTTGGTCTCTTCTAAAACGGCAAAAAAGAGTTTAGTCGGCATAGTTTTAGCAGCGTTTGAGGTTGCGGCTAATACAATTTTACTCCGAGGTACTCAGGTGGAAGGTTAAAATTTAACTTATCTTTTACGGTGGATCCAAGTCAATATTTGGCAGTTAAAAAAAGAATTATTAGTTGCTCTTTCGTTGTATTACATGAGGCGATAAGAATTTTTAAAGATATTCTATCTCTTGAAAGATTGCTCAAAGATGAAGAGAAATTGAAAGGTATAGCATCAAAACTTGTACGTATTGCTATACAAAACGCGGCTGAAGAAAAGCTTAATCAAAAAATTAAAAATCCAACCGTAAGGCAGATTGTTAAAACAGGAGAAGTAGTTCCTGAAGATCTCGTCGGTTCAGTTCCAGCAGATTTAGACGGGAAAGCTGTTAAAACTTGGGAGCAATCTTGGCTTGACCTTATAGTTTGGGAGAGAACTTGGAAACAATCAGCTTCAATTATGGGAATAAATCCTGATGGACGCGCCGTAGTCTTGAAAGATGTACAATTCACTGCTGAAGAACAACGTGTACTAAAAGATCTGAATATTCAAATGTGAACACCATTTTTGATTAATTAATGGAAAAATCAAATGCTTTGAGGGTACTTTTGTATCTAAATTTTTAAACGTAGTCCTTAAGGTTACACATAGTTGTAACCTAAGATGCTCCTATTGTGGGCAATATCAAGAAAACAGTGAAATTATGCCTTTTAGTGTTGTTGCTAATTTAACTTCGAAAATACTTAATCAGCAAGATGTTTCTGTAGTCAATTTCATTTGGCATGGTGGAGAACCCTTGCTTGCGGGTTTAGATTTCTATAAGAAAGCGCTATTGCTGCAGGAAAGATGTAATCATAATGGAGTCAAAATCTACAATTCTGTGCAGACTAATGGTTTAGTTATGAATAAAGCTTGGGTAGATTTTTTGAAAGAAACAGGATTTAATGTTGGAATGAGTTTGGATGGACCAAAACAAGTTCATGAAAAGCAGAGACCTCTAGTCAACGGTTCAAGCTCTTACTATTTTGTGATGAAAACACTAAAAATGTTACAACAGAAAAAAATTCCACATGGAGTCTTGTGTGTAGTTACTAAAAACACTTTAGACCTTGGCGCCGCAAAAATGTTTAATTTCTTTTTAAAAAATGGGATAAGTAATTTCTCATTCTTACAAGAAAGACCAAACTATATCTCGAAGCAAAAAAATGGATCAATTTCACCCAAGGTAAGTCTTGCTGAATTTAATACTTTCATCCAGGAGGTCTTTGACTTATGGTATGATCAAGATGATCCATCTATTAGAATCAGAGATTTTACATGCATTCTTGGCATGTTGTTTGGAGGAAGATCGACAATGTGCAGTTATTCCGGAGATTGCTTGGGAAACGACTTATGTGTTGATTTGGATGGAGACGTATATCTTTGTGATAGATATATCGGCGATAGCAAATATAAACTGGGAAATATAGTTGTTGACGATTTCTCGAAAATTAAGAACAATCATAAATTAAGACAAATTATTTGTGTAAACCAAGACAGGGTGGCGTTGCACAAGGATTGCAAATGGTTTTCAATTTGCAAGGGTGGCTGTCCATTTTACGCTTTTTTGGATGATCAAACAATTAGTGTTGACGAAAGCACGTGTTCCATGGCTCACCTTTTTTCCCATATTTTTGAAAAAGTTAATTTAGAATTAATAAAGTCTGGAATTATTGAAAAATAGTGATGTTAGGACTGTTGGAATAGTTATCTCAAACGAACTATAGGAAAAAATCTTGCAAAAGTCGGTCTCATACGAGGTATGATTGTTCAACGCCAAAAAATATTAACCCTTTTAAACAAAGGCTTAAAAGGTAAATAAGAAACAGTTATTTGGGATTCGTACGAAAAAAGATAACTCCTTTGCAGAAAATAAAGGAACCAATAACGAAGAAGTTAAGAATAGGATCGAAAAATACTCCGATTTATACAAAGATTTTGATGAAGCCTTCATTGCAGTTGATTGGGATTTAATTGTTATACATTGGAACAAGGCAGCCGAAAGAGTTACCACAATTAAAGCCAAAGACGCTATAGGAAAAAAGATTACAGCTGTCTTGCCTGAAATGATAAACGTTGACATTGCTCCCTATCTGATTTTGCTTCAAGAAAGGCAGCGAGCACGATTCATGATGAATGTTATAAGCAGAGAAACGCAAAAACCATCCATATTCGAGGTTTCAATGTATCCTTCTGACCAAGGAATAATAATTGTTGTTGAAGACAAAACCGAAGAAGAGCGAATGAAACGATGGTCAGTTATCGGGGAAACTGCTGGCATGGTGGGGCACGACATACGAAATCCACTGCAAGCAATCGCTGGAGACATCTATTTACTAAGGGAATATTCCAATTCAATTCCTGACTCAGCTACAAAAAGAGAAGTTGTTGAAAGTCTGGATAATATAGAGAGCAATGTTAACTACATTAACAAGATTGTAGCTGATTTACAAGATTACTCTCGCTCTTTAAAGCCAATATTTTCAGACTTTAACCTTTACGATTTGGTCGCAAACATTTTGCATTCTCTTAGTCGACAAAATAATTTAGAGATTTCATTGCAGATTGACCCTAAATTCATCATAAAGTCGGATCGTGCAATGCTTAGGCGTGTTTTGTCTAACTTATTCATAAATGCCCTGCAAGCTATGCCAACTGGAGGCAAGCTAATCGTAAAGGGTTACAGGAAGGATAGCAACGTGCTGATTGAGGTTGAGGATTCGGGTATTGGGATTCCTGAGGGTTTTAGGTCTAGTTTGTTTTCGCCTTTGTTGACTACTAAAGCTAGAGGTCAGGGACTTGGTTTAGCTGTTGTGAAACGTTTGGTTGAGGCTTTAGATGGATCAATAGGTTTTGAGAGTGAAGAGGGCAAAGGAACCAAATTTATCATAGAGCTGTAAGCATTCAATTAGATACAATGAGAAATGTGGATGCTATTTTTCAGAAATTAATTTTAAAAGTAGAAAAAAGTAGCTGGGTTTATCTTGCCCAGCAGGGTCCGTAGCCATAACCGTAGCCGTATCCGTAGTTATAGCCGCCTTGGTAGGGCGCGTAGGGTGCTGGAGTTGAGCCGTCTGCTGGCGCTTGAGGTGCAACATACTGGCTGTTGTAGGGCTGGTTGTATCCGTAGCCAAAGCAGTTGCCGATCCAACCCAAGAACCCATTGTCAGGAACTTGGCTGGGGCTTGAAGTTGCGTATGGTTGGTCTGCAATCATTTGGGCTGAAGCCAACCCCACAGCGACTAGGGTTAGTGCCGCGATTGCGACCAAGGCTATTGCGATTTTTGTTTTTTGCATTTTGTTTCATCACCATATACTGATATTTGCATGGAGGCTTATGGTAGTTGCCTGAAACAAAACTGAAACAGACATGAAACAGATTTCAAAAGGTAGATTCATATGAAATGAAGCATTATTCTTTGCACGTCAGTGGTTAAATGAAGAACAAATCTCTTGAGAAATCTATAATGCCTACGCCAAGCAACCCAGGTCAACCTGAGAGACCTCCTCCAGCCATGCCTATACCCGGAAAGTTCACAGACGACAGGGAGCCTCAGTCGTTCAAATGCTCAATATGCGGAAACGTCTACAACAGTAAAGAAGAAATGGACGAGCACATGCATGAGCATGCCCCCTAAAATTGAATTGACCCCGGATAAAGGTCAAA
This sequence comes from uncultured Candidatus Bathyarchaeia archaeon, assembly GCA_964413605.1. GTDB lineage: Archaea > Thermoproteota > Bathyarchaeia > Bathyarchaeales > Bathycorpusculaceae > Bathycorpusculum. The sequence continues at coordinate 34,112 of CAYPSV010000008.1, read as the reverse complement.
TTGTGAATCGATCGTGTCGATTTAGATTTGGACCATGACTTAACCATTATTATTAATTTGACGTGATTAGTGTGTTTTGTCGAACTGTCGACTCCAATATGTTATTTGTGCAGAAAAAAGGGTCATTGTGTGCGGAAGAAGTGTCGAGAGTTCAGCGAAATCCGCTACGCAGGTTTTTTTGGTTTCTATTGATGCCTATAGTTTTAAATTGGGTTTGCTATGGGGATGGATGGATTTGGAGTTGGTGTAGATGTTGCAGAAGGTGTTACTGTTGCTTTCAAAACAGGTCTAAGATTATGGCTGTTGCTAATAGCGACAAAATCTGCCGTCATATCTATAAGGACATTGGTTGTGGCTCCTTCTTTTACAACAAAATGAACAATTACATCTATTTTGTCTGATGGAACATTCAAGTTATCTGTTGTTCCATCCTCATAGGTAGCGGTTGCCTCTGTTACTTGAAAGCGTAGTTTTGTATAGTTGGCTGTCGGGATTTGGGTTGTTGCCAGGTCTTTTGATATATCTCCTAGAAGAAGGAGGTCGAATTGAACTGATTGTGCTTCATCGTTGAATGGAATATTTAGCCAGCCATTTTCTTGACTGTGGGCTTCTAAACTTTCTATTGTTACTTCTAGTTTGGACAGGTCAACAGGTGCGTCTTTTATCATTACGTTTAGGGTTCCAGTGGTTGGTCTTTATTGGATGGCGGCAAGTTGGACTGCTGCTATTATTATCGCAATTATTGTTGCTGTGATAATCAAATAGTGTTTTGCTCTCATTGGGTCTTGAGACATTCTAATCACTGTACGGCGAGTAAGCAATCGTAAGATTTAAGGCGGTTGTCCCATGGCGGCTTTTGAAGATATGTACTCCAAATATACATTTTCGGCGCTCATTGTTTGTTCTTAAATCTTAATTTCAGTTCTGGATTTTCATTATTGGTTGTTTTTGCATTATTTGCAATATAACTGTGTTATATGTTAATTAGGTGTAATATTGAAAAATATTATATACTAATAATGATAAATACGGATAATTGTTTGGTCAGAAATCGGGTATGAATGGACCGAGAAGGCTCTGGTTCAAAATCACAGTACAATAGCCATAGTTAGTTAGGTTATTCATTCTCCTTAACCTAAATTCCCAGCGCCTCAGCAAACCCTTCTGCATAGAATAAATTAAACTTTTAAGAACCTAACAGCAAGATATTATTATAGTTTTGTTGGGCTAATCAGTTTTATCAAATTATTATTATCTGTATGCAAGTCCCATACGATTCATGAAATCAAGAATCATTTCATACTCTCTGAGGAATTGTCTGCCTTTATCGGTTAGTTTTAATGAAGTCTCGTCCTCAATTAAGCCAAGGTCACTAAGGTCAGTAATATATTTTTTCAAGCGATCAAAAGGGGCATTAATTCTTACTTGAACCCGCGTCAGTACTATTCTTTCGTTTTTAGATTCATCGTTTAGCACTGATAGTAAGTCACCGTAGATTTTGAGTTTATCTCGGCGAGGAATCTTCATTCATCTATCCCTTTTTTCGTGATTTATAAAACGATACATATGCAACGAAAAGAAAAATCGCCAGACCTCCCCATCGAAGTACCAAGGCTCCCCACCATGCAAACATGCTTAAATCGACTGCCCAAATTATCAGTGAGTACTGACTTATCGCTAGCAGGATATAGCCCAAAGGAATCAATAACGTATTTGGCTGAGGTTTTTCTATATGACTTCTAAGCACATGAATTGTGATGTAAGTGAGGCAAACAACAATAAAAATGCGAACATATCCTGAAGTGCTTAGATAACTCTCGAAGTCGAATTGGGGCGTGAAAATTATTGCTGCAACTGACGCTATGATGGCAACGATTATTAAACTAAATGTTACATTTAATAGGATTTGGCTCGTTTTAGAAGACTTCTTAGAAAAGTGATAAGTCATCGCAAGGAACAAAAATGCAAAAGTTCTTGCGATAAGTTGGAACCATAATATATTATTGGGTAAAAAAGATAATTGTGCATAGATTACGGCTGAAAAAAAGTAAGACACACTAAGAAAGCTAAAAGCAAGGGGCAAACCAAGATATCGGATTTCTCTTGTGAGGCGGTAGGGTTTAGCCATGAACCAGGCAAGGATAAAACATAGAATTGCTGATGTAACCTCATATGCAATCCTGAACTCCACGTACTGAGACATGGCACTATTTTATTTTGTTTTATCTTATTTATGTTTCTTTCTCATTTTATATAAAAACTAACTCGCAACATTATTTGCAATTCATATAAGATAACTTATTTTTGTATTCACGATAGGTGAGGTTATGTTATAACTCCTAACGGCAGTTATCATACTGCAGAAGGAGAAGAAAGAATGAATCAATTTTTTAAAAATAAGACATTTTTTACAATCGCATTATTTCTAATAGCGTCAATGCTTGTACCTCTCGCAGTTCTGCAGACTACTAGTGCGCATACACCAACGTGGACTATACCGTCTTTTGCATACGTAAGCGTTGCCCCATCGCCAGTCGGCGTCGGCCAAACCGTTCAAGTTTACATGTGGGTCGACACACCATTGCCTAGCGCTAATGTTGCAAACGATATTAGACGGCACGATTACACTTTAACGATCACCAAACCAGACGGAAACATTGATACACAATCTTGGGATTATATCGATGATACAACTGGTATTCAATTCTACTCGTATACACCCGATCAAGTCGGTAGCTACACAATTAAGTTCAACTATGCCGGTCAAACCTATACTTGGAGTGGTGCCTACAACAACGATCTCTTTTCAGCAGCAAACGCAACAACAACCTTGTTAGTACAGGAAGAAGCATTGCCTATCCCCATTGAGTCATATCCATTGCCTACTGAATACTGGACTCGTCCAATAGAGGGCGAAAACACCGACTGGTTCACAATTGCCTCAAACTGGTTGAATGCTCCATTCATTCGAACAGGCGCAACTTCAACAGGGGGCGCAGGCTGGGGTAGATACCAACCAGACGGAACAGGACCAAACAGTCCTCACGTCATGTGGACAAAACCGATCCAATTCGGCGGAGTTGTTGGAGGCAACAGCACAACTGTTCTAGGCGAAACTTACTACATGGGTGGTTCATACAACGTTAGATTCAGCAACGCCATTGTTATGCAGGGAACGCTGTTCTATCAAGAGCCATACGGCAACTCTGGCGGCGGCGGAGACTATATTGCAGTTGATTTAAAAACTGGTGAAGAACTTTGGCGCATAGACCCTGCGGCAACAGGTACATCTATTGTTCCACGATTTGGCTATCTCTATTCCTATGATTCGGGTAACCAACATGGCGTGCTTCCAAACGGCTTGCTAATTGCACCTACCTCAATCGGCGGAATACCGACTCCTTTTGGTATGATGGGCGGAACTCCTGTTTGGGCAGCGTATGATCCTAGTACAGGCAAACTTACCTCAATGAACGTTACAAATGTTCCATCAGGTTCAGCTTCAGGCAATCTATCTCCATCATCAGGATCGGCAGCTTCAATCGGTGGACCACACGGGGAATACCTCATATATACGCTGACTAACCACGGAACAACATCAGACATTAGCTATTATCTGTCTCAATGGAACTCATCTAACGTAATCGGAGGCGGCTCTGGTCTTAGCCCTGCAAACTGGTACTCAGGAAGTCCAGATGCAAGTGCAGTATCAGCATATGACTGGAATATATCCATCCCATCGCTAAAAGGACAATGGAGCATCTTTAGGGACGTCATTTACGACAATCTGTTGATTTTGACTCAGGGAAGCTTTGGAACTGGTCCAAGAACCAATGGAGAAGGAGTTAACATTACAGCAATCAGCCTTAAGTCAGGAGCAATTGGACATGTATTATGGACCAAATCTTATCCCCCCGCACCCAATAACGTCACAAGAGCAATGGTAGCAGTCGATGCAATAGCTGTAACATTAGTCACTGAAGACAAAGAGACACTAGAAATTAACGGTTATAGCTTAACTGACGGCAGTCACTTATGGACTAGCGGGCCAGTCGTAACAGAATGGGACACTCTTAGAAGAGACACTCTATCTGCATACGGTAATTTATACGCTTCAGGATATGACGGAATACTCTACTGTTATGACGACAAAACTGGAGAATTGCTATGGACATACGGTAACGGTGGCGAGGGCAACAGCACATACACAGGTCTCGGAACAGCATACGGGCACATGCCAATATTCGTTGACGTGATCGCTGACGGCAAAGTGTACTTAGGAACTACCGAGCACTCGCCTAACTCGCCTTTCTACAAGAATGCTCAGTACCGTTGCATTAACGCTACAACCGGTGAAGAAATTTGGACAATGAACGGTTGGGGTACAGGTATGTACGTTGGCGCAAACGACATAGTCGCTGATGGACAATTTGTCTACCTTAACTGCTATGACATGCAAATCTACAGCATCGGCAAAGGACCCAGCGCACTAACAGTAGAAGCACCCAAGACCTCAGTTGAGCTAGGCAAGTCACTAGTAATCAGCGGCATGGTAACTGATATCGCTGCAGGAACAAATCAGAATGTGCAAGCTGTACGGTTCCCCAATGGTGTTCCAGCGGTCTCTGACGAAAGCCAGGCTGCTTGGATGGAATACGTTTACATGCAGAAGCCACGCCCAACAGATACCGTGGGAGTGCCAATTACTATCAGCGTTGTCGATGCCAACGGTAACTACAGAGACATCGGTGTCGTCACAAGCGATGCAGACGGATTCTTCAGTTTGAATTGGAAACCTGACATTGAAGGCGCATACACAGTCTATGCATCATTTGCAGGCAGCGAATCTTACTGGCCATCACACGCTGTCAACGCATTTGCAGTTGACCTCGCAACAGCAACCCCCGCACCAACAGCTCCTATTTCATCCATGACTGACGCATACTTTGTTCCTGCAGTCGCAGGCATTGTTGTCTTAATCATCGTCGGCTTTGCGGTGCTAGCAGTGCTAATGCTGAAGAAAAGACCATAAAACAAACAACAACCCTTTTTTCTTTTTTTAGTTGCATTGGAGTAGAATGGGGCTGAGAGGGCTTTGGCTATATTTCACGAAATAGTCAATAGTTGTTGCAAGAGAGTTTGCATTCTCTCTAATTTCTCCATTTAGTTGGCCAGCGCCTCAGCAAACCCTACTTTCAACTTTTGAATCCCTCTTACTTGGATTATAAACCATTGAAACACTTAGACGACGTCGGCTATTCGAGTTTACTAGTTCTCTGTTTATTCTTGTGTCTTCTCTTCCGTGGCTTCCATGTCCAACTCTTTTGATTCTCCAATGATCAATGTTATCCCTGATTAGCAGGGGGTTGCTGGTTACCAAATAGAAGGGCAAATGTGTTTGGAGGGTGTAGAGTTCTGCGATGAAGTTGAGTAATCGTTTGCTTATGCCTTGATTTTTTGTGCAATGAGCTCGTCATGGAGCCGTTCAATCTGCCCAAAACTCTTTTCAGAAAATAAGCCTTCAGGATAGATTGCTTTAATTTTTGCTTCTACCGCATCCCACCAAGCACTATCGTCGAACGCTGGATTATCCTCGTTTCGGTTATTGTTCCACTCAGAATCCTCTATCAAGCAGGCATGGTTAAGCTTTTGCATTTCTTGGAAGAACCATAGAACCCTAAGCATAACCCGCTCATCTTCGCCCTTCGGATAGACAGCTGCAAACCACAAATAGACCAACCGTTCCATGCGGTAGCTTAAGAACTCATATGACTGTTCAAGGATGGCTTTTTCCTCATCAGTTAACGTGCTTAGAAGCCGTTTAGCTGCTTCATTCTGCTGTTCGGCGCTTACCCCGCTATCGACTATGGTTTGCGCCTCATCCTTCATTGGTGCTCTTATTTTCTGTGCACGGTTATGCAGAAGCTGTTCATCAAAGTCGCCGACATGGAGCGTGATGTCGTCATCCTCTGGCGGAAAATCTAAAATTTTATTCTCTAATTCGTGAAGTTTACGGCTGAGCAAATTCATCAAAAACCCCTTCTAGTCCGTTGCATCTTTGCTGTTTCGCCATCAGGTTGCGGTTTCGCGATCAATATGCTATTCTTCAGCTTCTCCTCTAGAGCTATTACACGGAACTCTAACTCTTCGTCTTTGAGCAAACTGCCATATGTGGAGACGGCTGAAACCAGAACCCGTGCCCAACCTTGCTTAACCTTGTCGCTATTACCGCCCTTATGAATTTTTTTGTGGGAGAGGCTTAGAACGCCGTCTAATACTCGAAATAACGTGTTTTTGCGCTCTTTCGCTGAGCGGTTTAATGATGGTTTCTTGATGGTTTCAGCTTCAACTTCACCTAAATTGCACTATGCCTTCCTTTGTTTGGCTCCAACACCAGCGGAGAAAAGACAACGCAAAGAGAGCTATCTCTCTATGGACAACACAAAACAAGACAACAATAGTTTGTATGTATGTTCATAGAAATAAAATTTGTGCAAATCTTAGACATGGATAGATCCAAAGATAATAATTAGCTGTGACTGTTTCGCAACTTTTTTAGAAGCAACCCGTGGTTTAACGGGAGCGGACCAGTATTTTGGCATGTGTTCAGCTTCCAGCAGTGATGGAAACAGGTTCAGAGGCCAAGACGGAGGCATTGGGGTAACAAAAACATCTGGGCTTTCTAAACCATTGATTTTGCGAATTTTCTCGGTTACCTCAAACAATCCATTTAAATCTTTCAGAACAACTGAAGCATACAAATCATAAGACCCAATCAACCTAATAATAACAATCAGATTCGACACGTGAAGCAACTGGCAATAAATTCTTTCTATTTGACTTCTTTTTGAGACCCTTATGTAAAAATTTGCAAGAGCACGATACCCAAGCTTGTTCAAATCAAGAGTTACTGTAGATCGAGTCAACAAATTAATTTCTCTGAGCCTTCTGTATCTTTTAGTTACCGTTTTAGTGGTTAAACCTATTTGTTCAGCGATTTTTGCCAGGGGCGTTCGAGATTTTTGGGATAGAACTGAAGCAATTCTTCTATCAACTTCGTCAATTTCTATTTGAGGTTGGTCAAGATCTATACAAGTTGGTCTCTTAGGGTATTGTTCCACCGAACAGTATGGTTTACAGAATTTCAAAATAAAGAAAGAGAGGATGCAAAAACACGAAAGAATTAATGCAGATGCAATAAAGAATTACTAACAAAAATAGACTATGACTGCAACCGTGTACACGTGGATTTTGAGATCTATTTTTTTAGTTCTTTAATATCGGAAGCAGCGACCGCTTATGTTATTTTCTAAGTTTTTTCGCACTTGGCATAGCTGACATTTGAAAGGCTTAATTATTGTTAGCTCAGTAATATTGGTAGGCAAACGATGAAAGCAAGGTATCTTGCATTAGGTATTATTATTTTATTGCTTATTTCACTGATCCTAACGTATGGCTTTATCAGCGTGAACCCTCATCCAATAGAAACTAACCCCTTAGATGTTTTTATAGGCGTTGACGTTGCATTCGACAATATCGAAAAAATAAAAACCCAAGTGGACGCAACGAGCTCCTACACAAATCTTCTCATTGTAGGAAGCACAGGTATAACGTTTAATGAAACAAAACTTAATGACATATGTCAGTATATTTTTGATAAAGGATTATCATTTATTGTATTCACAGATGATCATGATCCTCCAGTTCTTCCTTCAGGGCAATGGATTGAGAGCGCAAAAAATAGGTGGGGGATATTTTCTTGGGTTTGTATGTTTATGATGAGGTGGGAGGAAAACATTTGGACCTATATCCATTAAGGCTTTTTGATAAGGCAGACAACTACACTGACGCAAGGAATCAATTTGTAGCTCATCTAGAAAACCTATTACAGGTAGGGACATCAAACTCTAACGAGATCGAAGGGGTCCAGACTTTCAGTTCAGACTATGCGCTTTATTGGTTCGACTACAAGGCAGGATATGATATTGTTTTTGCCGAGTTTGTCTGGAACTACAGCAGACAATTAAACATAGCGCTATGCAGGGGTGCAGCTATCGCCCAAAACAAGGATTGGGGTGTAATGATTACCCACACTTACACTGAATGGCCTTACTTCGAATCTGGTGCAAAGCTTTATGATGACATGGTTTTTGCCTACGAAAATGGAGCGAAGTACATTGTGATATTTGACTCGAACGAAGACTATACCCATGGAACGTTCGATATGGAGCATTTGCAGGCTCTCAAAGATTTTTCAGAATATGCACATGACAACCCAAGGTATATTGAGCCAACTAGTAAAAGGTCAGCTTTTGTGCTTCCAAAGGATTTCGCCTATGGTTTTCGTGGTCCAGACGATAAGATTTGGGGTCTATGGGAGGCAGATACTTTATCATACGGCATATCCTCCCAACTCGGCAACCTACTGCAAGAATATGGCAATAGTCTTGATATTATCTACGACGATGAAGTTGATTACAATAGTTTGGGTTATGAAAAATTCATATTCTGGAATGGAACCATCTTTGAGGGGTAGCTGGGTTTACCATAATTTATCTCCAAATACGTAATTGACAAGTAAACTATGTCCCAGGTTAACTGAATTAGAAGGAAAAACAATAGATTTGCAAATTTTTGACTATAGAAAAAAATAGAAAAAGAAAAAGGGATACTGATTTCAGCAAAAATTCGCTTCTGGAGGGTTGCCTTCCACCGGATCCGCTTGTATTTTTCTGCTAAATTTTTTCTTGCATGTAACTTAATATTAGAAAGAAAACTCTGCATATCAGCCAAGAATCTTCAACAACTACAACCATACAGCAACTAAAAAAAGCCCCAAACCCAAAAACCAAACAAAATACCAAGCTAAAAAAACCGCAACACCACAGCACTTCACAACAACCAAAACAAAAAAAACAGCTCCAAAAGCAGATGCAAGTTGGCTCTTTTAGGAAGGTTTGTTTTGTTTTATTTTTTTGTAGTCTTTTATCATTTGGTCATGTTCAAAAGCCAACGGAGTTGGAAGCGTGTCTAGGCTAAACAATTCCATTTTTTGGATCTCACTGTCTTGTTTTTTTAGCTCTCCACCGACAGGTTTAACGACAAAGCATGTTGGATAATATTCATAGTCGACTTCGTCTTTGAACCCTTTTTCGACGTATTTCCCAATTTTGCTAATAATAGCCACATCTAGGCCTGTTTCTTCTTTGACTTCTCTAACTATTGTTTCCTCAACTGTTTCCCCAAGATCCATTCTTCCGCCAGGCAATGCCCAGTAACCCACAAAGGGTCGTGTTTTTCTTTTTATCAGTAAAATTTCGTCGTTGGGGAAGAGGATTATAGCTGTTGCAGTAATGCCCGTATATCTTCTTGTTTTGTTCAAGTTGTTATTTTCTTTCTCCAATTGATTATTACAGTAACAGCAAAAATAATGATTCCAACGATAACTACAATTGGACCGGGGAAGGGCAAATTGAAGTTAAAGATGCTCCATAGAAGAACCCCCGTAAAGCCTGAGACAGCACCAAAAATCGCGCTAACTAGAGCATAACGTTTCATTTGGGTGCTCAGGTTTTTTGCTGCAATGGCGGGAACAACAACTAGAAAGCCAACTAGCAGGGTTCCCACAATTTGGATGCCAATGGCAACGACTACAGATACTAGAAATAGGTAAAGTAGGTTTGTTCTTGCAACGTTGATGCCCTTTGAGATGGCTAAATCCTCAGAAATCATCGCTAAAACCAATTTGTCGTAGATGACCTTCGTTAGCACTACAGCAGCAACACAAACTGCTGCCGCAGCAAGAGTGGAAACCACAGTTACTTGAGAAATATCCCCGAAAAGCGCTGCTTCCAGCGCATCTAAATTATCTCCATAGAGCAATATGCCGATTGCCAAGGCCAATGTAAACATGGCGCCAACTAATGCTTCAAAGGAAATCTTTGTTACTCGCTGAATATGCCAAATTATAACTGCTGAGACAAATAGGAAAGTGAAAGCTCCAAGATACGGGTTAAAATTTAAAGTAATACCTATAGCCAAACCTGGTAGGGCTACGTGCGAAAGAGCGTCGCCGACTAGCGCCATCTTTTCCAGAACCATAAGTGAACCCAAATATCCTGCCGCAACGCCGACAAATATTGACAGGAAAAGGCTGAATAGGACTGTATCAGGCAAAATTAGGCTTCTCCTCTTCTTGTCTCTACGCACACAGTTTCGCCATAGATTTGTCGTTGGATTTCGGGTTTTCCAATTTCCGCTGAGGGCCCGCAGAATGTAATGCATTTGTTTAGTGCCAAAAGATCATCAGCGTATTCTTGGACAATGTGAATGTTGTGCGTTATTAGGAATATTGTTATTTTTTGACTTTTTTTAATTTCATTGAGCAGAAGGTAAATTGGTTCTTCGCTGTCCATATCCACTCCCGTTGTGGGTTCATCAAGTAGTAACACGTTTGGGTTGTCATCTAAAGCCCAAGCAATTAGAACACGCCTAAGCTGCCCTCCCGAAAGCGTCCCAAGCCTTTTGTTTAAGATGTTAAGATCCGTTAATCTTACCTTTTTTAAAGCGTTTTCAAGGTCGACTCTACCGCTGATGGACAGAAACTCCTTTACTGTCATTGGAATGTCTGAAACAGCAATATATTGAGGCACATAACCGATTTTGACTTTTTCAGTCCACTCGATTGAACCCGTATGTGGGACCAGATTGAGCAGTGTTCGAAAAAGGATTGTTTTGCCCGCTCCATTTGGACCTAGAATAGCTATGGTTGTTCCTTTTTTTACGTTGAAATTCAGATGCTCCAATACGGGTTGATTTTGCATTCTCACTGCAAGATCTGAAACTTTAAGTATATACTCTTTATCATCTGCCATAACTAACCACTTTTCTCATCTGCCTTCAAAGGGTAAGAGGCAAGAACAATAGTATTCTATATGTCTGGTACAATAAGTTTTTGAACCTATTCAAAGTTATACTAAATTTGCTTGCTCAAAGCTTTGTATTCTTTATCAGAGATCCAACCAGCTTTCTTCATAAAAGATAAACCTTCTTCAACGTTAGTTTGAAAGACACCGCTCTTTAAGAGGTTGTTTTTTTCTCCTAATCTAAAAAGATGATTTTCGAATTGCACGTTTTCCTGAATCAATTCTTGAAGGTTTTGTAAAAATGCTGCGATTGCTTTGAATCGTGGATTTAGAAGATCTTTTATTCTTGATATACCAATTGCTCCTTTGAGTTTTGTTGAAAAATCCAGATGACCAACGGTTGATGGCGGAACAATTAAGTAACGTTTGGTTTCATTTTCCAAAAAACAAGCAAAATAAAAGGGTATATAAAATAAGCTTGGCAGATCGAACTTTTCTTTTATGCCTATATCTACAAATTTGTCCTGAATGGACTCCCAACATTTTAGGTTTCTGTTTATCCCGTTGATTACAGGTGTTCCAAGGGCAATCATCTTCAGAATTTGTTGCCTGAAAAAAATTGTTTTGTCATCACGTTCTTTTTCAAGATCAATTATGGGCTGTTGGACCTGTTTAATTTCTGATTCCAAATCAAATTTTAGTTTGTGAATTTTTTGGCCTTTTTCCTTACACAGACTTTCAATATTGTTTCCTATTGTTTTAAGTTCTTTTTTCAGACCGTTCATCTCTGATTCAGTGCGCTTAATTTTTTCTCTCCATCGCTTCTCATAGATTAGATGTCTCATTTTTTCTTGTGCTTCTGCTTCCCACCCGTAGTTTCTAATTTTTTTCTGATTCTTATTGATGGATCTTGTTGTCCTTGCTTGTAATTTCTGTAGTCTTTGGATTTCTTTGTCAAAACTTCTTGTTACATTCTTGATATTTTGGTTATATTCCTTTTTTATTTTTACTATTTTAGGATTTACATACTCCTCTATTGCCTTTATCTTTGCATCTGCTTCTTCTTTTGCTGCCGCTGATTCGTATTCAATTGCTATTTTGAATAAAATATTCGTTTTCTTAATTAATTTTAGACATTCAGGCAGATTATCTGCTTCCTCTTTGAGAGATGTTTGCAGAGAATCGAATTCAGATAGAAGATTTTCCATATCTTTTAAGTTGAGGTTGGGCTCAATCGAGAAAAAATTTTGAGCTGTTTTATCAACTGCCTCAAAAGCTTCCTTAAAGTAAACTTTGAAATCATTTTTAAAATCGGGATCAACTATTAGGCCTTTTAGAGTGAATTGTGTGTCTGGCAAAGGTTTTCGGAAATAATCAGCATAATTTGAAAGGAAAGTGAAGTAGTCTTCCAAGAGTTGACTGCTTGATTCAAGTTTCTTCTTGAAAAGCTTAGAAGACGGAATTTCATTGTAAACGACAACAAAATTGGAATAATTCAACCCATCAAAAATAAATGTTTGATCCTTTTTTGGAAAAAGCCACAACGGATAGCCAACTTTTGATAAAAACAACAATCTTTCTTCTTGGTGTTTGACAATTAAACCGCTGCCTTTGCCCCTTTCAAACTCCGCTAAAGCAAAGACCGCTGCAGCCTCTGCTTCCATAGTGTAATCCTCTTGGAAAGGTAGAGTATATTGTTTGGCAGCAGTGGTTGACATCAACGATCATCATCCATTAAGAGAGCCTGTTTTTTTATAAGTTGTCATATAGTTTGTGATGTAAAGAAGTCAGTTATTCTTTTCTGGAATAACGCTTTCTTTAACAGTTCACTTTGCAGTATCCACCGTTGCATCGGAATCTCGAACCTTCCACTGATGAATTGCAAGGATTCTGCAAGATTCTTAAAAAAGTGCGGTTTTTGGTGCATGGCGTTTCTGACGTTTTCGCGAACTTGCCAAACTCCAATGGGCATGATGTATCCTGGGCGGGCTTCGCGGAGTACAATGGCGGTAGCTTGGCGTCTTTCTTTAGTGAGTTGTTCACATACTGCTAGGCGTGCACTGTAGTAGCAACCACCAATCTGGGCATACGTGGTTCTTCCACTGTTTCCTTCCCAATCAGAAAAGATAGCAATGTTTGTTCCAGCTGGATTCCAAGCCGTTCCTGGGTACCATGCTTCCATCGATTCATAGCTCCATTGTGCCGGGATAATTAGAATTTCAAAGACATTATCCATGTATATGGATTCATAAACTCTAAACTCGTTGATTTCTGGGAAAGTTTTGACTTTTTCTCTTAAATTTTTAGAGATAATATCGTCGACTGCTGTTATGCTCCAGCGTGTTGGAACAAGTCGCCTCTTTTTTTCTACTCCAAAGGCACCTACACTGAAAGCTTTCTGAATTCTGGATACCATAACGCCGCGGTTATAGAGTTCCACCACAGCGTTGGTTGCTTTCAAATCTGTATCATAATACGCCTTTTCAATTTTGTCATCGTATCTTGCATTACCAACATGAAGGTCTCGAATAGGTGCAGAAGGGCCAAACGGCTGCACATCATCATCAAGGTAAATCGAGCCACGGGGCTTTTTTGTCAGGTTCAATTCAATATCTACACTACTGTCAGCAAGGGCTAATTCGCGAGTTTGATCCAAAATCTTGCCTCCATCATTAAATTTTTGAACATTAACACGGTGTTTGCCCCGTACAAGCAAACTGCGGAAACCCACAATTTCATCCATAGACTTTCCAAACCAACGCTCCGGCAAATCATAAATGCCTGTATCTTCATGAACAGGTGGTACAAGCGGACCAGCGTAAACGTTCGGATAACCTATTCTTCCAATAAAAACACTCGGCGGGGACATCCCATCAATATCTTCAGTTGCCATAAGAGGTGCACTTTTGAGAAAATAATTTACTTTTACCAATATAGGGCAACGGGTTTTTCCACAAAGAGCTCGAGCCCCCTTGCACAGGACGCAGAGGCTGTTGTTTCTGGTGCGAAGGGCTATTTGTTGGTCTTCGAGGGCATTGTGGTTAACTTTTCTTATTATGTCAACTAGCCAGTTGTCGGGTTTCACTCCTGAACTTTGAGATTTCTGGGTTAATGTCATGTATGCCTTGATTATTGTGTTGTTGTCTCATATGGTTTTTTCTACAGGAAAATGTTTAAACGCCCTCTAAATTTTAAATCTTGCTAATTTATAGCCGCTTGCAAAGATCTCTTGTTTTTGTTATCTTATGGTTAAATTGGCACGTTCTAACGATATTGAATGAATAATGCATTGTTAACTATGAATAAGAAATCAATCAAACAACATATTGGCTTGCAATTTCTGGAAACTGCAATTGAATTTTCTGGGAATGAACTTGGGGTGCGTGTTCTAGTAGCCAAACAGTAAGCACTTTGCAGTCATTGGGGATACAGGAAAATTTTTTCTTATCCTTTTTCCAAAACTTGCAACTGGCGCAGGGAATCTCTCGATGTCTATGCATCGCAATCACAAATTGGTTAATGTCTAGATAGACTTATGGTTTGTGAAGCCTAAATATTGAATAATAATTTTTATCCAAGATTCCAAAAATATTTTTGCGAGAGAATAAGTGGCGCCCAGGCCGGGATTCGGACCCGGGTCCTGCGGGCGACAGCCGCATATACTAGACCGAACTATACTACCTGGGCAATTAAGCGCCGCAAAACATACACATTATTTTAGCTAATTAACCTTTCTCGAATTTGTCTTGGAATAGTTTGCTGGAAAGCTTGAAATAGATTTGTAGGTCTGTTTTTTCGGCAATTTTAATATGTTTGTCGCAGTATGGGTTAACGTTACTTAAGAGGTGGGTGAAGTCACAGCAAACACTGCTTGGAGAGCACTTGGGGAGAAGTATTGGCTCTCATTTGTGTTGTTGCTGTTAGTGTTGGTATCGGTTTTTTCAGGTGCAGTTGCAGTTTTAACTGCTTTGGTTTTTACTTTTTTGGTTCCAGGGTTGATTGGTTACCGTTTTTTTCCTTTGAAGAAATACGAAATTTGGGCGTTTGTTCCAGTCTTTAGCATTCTCGTATCTGTTTCAATGGTCTACTACGTTTCTTTGGCATTTGGGTATTCGCGTGCTACGATTCTTTTATGTTTTCTTGCTTTAACAGCCGCATATTTTTTGGTAGTTTATCGCAAAGGTGAATCATTGAAGATTCCAGGTTTTCTAAGACAAATAGTGCATTTTAAAAAATCTACTCTCTTGGTTTTTGCAATAATTTTCTTTGTTTCTCTTGGTGTTTTGTATCAGAGTGTTTGGCGCAGTGATCAATATGGAATTGTACTAACAGGTTCAAATTGGCAGGATACGCCATTCCATTATGAAATAATTGAGAGTCTAAATCAAGGTAATTTTCCGCCTCAAACCCCAAACTACATCGGCACACCCTTAACTTACCACTACTTCGTTGATTTCCATACTGCAATTGTGGAAAAAATGTACGGTTATTTGCCTACTTTGATGCCTGTTCTCAATGCCGTTTATATTTTGGTTTTTGCTTTGGCAATTTATGCGTTAGCGAGACCTTACGGTCGAAAAGTTGCAGTTGTAGCGACAGTCATTGCAGTGTTCGGGTGGGGCTTAAGCTATTTCGGCTTATTCTCAGCTCTACTCAATGGCACCTTTGATCCAACACAGAATTACATCTATCAATTCCAGCAACAATTCGGTTTACCTTCCATGTTTGACAACTTGCTCCAGCAACGTCCCTTGCTTATGGGTTTACCTGTGTTTGCTTTGGTTTTAGCGCTTCTGCGGGACATGGATGATAAAAACAGGATAATTTTAGCTGGCGTCTTAACGGGTCTAGTTTTCCAATTCCACAACGTTGCCTTCTTCTGTTGTTATCTCGCCTTCGCAGTCAGTGTTCTTTTTAGTCTACGGAAATTCAAATTTAGCTTCCTCTATTTTCTGATTCCAAGCGTCTTTGCGTTGCCATTTATTCTTTCGAGCAGTGGATCGTTTAATTTCTCTGTCAGTTCTCTGTTTGTCGCTCAGTTTGTTCAAAATCCTCTTATCTATTACTTCTTGAATCTTGGTCTGCCTTTCATCTTGGCTATTGTTTCATTTATAAAACCTGGGCATGAATACCTGAAGGTGACTTTTCTGCTTTTATTTTTTATTCCCAACATTTTGTTATTGACACCTTGGGTTTGGGATATGTACAAATTCTTCATGTTTGCTTGGGTTCCCATCGCCGTTTTGTCAGGCATTGTTTTGGCTAAGGTTAAATGGCGAATTGTTGTGGTGACATTGATTTTGGTCTCAGTTTTGACAACCACAAGTGTCATAATTTATAATGTTGGCACAGAGTACCAAGGAGCTAACTGGGACGAGTACAATGTGGGACTATGGATTAGGGATAATACGCCGCAGAATTCGGTGTTTTTAACGTATTATGGCATTCATGAACCGCCGACCATGATCGGTGGACGTTTGCGGGTTTCGTCATATGTGTATTGGCCCTATGGGCATGGGGTCCCCTTGGATCAAGTTTTCCAGAGGGAAAATGACATTGACTCTGCATTCAACGGAACAGAAACCCAGTTAGCAGCAATAGTTCGCCTGTACAATGTTAGTTACGTTTATGTTGGCAACGAAGAACTCGGCAACTATCCTACTTGTATAATCCATTTCGCTTCTGTAAACTGGTTAACAACTGTTTATTCGGAGGGGACATTTAGGGTTTACCAAATAGATTGGGCTTTGATGGATAGTTAGATGTTGCTTCAAAAATCTTATATACTCAGACACTTGAAAAGTGAAACTATGACCTCTAAGGCAGTTAATTTAGGTTTAATACACAAAATCCTCATAGTATTTGTTACAATAAATATTATAGGTGACATCGGCAACATTGCTTTTTGGTGGGTAAGCCCTGATTCAAGGGCAGCATCGCTGAACACTGGATACATCGGTGTTGTAGCAGGTATAGACAACGCGCTAGTCGCAGGGACAATAATCCTATTAGTTGTTGTAACGGTTTACATTGTCGCTCTCTTTGGCTTGCTAAAGAAGATGACTTGGGCACCATTATTAGTTATAGCTATATCCATAGTTAACCGTGTTATCGCATTGCCGCTCTACTTTATCAGTCCCGCTTTCGCCTTCTGGGCAATCTGGACAGTAATTCTTGTCGTTGTTTCCTATCTTGATTGGCGCAAAATGTAGAAAATGCCGCAAGGATAAACCTTTTTCTTTTTTAACTTTCGGTCTTTAGCGGGGTAATATGTTTTTTACCACTTAGGTAGTTAATGTCAATCCTGCCTATGGTGTTTTTCTGCAGTTTTTCTGGCTTGATTTTGGAGAGTTTTAGTTCCGGATTTGGGGCTACTTGATGAACCAGTATTTGCATTGCGTGCAATTTTTCCTTAAGTTCAGAAATCAGACTAAATGTGCCACTGAAGTGAACGCATGTGTAAGCATAGTCGCATTCGTCAGTTACACCGAAATCTAACACAGCTTGACCCCATACGCGGTTGTTGGACTGTGCATAAATCAGCTTTTTACCTTCGGGTGCACAATGAAAATATAGGCAGTTTCTCGTTTCGTCATATCCATGGCTCAAAGCTACGAGGTAAGGCTCATTGTCTTTGCTGAGTGCGATAGTGACGTATTTTGTGGCTTTTAGAACTTGACGTATTTCAGTGAGGTCAGTGATTTCGCGTTCTTTGCGACGGACATGAAACGACATACTTCTCACCTAATTGGTTTGAGGCTATTTATTTTAGCGTTTGCCTCTGTGGTAAGTGTTTGCTATCTTGTTTTTTATGAAGCCAATTACGCTAGGAGTAAATATGGAAAGCGACGCCAAAGCAAAGTTTAACGGGAAAACCATTGGGTATTCAAAGAGATTTCCACCGTATGACCCCATGATATTTTGGAGGTTACCCCAAAGCTGAAAGAGTGACCAGAGACTTGTCCACAGCAATGCGCCTCCAAGACGAGCTAAATATTTTTGCCTTCGAGTAAATCCTTCTTTGTTAAGGTTCGTGTATAGAATTTCTCCTGCAACTGCTCCTGCGCCTCCTGGAAAAAAGGCGTTAACCAGAATCTTCTCCACTAAATTACCTGGAATATAGTGATCAACCCATGGAACTGCAAGCAAACTCAAACCGGGGAGTAGAACGTTACCTGTTACTACTCGAACCAGAACTGGTAGGGCGTAGATGACTGCGCCGCCAATTTGCCAAACCCAAAATCGTTTCGACCTACACAAGCTTGCAATTGCATTCAAGCGCATAGCAACTAAGAATTCTTGATTATATAAAAAACCTTTCAGCAATAAAGAGAGGAAGTCATCGCTAATAGTGTCTGTTAAGGTCGATAACCGTTAAGAGTTGCTAACGCTAGTGCAGAGGCAGTTAAATCCGCCGTTGTTCCCGGGTTGCATTTGTTTCCTGAGGAGCGGAGTTTTTTGTCAAAGGCTTTAAGACTTTTTCTTCCCTTCATTGTCTCGAGTCCGCCGAGTTCTAGCACAATTTTTGCTTCTGATGATACTTCAAGGGCTTTTTCTTTACCGACTTTTCGGGTTATGAATGTGTCTGGTCGTGTTGAGAGGATTTTAAGGAATGTGTGTACGATTGTAACGTTTAATGGTTTATGATTCAGTTGTTGCTCTAAGTAGGGATAAGCCAAGTCAAAGGTTACAGGGTAATTGTTAACCCATTCGTGACAAATATCATCGTAGTCTTGAGCTAACTTGAATACTTCAAATAATCCAACATTTTCTTTAATCAACCGCTCTTTTGAGTTTGGGTTAGAAACATCCAAATCGGGTGCACCGCCTAAACCACTTGGATTTGCAATATCCACTGCTTCATACAGATGCACTGAATCCACAGCGCTTGTGGATTTAACTACTGTTTTTAGGTTTCTGCGCATAACTGAAAAATCGATAGCTGTATCTTTTTTTTGCGCCGTCATGCCAGCAGCGACGGCTAGAGGTACAAGCAGCATAATAGTTCCCAAAATCGTGTTGCCTCCTTGCTGCCAAACTGCAACATTCATTGCACAAACTTTAATCAACTCACCAACACCGACTTTGCCTGCCTCAAGCCGGCCTTCTAATACCTCCACACCGCGCTGAGCTGCTTTTTGAAATGTAGGTCCAACTGCAACCGCAGAAGCCAAAAAATGCTCCGCTCTGGTTCCTTGAAAACCTATTTCAAAACTCACGTTTCCAGGTTTTTGAACGCTTACCTCAAGAACGGTTGCTAACTGTAGACAGCGCGATATGTTTTGGGTTTTTTCGCAGTTACTCATTGATAGCTCTAGCTATTCTGGTTCAAAAAAGCTTTATTAAAGTTTTTAGGCTTCAAACTTGAAGCGTTTATTATGATGCCTAGAGAAGGGGACTTAATCAAAACAAAAAGCGGTGTAGTCTTTGATGTTAAGGGACTTATTCATCCACCAGGTAAAATTATTGCGTTTCCACGCTTTATTCCATCACCCGAGGGTACCCGAAAAGGCAAAAATGCGACTTATGGCAAAATTTACAGTCTCGGTGACCGGTTCAATTATCTGCAGCAGAACCATCCTGACCTCATAGTTTTTGACCCTGTTTTCGGTGAAACTCTCTGCGAAGTGCCCTTTAGCCATATTGCCAAGCACTATCGGCCAACAGAAAAACTCGCTTCACTTCTCAAAACCAAACATCTAACAGAACTCGAAAACAAGGCTTTACAGCTTGCGATAAGGCTAAAAGAAAAAGCCAAAATTCCATGGAGCGCTATTGGTATTTCAGGTTCGATCATGGTGGGTTTAACTAATGAAGCCTCAGACATTGACCCCCTTGTTTATGGCACAGAGAATAACCAAAAAGCTTACATTGCACTGCAGAAGCTGCGTTGTGAAGCGGATTCAGACTTCAAACCCTACACTCAAGATGAACTCCACGATCTCTTCGACTTTCGTTCGAAAGATACGCAGATGAGCTTCGAAGACTTCGCGGTAGTCGAAAGTCGTAAAGCTTTCCAAGGAAAATTCATGAAAACCGATTACTACGTTCGATTTGTGAAAGATTGGAGTGATCTCAATGAACAATATGGCGATTTGTGGTTCAAGAACAGTGGTTATTCAAGAATAGTAGCCACCACAGCTGACAGTTCTGACGCACTTTTCACTCCCTGCACTTACAAACTAAAAGACGTGCAAGTGCTTGAAGGACCCAAACTTGCACCAATTGAGGAAGTGGTGTCTTTTCGCGGAAGATTCTGTAAACAAGCCTTCGACGGAGAAAAAATTGAGGCGCAGGGCAAAGTTGAGTTAGTGACAAACAAGAAAAACGCTACGAAACATTACCGTTTAATTCTAGGCAATAAGCCTGCCGATTATATGGTGCTGTTGCGTTAGTGAATTACTTTTAGGACTTGTTCGTAGTAGCGTGGGCAATAAGTAAGGGTGATTTGGCTGAAACTATCCTTTGGAGAATCAATCTCCTCTAAGTTGCCTTCCACGACTATGATTTCGTCTTTTTTGGCTTGTTGGCGGAACTCCTCCATGTAAGAGAAGATACGCGTTACTCCCATTGCTTCTTTTGGACCGCTTAACACTTCTAAGGGTTCTATGCCATATACCGATGGAATAAACGGTGAATCCTCGTCGGCGGTGACGCGGGCTCGGATTCTTGCCCAGCCCTTCTGCATGATGTGTGCCTTGGGGTTATATTCCGATTTGATTTCGTTCCAAGCTTTCACAGGTTCAAACTCAGCCTTAATCACTCTGCCACTATCTTTACGGTCATCGTACAAGCCGTAAATCATCTTGCGGCGTTGATGCCACACAAAATCTTTAACATCAAAGTTTTTGAATCGCCAATCTTTACCTTTCATGACTTCATAGGATTCAAACTCGTTTTTTAAACCAGAATTGTTGTCAGCATAAAGTTCACTCATTGTTTGGCAAATTTTTGCGTTTTCTTCTTTGCCATAAATAGTAAAATCAATGTCTGAATATTTTGGGTGATGAAAACCATGGAGCATGGATCCGAAAACGCCGAAACTTTTTGAAGACACACCTGACATTTTAGTCGTTATGCCCAGGACCTTTTCCATTGCTGATAACAAGGGATCAATTGGTCCTGTCTTTAGCAGTTCTTCTAAACGTGGTTGTGGTTGTCTGGCTTCAAGGATTAAGTTTTGAGGAACACCAACGATTCTTAACCCCAGCATTTCATGGTTAACAAGGTAATGAGGATATTTTTTGGTGACGAGTTTCATGCCTTCGTCATTATAGAATTTGTAGTAAAGTTCGCCTCTGCCTTCTCTGGGCGCCCGTGGATCTGTTGAATGGAAAATCTTTGAGGAAGCATATTCGGCGTCACAGATGTAGTTGCCTTTAGGGTGGCTGTAACCGAAGACTCGGAAAATTATGCCTTCAGCTGTTTGAATGGCATCGCGGTCGCGCAGGTTTAGATTGGCCATATGTATTCTTCTTCTGAAGTGGCTGTTCCGACAACAACTTGGTAGAAGACGCTTCCGTCTTTGGTGCTTTGGGCTTTTTCAAGGGTGCCTGCGACTTTTATTTGTTGTCCGGCTCGTGCAACGTTTCGGTAGCAACCGATGTTTGAAGTAACGATGGTTGGTGTTTGTTCGAGGGCAATTTCACTTTGGGCGTCTTGTGGTTGATAGTGGCTTATTCTGTAGATTGCAGGTCGATACATCGTTTCTGTTTCGCCGCAAACTGTTGCGGTAAATCTCAGCTGGGAAAGAGGCGTGAAAGTATAGTCGCCATATTGAATTTTTATTTCATTAGGTTTCTTGGTTGCATTGTACATCCATATTTTGCCCTGATATTTTCCTACAAACTTTCGGGCTGCTTCGATGCGGTTGCCCGCGATGTATGTAAATTTCGCTTCATTAACAAGACGCTGTATGGCTTGTTCAACTTGGCGGAAGTTTTCTGTGCCATAAACGACAAAGTCTATGTCTGATTCAGGTGCATGCATGTCCAATGCAATTGAACCATGAATGCCCAAATCACTTTTTGGAACACCTGCTTCTTTGG
Organism: uncultured Candidatus Bathyarchaeia archaeon; assembly: GCA_964413605.1. Classification (GTDB taxonomy): domain Archaea; phylum Thermoproteota; class Bathyarchaeia; order Bathyarchaeales; family Bathycorpusculaceae; genus Bathycorpusculum. Next base: position 12,199 of record CAYPSV010000008.1, on the reverse strand, counting down.
AGACTATATCAATTAGTTGAAGTGCTAGTGATTGGAGGCTATCGGGGTTCTTTAGGTTCTGTAGCCAAACGAGGCGATCTTTGGGCACAAATACTTGCTCGATTTTTTCCAGAGGTGCCGTTATTAGTTCTTTGCTTCGGGTCTGGTCGTAAAATAGGTAGTCGGGGAAAGTTTTTCGGAATGCTTCGATGATTGTTTGATAGTTTTTAGCAGTGTATAGTTTTTCAGCGCGAAAAAGCTGGCTGGTCATTGGGTTTGTACCAAAACGCCATGTACGTGAGAGCATTTCCACTTTGAAAAGTGCTTTATACTGAGCTGGAATATACTTGAGAAATGCGAAGACACGGTCGTCGGGGTGTTCATACCCAAAAGTGTTCATGATAAAACCGTCCTTAGTGACGAATGTGTCTCCATCCATCGGCGTCCAAATTTGTGGTTCTTCTTCCGTAATCGTGCACCGCAAAAATAAGGTTGGACGTTGATTAAAAAAGCTATTGTCGGCAACTTGATTTATAATTTTTAGTAAATTCCAAGTTTAAATTACTGAGCCAGAAACTTTGCTTTTAAAGCTCTAAGGTCCTTGTAGGGGTAGAAATTTAATATAGACGCTTGACAAAATATACATTTACGATGTTATTTTCTGTTGCTAGGGATCGGTAAAATATGGTTTCTACTGGCATTGAAGATTTAGACCATATTCTTGAAGACAGAGGTTATCCTGATAGATCTGCAATTTTATTAATTAGTCCTCCAGGCGCCGGGAATGCACCCCTTGCCTATCTATTCTTAAAGTACGGCTTTAAGTGTGACGACACTGTAATGTGCCTCACCTCCAAGCCAATTACTGATTTACTAAATGACATGGCAGTTTTCGGCGTAAACAAGCAATCACCTGCACAATACATCCAATGCTACGCAGATACATCACCCTACAGCCTAAACAACTTGACAAATCTCTTTATCAATATTAAAAAACAAATAGACACACTCGCAGCTGACCATAAAAGAATATACATAGACTTTCTTTCAGCCCTCTACATGTTGCATCCCGCTAAAACAGTCTACACATTTATCTGCGGACTTATTCAATACCTAAAAGACCAGGGTGCAACTATAGTAGCCAGTCTCGACGAAGGAGTGGTCGCTCTTGAAGCTCAACGTTCGATGGAAATGGTGTTTGATGGAGCTATAGAAATAAAAATCTTTGAAGAACGCTTCAACATCATACCATTAATGAGGGTTAAGAAAATGATGAGCCAAACCCCTTCCTACAATTATTATCGACTTGCCGTCTCAAAAGGAGAAATACATTTCCATGATTTCAACACTTGAAATTCTTCTCCTTCTTATAGGGACCGCAACCGTGCTTGCATTAGCATACAGTTCATTTCGGGCTTTCTCAATCAGAAGAGCACTCTATGAAAAAACCTACCGCCAACGAGCATTGTGGACAGGTGCCTTCGCAACCTATAGCGCCTTAGAAATTGCTCTAATCGTCTATTTTCCGCACATTATAGGTTCATTAGCTATCAACATTGCTTGGCTTATCCTTGGTAGTGCATTATTACTTATATTGACTATCTGGGCTTCTAGTAACATAAAAGTAGTTGTCTCTCTTGACCCGTATCACAAAAATCGCATGAAATGGCTTCAAACGAAAAAAATAGTTTGGCTAATTTCAATTCTAATTGTTGCTATGAACATAGCTCCGGCACTCTACCTGTTGGGATACATTGATTATGCCCCTGTTTTTACCTTTATTAATACTTTGCAATTGACCTTCTTTGTAGCTCTCTTGGTATACCTGATTTCAGTAGCTCTGGCTTACCAATCTGTAATTCATGACAAACTTATGAAAGCGTACCTCGAATCTTTCCTCTTCCTGCTCATAATACTAATGTTAAACATCGTGCTATCGCCCGTATCTTCAGCTCTGGGTCTTTTTATAGGGCCATTTGCATTAACCGACAGCCTATTAATTCTCTCAGCGTTCTTCCTTTATCGAATGTCAAAATCACTAGTTCCGGTAATAACAAAAATAAGCCTGTAACATACTTTTACTTCGAAAATTTAAACCCAAAATCAATCCTTTGCTTCATTTGTTCCATCTTCCAACTCGATGCATAGCAAACTGAAGGCTGCGCAATAGACCTATTGATGCTTTATTGAATGAACCAATAATCAAGAAAATATAGACCGAATTTATTATGCGCGCTTTTCGAAAATACTGATTTCTTATAATTAAGAAAATAATTTATGTTCGTTGTTAATTTGAAAAGAAAATTATGGGAGAAAACATTTCCAAACTTGAGTATCTATTTTTCGTTAAATATAGACATTGAAGGGTATACTTCAATCCCTGTTTGATCTATTGTATAGGGTACAAGACTTGGATTTACACTAACCCCTCGCATCTTTGAGACTTGGATGCCCCGAGAAGTTGTTCCACCCATGAAATACGTCTGCATCATTACAACGCCATGAACAAGAAATTCCTCGTCTGAGATTTTGCGTTCAAGCCCTATCTGGCTCAGTTCAGTTGTTATCAGAACTGTCACTCCCAAATCTGAAAGTGCCTCAATTAAGTCTACTCCAGCCGTTCTTCGTTCTGTCAAATCAGTGAACCGATAGAACAATGCAGCTAAAGAGTCAATAATTACCCTCTTAGCCTGCATTTGCTTAATTTTTGCTTGCAGTTCCTCTATAAGTTTATCGATTTCAAGAGATTTTCCTCTTAGACTACTGGACTCTACTTTCATCATTTTTTCTTTCAACATAGCTACTCTGGAAAGTCTTGTTGCATCTATGAAAGCAAATTTGCCTTCTTCCTCGGCTTTTTGAAAGTCCCAACCGAAATTCTTCATTTCCGAAAAAAAATGATTTTTATTTTCATCTAGACTGACCATTATTCCATTTTCGTTAAATTCACTCAATCCTTTGTATAAGAACTGAGACGTTAGTACAGTTTTTCCAGTGCCTGGTCCTCCTAATACCAAGATTACTCTTCCTCTTGGGAAACCTCCACTCATTAATTCATCCAATCCAGGGACTCCAGTTGGAACCGTTTCTGTCAATTGATTCACCGTTCAAAAGGTCAATTATTGGATATTTATAAGTTGCGTCAAAAATTATGTTGCAGAAACCACTGTTGCTCTTTCTTTTCCTTCCATCTTTAACTGATTTTTAGTAATTATGTTATCCCGAGAGAGATTTTCAAAACATCCACTTCTAGATTTCCAGCTCGGAATGTTTTGCCTGTTTTTGCGTTAGTTATTGCAACTACTGCTGGAGCAAATATGTTTGTGTCGATTTTGTAGAAGTCAAAACCTGCTTCTTTGAAGATATCCATAAAACGTGGACTCTTTTGTGACAAGCGTTTTGCTTCTTTCAGAAACTCTGAAGCAGACGATGGAGCTTGCCTAACAATACTTTCAAGTGCTACTTCATCATCGTAATTGCAAGTATAATTAGTTACGCCTCCATACAGGATTGCGTCATTTGTTCTGCCCATAGCTTCACCTGCATTAGGATGGACGGGAACTATTGGAGCATATCCCCACGCATGTTTTACTGTTAATAGGGCAAGTCCAAGTCTTTCCAACTTATGCAAGCCTGTTTCCACGATTCGACCAGAAACCTGTGTAGCACCTGAAAGACTAGTTGTAGAAAACATGACCACAAACAAGTTTTTTGTTGAGACATTACATTTTAAGGCTATTTGTTCAAGAACTGCTGCAGGCGGAGCTGTTTCAGTCTCCAAAACGATTACTGCAATATCTGATTGTTCTTGATGATCGAGTTTCGTGTAAAGTCCTTTTGGTTTAAGGGCAAGTGCTCTTGCTGGTCCCGAAGCAATTGCAGAATAATTCTCACCTTTTATTTGCCAACCCGCGAACTGTGACCCTAATAGTGACAGCGCAGGATGGTCTGTCTGGATAAATACTGAAGGCAAAACGATGTCTTCATATTGTATTGGCATAACAGTTGCTCTTCCATATCCTGCTAGACATATTTCTGTTATAACTTCTCCAGCTAGATATCCTCCTTGTGCCTTTATGCCCGCGTCAATTAAGGTAGCGCCAACAGAGCTTTGCTCCACCAAAACTCCATATTTATCAGCATCATCGACTAACTTGTTAAATGAACGCATTGCCGACTTGTTTAGGTTGATTTTTGGTGAGGACATGCTGTTTATCCCTTTTAAGCTTAGGGACAATTAAAATTTGCTAAAATAGATTAAGGTTTTCCTTTGATAACGCCAAAAAACTGTTCTTTTTGCCTAAATAATCAGTAGTGAAAGGAATTTAGTGAGGGTTCATGCTGCAATGGTTTAAATTTAATTATAGACCTGCTAAGAGACTCACAAAAGCTTCTAAAAAACGGTGTGATCTATTTTTAATACACTACTTTAGCGAAAACAATCAAGAAAAGAAAAAATTTTATATGAAGGACAGAAAAATCCTACGGTGTTGACCAAATCATTAGATTATAAACCTTATTTTTAGGTTTTTATTCTTGATGAAATTGCTGCCGTTATTCCAATAGCAATCGGTATCGTATAAGCTGCAACTATCGCATTAAAGACTGCTCCTATTGGTAGGAACACCAAAACAGCTTCTTGAGGCATTGAAAAGCCAATTGGATACGATTGTTGCAGAGCAAAAAAGTTAATTATTGTCAACAATAGGACACGGATACCGATACCCAAAACTGTTGCCGCAATCGTAAAAACAATAATGTGACTGCGAAGATAACTCCCGATATTTTCGCTTTTGCAACCGCGCTTTGCAAACCAATAGGGCAGGTAAATCCCAATAAACATAGCTATAATGGCAGCAAAGTTGTAGAGTGGTCCTATTGGTAAGTCTCCTGGGAAAACTATAAGCAATATTAACGTATTAATTGCGCCAATTATTACGCCTGATTTTGGACCAGCCATAAGAAATCCGATTACTATGGGGATTTCCCAGAGTTGGAAATATAAGAATGGAGCAAGTGGAAACGGGATTTTCGGTCCATAAACGTTTAACGTTGCTGCAAGCGCTGTAAAGATTATAATTAATGACAGGGCTCTAGTTTTCATTGTTTTTCTCCTCGTTTTATTTCATAAAGCCTTATGTTAGCTATTTAAGAGTAACTACCCAAAAATGGGTTGCTCATGGTGCTAGGTTCTTTGTAATTAACGATGTAGATTTAACAGAATTCAGTGCTAAAATTGATAAACAAGCCTGCCAATAAATAACCCAAAGCGTGAAGCATATTTGACGGAACAAACCATTCACTTCTCATCTTCAACTGAAACAAAACGATGGCTTGAAAACCAAACGGTCAGCACCCTCAAACCCGTGCATGCTCAAGCCAAAAAACTCAGTGACGACACCAATCTTGCAATTCACAGCGTTGAGGAAGTCAGCAAACTCCTCTTCGACACTAGCTCCAAAGAAATAGAAAAAAGAAATATGAAACTCTATAACCGTGCAAGAGCTTTAAACAAACTTTCCCGGCTATTCCTTGACCGCCTCAAAAAACTTACCCCCCCAGAACAAATCTCATACGACTCGATGAGTCGGTATTCACAAGAAACCCAAAAAGTCTTCATCGTAACGGATATAGATCTTAAGAATTGGTTTCCGCGGATTTCTCCGTATTTCATTATGGATCGCCGAAAGTTTTTAGCAGTCTACGAACGCGCCAGACAAGCATACAATACCATGAATGATTATGTCACCAAAGAGTATGTCAAAACTAAAACACTTGAGGAAGCACTCCAACAATTAAACGAGCTACAAAACGTTGAAAAACAGCTAATTACACTTAAACGGGAAAAAGACACCATAACAAATGAGCGCAAATCTCTGCAAAAAGAAATCGATATTTTAGAACAAGAAATCTTTGAATTAAACAGTAAAGGTCCAATAGACAAATTAAACTTGGTTAACTCGGAAATCGACTCTTTAAGCAACGAGCTGAAACACACTTTACGTCACCTCCAAAAACCATTCATTAAAATGCAAGCACTAGCAACTCAGGGCGGTGGAGGTGGAATAACTCCAGATGAATTAACCCAGATTAGCAATTATTTAGAGTCCCCTTTTGATGCGCTGGTTTCAGAGCAACAGGGGTATCCATTGTTTAAGGAAATCCTGCAGAAATTAGAAGCAATGTTAGCTGAAGATACGCTTAAGCTAAAATCAGCTAAAGCAAGAAAAGCCGAACAGACAGTCAACGAGATATTGTATAATAATGGTTTAGATAGTCTACAAATCAGATGTACCGAAATGGCAAATAACAAAAAGCATCTTTTGGCTTCATCAAAACTGGATGAGATAAAACAAAGCGTAAGCCAACTTCAAGAACAAGTCGATCAACTCAACGCCAGAAAGACGAGTGTCGAAACCCACGAAGCTGTAAAAGAAAACTCGTACAAGGAAGCAGTGGATAAAATAAGTGGTCTGAAGCGGACAATTGAGCGTAACGTTTACTCGTCATTGGAGATAAAGATTCAAATCGCTTAGTTTTATGAACCTTCGTTTTTCTCAAATAAAATATTTTCATAACTTAACGCGATAGATGTATTTAGAATGATGTGCCGCAGACTTTTAGCCTCAGTTTAATCAGCATGCTTTTTATTTGCGTTGCATCTATCCACTAAACGAACTTGTACAGGAGGTACTTTGATGGCTGAACTTAGAATTCAGGAACAACAACTACTGAACGCCTTAGAACAGGTTGGGGGGAGCGCAACTGTAGAAGAACTCATGGAAAAATGCGAGTTGCCGGACGCAGCTATTATGCGTAATGCCCTCACATTACGAGAAAGGGATTTCATAACCATTCGTGCGAATGTGCAGAATGTAATTAAATTGACTTCTGAAGGCAAAAAATATGCCAAAGAAGGTTTACCTGAGCGTAATCTCGTTCTTGCTGCAGCTCACCTCGGTGGTACAGCAGACTTGCAGAGTGCAGCGAAACAAGCTAATTTGTCTAATGCGTTTGTCCAAATTGCCCTTGGTTGGGCGATCCGAAAAAAATGGGTAATCTTTGCGTCAAAAGAAAATAAACTAATCATAACAGAAGCGCTTATTCATGAAACAATCATCCCAGAAGGTTGCGATGAGTCACTTCTAAAGCATTTGAATGCTAACCATCAAGAAACAATGGAAAACCTCAGTTCTGAACTTCAACAAGCAACTGAACAGTTGAAAAAACGTAAACTCCTGACAGTTGAAGCTAAAACGACTCGAACCATCCAAATTACTCCTGAAGGCAAAAAAGCCCAAAAAGAATTGAAAACAACACCCCATGAAGTTACCCAGCTCACGCCTGAACATATTATTACGGGCAAATGGAAAGAAATCCAACTTCAAAAATACAACATTAAAGCGCCTGTTGCTAAAACATACGGGGGCAAGAAACACCCCTACCTGCAATTTCTCGATGAAGTTCGCGCTAAACTGGTTCAATTGGGATTTCAAGAAATGATCGGCACAGCAGTTGAAACTTGTTTTTTTAATTTCGATGCCCTCTATGTGCCGCAGGACCATCCAGCCCGTGAGTCCTCAGACATTTATTACATTAAGACCCCCAAAAACGGCGACTTAGATCAACATACTGTTGCGCTCAATCTTGTGAAGCAAACGCATGAGAACGGCAATGGTACTGGTTCAACAGGTTGGGGATATAAATATTCGCTGCAAGCTGCTCAGCGTTTGATTCTTAGAGGACATGGGACCTGTCTTTCTGCTAGAACGCTTGAAAGCGGGAATTTTGGAGTTCCAAGCAAGCACTTTAGTATAGCAAGAGTTTACCGTCCTGAAATCACTGATAAAACGCACTTATCTGAATTCAACCAGGTTGAAGGCATAATTGTCGATGAGAAACTAACTTTAAAGGATCTTCTTGGTGTTTTAGGCAAGTTTGCTAAAGAAATCGCCGGAGCCGACAAAGTTCGATTTAAACCCGACTATTTTCCATTTACTGAACCTAGTGTAGAGCTCTCCGCTTACAAAGAGGGTTACGGTTGGGTGGAATTTGGAGGTTCAGGTATTTTCCGTCCTGAAGTTACTGTGCCACTTGGTGTTAAGGTGCCTGTGATTGCATGGGGGCTTGGTGTGGATCGGCTTTTCATGATGCGTAATAGAATAGATGATATTCGAGAGATTTTTAGTCAGAATTTGCAATGGCTTAGAAATAAGCAGGTGAACTAACATGCCCACAATAGATATAGACTACTTAGAACTTGAACGCCAACTCGGCATCAAACTTGAAGGGGATATGGATAGACTCGATGAGATTTTGGCTAACGTTAAAGCTGAAGTTAAAAGCTATAGCCAAAAAGAAGATTCTGTTAGCGTGGAAATGAAAGATACTGCGCGGGCTGACCTCTGGAGCGTTGAAGGTCTGAGTCGAGCGCTGCAAGGTTATCTAAACCGTAGCAGGGGCATAAAACCCTACTCGGTAGGCAAATCCATTATTGAAGTTAAAGTGGATGCTCAACTTTTTGGGATTCGCCCCTACATTTGTTGTTCAGTTGTTAAAGATATTCATCTCTCAGATTCAACAATCAAAGGAATTATGCATCTGCAAGACAAACTTGATCAAACTCATGGTCGAAGCCGACAGAAGACTTCCATAGGTATCTACAACTTGGATTTAATTAAACCTCCAATTCTCTATACTGCCGTGAAACCCTCCGATGTAGAGTTTGTGCCATTGGGTTTTTCTCAGAAAATGTCTTTGGATGAGGTTTTAGAACGACATCCTAAAGGTATCGAATATGGTCACATCGTCAAGAAAAACTCGCTCTATCCAATGCTGTTTGATAGTGAAAACAAAGTTCTCTCGTTCCCTCCCATAATTAACTCCAACGATTTGGGAAAGATCACTGAGGAATCCAGGAATTTGCTGGTAGAAGTCACCGGAACCCAGCATAAAACCGTTCTGGACACCCTTAACTTGGTGACTTTAGCTTTGATTGACCGAGGAGGCAAAGCATACAGTGCGTCAATTCATTACCCCCAAAATTCGGAATACACCAAAAGAACAGTTGTAACCCCGAACTTTGATAACCGGCACTTCCAGCTAAGCGTGGAAGAGACTAATCGCTTATTGGGTTTGCAGTTGTCTGCCCAAAAAATTATTGAGCTTCTTCAAGTTGCAGGTTTAGCCGTGGAGAAGGCAGATGCTGAATCTGTATCGGTTCTGGTTCCCTGTTATCGCGTTGATGTTATGCATCAAGTTGACCTAATAGAAGATGTTGCCATCGCTTATGGCTACAATAACATAGAGCCGCTTTGGCGCGAACTTGCAACGACAGGCGCTGCAAACCCTCAGCAACATTACGTTGACAACGCGCGTGAATTAATGATTGGATTGGGCTTTCAAGAAGTCCTAAACACCACCCTGACGAACCAGGAAACTTTGTTTTCAAAAATGAATATGCCCCAAAGCAACATAATTGAGGTTTCTGATCCTAAAGTTTTAACGATGACTTGCGTTCGAAACTGGCTATTGCCTTGTCTAATGGAGTTCTTGGGTGTTAACGTGTCCGTTGAGTTTCCGCAAAAAATCTTTGAACTCGGAAAAGTCACCTTACTTGACGAAACCAAGGAAACCAAAACTATAGATGAAGATTATCTTGCCGCTGCAGTATCTCATCCAAATGCAAACTTTACCGAAATTAAATCTATTGTGGACTCATTTATGACCAATTTTGGCTTGAACTGGCAAATAAAAGAGACTGCGCATCCTTCGTTTATTGAAGGAAGGGTTGGTAAACTATTTGTGAGTGGGGTTGATGTTGGAGTTCTCGGTGAAATTCATCCAGCTGTGCTTGGTAAGTGGAAGCTGGAAAACCCTGTAGCCACTTTTGAAATGAACTTTCAAAGCGTTCTCGATTGCAAGCTAAAGAAAATGCCCTAGAACCATGATAGGGTTCCGTTTTTCCTGGCGGTTTTTAGGCACCAGGAATAAGCTATGTAGCCAGCGGGGAGAATTATAGCGCACATTAAACCCAGGATGGCTAAGTCAGGTAAAATTGCTTCTATTCCTTGCCCAATTAGCATGGGTCGAATGCATGTGAAAAAGTAGTATTGGGGCACAAAGAAACTGATTATTTGTAGGGGAAGCGGCATGACCGTGATTGGGAAGAGCACGTTTCCAAAAAGGTTGGTGGCTAATGTTATGATGGTTGTGATGGGGTCGCCTTGTTTAGTTAAGATTAGGACCCCTGCACCTAGCATGCTAAAGCCGATAAATGTTCCAATGCCGAGTCCTACAACTATTATTGTTCCTATGATGTTGACGCTGAGTATTACGCCGAAAGCGAAGACGCCGACTGATAAATAAATGACAATGACAAGGGTGCTCCAGATAAAACCCCAAAGTGAGCTGCCTATTATGAATGTTACTAACCCGGTGGGGGAAACAAGCACTTCTTCTAGGCTCCATGGGTTAATTGTTCGTTGAACTAAAGTGAGGCTTTGCGACAAGTATGTATTAAAGGCCAGCCCAATTAGTAAGTAAGTGACGACAGGCATGCCCAGGTTTTGCACGCTTGTCATTGAAGCATTTGAGCCCCAAAATGCATATGATAATGCTCCAAAAAGAGCGCTAACCACGCTAAGTAAAATGTTTGTTTTGTAGGTTGAGAAGGAAATGATGTCTCTTTTCATGAAGTAATAGATTTTGTCCAGTTCCTGCGTTATCTTCATGTGCCTGCACCAGTTCCAGTTAACTCGATAAATGCATCTTCTAATGTGGGTTCTTCCTGTCGGAAGTTTACAAGTTTGATTTTTTCTCTGAAAAAGAAATCCAATACAGTTGATAAGGTATCTGCGTTTTCCAAGCGTACCCTCAGGTGAATTTGGCCAAGAACTGAATCTTGTATTTCTGAGGCTAAACTAGATACGCCGTCTAAAACTCGCAGATTATTCACTTGAGTTGTAGACATATTTTTAACGACAAAGTTGGCGACTTCGCCTTTCTTTGCCATTCCTTTTAACGCATCAGGAGTGTCTAAAGCAACGATTTTGCCTCTATTCATTATTCCTACACGGTCACACATCTGGGAAACTTCTTCTATGTAATGCGTTGTGTAAAGAACGGTTTTGCCGTGCTTCTTACCTAGGTCGTTTTTTATGAAGTTTCTAATGGTGTGTGATGAAGTAACGTCTAAACCTGTTGTTGGTTCATCGAGAAGTAGAATAGGAGGGTCGGGTAGTAAAGCTCTGGCTAAGGCAAGTTTTCTTTTCATGCCACTCGAATACTTCTGGAAGACCACAAAAGCTTTCTCTTCAATTCCAACCAGCTTTAGAACTTCCATTATTCGTTCATGTCGTCCCTTTCGGGGGACATTATTTATGGCTGCGAAAAACTCTAAGTTGCTGTATCCAGTTAGTCTCCAGAAGAAGCCGCGTTCGCCTACGCTGAAAAGGGTACCGATCGACTCTTTCACGCGCATTTGTTGTTTTACAACATCGAAACCATTTACTATAGCTGTTCCTTCGTCAGGAGGCAATAGTGTGCAGAGGACTTTGACAAGTGTTGTTTTTCCTGCGCCGTTGGGGCCAAGAAGCCCGAAGACCTCGCCTTTCTTTATTGTTAAGTTGAGGTTGTTGATGGCATTCACTGATTGGGTTTTTCGATTAAATAGTTTGCCAGTTGCGGTTTTTGTCTTAAATTTTTTAATCAAATTGATTGTTTGAATAGCGGGTTCTTGTTGCAAACCTTAACCTCAACTGTTTTGGCTTTGTTAGAAGATATGTTTTGTTAAGTTTTAGAATTAGCGGGCAATTAAGTTTTTCTGCATATTATTTTGTTATGGGATAGCTCGATTTTGGTTTCGTTAAGCAACAATAGGTTCTTTGCTGATCTGCTTTTTCTTGTTTAAATCAAAATGAGAAAAATAAAAAAAGTTGTATAAGGGACTTTAGCGTCTGGAGGCTGTACGTGCGCAAGCGTCACTGCAATATTTTGATTTAGCACTAAAAGTGGTGTATTTTTTCTTGCAAACTGGGCATTTCTTTTCCATGGACAACCCTATTCAATAGATAATTCGCGCCGAGTAATAAATTTACAGTTTCTTCAAGGAAAATTCGGGCTCTGCTTAGTCTAGGTCAAGACTAGACACTTCAAAATAAATTGTTTGTCTGCTAGAACACTCATGAAAGACAAGCCATCGAAGTACCGAAGGCACCTA
>CAYPSV010000007.1:0-78705 GCA_964413605.1 uncultured Candidatus Bathyarchaeia archaeon | reverse complement strand
TAAAATCGTCGCAGAACACAAAGATTACCTTGCAGAAATAGTGGTTAAAGCGATGATGGCGGTTGCCGAGAAGCAAGATGAGGCATTCAAAGTTGATGTAGATGACGTTAAGGTTGAAAAGAAAACAGGCGAATCTCTCAAAGAGACCACTTTAATCAACGGAATAGTATTAGACAAAGAAATTGTTCATTCGGGCATGCCAAAACGGTTAGAAAAAGCAAAAATTGCACTTCTTGATGCGTCATTGGAGAATGAGAAGCCTGAGTTGGACGCTAAAATTAACATAGAAAGCCCCGATCAGATTGAAGCCTTCCTAAAGCAAGAAGAAGAAATGTTAAAAGATATGGTTGAAAAAATTCTTTCTACAGGGGCAAACGTTGTTATCTGTCAAAAAGGCATTGATGACATGGCACAACACTTCCTTGCTCGAAAAGGTGTCATTGCAATTAGGCGCGCCAAAAAATCGGACATGGAAAAACTCGCAAGAGCCACAGGTGGAAAAATCGTAAGCAGCATTAACTCACTATCAGCCGCAGACCTCGGATATGCTGCATTGGTGGAAGAACGCAAAACTGGCGATGACAAAATGACCTATGTCGAGGGATGCAAGAACCCCAAGTCAGTTACTCTCTTGATCAGAGGCGGAACACAACGGATGACTGCAGAAGCTGAACGGTCAATTCACGATGCTCTCAGCGTCGTAAAGGATCTACTTGAAGAACCAAAAATCGTTGCTGGTGGAAGCGCACCTGAAATGGAAGTGTCCAGTGTTCTCAAAAAGTACGCCCAGACATTACCAGGAAGAGAACAGTTAGCTGTGCAGATTTTCGCTGAAGCTCTAGAATCTATTGCGGTGACTCTTGCTGAAAACGCAGGTTTAGATCCAGTGGATATTATTTCTCAGTTACGTGCCCAACATGAAAAAGGTAAAACATGGGCAGGCATTAACGTTTTTGAAGGCAAAGTTGAAGATATGATTAAACTAAACGTATACGAGCCATTAGCAGTCAAGAAGCAGATCATCAAGTCCGCCAACGAAGCCGCATCTATGATTCTAAAAATCGATGATGTCATTGCAAGTGCAAAAATGAAGACTCCTCCAATGCCCCCAGGAGGAGGAATGCCAGGCGGCATGGGAATGGGTGGTATGGGCGGAATGCCCGGAGGATACTAAAAATGAGTCAAAAAATTAGTGTAGGACCACCAAAAATTACTCGCTTCGAGAAAGCAAGGATAGTTGGCGCACGCGCATTGCAAATCTCGATGGGAGCTCCAATCTTGGTCGATGCAGAAGAAAACACAAATCCCATAGACATAGCCGTAACTGAACTCGATGCAGGCATCTTACCAATCACAATCCGAAGAACACTACCAGATGGAACTTTCCAAGATATACCCCTAAAGTGGCTTTTTTAAGCCCTATCACTTTCTTTTGATTTTTTAAGTCCTTCTTTTACTTGAGTAAGGGTTTTTGTGATTTGTTTCCAGTGAGCGCCTTGCCAGTAAACTTGGGCGCAGTTGGAGCACTTCCAAAACTTATCATAGAATTTGTAGGTGTTTTTCTCTATTTTGCTCATGATCTCGTCTTTTGATGCTGTTTTGAGCAGAGAGTTGCATAATGGGCAATGGGATTTATTCATATCAATCGTTAATTGTAATCCGTATCGTTTGGCGACTTCTACAAGCTGATCCGGTTCCGATTTTCCTTCCACATAGAAAGCATCCAAACCCCTGCCGATAGCCCGTTTGTAGAGTTCAAAATCCTTTGTTAGCAGAGTACGCACTTCTTTTTTTGCCAACTCCAAAAGTTCATCATCGGAAAACTGCACAGAATAAGCTACATCATGCCCTATCATTCGCAGCCAACGTGTGAGTTTTCCGAGCATCCCATCTGCAAGGAACTTCACCCTTTACCTCCCCGAACGATGTTACCGCTTCCACCTTTACCGACAATTTCCCCTTCGTCGAAAACTAATTTTCCATTGACGATAGTTTTTTGAGGTTTGCCCCACACATCCCAACCGTCGTATGGTGAAAAGTGGGCTTTGGACTTAAATTTTGAAGCGTCAATTTTGAATTGGTGATTAAAGTCCACGATTGTTAGGTTAGCATTTTTTCCTTGCTCCAGCAGTCCGACCTCAGTTAAACCGAAGATTTCTGCCGGTTTCTTCGCTAATAGCTCAACTACCTTAGTCAGAGTTAACTTGTTTTTCTTTACCAAAGTCATCATTAAGGGCAAAGTAGTTTCCAGCCCAGGCACGCCGACTTTAACATCCCATACGTTGTCAGATGTCTTCTCGCTCGGAGTATGAGGCGCATGGTCTGATCCCAAAGCATCAACTGACCCATCACCTATACCGTTCCATAAGGCGTCAACGTTGGTTTTGCTTCGAAGAGGAGGAGCTAGGATAACCATTTGCCCATACTTTTTCACGTCATCACTTGAGAGGATAAGATGGTTTGGGGTGACTTCACAGGTAACCTTTTTTCCTGCTTTCTTAGCTTTGGCAATTGCGTTTAGTCCTCCTTCGGTTGAGACATGACAAAAATGTAGTCTCGTTTTAGTTTGCTCGGTTAGTCTTAGTAGGCGATTGATTGCTTTAAGCTCAACAGTCTCTGTGTGAGCTCTTGAAAAGTCGTTTATGCTGCTTTTTTTGCCCTGTTTGAGTTTTTCTTCGTTGGCTGCTAACATTGCTCTATCTTCAGCGTGAACTGCCACGGGCACATCAAGGGGGACTACTTCTTTGAAGGCGTCTATCAGGGCGTTGTCGTCATCAAGGTTTAAGCCGCCTGTTTGGAAACCCATAAAAAGCTTAAACCCAACTGCGCCAAATGCGATGATGTTTTTTATTTCGGATGTTTTCTTTGGGAACTCTGAATAAAAGTTGACGTTGACCAAAATTTTGTTTGAAGCTTTTCTCATGCGGTTTTGTAGGGTTTCTACACTCATTGTAACTGGATCGTTGTTTGGCATATCCAAGACAGCTGTGAAACCCCCGGCAGCGGCGGCTGAGGTTCCGGACGTAAAATCTTCCTTATAAGTTCGTCCTTCGTCACGCAAATGTACGTGTTCATCAATCAAGCCGGGCAAAACAAGAAGGTTATGGAGGTCAGTCCTTTGATCGGCTTTTGGCATTTGGGTTTCTTTGCCGATTTTGTTAATTTTGCCTTCTTCGATGGCTATGCTGCAGTCGAAGATTTGACCCATGATAAAGGCTTTAGCGTTAATAAGGACCCAGTCAACAATCAAGATGGTCACTTTTAGTGAAATAGCGGGTGGTTTAATTAATTAAAGGTTATTAAAAGAAATTATAAGAGATTATTCTTCTTCTTCGAGCTCGACTCTGCATTCGTCACAAATGTTTTGTCCGTCGCGTTCCTTCAGACTTTCCGAGTACGCGTTACAACGGTCACAATATCCTGAAAGCGGAGCTTCCTCAGCTTCGTCATTTGTTGCTGCATTTTCGATGCGGGATCGTTCCTGCATTATCTCGATAAGTTCAGGCATTACACCTAAGATGTCTTTGCTTGAAATTATGCCAACAAGATTGCCTTTGTAAATTACGACTAATCGTCTAATGTCGAGACGTGTCATTCTTCTGGCTGCATCGCTTATGGTTGCCTCAGGTTCAACTGTAACCAATGGGGTAGTCATGATTTCTTTGGCTTTAACGGTGTCAGGCTTCAGGTTTTTAGCAATAATCCGAAGTACCAAGTCACGTTCAGTTATAATGCCAATTGATTTGCCAGACTTGTTTGTAACTATTACGGCCCCTAAATCATGCATATCCATGTTTGCTGCGGCTTTGTTTGAGGTTTCGTCTTCATCGATCGTTACAACTGGGCTACTCATAACGTCACGCACCAACATTTTGGTTCTTAACCCAATATCAGCCATCAAATTCTACACTCCAAGATTGAGACAACCTTAGCTCTCTGCAAAATTAGAGAGAGGCGCATAATTTAAGAGTTGCTTATCAGTCTAGAATCCATGAAGTTTGAATAGGTCCCAATGAGAAAGAAAAAAAAGACACTTGAGGAAAAAGCATGCTAAAAACCAATGCTGAAAAATTAGTTAAAATATCTGTCATTGGCGAAATCGCAAGCCCGACAATCCGCAATCCCTATAATGTTTCAGCCACAGGCAACCCCTTGGTTCTGCCCGGAGTTGGAGGGATAACCTACAATGTAAGAGTGGGCGATCCTGCATGCGGTTGGGAAGCTGACCATGTAGAACCTGGCGTCAGCGTTGAAAACAAAGAAAATGATTCCCGCCAAGGGCAAGCAGCCAACACTGCTTTTAACGTTCTTTCATGTGTTGGGAATCAAGCAACTGTTGTCTTAGGCGATGCAAAAGGAGCGAAAGGTGTTGTTACGGGCAAGCATGGTGGAATAGAGCATGTACTTGTTGATTTTCCGTTAGATATTTTGGAGAAATTAGTGCTTGGAGATAAAATTTTGGTGAAAACGTATGGGATTGGGTTGAAACTTGTGGATTTTCCCGAGATAAAAGTTTTCAATCTGGATCCTTGTTTGCTTGAGCCTTGGAATATAGCTATTAGAGGTGACAAACTGGAGGTTCCTGTTACACATATTATACCTGCTGCAATCATGGGTTCTGGGCTTGGAGCAAATCAAGTGAATTCAGGTGACTACGATATTCAACTATTTGATGAAACAATTGTTGCGCAGTACGGGCTTGAAAAGTTAAGATTGGGAGATTTAGTGGGTATTATTGATGCAGATCACTCTTTTGGCAGGATTTTCAGGCAAGGCGCCATCTCTGTTGGTGTTGTAGTTCACACCAATTGTGTGACTGCGGGGCATGGACCTGGGGTTACGACTTTAATGACGTCTCCGACTGGAAAAATAATTCCCCAGATAAGTCAAAGCGCAAACATTGCTTCTCTGTTGGAGTTACGAACAGATATATAAGATAGATAAATCAATAAGTGGGCAATAGGAGAAAAAGAGGTCAAAATAATTGCCGTTTAAGCGAAAAAGCCGAGGAAGATCCAAAGGAAGCAAAGGAAGCAGCACTCTTGTTCAATGCGTCAACTGTGGGTCGATGGTGCCACGTGACAAAGCGAAAAGGTCTACTCGGCGTGTATCATTTGTTGAGCCTCAACTAGCAAAAGAGCTTAGGCAAAAAGGCACATTTTTGGCTTCGTGGGTGGATACTAAATATTACTGCATTTCGTGCGCAGTGCACCGCGGCATCGTTAAAGTGCGAGCAGAAAACGAACGCCATTCAAAAAGCCGACGATCAAGATACTGAGTATTTTTTGCTACTTTTTCTTTAACTCTTTGTAAACATGCAACGTTCTTTGTAGAACAGTAAAATTAGAAATGATTGCTAAGATGATAATACCATAGTTTAGAGCTGGCAGCCACCAAAAAGCGATTATCGAAGCTACAGCTAAAATGAGCATGCGTTCAGCCCGCTCCGCAAAACCAATTGACTCCATTTTTATACCTGCTGCTTCTGCCCTTGCCCGACTATAACTTACTAAAACTGAACCGGTCAAAGCAGCTAAACCCCAGATTGGAACGCATAACCCAGCAATAACTATTGCAGCGTAAACAGCTGCGTCTGCGTATCTGTCGAGCACCGAGTCGAAAAAGCCTCCGAAAACGGTTGTTTGCCCAAAGGTTCGTGCTACAATACCGTCGAGGGTGTCGCAGAATCCTGAAGCTAAAAGAAGAAATGTAGCTAAAAGAAGAAACCAAGATGAGTAATTAGGTGTCAATGCGTAAGTGACAGCTGAGGTCAATGCTAAAATGAATCCCACCACACTAATCCTGTTAGGATTAAAACCTAATTTGTTAGCAATTTTTGCTTCTGTGGTAAGCATTTGCTGGATTTTTTTCTTGAGTTTAGTTAGCAAGGTAACCTTCAACTTGACTGGCGTTATTGGTCATTAGGGGTTTTGCAATAGAAAAGCCTTTCTTACTTTATTGTTAGACATTTGTTCGATTAACTTATGTTTTTCAATGACCTTATAAGCGAGAAAAGCTATTATTTGGCAGTAACGTTCTACGCGTAACAACGCGTAAAACAGAAACGTTACACACAAAGCAACATCAAAAGGAGATAAAATATAATGACTGAAAACGCAGATGTTATCTTCGTCGGAAACAAACCCCCAATGAGTTATGTTCTGGCCATAATCACAAGTCTTTCCTCAGGCAATCTAAAAGAAATCACCCTAAAAGCAAGAGGCCAAGCAATAACCACCGCAGTTGACGTAGCCGAGATCACAAGGAACCGGTTTATCAAAGATCTAAATGTTAGCAAAATCGCAATTGGAACAGTTGAGATGCCACCTCGTGAGGGTGAAAACAAGTCCAGAATGGTTTCCACGATGGAGATTACTCTAAGCAAAAAATAAACTGGACCTAAAGATAGATTTAATAAATCTTCATTCAATCTTTCTTCTATTTTTTGAGAAGTTTAATTAAATATCTTAATCTCTAAAGATCACTTAGGCCATTAGTTTTTAATATTTGAACCGTCCGTTTGCTTCTTAAAGAGTTTGGTGTAAGTTGGCTTTAAATGCAGCGCTGACGGCAATAGTGACTATTTGCATTTTGGTTTTCTCAGCTAAGCTGCTGGGTGAAGTTTTTTCTTGGCGAAAAATCCCTTCAGTTTTGGGCGAATTGACTGCGGGTATACTCCTTGGACCGTATGCTTTAGGCTCTTTGATTGCAATTAACGGAACACCCGTGATTGTGATAAACGAGATTGTGAAGGCATTCGCAGAGATAGGTGGTATTCTTATATTGTTTGTCGCTGGTTTAGAGATGACTTTTCGGGATTTCCGCAAGGTGGGGGCTGCGGGATTTATTATCGGAACCATAGGCGTTGTTGTTCCTTTCACAATGGGTTACGGGTTATCGTTAGTTCTTGGATTAGACATTATAACAAGCATGGTTGTTGGCTCAGCACTTGTTGCCACAAGCATCTCTATAACGGCGATAGTTTTGCAGGAGTTGAATCAATCCCGAAGTATTGAAGCTAGAATGATGATTAGCGCAGCGGTAGTTGATGATGTTCTAGGACTAGCAATTCTCGGAGTTATTGTTTCCTTTATCTCAACTTCTACTCCTATAACTGCGTTAAATGTTGTAATCGTTGTTTCAACGTCTCTTGCGCTTTGGCTTACTATGACGGTTTTCGCTTCGTTCATACTTCCAAAAGTAATTAATTTTACTTCAAAAGCAAAATATGAAGGAACCGTAGAAGCAGCCGCGACAGCTTCGTGTTTTGGCGCATCAGCCTTAGCAGCAGCTCTTGGTTTATCGCCCATAGTCGGCGCCTTTGCTGCAGGAATGGCCGTTGCCAGTTCAAATACAATCGAGAAAATACGGGACTATACCAAGAAAATAAGCATTATATTCTCTCCTGTCTTCTTTGCATTAGCGGGAGCAGAATTTAACTTTCGGAGCTTCATTACTACAGACTGGTTTTTCTATATCTTCTTTGCTTCACTTGTAATTGTTGCAGTGCTAAGCAAAATGATTGGATGTGGGATTCCTGCCTCTTTCTTTTTGAAAAATCGCATTAAAGGAAACAGAGTAGGAATGGGTATGATGTCGCGAGGTGAAGTTGGGCTTATAGTTGCTGGAGTAGCAATCTCTGCTGGTGCTATCAGCCAAAGTGTTTACGCTGCTATTTTAGGCATGATCATGATTACAACTATAATCGCACCAATATTATTGAGAAAATCCTACGAAAACGAGCCGCCCGAAGAAGAAATCCAAGATGAAACAGATACAAGTGCGCCTGATTATATACCAACCTATCCTCTTTAACAATAAAAATGAAAGGCATATTCGTTTTAGTTAATGTTTTGCTAAATAGCGAGTTAGGCTCTTGCTCTGTTGATTAATTTTATTTTAGGTTGTTGAAACATAAACAACCCAATTAATTTTACTCTTATCTATTCTATGTTAAAGTTAAATAGCTGAGTTGTAAGTAGAGAATTATTCTGCGTGAGTACAAAAATGCTAGATATCAAACTTATTCGAGATAACTCAGATCTTGTTAGAGCTAACTTAGCAAAACGCGGCAATCCAGAAGCTCTCCAGATGATAGATGACTTAATAGTTTTCGACAAGGATTGGCGTTTAAACCTAACCAAACTAAACGATTTACGACACGCCCGAAAGCAAATAACGATAGAAATTGCTAAACTTAAAAAATCACATCAAGAAGCTACAAACGAAGTAGCCAAAGCGCAACTCGTTGACCAAAAAATTACTCTAATGGAAAAGCAAGTGGTTGAACAGGAACAAAAAATCCGATACTGCCTTATGCGACTACCAAACCTTCTGGATGAGTCTGTCCCGCTTGGAAAAGATTCAAACGACAACGTTGAGCTGAAAACTTGGGGGTCCATCCCGCAATTCAAGTTCCCGATAAAAAACCACATAGATTTGGCATTGGAACTTGACTTAATTGATATGGAAAGAGCAGGAAAAGTTTCGGGGTCAAGATTTTTTTACCTTAAAAATGAAGTGGCGATGTTGGATATGGCGTTAATGAGCTTTGCAATTGAAGAATTAGCAAAAAAAGACTATATTCCAATAATTCCCCCTTACTTGATGAAGCGTGAAGCATATGAAGGAGTAACAGCCCTTGCTGATTTTGCTGATGTTCTATACAAAGAGGAAAACGAAGACCTTTACTTAATCGCCACCTCAGAACATCCCATGGCAGCCATGTTTATGAATGAAACATTAAAAGAACAAGATATGCCAATAAAACTTGCAGGTATAAGCACTTGTTTCCGAAAGGAGGCAGGCGCACACGGCAAAGACACACGCGGTATTTTCCGAACTCACCAATTTAACAAGATTGAGCAGTTCATCTTCTGTAAACCAGAAGACTCCCCAAAACTGCATGAAGAACTTCTTCAAAATGCGGAGGATCTCTTGCAGAAAATCGATTTGCCCTACCATGTTGTAAATGTATGCACAGGAGACATTGGTACTGTCGCTGCTAAAAAATATGACATTGAAGCGTGGATGCCAGCCCAGAATGGCTATCGTGAGGTTGTATCATGTAGCAACTGTACAGATTACCAAGCAAGACGCCTAGGAATTAAGTATCGTGAAAAAGAAGGTGCAGCACCAAAAGGCACGGTGCATACATTGAATTCAACGGCTATAGCGACGGGTAGGACTATAGTAGCGATACTGGAGAACAATCAGAATGAGGACGGAACAATAAATATACCTGAAGCTATTAGAAAATACATGGGTAATAGAGAAAAAATAGTAAGAAAACGGTAAAGCTTTTAATATTTCGTTGAGAATGTTGTGGAACGTTCGGAGAAATAAGCTTGTCTTCCAAGTCTAAGTCCAAGTCAACAAAGCATATTCGAGATAAATGGCGTGGAAAATCATGGTATATGGTTATTGCGCCATCCTTCTTCGGTAATATCGAGTTAGGGTCCATCCCAGCTCAAGAAGAAGAAATGTTAATCGATAGGGTCGTCGAAGCAACCTTGTATGACATAACAGGTGACTTTTCACACCACTACCTGAAAATGTTTTTCCAAATTAACCAAATTGAAGGTAAGTCTGCCAAAACACTCTTCAAGGGACATGAATATTCAAGAGACTTTCTAAGAAGTTTAGTGAGACGAAGAACCACTAAAGTAGATGGCTTGTTCAACTTAGTAACTAAAGATGGGTATAAACTTAGAGTGTCCGTGTCAGCATTAACGCTTTCAAGAATTAAAACTTCACAAGAAAAAATAATCAGAGATATGATGGAGAAAACCATAAGAGACAAGGCTGCTGCTCTCACGCTTGACCAATTTGTCCAGGAAATGGTTCTTGGCAAAATCGCCTCAGATATATACAATCAAGCCAAACTAGTTGCGCCACTAAGACATGTCGGCATACGTAAATCAAAGCTTGTCTCTGCGCCAAAAGTAATAACTAAGAAAGAGACAGTGCCTGAAGCAACCGCCTCAGTAGTAGCTGAGGCATAACTATTTTTGTTTCATTAATTTATTTTTTATTTTTTTACCGTAAACAGTTTTAGACACGAGCATCTAAATTACAGATAGTTCTCAAATTACTAAGGAGAATGTCAAATTTTGAATAGCAACGCTGGTGTTCACCAAAAAGGAACCTTCAACGCTCAAGATGCCATAGAAAACATCAAAAAGGATCCCAATTACAGTAAAGCGGGTGCAATCGGGCTTTTCGTAGGAGTTGTCCGTGGAGAAACGCTGGGGTTTGAACAGGAAAAAGTGGAAAAACTCACTATCGAAGCTTACGAGGAAAAAGCCGATCAGGTTCTGTCCAAAATAAGCAGTGACTTAACTCAGAAACCCGGGATTGTGAACGTTCAAATCCATCATTTGTTGGGAGAATTCAATGTTGGCGACGATTTAGTCTATGTAGCTGTGGCAGGTGCGCATCGAACAGATGTTTTTCCTGTTTTGCGTGAGGCTGTTGAACGCTACAAAAGTGAAGTGCCTGTTTTTAAGAAAGAGCATATAATCACGAAGCAGGGTAAGACGTCTGAGTACTGGGTGTCGGAAAAAGAGAGTTATAAACCTTAATGTTGGTGTCTGAAGGTTTGATTACGGCGTTGGCAGGTGGAGTCGGTGCAGCAAGATTTCTTTCTGGTTTAATCAAGATTGTAAATCAAGAAGAGGTAACAATTGTTGCAAACACCGGTGATGATATAGAACTGTTTGGTTTGCACATCTCACCAGATATTGACATCGTTACTTACACTTTGGCAGGTATAGTAGATGAAGAGAAAGGTTGGGGAGTTAGGGGAGACACTTTTAATTGTCTTGAAATGTTCAAAACCTTAGGACTTAAACCATGGTTTATGCTGGGAGATCAGGATTTAGCAACACACATTTACCGGACTAACCGGATAAAACAAGGCGTTTCACTCACTCAGATTACTGCTGAAATCTGCACAGCCTTGGACCTCAAAGTAAGGATTCTGCCGATGACCAACGATAAATTTGAGACAAAAATTAGAACAAAAGAAGGCTTTATGCATTTTGAAGAATACTTTGTTAAAAAGCAATGTAAGGATGAAGTTCTAGATATAGAATTCGACGGCGCAACTACTGCAAAGCCTTCTCCGGAAGTATTGGAGTCAATTTTGGATGCAGAAACCGTCATCGTTTGTCCAAGCAATCCCATAGTTAGCATCGGAACTATTCTTTCTATAAATGGCGTAAGAGACGCTTTGAGACGAACTAAGGCAAATGTAGTTGCCATTAGTCCAATTGTTGCTCACACTACAATTAAGGGGCCCGCAGATAAAATGATGCGGGGGTTAGGAATTGAGGTTTCTGCATATGGAGTTGCAAGGCTTTACGCTGATTTTCTCGACACGATAGTTATTGATAAAAAGGATGGTTTGGAAAAAAGTAGGATAGAAAAAATCGGTGTAAAAGTAAAAGTGACAAACACCGTGATGAAAAGTTTAGACGATAAAGTCGCTTTAGCAAAAATTGTTCTGAAACAATGATGACTTTGCTTTTTAGAATAAAGTGTTCTCTATAGATTATGTGGGTTATTCTAAATAGGACAGCTGAAGTAACAAATGTACAGTTGAAGAACAGAGTTTAGCTGATGCTGAGTTATTGGATTGGTTTTCAGTAATAGGCGTTTGTTTAGCTTTAACGTAAATGAAAGTGAAAAATTAAAAAGAACATAAAAGTTGCAGAATCCTTGGGATTATTGAAGTATTAAGAGAAGGGTTATATTTGCAAGGTAAGATTATTTGATTATTAACGAAGTTGGTGTTGATGGAGAAAAAAAGCTACGATTGGTTTGAACAGCGCCGCAAAACCAGAGGTCTAGAACTCGCTCATGAACAAATAACTAAAGCGTTTGATACGGTAACCTGGCTGCATAAAGCAACCAAAAGTTTTTCCGAGAAAAATTTTAAAGAATCTCAGAAGTACATAGATAACCTATACAAAGCGGAGGAAGAAGTCGACACTCTCCGCACAGACGTATTTATGGAACTGTCCAAGGGAGCAGCGCTTGTCGCTGATTATCGTGAAGATCTGTTACATCTGGTAAAAAGACTAGACACCTTGGCAGATCATACAAAAGACGCAGCAAGATGCCTAGAAATGCTTTCTCAAGCAGACATTCCACTGGAACTATCTGAGAAAACAGTTTTTATGACATCTAAACTTGTTGAGACAGCTCAAACCCTTAGAGGCAGTATTGAGAAAATCTCGTCCAACCCTAATGAGGCAATAAAGGAAGCGAAAAAAGTCGGCGAAATCGAGCATGCGATCGATATTGAATACCTGAAATCTAAAGGGCTATTCGTGAAGTATGGTGCAAACATGAATTGCGGGGCAATGGTAATTTTTGACGACTTAATTGAGTTCATAGAACAAGCTGCTGACATGTGTGCGGATACTGCGGACTATATCTTAGTTCTTTCAAGCAGAGAATAGGGCAAATTTCTTCCTTTTCCTTTTTACAATTAAATTTTAGGATAATTAGTTTTAACCTTGTTGAATCATTTTTAATTAATTTTGATACATTTCTTGAACTATAGAAGATTGGGCAGGCTATGCGCCATGTAATGCTTGGTTTTTAAAAGTGAAAGCTATCCTTCGTCGCCAGCCAAAGTTTTTGTTTAAAAATCGCATAGCCGAATCGTTATTTCTCTCTAATTTTTGGGATTAAAGATTAAAAGCGGAAAATCTCGATAATTTAATATGGCTATTGGCGCGTGATTGTTGTAAGGATAACAATGCAAAAACGACGTTGGGTACAAATTGTACTCATTTTGCTTGTTCTCACACAATCATACTTCACTTCTCAGGCTTCCGCTATCGGCGATTGGCCAAATTTTCGGTATGACTCAAACCACAGTGGCTACATATCAAGCGCTGGATTGGCGAATTCAGTGGTACCTTTGTGGAATTTTACAACGGGAGCAGCAATAGTTTCTTCTCCTGCAATAGTGAATGGTGAAGTTTTTTTCGGTTCTAAAGATTTCAACGTGTATTGCCTAAACGCGTCTTCGGGGCAACTTGTTTGGAGTTTTGCAACTGGTGCAGGAGTGGAATCTTCGCCTGCGGTCTCTGATTGGGGTGTGTATGTGGGTTCAAATGATGGTTGGCTTTATTGTCTAAACAAGACTAATGGGGTGCCTGGTTGGGTTTCGATGGTTGGTGGAGTGGTTGTTTCTTCACCTTTAGTTGTGGATAATTTTGTGTTTGTTGGTTCGGGTGAGCAGGGCTTGTTTTGTTTTGATGCTTCGGATGGTAGTTTATGTTGGAAATTTCCGACGGCTTATCGTGTGGATTCGTCGCCTGCATTTGCAAATGGAGTATTATATGTGGCAACAGATGATTTTTTTGTTTATGCCCTTAATGCTTCAACGGGAAGCCAAATCTGGAAGCAGCATACTGGCAGTGTTTCCTCCTCACCCAGTTTGGTTGATGGTTATTTGTACATTGGTTCAAACGATGGCTATGTTTGCTCTTTGAATTCTTCAAACGGTGAAAAGCTTTGGAGTTATCAAACTCAAGGATGTGTTGTTTCTTCTCCTGCAGTTGCTTATGGATGTGTCTTTGTTGGTTCTGAGGATAACAATGTTTACTGTTTGAATGCGTCTAGTGGTGCTAAAATTTGGCAGAGTTCAACTGGTTACTGGGTTGATTCTTCGCCTGTAGTTTTCAGCGGTAACGTCTATGTTGGTTCGGAAGACTACGGAATTTATTGCTTTAACGCTTCAACGGGGAAGAGGCAGTGGAGTTGGACAACTGGTGACTTTGTGGATTCTTCTCCTTCAATTGTCAATGGCGTTCTTTATTTTGGGTCCTGTGATTGCCGAATTTATGCGTTCACGTTGAACGATTCTAGCAATGAAAACATGCCAATACCGACCCCTGTTTCATTATCGTGGACAACAGTGGTGTTCGATGTTTTTGCAGGTATTGTTTTTTTCGCTCTCTTTTTTGTGGGATTGCGTTTTGTCTATTCTCACAGACAAACAATACATAACACCCAAATAGAGAATCAAAGGGGAAGATGGTTTCTAACTCATAGCGATGCGATCTTCATTCTGATAATTCTGGGTTTTTCAACAGTTTTTTTCGTAAACCTTGCTAATGGACCACTTTGGATTGCTGACGAACAAACATATTCTCAATGGGCTTACCATATGGTGAAAAGTGGAGATTACTTAACACCTTACGCTTTTGGCGATCTTGCCGTTTGGATTGGCAAGCCACCTCTTTACATGTGGCTTATTTCTTTGGGTTACCAAGTTTTTGGCGTTAGCAACTTTGTTACGAGACTTTGGAGCCCCATTTTTGCTGTTTTAACTATGGTTTCAACGTATTTTTTGGGGAGGCAACTCTATAATCGGTATGTTGGGTTTGGTTCTGCGATGGTTTTGGGCACCTTTGCGACTTTTTACTTGTTTGCTAGGCATGCCATGACGGACGTTCCTTTTGTTTTCTTTGTTGTGGCAAGTATCTATTTTTTTGTTTCAAGCGAAAACCAGAATAAAACTAATCAGGGGATAGCTTTAAGCGGTTTATTTTTTGGGTTAGCGTTTCTGACTAAACAGGTGGAGGCTTTGTTGATTCCACTTATAATTCTAACATACGTTGCCATTTCCCAGAAGAATCTTGGGTTTCTTTTCACTAAGCGATTTACTCTGTTTTTGGGAATTGGATTTTCTGTTATTTTACCTTGGCTTATCTATATGTTTGTGAGTTTTGGCTTGATTTTTTGGGATTGGTTCGTGGTCTATTGTGGATTTATAAGAACTGTAAGTCCACTTGAAGGTCACACGGGTGGTTATCTGTTCTATTTCAACTATTTGTTTCAAAATGAGAGGGTGTGGGCG
The DNA here is from genome assembly GCA_964413605.1 of uncultured Candidatus Bathyarchaeia archaeon. Classification (GTDB taxonomy): domain Archaea; phylum Thermoproteota; class Bathyarchaeia; order Bathyarchaeales; family Bathycorpusculaceae; genus Bathycorpusculum. Next base: position 63,824 of record CAYPSV010000007.1, on the reverse strand, counting down.
ATTTTTTTGCCGTTTGCCGCTGGACTCTGCGCATATAAATTAGCGTTTAAGCGTTCCAAACCAGATGTGCTGCTTCTTTCGTGGATGGGGATAGTTTTTTTGGTGTTTACTTTGGCTCAAACAAAGCTGTCATGGTACATTCTTCCAGCTTATCCTGCATTTGCATTGGCAATAGGTAGTCTATTATATCAAGTTAGTAAAAAATTTGGAAGGCTTTCAAAAAAAGCTTAATCTAAGCCAGATTATGTGATCGAATGAGCGATTTTTTTTATGGTTGCGGTTAAAATATCTGAACAGTTCCATGTAGATAGCGTATGTTGGAATACATTGTACTTGTCGCTGCCTTTGCGAGTTTGCTTGCGGCTGTTGTCTATATACGTTCAATGTTTAAGGGGCAAACTAAACCTAACAGGGTAACATGGTTCATGTGGGCAGTTGCGCCCTTCATAGCTACCGGTGCCTCTGTTTCCAGTGGTGTAGGTTGGGCGGTCGTACCAGTTTTCATTTCTGGGTTTTCGCCTTTTTTGATCTTTATGGCTTCTTTTTTCAGTAAGAGAGCGTATTGGAAACTTTCATCGTTTGATTATCTGTGTGGAGTATTATCGGGTGTGGCAGTTGTTCTTTGGGGTGTAACTAAAGATCCGAATTTAGCGATAATGTTCGCGATGGGAAGTGATGGATTAGCGGCAACGCCAACTCTTTCCAAGGCATGGCGCAACCCTGAAACTGAATCTGCTTGGCCTTTTATTGTTGGCATATTTAGTCCTTTGACAAGTTTTGTGGTGGCAAATTCCTGGGCATTTTCCGAGTTAGGTTTTCCCATCTATTTGGTGCTGATAAATATCTTGCTTGTTTTTTCAGTGGTTAAAGGAAAAAGCAGTAATTATTTTGTAAAGATGTGGAAACGTAGCGACAGGATGGTTTCGATAGTCCTGAGAAGAATTGCAGCTGCTTCTGGCCTATTTCTTAGGCTTTAACCGTATGCCGTTAACTTGTTTTTTTAATGCTGTTGTTTTGTTTTTTTCTTTGTGTGGGTGTGGCGTCTTAAAATTTTACACCATACTTGTGGCTTTGGAGGTGTTTGCTTTCTTTGTTTAGGTTGTTTTCTTATTTTATTTTTAGTGTGGGAAGACGGATTGTTCAGTTCATTCACCATGGTTCTATGTTGAGCGGTGTGGGTGTGAGTGTGCACGCATATTGGCAACTACAAATCCACTGTCTTGTAAGTGATGGTTCCTGAGAAATCCGAGAATATTAGTCTAACTTATGTTTTACTCTCCGTTGCAGGGTTTAAAGCAATAAGCCCTTTGATATGGTAACCTTTGATTTTTCGTTCTGTCTTTCTGGTTCAGATGTTTAAGGGTTTAAACGCTTGTAGTAGGTATCAGACAAACACATAGTCTTAACTTAACGGCTGAGTTTGAAACCCTAAACAAAAGAGTTGATTGAAATTGGATCATACGGTTGTTCATTTTGAAATTCCTGCAAACGATGTTAAGAAACTCCAAGAATTCTATGAAAAAGTCCTGGGATGGAAAATCACGAAAGCTCCCATGCCAGGTGTAGAATACTACACTATAGCTACGGTTCCCACTGACGAGAAGGGCATGCTTCAACGACCAGGAGTAAACGGCGGCTTATACCCGCGTACTCAAGGAATGCAAGGCGCTCCACAAGTCAATTACGTAAGCGTAGAAGACATCGATAAATACACAGGCATGGTTACCAAAGAAGGCGGAAAGATCCTGGTTCCAAAACAACAAATACCGACAGTAGGATGGTTTACGATAGTTGCGGATCCAGAAGGTAACGCTTTTGGACTTCTGCAACCAGACATGTCACCCAAAACTTAAGTCAAATGATAGAAACTAAACGCTCAAATCGTCTATTCCCGATTCATTATTCTCATTCCCATTTTTTCTTGGACAAAATGGAAAGCGGGCCCGCTGGGATTTGAACCCAGGACCTCCGGCTCCGCAGGCCGGTGTCATAATCCGTACTAGACGACAGGCCCAACCTGTTTTGTACCCTCACAAAAATAAGGGAAGAGAAGTAAATACTTTGCTTAAACTTAAAAATAGTATGGTCTTAGGATCATCTGTTTTCTTTAGAAGGATCATCGGGAACTCTACAAATCGGAATTTATTTTTTGTTTAGAGTTCTTTGTAATGCAGCTACAACGTTTTGTTTACCCATAGCTAAGAAGTATGGACCAAGTCGTGGACCCTGCGGTGCACCCATCAAAACCTGATACAGCACCCTAAAGAAGGCGCCTGGCTTCAAATTGTTACTTTTAGCAGCGTTAAAGATAGCATTTTGTATTTTATCAGGGTCATCTTCAGTTTGCAGTTTCGCAATTAGTTCGCTTATTGCTTTCTTTTCTATTGAAGAAAGTTCAACAGCGGTTTCTGTGATTTCTTCAAAATCGCTTACCCAATTTACAGCGTACTCAATGCGTTGCAATAGTCCCGCGTCGAGAGTTTGATTTTTCTGTAGATACCCGTATTCTTGCAGTTTTTCGGTGACATAATCGCTTGTGTGGTATTTAGGCGACATTTTGACAAGAAACGACATGAGGTTGTATGGGACATGAATGCTTGGTTTTGTTGGAGGTTTCATAACGTAGCAATATAGGAATAGTCCTTTGAGTTTGGTTGCTTCTTTTTGGCTGACTTGTTTTTTGCCAAAGTAAACGTCTTCCAAATAGTCGAGTTCATTCATGTATACGGGAATATCGGAGACATCTAGGGTGCGTGTGCCCACAAAACGTTTGAGCATAAGTAAGAGCAAAGATTGGGGGGAGCCATAATTAAACCAAACTTGGGGTGTGAAAACGTTTCCTGCTGACTTTGAAATTTTCTTTCCACCTTTATCAAGAAACATCTCATATTTAGCATGTGATGGTGGCTCAAAAAGTAGGACCTCTCGACAAATACGGTCGTTTATGCGCACAGAGTCGGCGATGTCTTTGCCATAAGCTTCAAACCTAATGTCAAGGGCTTTCCAGCGGGCTGCAAATTCGCTTTTCCAGGTGAGTTTGCCTTCACCGCTTTTTATATCTACTTCTCCTTCGTTGCCGCAACCGGCAATGAGTTTGCCTCGGATTTCAAGACCTTCACATTTGTAAGAAACTTTATCGGTTTTAGGGTCGAACCTATATGCCCTTGTAGTATAGAGGTGTCCACATTGTTCGCAGACTGCAAAGTAGGGTAAAACTTCAGTATAGGTTTCTTGCCCTACTTCTTCCTTAACTATTTCGCCTACTTTTTTGGCGTTTGTCAGTATGGTTCGAATTTCGTTTAGAAGGATCCCTTTCTCGTAGACTTCTTTAGCAGAAAAATACTTGTATTCAATGCCACATTTATCCAGCGCATCAAGCAGAAGCGAACTCATATGCTTGCCGTAGCTGTCGTGGCAGCCAAACGGGTCAGGTATGCTGGAAACTGAGTACCCAAGATACTTCTCCAGGTCTTTTGATAGCCCAGCTGGAACCTTGCGTAAGCCGTCTTTGTCATCACAGAAGGCTACTAGTTCAGAATCATAGTTCAGGTTTTTGAGAGCCAAAGTGACGGAGTAGCTTCGTGATGCATCTCCTAGGCTACCGATATGGGGAAAACCTGAAGCGCCTAGACCCATCTCAGTGCGAAGTTTACTCATGTCTCGATTTAGTTTTTTTTCTCTTCCGATGACTTTCTTAGCCATTAAGTCATACCATGTACCGTGACCGATCGTTCTTTCGCTCATAACTGTGCCATCTCCATCATGACTGTGCAAGGAGATAAAAAAATGTTTAGAGCCAAAAAGCGCAGAGGTTATTTTTTTCTTAATGCAGCCGTGATTGCGAGTACTGCGACCGCGAGCAAGATTACGATCAGCGAATACAGCCAACCGAAGCGACTGACGTACCATGCTCCACCAAGCGCAATCAAGGCAAAGCCAATTCCAATTGTACTATAGGTTCCTCGTTCGTACTTCTGGGGGTTGCTCGCTCTAATTCCTGCCAATGCTATTGCCCAGCAACCGCAAAGTATCAGAACAACTGGAACAAAAAGGTTCCAGGTAATGAGTCCTGCAAGCGCTAGCACTATTCCTAACACGATGATGAGGAGGAACACGCCAAAGCTAAGCAGTTGACGGTCACTATCACTCATTTAGGGTACCTCTTAGCTTCCGATTTTGAAGCCGCATTCTGGACAGAATTTACTACTAGCTGGGATGGATTTGCCGCAGTTAGGACATGTCATTGCACCCTGAGATGGAGGGGTTAGGTTTGTTCCACAGTTAGGGCAGAATTTACTTGTAGCGGGAACTTTTTCCCCACATTTAGGACAGATAACAAGCGCTGCTGCTGGAGCTGCTTGCTGTTGTCCTGTAGGTGTCATAATCTGTGGGATAAGCACCATGCCAGCGCCTAAAGCTCCTGAACCGCCGCCTTGTCCGAGGCTTGCCGCTGCACTCTTAACTGTTTCCATGCGTAGTACGTCACTGGGTGCAGTTTGTCCCGTTTTGAGCCAGAATAGGCGTTCACGATACTCAGGTGTTGTGTCGATGCCTTCGAAGCGAAGATCAGTTAGTTCGATGCCGACTCTTTTGAAGTAGTCTATTAATGAATTTTTGACGATTACTGAAGTCTCGTCTAGGCGTGTGAAGACGGTTATGAGGTCGTAGTGGCTTAGTTCATCGATAATTTTTTCGTTTAGGAAACCGCGTAGAAAATCGTTAACCGCTGAAGTGTCATATGCACTTTGTCCACCGACGACTTCGTTGACGAAGAGAGATGCGTCCCCGACTTTGAACCAGAATTGCCCGTATACCTGGAGAGGAGCAAGTTCGGTGGTTTGTGCTTTTGTTCCCCATTTGCCAGCGAACACTTTTGTGCTGATGAATAGCACAGTTGCTTTGAAGGGTTTATTGCCACCAAAGCCAGCTAACCTGGTCAACAGGCTGGTGAGGATGGGTAAATTCAAGGTTGTTAGGGTATGTCTGCCTGGACCAAACACGTCGTAGGCTTTTCCATCACGGAAGAAAACTGCCATCTCATATTCGTGAACTATAAGCTGCGCTCCCCAAGTGATATCCTCGTTTGGGTACCGCCAGAGAATCGCGTCAGGTCCAACATTTGTCCATTCTATGATTTGTGGCATTATTGCGTCACTCCTAAGATTACTTGTTCACGCTTATCAAAGGTGTCTTCGAGCAATTCAAGCTTGTCTGCTATAGTTTGGATTTTGTCCTTGAGGTTTGTGTAGTTGCCGCTTACCAACTGTGTTTTTTGCTCTTCGATGGCTGTTGTTAAAGAGTCAACTTCATCGAGGAGATTATTATCGAAGGTTATCATTCGGTCAAGGTGCTCTTCCTTGATTTTAACTATGTCATAGAAGCCTGCGTATCCATATGAGGCATGGTTTACTTTTTCGGTAATGCGATCCATCTTTGCATTTAACCTATCAATGTCTGGTAAAACGTCGAGATAACGTTTGTCAGCAATTCTCTGAGCGATGCTTCGCACGTTCTCTTTATCCTTGGAGAGTTTAAGAGATAGGTTATTCCTAATCAGTTTGTCTGATTCGCGGCGGAGTTCCTTTTCTTTGTATCCACGAAAGCCAGGAAGCGCCGCTGCTATACGTTCTGAAAGCCGCATTTCTTTTTTTGCTTGGGCATAAACATCGTTATTTTCGCTCATTTCCTAAATCCTCCAATATTTATATGCCGATATAAAAAAGAGCTTACTCTTAAAGCTTTTTAAATCACATTAGAACTTGGAAGAGGGTATATCGCCCTTCAAAACCATACCTGAAGCACCATCAACAACCATCTGATACATGTTGTTCTTATATTCGTACTTTATGAACCAAATCGGTGAATGCAAATAAACCATCTGCTTAAGATTAGTTACTGTTGTTGCTTCGATGACTTTATCGATGTCTTGCTGGATAATAAAACGATGATGTGAATCAATCTGTTGACGAGCAATCTCTAAAGCTTGGTCCCGGTCGATTTCGCTGTTAAGCAACTTGGCAAAGCCTTCGATCTTTCGAAAATCATAGGGAATTTTACCAGCCAAAGGAACATCGTATTCTCGGGTGGGAAAAACTGTTGCGATTCTTGCTAGGACTAACCAATTGTATTCATTCTGGATTTGCCCCTCCTTTATAATCGGAGGAGAGATGCGTTCGAAAATACCTTTGTACTTTGTTGTTGCTTCAGCGGTCACTACCCAAAAAGGCAGATAAATCAGGTTTTTCTCAGTTATCTTGGATTTTTTCGCCAAATCCCCAGGTTTCATAAAACCCGAACGCATCCAATTGCGTGCCAAATCCTCAATCTGCTCAGGGGTGTAATTGTTTAATAGAAGAGAGTGTTCAAAGTTGAAAGCTTGACCAGTTTGGATTACGGTTGTGAATCCACAATATTTGCATGTCGCTATGATTTCGCCTGGCTTAAACTCCACAGGGGCTCCACAGTGAGAGCAGCGGATATTTTGAGCTAAAACCGCCATAGTTTACTTTGCCTTCATTTTTTCTCGTTTAAGGATTTCTCTTGCAACTATAACTCCTGACGCGGATGCTTGTATTAAACCACGTGTGACACCTGCGCCATCACCTATAGTGAACATGTTCTGGATTTTGGATTCTAAAGCATTGCTTAATTGCAGGTGAGAGCTGTAGAATTTTACTTCGACACCGTAAAGCAAGGTTTCAGGTGAAGAAACGCCGGGCGCAATTTTATCCATTGCTTGTAGCATTTCTCGTATGTCTGCTAAATAGCGGTAGGGCAAAACGAAGCTTAAGTCTCCGGGTGTTGCGTTTTTAAGGGTAGGTGTAACTACGCTATGAGATATGCGTTCAGGTGTGGAACGTCGCCCATGCTCCAGGTCGCCGAGACGCTGAACCATTACACCGCCGCTCAATAAGTTAGATAGCCTTGCAACATACTTGCCGTAGGCAACAGGTTCCTTGAAAGGTTCTGTAAATGAGGTACTGACAAGGATGGCAAAGTTAGTATTGGGTGTTCTTGTTTCTGCATGGCTTCCACCATTAACAGTTAAGACGCCGTCATATGATTCAGTGGTGACTTCGCCGTAAGGAGAAACACAGAACGTTCGCACTTGGTCATCGAATTGTTTTGAGAAATACACAAGTTTTGGCTCATATAGGGCTTTAGTGAGGTTTTCCATAACTGAAGCCAGAAGCTCCACACGAACGCCAATGTCAACGGGGTTGTTTACTGTTTTTAATCCATGTATCTGAGATTCGGTTTGAAGCCACTCAGCGCCGCTTCTTCCTGGAGAAAGAATTACGTATTTGCCTAAAATTTTTTCCCCGTTTACCGTCTCTACTCCTTGAATTACTTGGTTATCGACGATGAGACCTTTGACCTCAGTTTTTGGTTGAAAAGTGATTTTGCTGTTAAGGTATTTCCGCATACGTTGCAGAGTTTCAAGGCATTTGTCAGTTCCCATGTGACGAACTTCTTGCTTGATTAACTTTAAGCCTGCGAGTGAGGCTTGCCGTTCGATTTCATCTATTTCTACGCTTTCGCCACCAAAGACTTGCTCACTGGCACCGAATTTAATGTAGATGCCATCACAATACTTTACGAGCTCAGCTAATTCTTTGTTGGAAACGTATTGGTTTAGCCAACCGCCAACTTCTGTTGAAAGTGTAAGTTTACCGTCACTATAGGCACCTGCACCGCCCCAGCCTGAAAGGACAGAGCATGGTTCGCAATGTACACATTCAAATCCTCGACTAGAGGGGCACTTGCGTTTTTCAATGTCTGGTCCTCGGTCAAGTATGAGGACGTTTAGGTTTGTATTTTCTGTTAGTTCTAGCGCTGAGAAGATGCCAGCTGGACCTGCGCCTACAATTATTATGTCATATTTCAAGGAACAGTCTCTCCTTGGAACCCGAAAATACATGTAACAGGTGCCATATATTTGTTAGTGCCGGTTAGCTTGTGTAAATTTTCGTAGCGAATGTGTATTTTTACGATATATCTAATAAACATTTAATATATCAAAACACCACATGAAACAAGAACAACATGGCAAATAAGGGAATGAATGAAATAATCAGCGATTTTTCACGGTTCTACATACTAACTATACTCTATGAAGGTCCAACCCACGGCTACAGTATTATTAATCAGTTCAAGAAGCGCGTTAAGAAAGAAGTCAGCCCAAGCTTAGTCTATCCTTTCCTGAAGCAACTCGAAGGCAAAGGCTTAGTTAAACATACAGCAAAACCTATCGGCGAGAAAGAACGGAAAATCTTTGAATTAACATATGAGGGGAGAAAACTCTGCACACAACTTTTCAAGCGTTTTGCCGAATTGATCTCAATAGCGATCGAGCCCAGTTTGTTCACCTGTGCTCATTGCGGATGCAAAGTCTACGAGGGCGCCTACCGAGAAGTCATAAATGGCAAAGAAACCGCCTTTTGCTGCATGCATTGCGCACGCTCATATAAGGAAGAAAAAGGATTACTCAAAACGTCAAGTTCACAGTAGTCATCTCAAAAAACCCGCACATATAGCGGGGTTAATCTTTTATGGCTTCAATAAAACTCATAACGTTCCAAAGCTTGACTCTCGTGTACGGAGGCATATTGGGGTCTTGAAGAATTTCATCCAAGAGTGAAACAGCATTTGAAGCCCGTACAGCAGGAGTGTACTCACCACTTTGTAGGGTACTCATTGCATCTTTAGCGCTACGTCGAATATTTCGCGGTGTGGTGCTATCTTCAGAGACTTCGCCAAGCACTATCAACGCTTGCTTAATTTTTGCTTCGTACTCTTCAGCTTTCTTCTTGCGCACCATAAATAGTTCCCCTTTACTTACCTTGGCTTAATCAAGTTATATAAGCATTGAGACGTATTTACTTTGGGGTCTATAAATGCAAACGAAATCCCAGGACTCATTTATCAAACGTGGAGCAGAACTACTACGGCAAGGAGCCACTCTAACAGACTTATCTTGTCCAGAGTGTGCATCACCACTTTTTAGACTGCACGATGAAACACTTTGGTGCGCCAAAGACGAGAAAAAAGTAATAGTCATCAAGGAAGGACAAGAACCACCTAAACAAGCCGCAGCCGCAAGCTCAGCATACGACAAACTAGAAGCCACACTAATGTTAAAGGTGCAGGACATTCAAGGCAAAATTGAGAAAAACCAAGACGTAGACGAACTGCAAAAACTCACCCTCGCACTATCCGAATTGCTAAATAGTTTAGAAAAAATTAAAAAAATAAAGACTTGAGCACGAGCGTTTTGACTCGGGGCTACTATGAAAATTTTCCTCAAAATATACACAAGCTCGAGACTTTTAGCTCAACGCTTTCAAGAAAGCAACTGCAAAAGAACTTAATCCAGCTATTAAATGATGTCAACCGCAAAGAACTAAGTTTTGAGGAAGTCGCTTACCCAACTATTCCCGAGGGTATAGTGATCTTTGAGTTTGGCCTAGCAGAGAATGGAAATTTCAACTTTATCAACGAAGAGGAACTCGAAAAAATGCTAAAGGCGCTAGATAAGGAACGACTAGGTGTGCTGGATTTTTTTTGTGCTATAAGATACTACAAATGCAAGGAAAAGAAAAAGACATCGTTAAAGTTTGATTATTATTTGCTTCGAACTGTCTTTGGAAAGGGCACCCTTGAGGTTCAGGTCTTTCATGAGCGGGGACCAAGATACATTTCGCCCCAAGATTTAGTGGATTTCTTACAATGCAAACTAAACGAGAATAAAATAAGGAAAGTTTTGAAGAAAAATACTTCACAAGATTAAACCCCTAAAGCTTTCCGAAAGTTATATTTTCTCCTAGTTTGTACGTAAAACAAGCAAAAAATAAACAAAAATAAAGCCAGAGGCAAAGTCAAATGTTACCGATTGAAGTCACATCGCTCAAAAAATATTACGGAGACATCAAAGCCGTAGATGGAGTTTCTTTTTCCGTTAACAAAGGAGAAGTCTTTGGACTTTTAGGTCCTAACGGCGCAGGTAAAACAACCTCTATCGAAGTTATGGAGGGGTTACGTGAAAGAACTTCTGGAGATGTCAAAATCTTAGGATTGGACCCCTGGAAAAATGGTTACGAGCTACACAAAAAAATCGGTGTTATTCCACAGGAATTTACTTTTTTTGAAAAAACCACTCCAAGAGAGGCTATAAAATATTACGCTAACCTCTTCAACGTGAAGGTTGACGCTGATGAAATTCTCAAAGAGGTCTTACTTGAGGATATGGCAAAACAAAATTTTGAAAACCTCTCCGGTGGGCAAAAACAGAAAACTGGTCTTGCACTCTCATTGGTAAACTCGCCTGAACTTCTCTTTTTGGATGAACCAACCACAGGTTTAGATCCTAACGCGAGGCGAGCCATCTGGGAAGTTATACGCGGGTTAAAAGCAAAAGGCAAAACAATCATCTTAACAACCCACTACTTAGATGAAGCGCAACACCTCTCAGATCGAGTAGCAATTATGGATCATGGACGCATCGTTGCGATGGGAACCACTGAAGAAATCATACAAAAACACGGCTCAGGTGAACGTCTAGAGATTCATGGAAGCGAAAAACTCGCCGATTACATTAGAGCCAACACAGAACTAGAAGTTGAATACAACTCTAAAGGAGAAGTTATCGTCCCACTGAGGAAAAAAATTGACGCATTGGCGGCGTTAGCCGCAGCGGAGCAGTCAGGATTGGAGTGGGGAGAAATCCAAACGCGTCAAGACAGCCTTGACGACGTGTTTGTAAAGTTAGTCACCGAACCGATCGGTGAACAAGGCAACATGGAATCGGCAGAAAGAACCAACAAAAAGAAGAGGCGCTAAAAATGGCAAGTGCAAAGCGTATTTACGCAGATTTCAAAGTTTTCAGCATAGGATATTTGAGGAATAAATTCGGGTTGTTCTTTGGTTTAGTCTTTCCCGTAATCTTGATTTTGATTTTCGGAGCGATTTTTTCCGGCGGCGGCACTGGAACCGTGAACGTTTATGCCCAAAACCAGGATGATGGAGTATTCGGGCAAAACATTGGTTCTCAATTTCTCTCTGCACTAAATGAGTCAACAACCATCAAAGTAATTACGGTTAACGCTTCAGAGAACTTTGCGGAATACCTAAAGGAGCATTCAGCTTCTGACGGTATAGTTATTCCTCAAAACTTCTCGGCTGAATATCTTGCAGGTCAACAGGTAAACGTTACAGTTTATGGTAACCCGGCATCTAGTACCAGCGGTATAGTTGGCGGAACAGTAAACGGGTATGCAAACTACTTCAATCTGCAGAGATTTAATGGGAGCTTGGTAATTGGGTTAACTTCAGCAAGTGTAAGCACAGAACAAAAAACATATGTTGATTACCTAATTCCTGGCTTAATAGGTTTCTCAATCCTAACCAGCCCCATGTTCTCATTAGTCAATATATCCTCAGAATACAAGAAAACTAAACTATTCAAGCAACTTTCCTTAACACCACTCACAAAAATGGAGTGGTTAACCTCAAAAGTAATATGGTATATTGTTTTAACAATCGCAGGTTTCTTGTTGATGGTGGGCGTTGGAGTCTTTGGTTTCGGAGCACACGTAACTATTTCAGCTTGGCTAATACCTTTTCTAGTTTTAGGTCCCATGCTTTTCGCAGCACTCGGTATGCTCGTTGGCACAGTCACCAAGAATCCTGAAACTGCAGGCGTTATAGGCAACATAGTGACCTTCCCCATGATGTTTTTGGCAGGCACATTCTTTCCAATCAGTAGCATGCCCGCTTACCTTCAAAGCTTCGCTCATGTATTGCCTTTATTCTATGTGACAGAAGGCTTGAACAATGTCATGGTCTATGGAAACATTAACGGTGCATTAATCGACATTGCTATTCTTGGAATTATAACTCTTGTCATCTTTGTTTTGGCAGTAAAACTGTTTAAATGGAGAGAAGACTAAATCCCAAACAACCTTTTCTTTATACTTTTGAGAATAACCAAGAATCAAAGTCCAAGAAGTTCATTAAATCAAAAAATCTTTGCAATTATTTAGCAAGCCAAAGACTACACTGAACATTTCATCCCCAACAACTTCTCTGGGTCTGTCGCCGTCAATTCTGACTAGTTCACCCTCATCTACAAATTTCAGATAGACTTCTCTAACCTTTCGTTGAGTATCCAAGGTTTCCATTACGGATTTTTTTCTCCGCAACCTAAACAGTACCAGTTCAGCTGGGCAGTCAATGAATACGCTAAAATCAGGTTGCAATGCGCGGGCATTAATAGTTTTAATCCAATCCAAACTAAGTCCAGCGCTTCCTTGATACGCTAAAGATGAGTAAACGTAGCGGTCGCAAATGACTATTTTTCCTTCATCTAAAGCGGGTTTTAGTTCGGTTTGCATATGTTCGATCCGATCAGCTGCAAAAAGTAAAGCTTCAGCTTCAATTGGAAGTCGTTTGTTCTCGTAAAGGCAACCCTCGCGAATGAAAGTACCGATTTTTCCTCTGCTAGGTTCAGCAGTGAGCATTACATTGTAGTTCTTGGATAGTTTTTTGGCGAGCAGTCCAGCTTGAGTGGTCTTGCCGCTTCCGTCTAAGCCTTCAACTACGATGAAAACTCCTTTTTTGCCCATTTTTTCAACTCATCTGGATAGCGTTACACATTATAAGAGGATAAATAAATATACCTAACAAACTGTGAGTGAACGTTTTGCCTAAAGCTTATTGGGGAGAAATAAAAGACCCTGTACATGGCTACGTGTACATTACAAAGGCAGAAAAAGACGTAATTGACAGCTACCCAATGCAGAGACTGCGAAGGTTACGTCAGCTGGCGGGCTCGGAATATGTTTATCCAGGCGCCAATCATACGCGATTTGAACACTGCCTAGGCGTTATGTACCTTGCAGGCAAAGTTCTGGAAAACCCACATATCTCGCAACTGGTTAACGACAAAGAAGTAGATGTTTGTAGAATCGCGGCATTGCTACATGATGTTGGACATGGACCTTTCTCGCATATTTTTGAAGGAATATTAATTAAAAATTTGGATAAGACCCATGAGGATCTAACTTCGTGGATTATTGAGAAAAGTGAAGTTGCTGATAAACTATTAAAATTAGGGTATGACCCAAATGAAATCGGCGAATTAGCTGTTGGAAAACTTCACAAGAAAGACCGCGCTTTTTTAGACCAAATAATTAGTAGTGCAGTAGACGTTGACAAGCAAGACTTCATCGTCAGAGACACATACCATACAGGTGCAGAGTACGGTTTTATCGACGTTTTTCGGCTAATCCACGCACTAGATGTTTTAGGTGAAAACTTGGCTGTTGAACTTGGCGCCCTGTCAGCTTTGGAGGCAATCGTAATTGCCCGCATCGAATCTTTCAAAAGCATTTATTTCCATCGTGTCGGCAGAGCAGCTCAGATTATGTTGGCAACTGCCATGGAAAAAGCTAACCCAGAGCTCGGTTTGACGTCATTTAAAACACCTGAAGAATATATGGCACTAGATGACTACACGGTTTGGTCTGCATTGAAAAAATGCGAGGCATCACGCAGCATTATCGCTAATTTGGAACAAAGACGGATGCTCAAATGCGCCTATGAGAGAACCTTCTATGAAAAAGACACAATGATGTCAAACCTTTTTGGCAGAGAATCGTATAGGCAGCAAATTCAGAGCGAAATAGCCAAGGAAGCGAGTGTTGGAGTAGAATCTGTAATTATCGATGTACCTACAGTTCCCTCAGTGCCTTATCATCATGCAGTTTTGATGGAATCCATGGAAATCCCGGTTTTTTCGAGAACCCCAACAGGAAAAAAAATCCCCCAACGACTCAGCGAGAGCTCAAGAATAATTGAAACCCTCCAAGGTTTCATGAATATCTTACGAGTTTACACAGATGAAAATAAACGTGAAAAGATAGAGAAAGCAACAGCAAAGATTTTAGGCAAAATTCCTTCTGCAACAAAAATATCGTATTAGGGGTTGTTTTTCCACGCTGTTTCTTAAATACTAGTCCCTGCTTAAGGAGATAATTACCGCAGCTTTGAAGGGAACACAGTGTCGAAGGAAAATCAAGGTAATGCTGAAGACAAAAAAATCATAAATGTCAAAATCAAAAGAAAAACAGAAGAGCAAAAAACAGAGCCGACCCTGCTTTTTTCGGAGAAAGAAATCCGCAAGTATGTTACCGAATTTGTGGCTTCATGGATAAGAGGTGATATTGTTATCCGTTTCCCAACCGCTGCGGAACTCGCTAAAAAAACGCCATTATCCATTGCTTTTCCAACTGATCCTTCAGTTAACGCAGAACTGAAAATCAAAGAACATTATGTTGATTTGTTGTCTGTGGTTGCTGGAATAAAACGTTCGTCAGCCCAAGAGCTGGAACAAGCGGTTTCTGAAGTATTCAAGATGCTACTAATGTTTCGTAGCGCAAACCGTATTGAAGGCAAAATAATTTCAAACGACATTGAAAAAAGAGTAGACGAACTTGAAAAAACCTCCAAAAACCAGAGTAAACTCATTGAACAGATAACTGCTCACTTGTTTACCCCGAAAAAACCTAAAAAAATTAAGCCCCGCAGTAAAAAGAGAGCTATTTGAAGGGTAAGGTTTATTCGAGGGAAATTGTATTCTGCTTGATGCTTTCCGTATAAACGCTCCGGTAGTATAGTCCGGTCAAGTATGCCGGCCTTTCGAGTCGGCGACCCGGGTCCAAATCCCGGCCGGAGCACCTATCTTTTGATTTTAGTGAGGTATAATATAGTTGCGATAGTTGCAGACTCTATTACTCAAATAAGACTTCCAAGCAATTTAGACTTTTAGATTTTTCAAGGATGAGGTCCAACATGCGGTCCCAAATGAGTTTTTTCGGGATGACCATGCATATGTTCCATGTGTCTATCGAGTTCACTATGAGTTTTGAAAGTTTTACCACAAATATTACAAACTAAAGGACTTGGTGCCATTCGGTCTATAGGTTCTTCAGGCACTGGAGGTGCTTTTGGTATACTGGGTGATTCTTTTTCTTGCATAAGAGGAACCTTCAAAGATAAGCGAGTTTACGCTCTCTTAAACCTATGTTGTAGCGCATAAGCAGTAACAACCTTAATGAAAAAGCATTATTCTGAGGGAAGTTGTCGTCCACAGTGAGAACAGAATATTGCGATTGCGTTTTGTAGTGCATGCAATTGGGGCAGCAACGTGATGCTTGTAATGGTTGTACTGTCTGTGGAAACGTATAGGTGGGTATTTTTATGGAGAAAAATGCAATTGTGGCAAATTATCCAGGCCACAAAAATCAGCAAAAAGCCCACTAAAACTACAGTCATTATGGTGCCTAAGAACAATAACAGTCCAGCAGTTTCAAACATGTGCTCACTTGATTTCTGTGCAAGAGTGTTAAAGGTTTTTCTTAGAGTCATCGCGGCCAATATGTAAAATATGAATACTACCACAAGTAACGCCAAAAAAGAGACAGACCAATATCGAGCCAATGCCAGCCAAGGTTTTGTCAGAGCCTAAGCTGCTCATTTGTTGTCCTCAATAGAAGCGCTTTATATTGAGGGGAATAAAAAGTTTTGCAAATAAATTAAAGCTTGCCAATTAACTGCCGCGGAGGTTTTTTATAAAGAAAAAGAGGCCTATGACTAGAGATTGCGATTCCCAAACACTCTTTACCTCATAGTAAATAAAACACAACTAACATTCAACGTTTAGGAATAACCTTGACAAACAACATAGATTCAGCGTACAAACTACTTTTAGCTAAATTCAAAGATGTGATAGTGCTTTCGACAACTGAAGGCGTGATCCACTGGGACATGGAGACTTTTATGCCGCCCAAAGCAGTAGAACAACGTAGCGAGCAACTTGCATTACTTAGCCGCATCCATCACCAGTTGGCAACGGAGCCCGAAATAGGCAAACTCGTAACCACGATTCAAAAAAGCCCAGAATACCAGAAGTTTGGGCAAGTGGAAAAACGCAACCTGTATCTAATCGAAAAAAACTATAAAGAACAAACCGCTCTGCCGGAAAAATTGGTTTCTGACATAGCCATGCAAGAAGCCCTAACGGTTAACACTTGGAAAAAAGCAAAAGCTCAGAAAGATTATAAATTGTTCAAAACCGATTTACAAAAACTTTTAGATCTAAGTAAACAGACGGCAGAAATTCTTAAGGAAGTAAAACAAACCAACACTCCTTATGAAGCCTTGATTGACAACTTTGAACCTAAAATTTCCGCTCAGAGAATAACTGAAACCTTCAAGCAGCTACTTGGAGGATTAAAACCATTGATTGCGAAGATTGAAGACTCCCAGACTGATCCATTAACAAAAAGCAGTAGCCTTTCTGTGCCAGTGGAAAATCAACGCGTTATAGCACAGTTGATAACGCAAAAGCTAGGTTATGACACAACCTCCGCTTTGGCATGTGGTAGAGTTGATGAGACCGAACATCCGTTTACTACGGGCTACTGTGATGATGTACGCATTACCACTCATTACTATCCAAACAATTTTGCCAGCTCCATCTTTTCAGTGCTGCACGAGACAGGACATGCACTCTACGAGAAAAACATCAATCGCCAATGGCAATACCAACCTGTCGGATCCACATGTTCTTTTGGCATCCATGAGTCCCAATCAAGATTCTACGAGAATATTATTGGACGTTCAAAAGAATTCTGGACGAGCTTCTTACCTGATATCAAGCTAGCGGCACCTAGTCTAGCAAACCTTGAATTAGATCAATTTCTCCACGCTATAAACAAAGTGCAAAGGTCAAAAATCAGAATTGAAGCTGATGAAGTTACCTATAACCTTCACATCATAATTCGTTTTGAGATTGAAAGAGATCTCTTTGCCGAAAAAATCAAAATCAACGAACTCCCAGATGTATGGAACCAAAAATACGCCGATTACTTAGAGGTAAAGGTTGAGAATGATTCTGAAGGCGTTATGCAAGATACACATTGGGCAAGCGGGTTGTTTGGTTACTTCCCAAGCTACGCGCTAGGCAACATCTACAGCGGTCAAATAATTGCAGCTATCACCAAAGAAATTCCCCAGTGGCAAACTCAGCTTGCAGATGGAAAACTTGAAGGTGTTAACGACTGGCTTAGGAACAACATTCATGAAAAAGGCGATCTCTACAACCCAGAAGAATTAATAAGAAGAGTAACTGGAGAAACCTTGAATTCTGAACCATACCTGCAGTATCTCAACAAAAAATATGGCATGCTTTATGGTTTTTAACAAGGCTGTTTCTTTGTTAGTTCCTTGTAAATATATATGACAAGGTAGGCTGCAATTGAGCCAATGAACAGGTAAACCCCGCCATATCCAGCAAGTGCACTGTAAGTGTTGGCGCCATAGAGGAAAAGCAGAAACCCAGCGATAAATAAGCCTAACAATGCCCAATCAGTGTAAGACATTGAATCATCCTGCCAAGTTTAGGCATTCAATACATGCTTTAAATATAAAGATTTACCGCAAACAGCAGTCAAGCTACCGCCAAATAAAATAAGCATGAAACGACAAATTATCGTTAATAAAAATTAGTTAACCTTAATCCGTCAACACTTATCCGACATTCTTATATACATGCTCGCATACAGAGAGCGACCGAGGCAAATTAAATGTCGAGATCAGACGTTAAAAAGCCAGAAACACGGAATGAACTTATTAAAATATTAACTGAAGCAGCAAAAAAAGAAGTTGACTCAAAAGGAAGACCTGCAAAACCGACAGTTGTAGGAACAGCCAAAGAAATGGATATTCATCGTGACACAATTTACAGTTGGCTAAAAGAGTTCAATGTCGATTTCAAAGAAATAATTGATCATATATCGACAATTATTGACGAAGACACAGAAAATTCAGGACCAGCATTCATGATCGGCGAATCTTTAGTAGGAGAAGGAAACGAAGTTGCACACATCGACCTGATGATAGGCGACAAAAATGGACCCATCGGTCAGGCATTTGCTACTGGAATGACAAGCTTGTCTGCAGGTCACACACCTCTACTAGCAGTCATTAGACCTAATCTTCCACCAAAACCTCATACATTAATTGTACCCAAAGTGACCGTCAAAAACATGGAAGACACCGGAAAAATTTTCGGTCCTGCCCAAGCTGCAGTCGCAAAAGCCATTGCCGACTCCGCCGAAGAAGGCATCATCCCAACTAACAAACTAGATGACTGGGTCGTAATCTGCAGCGTCTTTATCCACCCTCAAGCAAAAGATTTCCGAAAAATCTACCAATACAACTACGGAGCAACAAAAATGGCCCTTCAACGCGCTCTTAAGATGTATCCGTCACTTGAGAAGATAAACTATGACAAGGATCGCGCAAAACACCCAATAATGGGCTTCAAAGTCCCACGTCTCTGGCGCCCACCATACTTACAAATTGCACTCGACGCACCCTCAGTTGAAGGAGCAAAGAAAGTCCTCGAATCCCTTCCAGGCAGCGACAGAATCATTATCGAAGTTGGTACGCCCCTCATTAAACGCTACGGGACAAGAGTAATCAATGAATTACGTCAAGCAGCCAGAGACAAATTCATGATTGCCGACCTAAAAACACTTGACGTAGGAAAAGTCGAAGCCGACATTGCTTACGAAGACACCGCAGACGCAGTTGTTGCAGCGGGCTTAGCTCCACCAGAAACTCTTGACGCAACAGTACACGAAGCCAAACGTCTTGGAATCTACGCAGTCATAGACATGTTAAACGTAGACGATGTAATGACTAAGCTAAAGTCACTTAAGGAATTTCCTGATATCGTTATCTTGCATCGAGGCATTGACCAAGAAAGCGGCAGAACCTGTGGACTTGAACGGATAAAACTCATAAGGCAAACATTCCCTAACAAGAAGTTCCTAATTGCAGTAGCAGGCGGTATAGTTCCAGAAACAGCCAAAGAAGCACTTGAGTTGGGCGCAGACATACTAATCGTTGGCAGATACGTTACTCAAAGCAGAGATATCGAACGAGCTGTCCGAGACTTCCTTGAACTGACACCAAGCATGCGTGAAGATATCGACTTATTCCGCGTCCACACAGAATAAAATAGAAGCAAAACTAAATTCCACCAATATTTTTTCTCTTATTTCTACTTTTTCAATGAAGTATTTTTAGAGTCAAATAGGCCACTAAGAAAATTGTAGCAGCAATAATGAAAGTTGGCAAATAATTCAAGTTAAAAGCAAGGAAGGGTCCAAAGAAAGCACCTACCCCGGCTCCTAAGCTCACTAATCCATCGAATACACCTGCTTTTCCTTGAGGAATTAACTCCATTGAAAGCGAAATCATCATAATGTAATACATGGCGTAAGCAAAGCCCAAGCCTAGAAGAAGAATACCGGTCATTGCAATGGGCAGTAAGGCAAGTGAAATAACAGCAATTAAAGCAAACGTAAGAAGACTGCTTAGAAAAATATATCGTGGCATTTGCTTTTTGATATCCATGGATCTTGCAGTACGTCGAATTAAAAAGTAACCAGCGATCCCACCAATGGAGTTAAGAATGTAGGCAAGATAAACGAGTTGTTCTTGCCCATTGAACAATTCTTTAAGATATATTGGAAGCGGCGTGAAAAATAGGCTTGTTGCTAAAGAGAAGAGTACAATTGCTATAGCAAATCCTAGAAAACTGTCTTGCTTGAGGGATCCATTCCAACGAACCCCGTCAATAAGTTTTGACGTGACTTCGACTCCACGGCAGGTGAAATCAACCTTTCTTTCAATTCCAACTAAACGTCTTTCAAAAACCATAATTGGGTCGGCAACTAGTGCCAGTGAAGAAACAAAAGAAATCACGCTTAGAATACTACAAAGATAAAAAGTGTATGTGGACAGTAATCCAAATGAAAATAGAAGCAGTCCAGCGACTAACCCAATTAGGAAACCAATTTTGGTGACTCCTCCATAGAATCCAAAAGAGCTTTCCCAGTCACATCGACTGTAGTGTTCCGTCACAAGCACATTTTTTGGCGATTCATGTGCTACATGAAGCACTTGCATGACAACATACAGAATAACAAAAAAGACTATGTCTTGGGCAAACTGAAGTGTCATTAGAAAAAGAATTATCGATATCGAGGCAAAAGAAAGTAGAATATAGGCTTTATAGTGACGCGTCTTATCCGAAAGGTATCCCCAAAGATACGAAGCGGGAATAGAGCAGAAGATAGCAAGAGAAGTCATGACTCCAAGAGCAAGCAAAGGTCCACCTAATAGGCTGGTGTTTTTGAAAACTACAACGTATAGAGGTATGAAAACTGTAAGTAACCCAAAAGCCATATCGTGAAAGAAGAACCCTAACCGCCACATAGCCAGAGGAGCACGCCAAAGAGAGATTAAAACATTTAGCCGTACAATTGAAAAAATTTTAAGATTGACTCACTTCAATAGTAAATATTGTGGAGAACGGGTAATTCTTCAATGAATAGCTCTTCTTTTAAGAAAGCAATTATCATATCGATTTGCGATGGTAGATCGTGTTTGTTTTTGCCTTCTTCATTTTTGTTGATATTAAAGCGTTAATCGATGTAACATATGGATTTAACAAGTTGTTGTACGCAATAGCATAAAACAGGATAGGCCTAAGACGTCTTTAGTAAATTAAATCTCTTCTTGCTAAATCCTTAATAGAGAGTTGTCTAACTTTCTTACTTCGCTGGAGAGACAATTCGTAAATGGCAAAGTTTAAGGTAATAGTTTCCGACCCCCAAGCTGGAACATCTAAAGTGGTTGAGATAGAAGAAGCACGCGCTGCACCATTAATAGGAAGAAAACTTGGCGAAATATTTGATGGCGCAATAGTCGATTTACCAGCACACAAAGTACAAATTTTGGGCGGTTCAGACAAAGATGGCGTTCCAATGAGAGCCGACGTTCATGGAGGCGGACGCAGAGCAGTAGTTTTAAGCGGAGGAACAGGCTTTAGTCCAAAAAGAAAAGGAGAACGAAGACGTAAAACTGTTCGTGGAGACACAGTAACGGACGAAATTGCACAAATAAATATGAAAATCGTTGAACGACCAGCATCATCTGTAAAAGCTCCCGAAGCCAAGCCTGAGCCAGCACCACAATAACAATAATGCTGTTAGTGTGCAGGCTTAAACCTTATAAACAGCCAATAATTAATTCATTCTTCATTTAACGTACATTTATTGGAAAGAAAAATCGTATGAGTAACACTCAAAAAGCCTTGCTAAAGCAACCAGAAGTTAATATCGGAACCATAGGTCACGTAGACCATGGAAAAACAACCCTAGTTCAAGCCTTAACTGGCACTTGGGCGTCAAGGCATAGTGAAGAACTCAAAAGAGGCATTACTATAAAATTAGGCTATGCAAACATGCCGATATATAAATGCCCTAAATGTCCATCTCAAAAAAGCTACACGATCAAACCTTACTGTGAGGCATGCAACTCTGAAGCTGAATTTGTCCGCGCTGTAAGCTTTGTCGACGCCCCTGGACATGAAGCATTAATGGCTACAATGCTATCTGGCGCAGCGATCATGGACGGTGCCATATTAGTTATTGCAGCTGATGAATTTTGTCCTCAACCCCAGACGAGAGAGCATTTGGCAGCAGCAGAAGTTAGCGGCATAAAAAACATAATTGTCGTTCAAAATAAAATTGACATTGTTGACCAAAAAAGGGCTTTAGAAAGTTACAAGGAAATTAAGAACTTTGTTAAAGGCACAGTTGCAGAAAACGCACCAATCATTCCAGTTTCAGCACAAAGGGGAATAAACATAGATGTACTTCTAGAAGCCATGCAAACGATCATTCCAACTCCCAAGAGAGACCCAACCTTGCCACCCATAATGTACATCATTCGATCATTCGATGTAAACAAGCCTGGAACAACAATCGAAGACCTTGAAGGAGGTATAATCGGAGGCACCATAGCACAGGGCAAATTTGCAGTAGGAGAAGAAATCGAAATCCGTCCAGGCATCATGGCAGAGAGAGAAGGCAAAACAGTATACGACCCGCTAATCAGTGAAATAGTCAGCTTACATTCAGGCGAACAAAGTGTTGAAGAAGCTACATGCGGCGGATTAGTTGGAGTTGGAACACTTTTAGATCCATCATACTCAAAAGCGGATGGCTTAACAGGCAGCATCGCAGGCAAAACAGGTATGCTTCCACCAACTCTTACTGAACTAACACTTGAAACATTCGTTTTAGAAAGAGCGGTAGGCACAAAAGAACTTTTAAAAGTTGAAAAAATTAATCCTGATGAAACATTGTTGCTTCATATTGGATCTGCAGTAAACGTAGGCAAAGTCTTTGGAATAAAACAAAATACAATCAAAGTAAAGTTGACAAGGCCAATCTGCGCTTTGCCGGGATCAAGAGTTGCTATAAGCAGGAAAATTACTGCCCGGTGGAGACTCATCGGATACGGATTGATAAAATAAAAAAACGTTTAGTCGTTTATTATTCCTTTCTTGATTAGAAAATCATGTGTCTTTTGCAGTACATCCTTGGCATTTTTAAAGCTTAATTTTTCCATAGCATCCTTGAAAGTAAGCCATACGTAGCCAACATGCTCAAAAGATATCACTACTCTATCTGTTTGAGATTCCATTACGAAAAAGACCACCTCTTTGTGGACAGTTAAACCTTGCCGACGATAAAAGTAAGATATGGGCACTCTAAAGCTTTCGATGAATTGTGCATCAGTTATGCTTGTCTCTTCCCTCAATTCACGGGTCACTGTTTGTTTTTCGGTTTCGCCCTGTTCCACGTTACCCTTCACGAAGTCCCAGTGGTGTGCAGCGTAATTAAGAAGTAAATAGAGTATTTGGTCATCTTTCTTTATGAAAACAACAGCGCCACATGATTTCTCGCGAAGCAATATACTCACCCAATTATGCTCCAATTCATCGACTCTTGGTATTTAAAGTAATAGCAAAAATTAGGATAAGCAAAAAATTTGATTACGAACAAAACGTTTTAAACTAGAAAACCCACGTTAACAAATCAGGAGCCCTGCCAAGTGTCGGCTTCACCGTTACAGAAAAAAACGCCCCAAAAAGTGATTTTAGATTCTAACGCCCTCTTTTCATCTTTAAAGTTCAAAATTGATATTTTTGAGGAAGTTCGCTGTTTGGTAAATCGAAATGTAGAGTTTGTTTTGCTCTCACCAGTTAAGCATGAACTTGAAATTCTTGCATCTAGAAATGCGCCCAAGGCAAGTAAAGAAGCGATTTATGCTCTAAGGCTGGCAGAAAAATGCAAATTTGTACCAATAGAGGCCACAAGCGAAAGTGTAGATGAAGTTATTGTCAGGGTGGCTAAGAGTTGGAATTCTATGGTGTTTACGAATGATAGACTGCTAAAAAAGAAGCTAAGAGATATAAGCATCCCAGTGATTTATGTGAGACAAAACTCACGTCTAGACATAGACGGGTTGATATCGTAGATGTTCAAACTAATTACTCTTCAAGATACTATTCGCATTCCACCCGAAACCTTCGGTAACCCACTTGAAAAAGTTGGACGAGACCAAGTTAAACACAAATACGAAGGAATTGTGGATGAAGAATTGGGATACGTTATAGCAGTTACAGGAATAGAAGTTAGTCCAATCGGAAAAATAATCCCAGGTGATGGAGCAACCTATCACAAAGTAAACTTCTCACTTCTAACATTCTACCCAATAATCCAAGAAGTTGTGGAAGGCGACGTTGTAGAAATCGCTGATTTTGGCGCATTCGTTCGAATCGGACCAGTCGATGCCCTACTGCACGTTTCACAGCTTATGGACGATTACATTTCATATGATGAAAAACAAGGTGTCTTGTTAGGCAAAGAAACTAAACGTAAACTTACCTCTGGCGACCAAGTTAGAGTTAGAATCACAGCAGTCTCATTAGGCAGAGCTGGAAGCTCTGGAAAAATCGGAGTCACCGCAAGGCAACCATTCTTAGGAAAGTTAGATTGGCTAAAAATTGACCAAAGTAAAGAAGCGGCAGAAAAAAAACCAGCAGAGAGTCCAGAAAAAGCTGCATAAGGTGGATTTTGAGTGAATGAAAAAGCCTGTACCAATTGTCATTTCATCACAAAAGAGAACGTTTGTCCAAAGTGTAAATCAACCAGTTTTAGCGAAGACTACAGCGGGTTAGTTGTTATGTTTGACCCAGACAATTCAGCCATCGCCAAAGCTATGAACATTAAAGAAAAAGGTCGATACGCCCTAAAAGTTCGTTAAGAGATCCATGTTCAAATTCCACGGTAGCTTCTTAACCTACCGAGTGTTTTATTTTTAAGGCTTTAAAGATGACTGTTGCGTATACTATTACGCCTGAACTGCGTGTTAAGCTGAAAGAACCCTTCGGTACCTTAATCCAAGGCTCATTTTTCGAAACAATGAACAAAATGAAGAACCTTGTTGAAGCTGAAAAACCAATAAGGATTATTTCTGTTGGAGACATAGTTTCCCGAAATCTTCACAAATCCAACATTAATCCGCAGCTAACCATTATTGATAACTTGTCGCTCAGAGACCAGAAACTTCCAAAAGAAGCCGCAGTTGATAAAACAGTTTATGTTAAGAATCCTCAAGGAACGATAACACATGAAGCAATAGTTGCAGTAAAAGAAGCACTGGAGGGAAATCAACACATACACATTGTTGTTGATGGCGAAGAGGATTTATTGGCACTAATCGCTGTTTTATATGCGCCAGAAAACTCTATTGTGGTTTATGGACAACCTTATACAGGCGTTGTAATCATTAAAGCCACACCTGAGAAAAAAGATCAAGTAAAAGCGTTCCTAAACAGTATGAAACCTTCGAAAAGCTAAATAAGAAGAATAATGTATGAACTTACGCCTTAAGTGAACATTAATGCAAGTTAAAATAGAAACCACAAAGGACAACCCGCTTCTAAAACGGAAAGAAGTAGGTTTCACCATTGTTCAGGGTCCAAAAGAGAAAACTCCACAACGGCTTGAAGCAAAGAAAGCCATAGCCATTGAACTAAAGGTAGGGGATGACGTTGTTTTTGTAAAGAAAATGCGAACAAAAACAGGAACAAGCATCACTCAAGGAGTTGCAAATATTTACCAATCCGTCAGTCAAGCGAAAATAGTAGAACCCGATTATATTCTAAAAAGAAACAGTCCTCCTGAAAAACCTAAAGAAGAGGCTACCGCATAATGCCGCAACCAAATGATGCAGCAGCTTCCGGGGCAAAAAAAGTCGAAAAAGGAAAACAAGAAAAATCGCACAAAGAAGAGAAAGGCGTCAAAGCGATGTACAAAATTGAAGGGGACAAGCTCTCACGAGCACGCCCAACTTGTGAGCGTTGCGGACCAGGCTACTTCATGGCAGATCATCACGCAAGGTACACTTGTGGACATTGCGGTTTCACTCGTTATAAGCAAAAATAAGCAGTTTTAAATTCCCCAACCACAATTATTCTTTTTGACCTATCATGCTTAGAGTTAATGTAGTTATCAGCAGTATTTCAGCAGAACGTTTTTGGGACATCCGTAAACCCATTCCACCGATTCAAATCAACACGAACATCAACGTTGTGGGAATGGAAAAGAAACAAGACGAATCATTAGAAGTGCCTTTTGTCTTATCTATAGTCTACAATCCTTCAATAGCGCAAATGAACATCAAAGGAAACGCTTTTGTGACAGGCGAAAAAGAAGAAGTAGACAAAGTCCTAAAAGACTATGAACAAAAAAAACCTCCAGCGCCAATAATAATTCAGTCGATATCCAATGTGGTCTTCATCGAGTCAGTTCTTATTTCAAGAACCCTGAACATTCCGCCCCCGATTCCACTGCCGCAGATATCTGAAACAGGAAAACCGCCAAGCACAAAACCTAAAGGCCGAGACTACAGCGCCTAAAAAACGTTAAACTACGGATCACCAGGAAGGTTCCATTGTCTTAACAAATAATCGATTCTATCACAATCAGCATGCAAAATCGAAAGCAAAACTTCCTTTACTAATCTATGATTTGGATTTATTCACACTTTTGTATTGACAAAAACAGGAGAAAAATAAAAGAAGCTAAAAAGCTGGGTTTATTTCAGCGGCACATACATTGATGAACGTGACGCACCGATACCAGGCGTTCCGTGTCGGACAGGTTTGTTGGTTATGGCAAATTCGCCAAGATAGTGGCCTATCATTTCGGGTTTTATGTCGATTGCAACGAATTCTTTGCCGTTATGAACGCTGATCTTTGCGCCCACCATCTCTGGTAAGACAATTAAGTCGCGTACATGGGTTTTGATGCCCTTCTCTTTTCCTTGTTGCGATTCTTTGGCTTCACGTAGCTTCTCGAGTAGGATGCGTTGTTCTGGTGTTAAGCCGCGCTGTAGGGTTCTGCGTTGGCGTGAAGGAAGCAGGTTAATGAATTCATCCATAGACATACCTGTTAAATTGTCAAGGCTGTATCCGCGATAGCTAAATTCTTTCGGCATTTTTCATCTTCACCTAAATTCCAATTATATCTCTATTATATTTATCCTCGGAGTGCACGTTTTTTCTTTTGTCCTGGACCACGAGCGGCGATAAGACCGACTTTCTGTCCTGGAGGAGCACCATGGGAAGTTGTGGTACATCTACGAGCACTTCGTTTGCTGCTTCCGTACGGGTGAACCGCTGGAACCATTTTACGACCACTGGTTCTTGGGTACTTGTGACCTTTAGCTTTCATGAGATGGAATTTTTCACCTGCTTTAAGGAACGGTTTCTCTGTTCGTCCTGAAGCAGAAATTACGCCAACAGTAGCTAAACAGTAATCATTAACGTATCTTGTTCTTCCTGAAGGTAATCGTATCATTGTACCCTGCGGTGTGTGACCCACAACAGTTGCGTATGCACCTGAAGAACGGGCCATTTTGCCTCCGTCACCTGGGCGAAGTTCAAGGTCACAGACTAAAGTTCCTTCAGGCATCCTTCCTAATGGGATAATGTTTCCAATTTCAGCTGGAGCTTTTCCGCCATAACATATTTCTTGCCCAGTGAAAACGCCCTCAGGAGTGATGCTGTAAACAGATAATCCGTTGTCGAATTCTATTAGTGAAAGGGGCGAACCGCGACCTGGATCATGAACCAAATCAACTATTGTACCATTAATTTCGGCATCAAAAGACTCTTTGGGTGCAATAGTAGGGTACTTCGCTGGAGCTACACGCTTATGAGTTGAAGCGCGCCAGTTTTGACCGCCGCGACCTCTTCTTTGAACACGAATACGTTTTCCCATAAATCATTCCTTCTAATAGATTAGAGTATTCCAAGTTTAATTGCTACATCTGACGCTCTAAATTCTGGAGTAAGCTTGACGAATGCTTTTTTTACGCCTTGAGGAGTAATGAGCAAGTTTACTTTTTTAACTTTAACTGAGTAGAGTTGCTCCACAGCACGTTTAACGTCTGCTTTTCCAGCTTTTAGGTTAACGATAAAGATGAGTTTATTGTCTTTTTCAACCATCACGCTGGCTGATTCAGTCATTAATGGAAAAGAAATAATTTCTTCAATGTTCATTATGCTATTTCCCCATAAAGCATGTTTAGTTTTTCGATTGCTCCATTAGTCCAAACCGTTAACCTGCCAGGATGAGTTCCTGGAGCAAGCATCTCGGTGTTTAGGTTACTAAGAGTGGTTACCTGTACGCCTGGAATATTGCTTGCTGCGTTAACGAGGCTTTTTCCGTCGACTACTACAATTAGAGGCCCAACGGCTTGCTTCATTTTTCTGCCTCTGAGTTTGCCTTTTCCTGCCCGAATATTTCGGCTATCACGTACTCTTCCAAGGTCGTCTCCAATTCCAAGATTTGTGAACGCGTCTTCAACGTCTTTTGCTTTTGATAAACTTTCAAACACATCTTCAACAATCAATGGCAATGCAACGACGTTCTCTATTTTATGGCCTCGTAAAGCCACGATTTCTTTTTGTGCAGTTGCTGCGATGGCTGATGTTAGGGCTAGTTTAGCTTCTTTTTTAGGTATGTTTTTAACAATAATTTTTTCTGCTCTTGGAGGGTGTGGTTGACGTCCTTTCACAGTGCTTGGAGCAAATGCGGCTCTGCCGCTTCCGCCTTTAACGCGTGGAATTCTTGCAGTACCGCTACCGGTTCCGCGTGATTCAGCGGTGGTTTTCTTTCCAGCCATTGGGTCTCTGCCTTGTGGTTGTATTCGATTAGATTGTATTGCTAAGACTGCTCGTTTAATTACGTCAGGTCTTAGGGGTGTTTGGAAAACTTCCGATAACGCTATTTTGCCAGTGGTTTTTCCTTTTAAATTGAAAATTTCTGCGGTTTTTTGTGCCATGACTATTCAACCTATTTTCCTTGTGGTGATTCCAGTGAAACATATGTTATCTGTGGGGGTGCTTCGGGTGCTTCGGTTGGTGGTCGTGCTGGTACACGCAAACGGATTTGGCGTTTTTCTGTTCCTGGTAAGCTGCCTTCGATTAAGATGTATGGTCCTTTTACTTCGCCATATCGTATGTATCCGCCTTTGACAGTGACTTCTTTGCCGTCTTTGCCGATTTTTAGTATACGTTTGTTGTATTCTGTGCGTTGGTGATAACCCATTTGTCCTGCTCTTGGAACCGAGTACATGATGTGGTGAGGGTTCCATGGACCGTTTGTGGCGATACCACGTTTGGTTTTTCGACCTTTGTGCTGTAACTTGGTTACGCCCCAACGTTTTACTGGACCTTGGTAGCCTTTACCAACTGTGATGCCGGCTACATCGATGTATTGCCCGTCTTTGAAGACTTCTTCAGGTGTAACTGTTTTGCCCAAGAGTTGCTTGGCATATTCAAATTGTTGCTGGATTGTTCCTCCACCAATTTGGATTTCACTAGTTTCAGGTTTCTTCTTAGAAAGACTTGTTTGGCTAGGTTGTGTAGCAGCAATTACTCGAACAATGTTGGTTTGTTCGAGAGCGTCTTGCATTTTTTGGAGCATTACATCTGTATCAAAGGTATCTGGCAAAACCAGTGAGCGATCAAGAATTGCTGGAGGCTCTTTCATCCAAGCTTCAGTTATATTCTGAAGCCCGTATGGTGTTTTTGTGTAAGTTTTAATGCCACAAATTAAGATTGGTGGCGTTTCTAGTATAGTTGCTGCCCGTACAACTTCTTTCCCAAAGTTGGGCGAACGTTTCTTATCTTCAATTGTGAAGATGTATGTCATGCCTGCTTTGTAGGCTTGGAAACCTAAGAGTCTAGGAGAGTCTGCCGCGATTTTTGGCCAGTATCGAATGCGTGCTACTGGCTTCTTGGCACGTTTCCTAGGTAAATAAGCTAATGAACCATGTCTTGGAGCATGAGTTTTACGATGTCCCATAGTACTTCCGCTTCGCGCCTTTAGCAAATAGTATAAGGGGTTATAAACATTACCATCAATAACGCAAAAGAAACAACACATTAAAGAATAAACAAATTATCAATTCTATGACGTTTGAAACTTTAGTATGCCCTTAATGCAACCTCTTTTTACGTAAATTCCGGTTAAAAAATACACTCATTTCCAATTCAAGCAAAAACGGGTTTGAACGCTAGCATTTTGGATTTGCAGACATACTTGGAAATATTAGAAAAACCTGTGTAATATCATTTTAAATTCCATCTGGTGCATCGCTCAAAGTTAAACCCAAATTACTACTCGTTGGAAAAACACCAAGAATATTCTGTAATTTTTTTCCGAGGCATAAAAAATTTCTCCTGTAACTGAAAACTCTTTTAGCCAGAACCACAATCTTTAGGCTGGAGCCGGGGTGGCGGAGTGGTTATCGCGCCAGCCTCGAGATCGAAAGAAGGGCGCCAGATCAAACGGCAAGATAGCTGGTGGGCTTCGTGCTCGCAGGGGTTCGAATCCCTTCCCCGGCGCCATCAACATACTTTTAGCAATTCCCAGGCAACATTTTGCAGGCACAAACACCAAAAATTGCCTCTCTCCGCTTTGAAAGCTG
The DNA here is from genome assembly GCA_964413605.1 of uncultured Candidatus Bathyarchaeia archaeon. Taxonomy (GTDB): domain Archaea; phylum Thermoproteota; class Bathyarchaeia; order Bathyarchaeales; family Bathycorpusculaceae; genus Bathycorpusculum. Next base: position 33,833 of record CAYPSV010000007.1, on the reverse strand, counting down.
GGAGAACAACATCAAAATTTTTCAAATGTTGTTTTTCTAGCAGACAGACTCTCCACCAAAGGGCTAAATGAAAGGTTTAATGTAAGAATGGGTTTCTTGATAATCCGCTCGATTTAGCTGAGAACTTATCTGTACCTTGAATAACCTGTTGAGAAGAGGCCCAAGCATCTTCAACTAGTCGCTGGATATTCTGCAGCACCAATGCTAAACTTTTTCCTTTACAGGTTAAACGGTAAGTTCTGGAAGTTCTTCGGGCAAAAACCAATTTTTTTCCTCGTAAACGTTTTAGGTACCTGTAGATTAAACGCTTTGATATTCTGAGTCGCTTTGAAAGCTCTCCTGCAGAAATACCGTCACAGAAAACTGCGGAGTGAACCTTCCTTTCGTTAACTGTGAGGATTTCTTTATCAGGATCTCTGATTGTTTTGAAGAAAAAAACGTAATCCTTCTCTTTAGAACTTTTTACCAGACCATTTCTTCGCAAACGTTTAAGCGTCCGAGAGACCACGCTTGGTTCAATAGCACCTTCAAGTTCTTCAAAGGTTTTAGGTCCAGAAATCAAGAACTGCAAAAGAGCCTCTTCATGACCCTCAGAGCGGGCAGGAAGGTCATCCACAAAATCTGGAAAACAGCCGAGTCGTTCTGTTAGGCGAATTCCAAAAGAGGAGGCACAATATTCTTCTCGAACTTCAGAGACTAAGCCAACTGCCAATAAAAGACGTAGATATTCTTCATTAATAGCAATTTTACCATGTTTCTGCTGAGTTTTTATTATTTCCCGCTGAAGCTGCTCTACGGAAAAACGATTGTTCTCAATTGTCTTTAAAATCTGAAGCCTCTTTTCGTTTTTAAGAGCGTTGAAAAGGTCTCGAATGTAGTGGGGATTAGCCATTGCTTGTCCTAATCCACGCAGTTCATTTTTCAACTTGTAAACCTGACATCTGTTTATACATTGAAGAGGGGATATTGGAGAACAGTTTTTGCATTCAGCATCCAGAGAATTGACTACTCCAGATAGGGCGCAATTGTTTTCTTTTTTTCGAATCAATGTTAAGACATTACTCATCATTCAATCTCCTTGATTACTTAACCCACAATGGGCAGGTTTGAGAATGCCATCTACCCATCCAGTTTGACAATTACAAAACCATATTTTTACTGTAAAAAGCGTTCTCGTAAAGAAACCTTGACTAACAATAGTCAAACTTTCTTGACTAAAAAATGAACCGTTTACACCTCATCTAAAATTTTTTAGTTGCATTAACCATTATCTTACAGGATATTTCATGAAGAATGTACGTGTTTATCTTGCAGGTCCCGAAGTTTTTCTAAAAAATGCAAAAGAAATGAGTCAAGCCAAAAAAGAACTCTGCAGAAAATACGGATTTGAGGGTGTTTTCCCTTTGGATAAAGAGATAGAGGGTACGGGTAAAAGCCCAAGGCAGATAGGTTTTTGCATCAGCACAGCAAATGAAGAGTTGATTAAAACCTGCGATATACTTGTTGCAAACATTACGCCCTTCCGTGGACCAAGTGCAGATGTGGGAACTGCCTACGAAATGGGTTTTGCACACGCACTCGGCAAAAAAGTATTTGCTTACACTAACACTACTGAACTTTTTACGGAACGGACAATAAGAACACTCAACTGCAAAGGTGACAGAGACAAGAACGGGAAACTAAGAGATTCGTACGGTATGTTAGTTGAAGAAATGGAGTTAACGGATAATTTAATGCTTGACGGTTGTGTGTATGCAAGCAGCGATTGCTTAGTGGTTGAGCAGTCACCTGCAACTCAATTGTTCACTTTCCTTGGAGGATTTGAAAAATGTCTTAAAACCGCCCAAAAATTGTGCAAGTCAAAGGATTAGCAAAATGATAATTTTTGATTACTTTGCGAGTTAGGAAAAATCGATAGAAAAAAACGCTACGGATTAAATTTGTAAGTAGTCTCCGTTATGATAGCGTTGTGCATTTTACCCTGCCAAGATATCAGGACATCTCCAGTGTTCCAGTATTGCATTGGCTTGTACTGTGCCTCTATTGTATAGATTGGATTTGGCGTCACAGGATATTGCATAGTGACGTTCCAGCCTGAACTTTGATAAGAGTAAAATTCAGAACCCATCATACCCATCGGAGTCATTCTGCCGCCGATCCAAGTTAACGATTGCATGTACGGCTCGGTCTGATTGTGGTAAGCCTGTATATACAGCGTAATTAAATCTCTAATTTGTTCCTGATCTAAACCTAATTGAGGGACATTATTGATAGTGTTGCTGGTTTCGGATATCAAGCCATCTTTGTAGGTTCCAACCCAATCGAAGACGCATCCATCTGATGAGTAATTGACAGATATTTTGTAAATTGACTTTGCAACCACAGGATTCTGTAACGAAATATCCCAGTTCCCGCTATGATACATATATGTCTTTGAACCAAGCAATCCAGAAGCTTCTCTGCCTTCGCTCCAAGAAAGGCTTTGCATTAGAGGAAAAGTCACCGTGTGATTAGCCGCAATGTATACCATTACTTGGTCACGTATCTGTTCCATGAAAAAAACCGTGTTGCTTGAGTTATCATGGTTTTGAGCCAAAAAATATGTCAAACCCAAATATCCGCCTAAGACAACAAGAAACAAGGTTATTGCGAAAGCGGCGATTATCGTTTTTCGCAAATATTTTCACCTATTTGGTTTAGCACAGAATAACTATATAGAGCCTTTGGCTGAAAAAGCAGCCAAACAAAAAACTTGTTAGCCCATTAACGTCGGATGGGCATCTTCTTCATTGATGTGGTGCATCACGTGGATAGCTAAACCGGTAGCTGCACCCGCCGAAAGCCCGACAAGCAAATAGGTCAACCATGAATAGCCCCCAACTAACCCTACAACAGCTAACGCATCAAAACCCAATGCAACAGCAAGATAACCAACACACCACATTTTAACACTCATCCCGCGAGGCTTATTTATACCGATACCGCCGAGCATACCCAACATTATTAGAAAGCCAACTAACGCGTAAACCAAATCGTAACTCAATCTCATCACCTAGTCTACAGGTGGCATTGTTTCCGTTGGACTTAATTAGTCTATCGAAAGCCAATTCACCTTCAAAGTTAATTGATCCTTTCCAACTAACTCACCGTTAACCTTTTTTACTTACAAAAAAGAATCTAAAGCCAAAAAGGGTGTGGATTCATTAACCAACTTTGACGTTAGACAATGCCATAAATGGGCTCAACTTCTTATAGAGCGCAAACAAAAACTCGACCAAGCTTACGCAGACATTGACCGCCAAGATTTTGAAGCTGCGAAGCAAGCGGCCAATCAAATTTTCAATGGATCTCTTGGCGGAAAGCAGACAGACCCAGGAATGTCAGGTTCGCTCCTTTATCACATGGCTATGGTTACAAAAATGGAATCCGAAAGCAAAGTACTTCTCGAAGAGCTAAAGGTCAGCTTACCAAATATAGAACCAGATTTAAACAGGATCTACAGCGATTTCGAATCTGACGCCAAACAACTAACAAAACCGTTAGGTTCAATTCCAAGGGCATTTCAAACAATCCAAACTAAACGATTAGCAACGGAGGAAAAAATATCACTCTTCACTAAGCTCAAACAGGAAACCAAAATCGCAGAAGATCTACTAAGAAAGAAAGACCCCAAAGCAAAAGCAGCACTTGAAAAAGCCTTCCTAGACTGGACCCAACACGTTGTACAGATGCGACTCATACAAGAATATGAAACAATTAAGGGACTACTCGTAACCACCGAACTTGCAAAAAAAATTGGTTTGCCCACACTTGAAGCAGCCATGAGTCGGGTTAAAGAAAAGTTCGGTCAAGAAACCGTCAAAATCGCTCTTGACGTGACGCTGAAAGTTGGAATGCGACGCGAAAAACTACAATCAGTCATGTTAAGCGACCACTTCATCAACTACACAATGAGCACCCAAACCTTAGACGGGCACATGGAGTTTTTGAACTGCCCCATATACGGCAGCCATAAGTACGCTCAAGAAAAATATGGCACCCCCAAGGAAGTATCAGAACTATTTTGCCGCAAATTCTGCTTTGCTCACGCCAAAGCCATGCTTGACACAGTTTTACCATTCCCATTCACTCTTTGGCAACCAAAACTAATCGCAAATGATAGCAAGTGCGAATTCTACCTAAAACTAGCATACTCTCCCATCGCAGACTTAACTCAACAGTTTGTGCCCCTTGTGATGTCTTGGAACGTAACGCGTGAATGCAACATGAAATGCAGCCACTGCTACATTAATGCCACAGATAAAAAGCTTGAAAATGAATTAACCACCGAAGAAGCAAAAGCGTTCATGGACCAAATCTGTCAAGTCAGTAAACCCTTACTTATTCTCAGCGGTGGCGAACCACTCCTGCGTAAAGACATCTTTGAACTCATAGAATATGGTGCAAGCAAAGGTTTGAAAATGGGCTTAGGAAGCAACGGCTACCTAATCGATGATTCTATCGCAAAGAAACTCAAAGATGCCGGAATCGCAACCGTTTCAATCAGCCTTGACTCAAACGTTCCAGCCCAACATGATGAATTCAGAGGTGTAAAGGGAGCATTTGAAAAAGCCGTCAACGCATGCAAAGCTCTACGAAAAAACGATGTACTCGTACAAGTTAACGCCACATTAACACACCACAACTACGATCAAATCGACGACATTATGTCACTAGCAGAAGATATCGGAGTCGAGAATTTCCATTTATTTTTCCTTGTCCCTACAGGACGAGGCAAAAAATTAACCGATATTTCACCTCAAAAATACGAGGATATGATAACAAAGACCTTTGCAAAGGTTGCCAAGCACAAATTAAATGTTAGACCCTCATGCGCCCCGCAATTCATGCGAATTGCTAAAGGTATGGGTTTAGACATGCGACAATGGATACGTGGATGCATCGCTGGATTGTACTATTGCCGTATTTACCCAAACGGAGATGTAACACCATGCCCCTACTTGCCAATAAAACTCGGCAACATTCGAGAAAACACCTTCAAAGACATCTGGTTCAACTCAAAAGTCTTCAAACAACTACGTGATTCAAATACATTAAAAGGCAAATGTGGCGCTTGTGAATACAGAATTATCTGCGGGGGATGCAGAGCCCGGGCCTACGGATTGTCAAGTGACTTCATAGATTATTGTGGCGATTTGCATGTTCCATCGGAAATAAAAGGAGATTACTTAGCTGAAGATCCGTGGTGTGTCTATGAACCAAAAAACTATTTAAGCAAAAGACGACTCTCAAAAACTTCAACAGGCAGTTAAATAGGCTTTGGCAGCCCGCAAACACAGCGTTTCAGTGCCTGTGGACCGCCAAAACAAAAAAGAAGGCGAAAAAATGAACGGAGTCCACACCACAATAAATTTAGCCAAGGCAGAAATAGAAAAAGCTCTACTCAATAAAACTAATACTTCGACAATCAAAAAGACAAATACTGTTTTTAAGTTGCACCACCTAAAAACAAGCAGACATTAGGAGGCACCCAGCATTTCACATGCCGGTCTCTCTAAGAATTTCTTCGGAATGTTTAAAGAGGCCACCCTGTCTTGCGTGTTTGACATAGGCGGCTTAATCGCCGGTTTTGCAATAGCTCTCCAGCTCGGGATATTTCAACTCTCACCCTGGGCCATTGCACTTTATCCTGCAGTAGTTAGCGTCAAAGGAGTCACTACAGGTTTACTAACAGGGCGTCTAAGCACAGCATTACACCTCGGGACAGTTTACCCCAAGTTTTTTGGGAACACTCAAAGCTTCTATAAACTCATCGGAGCAATAGTGGTTCTAACTCTTACTACAAGCGCAACTATCAGCGTTATAGCCATACTCTTTGGAACACTATTTTGGGGAATAACATTAGCTGATTTTTCTGCTATCCTAACAGTTATGGTCGCCACCATGTCTTTGGGTTTACTCACAACCCTAATTACAACAAAAGTCATGTTCATTTCTTTTAGGAGAAGCCTTGATCCAGAGGTAATCGTTTTCCCAGCAATCTCTACGATGGCAGATATTGTAATAACTTTCATGTACATAGGGGTTCTAAACTTATACTTTTCAAGCGACCTCGGTCAGTGGACTATCATCTTATTCGGAATCTTCAATGTCGGACTGGTATTAATTACACTATATAGGTTCATTCGAAAAGCAGATTTTCTGAGAATAATAAAGGAATCATTGGCAACACTGCTTCTAATCGCTTTTGTCGTAAATATAACTGGCACGGCTCTGAGAGGCGTTAATGCTTTAGCAGGCATTCGAAGAGAAATCTTCATAGTTTATCCAGCAATTATTGACTTGATCGGAGACGTGGGTCTTATTGTTGGATCAGCCGCCACGACAAAACTTGCATTGGGAGCACTTGCTCCTTCTTTTTCATCAATAAAAAATCATGCCAAAAACATATTTAGCACATGGCTCTCGTCGATTCTGCTATTTGGAGTTCTTGGTGTTCTTGCATTAGCCATAAACAACAAGTTGTCTCTTCCAGGAATTTCGAGCCTTCTGCCTACTCTTTTCTTAACTAACATAATTGCTTTCATTGCAATTGTTATTATAACCTATGCAATCTCCATTGTCACTTTTAAAAGAGGCTTAGACCCAGACAACTTTGTCATCCCAGTTATAAGCACTTTAGCCGACAGCATAACAACCATCGCTCTATTTACCGTCCTTAGCATCATGATTCTTTAACGCATCTTCGCCATAATTAAAATATAAGCAAAAGATATCCTTTAGCTGGAGCGCTCAGTTAACATTGCCCCAATTTGAAAAAATAGAATACAAACCAGTCCCAGTTAGAGAAATTCTTCTTGAAATGAAAAATCTTTCTGAATTAATGATTGACCTAGCATATTCGTCAGCATTATACAACGATAAAGATCTAGCGGAAGACGTGCTTGCACTAGAATCAAGAGTTGACAATTTATCTTACCTTCTAGAAATGGAAATAATGATTGCTGCCAGAGACGCAAAAGATGCAGAGGCATTAATTGGTGTTTCAATTGTTGCAGCCTCCACCGATAAAATATCCGACGCCGCAGCCGATATAGCAGCGATAGTAACCCGAGACATAGGAGTTCATCCTATCGTAGGTGAAATCTTTGAAAAAGTACAAGAACGCCTAATGAAAGTCACAGTCAAACCCAATTCTTCAATAATAAACAAAAGAATTGATGACTTGGATTTGGAAGTAAAGATGGGGGTAGACATCATTGCTATTCGCAGAAACAGCGACTGGTTACTAAACCCAAATAGCGAAGAAAAAGTTTTCCAGGGAGACATTCTAATAACTCGTGGAGCACCCTCGGGAGTTGAAGAGTTTAAAGATTTAGCAGAAGGAAAACTTGCGACATTAGACATTGATAAAAGAGCAAAGTTTGAAGAAATTGTTTCAAAGTTTGTGGAGCTTAAAGACACCTCGGAGTTAATGATGGATTTAGCTTACTCAGCGTTAATGCTAAACAGCAAAGAGCTCGCCGAAGAAGTAGAGGGACTAGAGGAACACATGGACCAGCTGCACACAAACGTTGAGTTACTTGCGTTAACAAGTGATTTCAAGAAGGAAGAAGCATCAGGCTTTCTCGGCTTAATTAGACTGGGCATTGCAACCGAGAAAATAGCTGACGCAGCAGCTGACATGGCAGAGGTTGTATTAAGAGGCATAGAACCACATCCAATCTTAGAATTAGCAATAAGAGAAGCTGAAGATACTGTTGCTCAAGCCTGTGTTACTGCGGATTCGCAGCTTGTAGGTAAAACATTGAAAGAAACGCAAGTTCATGAGGAAACCGGCATGTGGATTTTAGTCATAAAAAGAGATAATAAATGTGTTCGACCGAGGGCAGACACGGTTATTAAAACAGATGATGTTTTAGTGGCTTCAGGATACGCTGAAGGAGCTGACGCTTTAAGAAAGATGGCGTCTCCATATCAAACCTGCGAAGATTAATAAACTAAAAATTTTTCTTTTCGTCCCCATCAAAACTATAAGATAGTTAAATGTAATCATTTCAAAGAAAGCTACTTTAATTTGAGGACGGAGTTGAGAGAACGTTAACGTGCCAGAATCCTATTTGCAGAAGAACCTTTGCATCACCTCTCAAAACCATTAATTTACGGGATATCTTTCCTGAACCGTACTCAGCTTGCCCTTACTGCTTAACCAAAATAGAAGAACCCGATCCTAAAACTCGAACAGAAAAGGGCGCACCTGAAAAAACTGAGCGTAGAAACAAACAGCAGGCAAAAGAGGTATTAGAAAAGTCGCAAACATGTCAATATCACCTTGGATACCTTAGTGAACGCACACAAAACGATGAAATTCCTGAACCTTGTCTTGTTTGCAAAAATGTCATTGACTGCATGAAAAGAAAAATCCGGTAATAAATACAATTCTTCCAATAATAGAGAATTAGAAAATAAATCAAAAAAACTGAAAGGAAAATAAGAAAAAACTAAAGATACTATTACTTTTTCTTTTCTACTGGTTTTTCTTCGGCTACAGGAGCGTCCGACATGTTTTCTGGTTCAGTTTCTGCTTTGGGCTCTTCTTTCTTGTCTTCAATTTCGGTAGTGATTTCTTCGATTGGTTTTGGAGGCGGGGTTGTTGCCATTGTCCAACCGATCCAGGCGCCAATGAAAAGAATAGCCACGAATGCAATGAAGACTGGTATTGCGATAGTCCAGAATTGCGCGTTTTGCTTTGCGGCAGCCGTATTTGCGATTAAACCGATAGTACTGAGCCAAGTTGGATAGAATAATGTAACCAGATAACCAACAGCTACGACAACACAAACGACTAGTATTGCTCCACCTATACCTTGATCTTTGCTAACCATTTAGTGATTCACCACTTTATAGCCATGTATCTTCTTAGACAATTTAAAGTTTGTCATAATTTTCAATTGGGCAGTTGATTAAGTAGTGCCCATTTCCCAAGTCGAAAGATACTTTTTCTGCTCTTCGGTAAGCTCGTCAATTTTGATCCCCATGGAATGGAGTTTTAATTCTGCTATTTTTTCATCAATTTCTTTGGGAACGCCATAGACTTTAGTATGGAGCTTATCTGACTTGGCTATATATTCTGAGCAGAGAGCTTGATTGGCAAAAGACATATCCATAACTTCGGATGGATGCCCTTCTGCTGCTGAAAGGTTTACTAGTCTGCCTTCAGCGAGCAGATATAATCGTCTCCCGTCTTTAAGGGAATATTCTTCCATATTTGGACGCATTGTCCGTTTAGATTTTGAGAGACCTTCCAGGTCAGATATGCTAATTTCTACGTTAAAGTGACCACTGTTACACAGGATAGCGCCATCTTTCATCTTCTGCATGTGCTCTTTGCGAATAACATTAAGATCACCTGTTGCTGTCGCAAATATATCGCCTATCGGTGCTGCTTCAGACATAGGCATAACTCGTAGTCCATTCATGGCTGCCTCCAATGCTCGAGTTGGCTGAACCTCAGTAACAATGACATTTGCTCCTAAACCTTGGGCACGCATCGCTATGCCACGACTGCACCAGCCATAGCCTCCAACAACGAAGTTTTTGCCGGCAAGCAAAACTGAAGTTGCCCGCAAAATACCGTCGATTGTGCTTTGACCTGTGCCATAGCGGTTGTCGAAAAGATATTTGGTAAATGCATCATTGACGGCTATTATTGGATATTTTAGAGTATTGTCACATTCCATGGCGCGCAATCGAACAACGCCAGTTGTTGTTTCTTCAGTACCACCCCTGATGTCTTTTATTTGCTCTTGCCGTTTGCTATGCAACATACCAACTACATCGGCGCCGTCGTCCATAGTCATGGTGGGCTTAAAGTCGAGAACTTTTTCAATACATCTATAGTAGTCTTCAGTATTTTGTCCTCTCCAAGCAAAAACGTGCACACCACTATCAGCTAATGCAGCAGCGACATCATCTTGAGTTGAAAGTGGATTGGAGCCACAGAGAGCAATTTTAGCTCCTCCAGCAACCAATACATTCACCAAAACAGCAGTCTCCTTTGTCACATGTAGACATGCAGCTATAATATGGTTCTTTAGAGGTTTTTCCTTTTCAAACCGAGTTTTAATTATATTAAGAACAGGCATATGTTTTGCTGCCCATTCAATCTGTAAATGCCCTTGAGGTGCAAGACTCTTATCTTTGACTTGAAATTGGTCCATCTGAAATCCTTCTTTTTCTGAAACATTGTATTCTCTACTTATTAGAATTTCCTCCCAATATGACCAAGCTTTAGATGTTAGCGCTAAAAAAACTTTAATTATGCATTGCCCAGAGATACTTTCAGGGAGCATAATGAAAGAGCCTTTTACATCGTTTGTAAGAAAAGAATTGGTCCCCAGAACTCTATTGATAACATGTGGGTTGCCAGCAAGTTACAAAACAGAAACTTCAGAGCAAGTTTCTAAAATAAAAGGGTACCCTATTCTTCGAAGTGACTTGATTAGACTAGAAGTCCTCAAGAACGAGGACATTTTCGATGCCAAAGTCGCAGGAAACATGAACAAAAGATTATCTGTCTATGATGAATTGTTTCGAAGGGCAAATGAACAAGCTGCAAAGGGTAATGATGGCTTAATCCTAGACGCCACATTTGTTACACAAGAACTTCGCCAACGTGCAGCCGAGATAGCGGCGAAAAACAAGATGACCTTTGTTATTCTACAAACTAGTTGCCCCAAAGAAGTATCTATTGCCAGAATTATGAGGCGAACAAAAGAAAAATACGAATCAAACGCTTTGACCGAAGAGGCATATATTGCTAACAAGAACAAATTCGAACCTGTTAACTTAGATGATCTAAATAGGAAATATCCATCGCTTAATATACTCCATTTAATGGTTGACACATGCCATGACGAAATTGACCAATGGTATGTGGTTAACATGGATAAAAGGTAAGAGCAGCAACCAATGAAAATAGACTTACACATCCACTCAAAAAGCTCGGACGGAAAGATGGATGTTCAAGATATTTTTAAAGAAGCCAAAGATAGAAAAATCAACTTCATAGCAATAACAGACCATGATTCTATTGTTTGCCAACCCCAAGCCATAAAAGAAGCAAAACGAAGCGGCATAAACTACGTTACTGGTGTTGAGCTAAACATAGCTTTTTCCCATCCCAAGTTCCTGAATGGCAAAACTGTTTCACTCGACTTATTAGGTTACCAATTTGACTCCGAAAACAAAGCATTATCGAGCAAACTTGAAACAATGGCGAAATACAGAGAGGAAAGAGCAGCCAAAATCCTGAACAATCTAAATGCTGAATTCGAAAAAGAAAACATTGACGAATTGACCAAGGCAGATTTACACCAGATTGAAGAAAAAGTCGACGGTTCTATTGGAAGACCCCACATCGCTGATTATCTTGTAAAGAAAAATATTGTTAAGTCACGCCAAGATGCCTTTGACAAATACCTAGTCAAATGCGATGTGCCAAAGTTTCCCCTGTATTTGGAAGAAGCTGCAAAACTCATAAAGGATGCAGGCGGAAAATTGGTGATTGCTCATCCAAACGACCCACATGGAACATCACTATCATCTCTAACCAATGTACTGACTGAGCAAACACAGATTATCGCGGAAAAAATGTTAACTTATATTGATGGAGTTGAATGCTGGCATTCAAGGCACACCTTAGAAACCACAAATAATTATGTCTCTTTTGCCAAAGAGCACGGGTTGATTATGACGGGGGGAAGCGATTGCCACCAAAAACCAATCATTATGGGGACAGTCGATGTTCCGAGTTGGGTAAGAAAGCAGTTTTCATAGTTATGTGTATAGCTCTAATGGTTAGTTTTACTAATGTTTCTAAATATAGTCCACCCTTCATAGAAATACGACAATCTTCCCCGTCCTCACCCCATCCGACCCAACCCAACATAAATTACAAACAAAAAAACACATAACCCATCCCAACAACAACTAAAAAACATTCCAAACCAAAAAAGCAAACACTCCCACCACCAAAAGATCGGATGAGAACACTTCACAATAACCCATCCCCAAAAAGAAAAAATTACGCAAAAACGAAGCAAAAATGTTGGCTCAAACAACCCGAACTAAATACTAAATACAGACTCATAGTTTTGTTTAATTAGAGACTCTTTGCATATTCATTGGCAAGCTTGAAGTAAGCTTGCGCCTCTTTAATTGCAGATGTTTTTTCCGTTTGTTCAATATTAGTGTCATCTAGTTTGAAGCTTATTACTTTGCCACGTACATAGGCTCTGTAGCATTTATAAAATGCTAAAAGCTGCATTAACTGTCTATCCTGGGAATAAACCAAGTAGCGTTCTAAGAAATAGTTTGAGAGATCTGTTCTTTGTTGGAAGTCAAGGTCCATTGCTAGGAAGGCTACGTCTGCGGCGACGTCAGAGTAACGGAAGCGATCGTTAAATTCTATTGCATCAAATATACAAATCTGATCAGTAATGAAAATATTGCCCGAATGAAGATCTCCATGACAGTCTCTGATTCTATTATTAGCAATTCTATCCTCGAAAAGAGCCTTATTCTTCTCAATGAAAGTGTTAATTCCAGTTTGGATAAATTGAAAGGTTACTTTTGGAATTGTTTGATCAATATATTTTGCAGTTTGGGAAAAATTTTCATTCCAATTGGTCTTAATAATATTAATGGTGCCAAATTGACTAATTTCAAGGTTTGTTTGTGCCTTCAGATGGAACTGAGATACAACTTTGGCTATGTCGTCAATAGTTTCCTTTAAAACTTTGCTCTCTTTTAGTAAAATAGTCATTATTCTTTCTTGAGGGAGACGCTTCATTTTTAAAGCGTACTCAATTATTTCGCCTTCGCCCTTTATCTTAATCTTGTTTTTTTGGTTGAGAGGAACAACCTCCAAGTATATTTTTGGGCAAAGTCGCTTATTGATTTCCAATTCTTTCTGACAATAAAGATGTCGATTTTCAAGAGTTGAGAAATCCAGAAATCCAAAATTAACTGCTTTTTTTACTTTGTAAACAAAGTTGTCTGTTACAAATACAAACGATATGTGAGTTTGAATGAGCTCGATTTTGCTTGTTTCTTCAGGGTAGGATTTAGTTTTAAGTAAGGCGTCAACAACTTTGTTTTGAGTTTGCATTCGAAATCTCCCTTAATATAATTCTTTGAGTTAGCAGCCAATAAAGGTTAGGGGTAAGTAAGTGATTGATTGTTTAAGTAGGCTTATGTTTCAGCAGGTTAAAAGCAAGTTTGCCACTTATTTGGAATTAGAGGATAATTTGAAGAAAAAAAATCAATGACCATTGCAAAGGCGCTCTAAGTAGCAATCGAGTAAGAAATGTAACTAAACTTTCAAAACTAAAAAGCTTGAAAGCTCTTAACATATTTCAAGACTTTTTCTGCTTGTTCTTCCGATATATGCTTATCTTGGCTGAGGGAATGAACTATTTCAGTGATAGTAGCTAATGCATGGACTCTGTAACCAAGTTTTTCCAAGTTTTCTTTGCCACCGTGCTGACGGTTAACCACAACCAACAAGTGCTTTACGTTGGCACCAAGTTCGTGAAGAGGTTTTAGCCCTTCGATTTTAGAGAGCCCCTCGCTTACAACGTCATCAAAAAAAAGAATGTTGTCTCCTTTCTTTACATCCGCACCGGCAATTCTGCCTGTGACTCCATAACCTTTCTCTTCCTTTCGTATAATAACACATGGCAAGTTTAGTTGGCATGCAATGCTGGGCACTATTAGGGCGCCTTTGAGCTCAATCGAAGATAACTTATCTATTTTTTCTTCTTTTGCTATTTCCATTATTTTTTCCGACGCAACCTCAGCGACAGTACACAGGTGTTTTGGATCGGAAAGGATACGTGATAGGTCAATGTAATAGGGACTGCTTGCTCCAGATTTGATTTTGAAAGATCCAAACCTTAAGCAACCTGATAAGTATAAAGCGTTAGCAATTTTACTGATGTTAGACGTCATGAAACTTTTCTCCTTAAATTGTGAATACAAACTAGTGAATTTAACCCTTGCCAATTGGCAATTCCCCTAAAAAAAGAGTGCTCCAAGTCTCTTTCAAAATCGACGTAGTAGGGTTAAACGACCAAGTCCGCCATGTCCACACTTCGCTCGTAAATCTGCTTTAGAAAAGAAACCGCTGCTAGAAGCTGAGGCAGCAAGTCCACCGATAAGTCCTTAGCAACTCGCTCAACGTTAGAAGAACTCGCCTCCACTTTGCCATATAAGTCTCGGACTTGTTCAGCTAAAGATATGTCTTTTACCAAGAAAGCCTTGAAAGCGTGTTCGTTAGCTTCACAACAAATCAATTGCAATTCAACAAGTGATTTCTTCACCTCATCAGATAATTTTATACCGTTTAGGGCCAAAGTATTTTGAGCTATTTGAACACAAGAATCCCCGATTCCTTCAATTAGACTTGCAGCTAAACGGTAATCTAGACATTCAATCGGAGTGATGTCAAGTTTATCGCTTAGCCGCGGGTTCTGAATTATTGTACGCAAGATTCTAACAAGCAAAAAATATAGCCTATTGCTTTCATTATCTCTGGCAACTACGCTTTTTGCAAGCTCCAGATCGCCATTGATAAACGAGTTTGAAACATCCCTAATCATTCCCGTAACAAGTCCATAGTTCCGTTGCAATATTTTTCCGGGCAAAAACCCGAAAGGTAGTTGAGAGATACTTTGCAAGGAAATTTTTGATATTGTTTCTTCAACGATTTCTAAACCTGCGAGAGAAATAGCTGTTGATTTAATGATGTTCCTTGCGTTTGCGTCAATGCGGTCTTTAGCTTCGATATTTATGGTATCATAGCCAAGAAGGTAACGACCAACAATTTCACGACCCAGAAATGGACCAACACCTAAAGTGGCAATTTTAAGTTGAGGTTCAGTATCGTATTTGGGGTCGACAAGAAGTTTGCCGTCGCTTGTGGTCTCTAAATTAACCAGTGACCCCTTCGCAAGATTGTTCTGTTTTGCCCAATCACGAGGGAGACAAACAAAGAAGGTTCCTGTTGGCGTTTGTTGAACTTTGCGCGATTCACCCATATTCAGCTACCCCAAGTTGTAACATATCTAAACTATTTATGAATTATTTAAACGGAATCAAATTTCGCAGTTTGCAAAATAGAATCAAAGAAAAGGATAATTTTTCGTAAAAGGTTGGTACCCACCCATCAATAATTAGATTGCTAATCAAATAAAAAACAGTAAATAACTCCGAAGCATAAAAGCCTAATCATAAAAGACCTCTAAGATGGGGCAGGCGCAAGAACTAGATGAGTTTAGAAAAACTTCAACAAGCAATAAAATCGATCATTATGGCGGGCTACCAAATAAATAGTGAAGCGTTTGAGTTCTTGTGTAAAAATGCTGAAAGCAATGATCCCGTCTGTATCGTAAGCCAGGCTTTGGAAAAAATCCAAGCGTTGCAGGAAAAACCAATGTTTATAGAAAAAGGCTTTCTAGAAACACTTATTCAAGCGCCAATTCTGGCGCCCCAAATGCAAGTTCCAGAACCGTCAACTCAGAACAGATCACAGTCATATGTTCCTCAGCCTCAAATTCGACCTCTAGAAGAAATTCTAACAGGGAATCAAACCGAGTTTTATGCATATGCAAGAGACATCCCATCGGATCTGAAAATTCTCGATGATGCAACCGGAAAATTAACCTCAAATGGCACACTTGGCGAATATATGCTATATTTCCAAGACCGCTTTAAGCGAATAGAGAGATTGTTAAGGCAAAGGATTGATGTAAAAGCAGCAACGCCTATTGCAGAAGCTTTAAAGTCACCACCGAAAACCAAGCTGAAAATCATCTGCATGTTGACTGAAAAACGTGACTCGAAAAACAACACTATTCTTTCAGTTGAGGATTTGCATGCAAGTGCAACCGTGCTCGTGCCACAGAAAGCCTCTGAAGACGTCAAAAAGAAAGCGCTAATGATCCTGCCAGATCAAGTTGTATGTATAGCAGTAGTAAAGACAAGGAGCAACTTGCTGATGGCAGAGGACATAATCTTTCCTGAAGTAGGAAAGAAACCACCTCAACGTGCCCATGAACCCGTTTACGCCGTCTTCACATCTGACATTCATATTGGAAGTACAAAATTTACCAAAGAAGCTTTCAGGAGATTTATTCTCTGGTTAAGGGGGAAATATGGGTCACTTGAGATGCGTGAAATTGCTAGTCGAGTCAAATACGTCTTAGTTGCAGGGGACATTGTGGACGGCGTGGGAATCTATCCTGATCAACAGAAGGAGCTAACCATTCGTGATGTTCATAAACAGTACAATTACGCAATCAAATACCTAGAGAAAATACCTGAATATATAGAAATCGTGCTTTCACCAGGCAACCATGATGCTTCTCGGAAATCGCTGCCCCAACCCGCCATACCAAAAGGATATTTGGCTGCAATTCAAGGCAAAAAAAACTTTCATTCAGTCGGTAGCCCATGTTATCTTAGCGTGCATGGTGTTGAAGTGCTCATGTACCATGGCAGAAGTCTTGATGATATTATTGCCGTAATCCCGGGTATGGATCATCAGCATCCAGAAAAGTCAATGCGTCTACTTATGCGAGGAAGACACTTGGCTCCCGTCTATGGAGGGAAAACGATGCTTTCTCCAGAAAATAGAGATTATTTGGTTATCGATAAGGTCCCAGACATTTTTCATGCTGGGCATGTGCATGTTAATGGATTATGTAATTATAGGGGGGTTCTTGTGGTCAATTCGGGAGGTTGGCAGGAACAAACCGATTATATGGAAAAGTTGGGATTAGTTCCTACACCTGGTAAAGTGCCAGTTGTGAACCTGCAAACGATGGAAACGACAGTTATTTCATTTTTGTAATTTATATGGAGTTTTGGGAGAATAGCTCAGCAATTGGTTAAAGCGGTTATCGTCGCCAAAGACGTCACGGATTAACCCCCTGGAAATTTCGAGGCGAATTTTCTTAGTTCTTCCGTATCTACCCATGCTTACAACTTTGGCGTTCACAAGTCCCATCGAGTCAAGCTCATTAACTAATGTACCCAATCGTCTTTGAGTTAAAAGTCCTGCACCCATCTCGCCGCATAACTCATTGTAGACATCATAAATTTCACCAGTTGTGGCACTGGACTTATTTAAGTGGTAAACGCTCAAGACTACCAGTTTGGAATGCAAGGTCAAATTCTTTAACGCCTCCACAACTCGGTTGTGTTCAATGTGTTTCTCAGCTTGACGTACATGCTCTTCAGTAACAGACTTTGCATTCTCTCGTTCTGCCACTTCACCAGCTACACGCAGCAAATCCAATGCTCGTCTTGCATCGCCATGCTCTGCAGCTGCAAGGGCCGAAGAAATACTCAGGGCTGAATCGGATAACACGCCCTCTTGGAAAGCCAGCCTTGAACGTTCGAGAAGGATGTTACGAAGTTCCCCTGCATCATAAGGTCTGAACACCAGCTCTTCTTCGCTAAGAGAGCTGAAGACTCTAGGGTCGAGGAACTCTTTGAGACGCAAATCGTTGGATATGCCAATTATCGAGACCTTACTTTTGCTCAGTGTTTCGTTTATTCGGGTAAGTTCGTACATGAAGGCATCTCCACGTTCCTTGATTAAGGCATCAACTTCATCCAGAACTACTATGAAGATAATTCGAGAGTGGTCAAGACATGAACGGAACCGGTCGAAGACTTCACCAACTGAGAGTCCTGTGAATGGTACTGCTAACCCTAAACTTTGGCTTAAACTAGCAAAAACACGATATTCAGAACCAGTCATACGGCAGTTAATGTAACAGAATTTTACTTGTGCACCATATTCTTTGGCTTTGGATTCTAAATGGCTTAAAACATATTTTGCAACAGCTGTTTTTCCTGTTCCTGTCTTTCCATATATGAATATGTTTGAACATCTAGCATTTTTTAAAACTGGCGCAACAGTTGCACCTAAAAGACGAATCTGGTCTTCTCTATGAGGCAGTTTTTCAGGAAGATAATCGTGTCTGAGAACTTCGCGGTCTTTAAAGAGTTTAATGCCATTAACAAAATTGTCGAATACATCATCTAATACGCTTGAATTCCCCATCTTAATCATCGCTTTTCTTCAGAGGTACAACCGTTACTTCCTATGGAACAGATAAAGGATGTAGTACAAAAAACTGGTTTTAGAACACAACAATCCTAAAAAAATGAAAAAATATCATTACAGACAAGTAAACAAAGGAAAAACACGCACCCCAAGGTTTCTATTGGAAAAAATGGCTTCTATAAAGTAAAACACATTAGTAATACATAATATAATATACTCTGAGTTGTAAATAAAAATTATATATATTAATTATTGTTATCAAAGAAATTAAACTATTTTTCTGCAAATATTTTTTTCTCTCTTTACAGTCTTCATTTTGTCCAAAATCCTCGAAAGGAAACGTAGGGGTGTCTCTTTAGAGCTTAATCCATGATAAAAAAAATTAAAATTGCCTAATACCTTTCCAATCTCTTCATACCTTAGTAATATCTTAATGTAAGAACATCCAAGACACTTTTACGCGTAAATTTTGTTTTCTATAACTTCACAAAGCTGTGAATACATGTAAAATAATAACTAATCTGTCGCTTTAACAAGCCGCTTTTAGGATAATTTGTTCTAATTCTGTCTTTTAACAGTGAATAGGTCACCCCTACACTTCTACTGGAAAACCCAAACCAAGCACTAACTGAATTTATTTTACCATTTTATTATTATGTGAAGCTGGTAATCTCAAATACGCTCGAAAATTTAGGTATTTAATAATAAAAAGCCTTAATACAAGTTTTTTAAATATCTGTTTTCACCATCACAGTTATATGAAGTGAAGCAATAAAGTTGTGAACAACCTAGGTGTACATCAAGTGCCGGCTCGGAAAATACGCGTTGAGCTGTTCGATAGCGATGGGAATAGATATACCATAGCTTTTGAGGGTCAAGTAACCCGCGATAAAGCTCTACGTCTTTTGGATCTTGTCGAATTGCTAGGCGGTACACCGAATGAAGGTCAAGTTGCAAATACAAATCCAAACATACCTAACCATGTTCTATCTCGTTTGGAAAAGGTTAAGTCAGTCATCCAGAAGAACTTTCCATTAGTCTGGTTTTCATCTAAGGATATTCAAACCGTTTATGAACAGGAACTTAAAGAGCCAGTTAGCCTAAGCACCATATCCACATACTTGTCCAGAATGACGACTAAGGGTATACTAATGCGTACTGGTAACTCGAATAATCTCAAGTATAAAACAGCTCCAAACATTCCTCAAGCAACTTTAAAACATCAGACGAAATAGTTTCATAGCTACTTTATTTTTACTTCATAGAAATTGGACCTATTAATCTGAACCTTCACTTGAATTTCATGAAATTTGGTTTTCGGTTTTCTGTAGAAGCGCTTCCATCTCTTTCTTGATTGTATAGCGGAAAGGAATCTTACCTGATTCCCTCTCTAGATATCCTTCCTCATAGAGCTTTTTCATCAACCTAGCGGTATGTTCCCTGCTAAGATGCACTCTTTCTTTTATTTCGGGTGCTGTTTTCGCACCTTCCTTATATAGCATTTCCAAAACTGTTATTTCAGTATCAGTTAAGGCTGCTAAAGCTTTATCTCGTTTTATTAATAAGGGCGTTAGCATGATTTCGTTTTTATTTTCCTGCAGCGCTGGCGCAACGGAAAGTTTCTGGATTTCCTCTTCAAATACTATTAACTTATTTCCAAAAGTTTCTTGGATGTCTTCGATATCTTTAAGCTTAGATTCTAATCCTGCTAAGCCAGAGAGAAAGTTGGTGTTGTTTTGAGTGTTCTCTAAGGAGTTTTGCGACATCAATTGGATTGATTGACTAAGAGCACTAAGTTGTTCTTCAAAAGGCACTATTCTTCTTTCAAGGTTATCTGCCCTTCTGTAGCTAGCATCTGCAGTGGAGTAACTTCCATCGACCTTTGAAGCCATTGATTCAAACCTGATAGATTCACGCTTGAGTTCACGGTCGAAGCTTAGTACTATATCTTCAACAAAGCCTCTAGCTTTTTCATATTCTATATGGGCCTTGCGTATTTGCTTGTAGTACTCGAATGCAACTACAATTGTTACAGATAATAAAACACCAAAGATTATTAATGTGAAATCAACCGTAATCTTCGCCTCCCGTGATGTATCCGTGACTCACCCGTGATTTCTATTAATTTAACTTGTTGCATCACATATCACAGTATTTTCCATGGATTATTAAGCCTTACGGTGATCTTATCACATCATTAATATGACATCACATATCACAACTCATTATAATTGGTTTTTATGGTACTCGAGTATTTATAAATAACGATTATTTAGGCTTCTTTTTATAATTAGAACTTGAATTCTGCATTTAAGAGTATTTATTTTTACTTCATGGAAATGCCGAAAAATATGTGATTTGTGACGTCACAGCTATCATTCTGAGGGGTTTGAGAGGCGTTTTAAGCTCGTTTCGAGCTCTATTCGGATGATTTCTATAACCTTTAGATGGTCTTTTAATTCCTCTTCCTTACTAGGAATATCTTGGTGTGCCTCCACATATTCATGCAGTTTATTGGCTATTTCGAGGTATGGGTCAAGAGTTGTGGTGTCAAAAATACCCAAATAACCCAAAAGTAGCACTGTGTAAATGGATTTAATTACGTTTTCACGGGACTGTTTTAAGGTCCTATTAAAGGAACCGCGGCTTATTTTAGCCTTTGTTAGGCGTAAGGCAGCTTTTTCGTCGTACTTTAGCTGTTTACCCGATAAATTTTCAGCTAAAACGTCAATAAGCAGCGTTTCAAGTTGTGTTTTAGTTAATTGGCTGTTTTTAGCCAAGATTTTTACAATGGGGTCGTTTAATGCCCCGTTTAACCATGCTGTTACACCATCTTTTAACTTCAAATTTGTGCCTATCTCCATACTTTAAATGGATACAGTTTTGTATACTAACTCTTGTTTTTAACCTTTATCCAACAGTAAAAAGGACGATAATTAATTATAAAACACCTAAAATAAAGATAAAATATAAAAACAAACCACTAATTTGCCTAATTGCTGAGTAGGACGATGATTTGCAATAGTTAACAAAAAAAAGGCTAAATCCTCGAATAAGCAAACCAGCCAACAAGCCAAACTTTAAATAAAAAAGTACATTTGTAACAAGCTTCCCCTTTTAATTATAGATTGCGAAGTTAAAACACACTTTTTAATGATAATCACACATCAAAAACATCTGATTTCATCCAAAATGCTTGCATATGTTTACATTAAAAACCGTCGTGACATCACTCCTCACAGCGAAAATACGGTGATTTCTGCATGAATCACTTGATATCACATAACTGTGATCACCTTGTGATTTCGAACTCCAAGGATTATCGCTTGTATGTGACTTGTTATAGTAATTCAGAATATTGCTTTAGTTTTTCGAAAAGTTCAGGTCGCAGATCCCGAAGGGTTGGAATGAATGCTTCAGCAGTCCTTAAATCAGTGTAATCCACTTCGCAGAGAACAAAGTCTTCCTCATCATACCTTCCCTTTGCCAATACATCCCCTGTTGGGCTTATAAGACGACTTCCCCCCCAGAATTGCAATCCGTCTTCCACGCCAGATAGGTTAACGTAGGCAAGGTAAGCCGTATTCTCGAGTGCTCTGGCGGCGGTTAGTATTTCAAAGTAGCTTCTGCGCACTGCCGGTGATGCCGAAATACAAACTAAGAGTTGCGCGCCCTTCAAACGGGATAGCCGAAACACTTCTGGAAAGAAAACATCGTAGCAAATCGTTAACCCGATATTGCCCAAGTCGGTTTGGAAGACAGCTGGTTCATGACCAATACGGAAATACCTCTTTTCTTCAAACACGCTATGGGTCGGAAGGTACATTTTGCGATATTTGCCGATTAAACCTCTGGGGCCAATTATAACGCTGGTGTTGTAGATGGTCGCTTTGGTATTCTCGCATAGCTCAGGCATCCCAAAAATTATGTGCATCTTTGTTTTCTTTGCTAAATTCTCAATCTGTTGGACTGATGATCCTGTAATTTGCTCCGCTAATTCGTAGACTTGATCGTGAAGCACGTATCCCGTTAATGACATTTCAGGGAAGATCGCCAGGGCTGCTCCTTTTTGCTTAGCTCTTTTTGTTAGCTCCTCGATTTTCTGCAGATTAGCTGCTTTGTTTTCTCTTTTGCTGCTTATTTGACAGAGAGCAAGTTTGATTTTATCTTTCATCAGAGTCATCTCTAGTAGGTGTGTCTAGGGAGCCTAAAATCATTTCCCACCGTTCGAAAGCCTAGCTTCGCAGGAAGAGGCATTCGTCTTTTGTGTTCGTTTGATATCCAACGTTTTTTGATTTTGTCAACGATTGTGAGATCGAGATCAAGTTGGTTAGCAATTTCTTTACTCTTCATAAATCGTTCGAGTCCATACAGAATAAGGTCAAGTGTTTCGTAATTGATTTCAAGCTCTGACTCGGCTAGCTGGTTTGGCCAAAGTGCTGGTGTTGAGGGTTTTAATGCAAGTTCTTCTGAGATTCCAAGATGACAAGCTAGCTTTCTTACCTGCAGCTTGTAGAGGTCGATTATTGGGGCTATATCGGCTGCGGCGTCTCCCCACTTAGTAAAGTAGCCCATCATGGTCTCCGACTTATCAGAGGTTCCACAGACTATGCGGTTTTGTTTATTAGCATAGTAGTATAGTAAAATCATCCTTGTTCTTGCTTTGATATTTCCTTTGCAAAGACGGTCAACAGGGTCAAACGCAGGGATTCTCTGATAGAAGCTTTTCAGGACATCTGTCATGTCGATGGTTTGAGTTTGTAATTGGAATTGATCGGCAATTGTTTGGGCGTCTTCTATATCTTTGCGTTTACAGGTCTCTTTCTCCGGAAGCATAAGTGCTAGAACATTTTTTCCGCCTATGGCTTTGCTGCAGAGTGCGGCTGCAGTTGCACTATCCACTCCACCGCTAAGTCCCAAAACGATGCCTTGAGCACCTGCTTTTTCCACGTATTCTTTGATGAAACGGCAGACTCTTTTTTCTACCGTTGAAAAATCCATGTCTAGTACATTGGGCGTTAACTTCACGTTTTACGCAGCCTCACTGTCAAAGTTTGTAGGCAAGTATTTAAGAACAAGCGTAAATATTTAATGACCATTATCGGAAGATGAAGAAGGTTAAAAGATGGGGCGAAGAAGGAAAAAAGTTGTTCACATTCCAAAGAAACGCTTACCTAAATTCTTCTCTTGCCCTACATGCGGAAAAGAAACCGTGCGCGTGGAGATAAATAGAGAAGATGGCGGTCGTTCAATTGCGCAATGCAGCAGTTGCGGGCTTCAGGAAGAATTTCAAATTAAACAAGCTCAAGGTGAAGTTGACGTTTACTGTATGCTGACCGATAGAATCTACGGATCACAAAAAAGGACACCTGTAACAAACTCTAAAGAAGAGTAATTGAAGGATATTACTGCCATGGTAGGGCATATAGAAAAGTACTTGATTGAAAAAATTAAGAAAGATGGCTCAATCCACATAACCCTTATTGACCCAGAAAAAGTTACAGCAGAAGGTGCCGCTACCATTTCTGAAAACTCCAAGAACAGTGGAACAACGGCAATAATGATTGGAGGATCAACATTTTCCTCACAAAGCCACCTTGATGATGTAGTTAAAGCAATAAAATCCAAAATAGACATCCCTGCTATACTCTTCCCTAACAACGTCACAGGTATTAGTTGTCACGCTGACGCTATTTGGTTCATGTCCCTACTAAATTCAGTTGACCCATATTTCCTCATAGGAGCTCAAATTCTTGGTGCTCCAATAGTCAAAAAATACGGTGTGGAGCCAATTTCGATGGGATATATTATTGTAGGTGACGGAGGAGCAGCTGGCGTAGTAGGAAAAGCAATCTCAGTTCCTTATAACAAGCCTGAGCTTGCAGCCGCACATGCTTTGGCTGGGCAATATCTTGGTATGCGGTTCATCTACCTAGAAGGGGGCTCAGGTACTGCTATTCCCGTGCCGACAGAAATGATTAGAGCAGTTAAACATTTGATTGATGTTCCTCTTATCGTCGGTGGAGGGATACGGACCAAAGGACAAGCTTTAGCAGCAGCGTCCTCAGGCGCCGACGTAATTGTAACAGGAAACGTAACGGAATCCAGTGATGCGATGCAAAGAATTGCAGAAATGGTAAACGCAATTAAAGGTGCAAAGAAAACTCAGGCTCGATAATAAAGTCAAGGCTGAATTTTTCAGGATAGTTTAGAAAGCCAAAATAACCTATTCATTATTATTCCTGCAGGTGTGCTGTAGATTTGAACATTAGCAACGGCTATAAAAATTATGTAGACACATTAGATGAACTGCTAAAGGAATTGTACACCATTAGCGACAGCACTCGATCCAAAGGACTTGATCCTGCCCTAAGAACTGAGTGTATACGCGCTCAAGACATTGCAGACTTAGTCGAGGGTTTAGTTGGACCAAGACACGTCGCTCTTAGCATCCGCGAACATAGTTCGAAGATGCCCCGTGAAGAAGTTGCTTTTAAGGTTGCACAAGAAATTGCTCAAGGCAAATTCGCTCAAGGCGAGCAAGGGCAAGAACAATTAGCTGAACAAGCGATTAGAACTGCACTTGCAATTTTTACTGAAGGCTTAACTGCAGCACCCATTCAAGGTATCGCTCAAGTAAAAGTAAAAACAAACGCTGACAGAACTCGTTACCTAGCAGTATATTTCGCCGGTCCTATTCGTTCAGCAGGAGGCACTGACCAAGCCTTAACACTAGTCGTGGGGGATTATGTGCGACGTGAACTTAATCTTGATAAATATAAGCCCACCGAGGAAGAAGTCTCCCGCTTTATTGAGGAGCTGCGTCTGTACGAACGCTCAGTTGGACGATTTCAATATCACATTCCGGATGAGGAGCTGAGAAAAGCGCTTAACCTAATTCCGGTTGAATGTACAGGTACTGAATCAGACCCGGTTGAAGTTTCCTCCTACAGAAACTTGGAGAGGGTTGAAACAAACCGTGTTAGGGGAGGCGCTCTAAGAGTTGTCAACGACGGAATTGTTGGGCGTGCCCAGAAAGTGTACGTAATCATTGAAAAGTTAGGTTTTCAAGGTTGGGAATGGCTAAAAAATTTCAAGAAGAAATCTGAAAAAAAATCCGGAGGGTTTATGGATGATGTTATTGCAGGTCGGCCAATTTTTGCTTTTCCATCTACTCGCGGTGGTTTCAGACTGAGATATGGTAGGTCAAGAAACACTGGGCTCTCGGCTGTAGGTATTCATCCTGCAACAATGTTGGTAGTTGAAAGGTTTCTTGCTGCTGGTACACAAATGCGTTTGGAACTGCCCGGTAAAGGCGGGGTTACGATGCCTGTAGATAGCATCGAGAAGCCCGTGGTTTTGCTCAAAGATGGTTCTGTGGTTCGGGTATCACTTCAAAATTATCCAGAAGTTAAAGGTAAAATTCAAAAAATACTCTTCTTAGGGGACATACTCATAGATTTTGGAGATTTCCTCTATTGCAACAAAACGCTTCAACCGTCTGGTTATGTTGAAGAATGGTGGGCAAAAGACCTCAAGAACGCTATTCACTCAAAATTTAACGATGACATTAAAATAGCTGCAGATTTGTCTACTTTATCTATAGAGACGTTGGAGGCTTTCATATTTGATCCCTTCCAAAACAAGCCAACTGTAAAAGAAGCGATTGTTCTTAGTCAAAATTTAGGGGTTCCACTAGCTCCTAACTGCACATTCTTCTGGACAAGTTTAACCGGTCCTCAGGAAGTTGAAGTGCTACAAAAGTGGCTGGCTTGCTGCGATGTCATCGTTGAAAATGGCGTTGCGTCCAAAATAACTGGTCCCGATAATAACGAAGTAGTCAAGGCGCTCCGAAAAATTTTAGCTCCACATAGAATCGTAGATGGAAAAGTGGTGTTGTACGGTGAAGATGCTGCTGCCTTTGGGTTTACTCTTGGTTTTGGTACATCACGGCTGTCGCAATCTTTGCCGGCAGCTTCGGTTTTAGAGGCACTAAATCTATTATCGGATGTTCCAATCAAGGATAAAGCACCAACTTACGTGGGCGGACGCATGGGCAGACCTGAAAAAGCAAAACACCGCGAAATGAAACCCCTAGTTCACGTTCTTTTTCCAGTCGGTTTGAAGGGCGGTTCCCACAGGGATTTGATGGAAGCTGCTCGGCAAGGACCAGTGTTTGTTGACTTAGCTAAACGTAAATGCCCAACCTGCAAAACTTACAGCTTAAAGATTCATTGCCCAAACTGTAACTGCGAAACAGTGCCAGAGAAGAGTTGCCCGCGTTGCGGCAGAAGCGTAAAAGATGCAGGGTGTCCAATATGCAAAACCGACGGCGTCATGTATCATAAGCAACCTGTAAACTTTAAAGAAATAGTCGATAACGCCGCAACCGTTCTCGGCTGTCAGCCTCCCAAGATGTTGCGTGGTGTTAAGGGCTTAACTAACCAGGAT
This sequence comes from uncultured Candidatus Bathyarchaeia archaeon, assembly GCA_964413605.1. Classification (GTDB taxonomy): domain Archaea; phylum Thermoproteota; class Bathyarchaeia; order Bathyarchaeales; family Bathycorpusculaceae; genus Bathycorpusculum. Next base: position 7,243 of record CAYPSV010000007.1, on the reverse strand, counting down.
AAGACTCCGGAAATTATCGAAAAGGGGATCCTAAGGGCAAAGCATGGTCTATCCGTCTATAAGGATGGAACTATACGTTTTGACGCAACCAACGCGCCTTTAACTCATATTTCACCAGGCGAGATTGGCGTCTCTATAGAAAAAATGCATCAAATGGGCTATTTGTCAGATATTAATGGATTGCCCTTAACTGATCCTATTCAAATTTGTGAATTAAAGATACAAGATGTCGTGATACCTTGGCGGGCAGGCGAATATTTTGTTCAGATAGCTAACTTCATCGATGATCTTTTGACTCGGGTTTACAAGCAACCAGCATTCTACAATGTAAAAAATGCGTCGGAAATGGTTGGGCAACTTATTTTCGGGCTAGCGCCTCATACCTGTGCTTGTATCTTAGGTCGAGTGGTTGGATTTACTGATCGTAATGTCATCTATGCTCACCCAGTTTGGCATTCAGCCAAACGCAGAGATTGTGATGGTGATGAAGATGCAATAATGCTTGGTCTTGATACCCTCATCAACTTTTCTAGGGTCTATCTTCCAGCTCAAATTGGTGGAATCATGGATGCCCCAATCTTGCTCATTCCTTTCGTAAACACTAAGGAAGTACAACGACAAGCTCACGACTTTGACGTTAGCTCTAGCTATCCAATCGAGTTCTACAACAAGACTTTGGAAAGGTACGATGCTCGACCAGCTAGCGCCCTTATGGATGTTATCGGCCACCGATTAGGTACTGAAGCACAGTTTGAAGGCTTTCAATATACCACGCCATGTACCAACATCAATTTGGGAAACGCCAACAGTTCCTACAAGGAATTCAAATCGATGATTGACAAGCTTGATATGCAGTTGGAGTTAGGAGAAAAAATCGACGCGGTTGATGCTAGGCGTGTTGCTCTTAAAGTTCTTAATACACATTTCATGCGTGATATTGCCGGTAACATGCGAGCCTTTTCAACACAGGGATTTCGCTGCAAATCATGTAACAAGAAATTTCGTCGTTTACCCCTTAAAGGAAAATGTCCCTTTTGTGGTGGAAACTTAACGCTTACGGTATATCGTGGAGGCATCGAGAAGTATCTTGTTGCTGCCCAGCAACTTGTTGATAAATATGGTTTACCCAAGTATTACACGCAACGAATGGATTTGATTAAAGAAGAGATTGCAGCTATGTTTGATAATAAGAAACCCAAACAATCAACCCTTTTTGACTTTAAGTAGCTAAAGCTTTTCAAGCCAAGCAGCATCTTCTCTATCGGTGAGTAAAAATTAAGCAAACATGCCATCCCAACGCCTACCTTAAGAACATAAGAAACGTAAAGAGTGGAATTGCTGCCCGAAGCAAAATCCTCCTGTTGCTGGATGAACAAGGGTCTAGTGCAATCAATATTGCCCAAAAAAGTGCTTTAACCTATAGAATTGTATTATACCATCTTCACCTTTTAAAAAACGAAGGTACAGTGGAACGGAAAGGCAGAAGGCGGTATGTTTGGCTTTCGTCTGGTTATGGTCAGAAACGTCTAAGTTAAAAAGTGCAGGAGCATGGTAAGCTTTGGCATTTTGGACATTTATAGTTGTACTTGTCAACGGTCGCTTTTTCCAAGTCAATTCCCATTAATGTTGGCAAGGGATGCAAGCCAGGCGATGACGTCTGCAAACTCTTTTTCTGTTGCTTCACGGTTACACCCTTTGAGTTCTTCACCCAATTCTGCAACTTCGTCAACAAGCCAATTAAATGTGCCTTCTACTCCTCTCTTAGAGTCTCTTTTTAAGTATAGTTGTTTCATCATTTCTTGAAATTCTCGGATTTGCATTCAAATTCACTGTTTAGGGTTAATTTCTTGGGCGTTATAAAGTTTAAAACTGTTTAGGCTTATTCTTATTTGACTGATGTTTTTGTATACCGACACTGTTAAAGTAGACCTGTTGACTTCCAAAACAGAAAAATGCCCCTTTAGTGAGTATTTTGGGTTTATTTGGTATGTCGGCGCAAGATTAATTAGTGCAAGCAATATTAGGCATGTATCAAAATAATCTGTATAGGGATGTAAAGTGAGTCGACGCAAAAAGAAAGAGACAGGGCCGATGCCTGCTGCTAGTGCAGGATTGTTGCGTTTCTTCGAGGAAGAAACTGAAGGCGTAAAAATTAGGCCTGAGCTACTTGTGGTTCTTTCTGTCTCGTTGATAGTTGTCTCTGTTTTAGCTAAAATCTTCTTTGGAGGTTAATTCTTTATTAACGTCTTGGCGCTGCGGTGTGCAAGACTTCTATTCTCTGAACCGAATTTAAGTGTAGAAATAGTTCGCTTCTTTCTTCTCGACTAGCAATCTGAGGAATAGGCTGAGCTATGGTTGATCGAAGAACGATTGCTTCAGCATCAGATAACCATATTCCAGAAGGCTCATGCGTAACTGCAGCTAATGTACCTTCAAAACCGTAAGCGGGATCTAAAATAACTCTAATTTTTTTGCCCACATTTCGTTCCAACATGTGAAATATCGATGGAGGCAAATTTAGGTCTGGCATAAGCCTAGCAAATTAATATGATTGTGCATCTAGAGATAAAACAGTTCCCCTGTCGCTGTATGTTGCTTTCTTCAGTCAGGAAGACTAAAGACGCTTTGAGGACCTTGCCTTTTGATATTTTCATGATAAATAGTTACCTTGCCTGTTTTGTGTTATAGAAAAAGATGTCTTTAATGTGCAGCAATCGTACTCTAATCTAGCTAAAATTTAATAGTTAAGGCCTCTTCCTTAAAAGACGAATTTAAGGTGGAAGAATGGAGAACGCACGTTCCCTAAACACATCTTTGGACAGCGCTAAGAAACACTATTCCTCTATGTTCTCATTGCCCTCATTAAAAAAAGCGCTTTTAGCTGTTGGTGTTATTTGTGTTGCGGGGGTAAGTGTTGTTGCTCTTGTATTCTTCCCATCCATCATAAGTCTTTTGCTTGGGTTTTCCCTTTTCGTTGTTACTCTTTTAGCAGATTCAGCAGTCAGCCAACTTGTTTTGAACCGGGATCCAATTTTTACAATGAGACGAACTCTTGTACTCTCCTTAGTTGGCTGGCTTTTTTGGTTTTTGCTCCTATCTTTGGGAGGCGGGTTAAGCCTATGGTTCGGCTGGTTGGTTTGGATCAAATTTTCCCTCTTGGGATATGCGGCGGTTTTAACTCTCAGAGTTCTTGTATTCACTGCAACATCCAATGCAGCAAAATGGCGCCAGCTGGTTTCAATTTTTCTTCAGCCAACGCTTTCCATTTTGGTTTTTCTTGTTTTTTGGATAAGTATGCCCTCTGCTTTATTTCTTCAAGTTTTTCTTTTCATAGTATTAGCTCCCATAATATCCTACACCGCCGTTTATTTGATCCTGAATTCAATAGAGCGACTGGGGAAAAGCAAGTATTCTTTGCCTGCACTGCCTTTGTTTAAGGCTTTTTTACTCAACTGGGTCACAGACCTAAACCAACCTCTCGAAAAATTTCTTGAAGAAATGGGAGAAGACACAAACATTGAAGTGTCTCTTCTCAAGTTTGATTCATCCAAACCTAAGTCCGCCATTATTCTTCCTTTGGTTCACCCTGGTCCTTTCAAGAACATCGGAAGCAGCCTTCTCCCGTCGACTTTAAAACATTGCTTCGAAGAAGAGTTCAACTGCGACGCATGTGTGCCTTTAGGGATTCTCGGCCATGAACTTGATTTGGCTTCTCAAACACAGAATTACAAAATTATTTCTCAGGTCATTGCTTCAGCGAAATTTTCACCAACAAACGCTTTGGCTTCGCCATCAGTGAGAGTTCAAGAAGGGGTCGCAAACGCAATCTGCCAGATTTTTGGGGACACTGTATTTGTTTCTTTTTCACTTGCACCTAAAACGACAGAAGATTTGCCTCAAGAATTAGGTCAAATAGTTAGTGAAGAGGCAAAAAAATATGGATTAAAACACGCAATTGTAGTTAACGCACACAATAGCTTAAACGACATAATTGATACAGAAGAAAACATTGCTGCCTTGCAAGTTGCAGCATCTAAATGTCTCCAAAAAGTAGCGTCACTTCCAACGTCACCTTTTATGGTTGGCTCGGCAACTGTTTACGCTAACGAATTCACTTTAAAGCAGGGTATGGGTGCAGGTGGAATTACCGCAATAGCCTTTGAAGTAGGTAAGCAGAAAACCGTTTATGTAGTAATCGATGGTAATAACATGGTTTCGGGTTTACGTGAGAAAGTTCTTGATCATTTGTTTTCTTTGGGCTTTGACCAAAGTGAAGTTTTCACAACAGACACTCATTCAGTTAGCGCTTTGGTAACTGGGCGACGTGGTTATTATCCCATTGGCGAAGTGATAAATCAAGAAGTTCTGCTTGGATATATTGATGAGGCCGCCAAGAAGGCGAAGGCCAACTTTGAAGAAGCTAAAGTGGGCTGCAAAAGTTTCACTGTACCGCAAGTAAGGGTGATAGGCAAGGAGCATCTGAACTCAATTTCTACACTTGTCGACAAATCAATTGCCAAAGCAAAGCAACTGGCTATTCCAATATTTGGATTAGAAAGTTTGATTCTGCTCTTGCTTCTACTGCTATTCTAAACAATTAAGCTGTCTATCTTTTGATTTGCTTGCGAGTTTTTCTTTTCAATTCAGTGCCGCAAACTATGCATTCTTTCGATTTAGTGCTCGCAGGATATTCTTTGTAACATGCGGGGCAATACCTAATCCACTCTAAGACACGTTTAATGCCAAATGTTGTGAGAGCTACAAACTCTATATTCATCTGCTTAACCACGTTCTGGATTGAATAATCATCTGTCACAACTTGAGGGATGGCGCCTTCTGTGTTTAACTGCATAGCCAACGCTAAAAGCTGCATATCCGTTTCAGATAGCTTAAACGAATCCCCAACTTTACATGCAACCGATTCAACTTTTTGGGAGAACTCTTCCGAAGGTAACTGAACTTTTAGTTTACCGCTTTCGATGGCTGTTTCAAAACGCGTTTTTACAATCGAATTTCTTAGAATTTCCTCTTCAACCTTGGGTACAGTCACAAACTCTCCCCAAAATGAAAAGGGGTCAAACCCAGCCAAAAAAGCCGAAGTATCTAAAACAATCACGCGATTATTCTTAGAGTTTGGTTCAGTTTTCATTCTGTTCCCTTAAAAAGCAATCTATTGCGAAGCCTGTCGTAAAAGTCACTTTCAAAACGGATAAATGAGGTCACGTTTTTAGATTTTGTCACATTAATGGCCATTTTTTGGGAGTTAATTAGTCTACGGTAGTTTCCATCGATTAAAACTAGTGTTTCTTTTGGTCTAATTATGTTAAAGGTGACATTAGTCTCTGTTGGAAAAACTAAGGACCCTACTGTTGTCAAAGAACAAATTGGCGTTAGCACAAAGGCGTCGACTTCTCGATCCAAAACTGGACCGCCCGCGGAAAGGGAATATCCAGTTGAACCTGTCTGGGTCGCCATAATTAAGCCGTCGGCTTGGCATCTTAGGATTGGTTTGCCGTTTTTGCATATCTGGGCGTAAAATATCTTTGAGGGTTCTCCCGCAGAAATAACCACGTCATTTAAGCTGTCAGGAAGGGCTTCGTCACCGATTGAAACAGATAGTTTAGTGCATTTTTCTATCCTGAAATCGCCCTTGAGAATTTTTTCTACCGCTTCACAAGCGTTCTTTGGTTCGACTTCGGTTAGAAATCCCCGTACACCCATGTTGATAGCTAAAATTGGTGGTTCAGGTTTTGGCACCGATATTGAGGTGCGCAATATTGTTCCGTCGCCACCGATCGTTATTATAAAGTCAGTGTTCATTTTAGAAAGTGGAACAAAGCTTCTATTGTGTGCGACCTTGCCTTTGAGTGTGTCTTCGATGTAGACTTTCAACTCCTTGCGTTTGAGGTGCTCTGCAAGGTCTTCCGTGAGCTTTAGGGCTGGTTTTTTGTCGTATCGTGCCACTATTCCAACGTTTTTGTACACTGTTCCACCGCTGAATAATTAGCTAAAACCTTAATCTATAAAGGTGGTTTATTTTGCCACCTTTTATGAACATATTTAATAATGAGAAGGTTATTTTCTTAATAAGCGGAGTGCTACCTAATGAAAATCGATGTAGTTGGGAATTGGTTAAGTTCAGTAGCAATATCACACAGCCAATCAAAAGCTACTGAGGAACAATATAAAAGAGTTTGGGGAAAATTTACCGTCTATATCGAAACAACCGCCGAAAAAATAATAGCCGATTATGAGTCATCTAACGACAGGATTTTTAGAAGAAAGTATGCTGGATTAATACGGTCTTGGATGAATTATCTTTCAAACCCTGATGACGGCAGGGAACCGATAACAAACCATAGTATTAAAGTAATGGTTGGCGCTGTAAAGAGCTTTTTCAAGTATAATGATTTACCCTTAGGGCATATTCCACAAGCAATGAATGGCACAATCTATCACAATCGAGACATTACAAAAGAGGAAATAGTTCAAATTATGGTTGTCTCGAAGGTTAGAGAAAAAGCCTTCTTTGCATTTATGGCTCAAAGTGGACTTAGACCCTACACCATAAGACAACTTAGACTAAAAAATATTGAAAGTTTAGACAAAATTCCTTGCAAAATCGATATCCCTCAAGAGATCGCAAAAGGCAAATTCGGAAGTTATGTAACATTTGTAGGTCAAGACTCAACCAAATATCTAAAACAGTATTTAGCAACAAGAACAAACCTTAATCCTAATAGCTTTTTGTTCTGCGCACATGACGACCCAAACAAACCTATCGATGACAAGGCTATGAGTCACCATTTTAGATTTGCGGTAAGAAAACTCGAAGAATGCGGAGCATTAAATTTTGAAATTCGCAAAAATAAACCCAGTGAGCTAAGACTCTACAATCTCAGGAAATTCTTCAGAAAATACGCTAACCAAATGGGTTTTGAAAACGTAAATTATCTAATGGGTCATACTGTTAGAGGCTCAGATGAAAATTATAAACCGCAAGACCCAGAATTCTATCGAGAACTCTATGCAGAAAAAGCAATGCCCTTTTTGAGACTTGAAGAGCCGACACCAACAGAAACAGGAAAAGTTATTGAAACTTTAAGGAAACAACATCAAATAGAAATAGACGCAATCAAAAATCAGTATGAAGAGCGACTAAACAAAATAGAAGCCAAGCTATTTCCTAAAGTTATAAAAATAACTGATCCACTTGCTGAAGCTAAAAGAATTGAAAAATGGA